>NZ_JACJKW010000041.1 GCF_016901775.1 Intestinimonas butyriciproducens
AGTCGTTTTGCCTGCAAAACGACTGCTGTTGATGTTACACCATAGCAAAAATCAGCAAAGCTGATTTTACGCCTCATTGGCGGCGTGCAAGTCTGCCTGGACTTGCAGCCATGGTACAATCAAAAAATCAAAGGACGGCAGAGAAAATATTTCGTCCGGCCCGAAGAGGAGGCACAACAATGAAAGATTTGGAAAGCGTCTGCAAGGTGGCAGTGGTGCAGGCCACCCCGGTGATGTTTCAGAAGGAAAAATGCGTGGAAAAAGTGCTCAAGCTGATGGAGGAATGCGCTGCAAATGGAGCACAGCTCATCGTGTTCCCCGAATTGTTTATTCCCGGCTATCCCTATGGCATGACCTATGGTTTTACGGTGGGCAGCCGGAATCAGGCTGGAAGAGAAGATTGGAAGGCCTATTACGACAATTCCATCCTGGCCAGGGGGGAGGAAATGCAGCAGATCATCGGTTGCGCCAAGGAGTTGGGCGTCTATGTGAGCATCGGCTATTCCGAAAGGGATGAAGTGACGGCGACTCTGTATAATTCCAATATGATGATCTCGCCCCAGGGAGAGGCACTCAATCACCGCAAGCTCAAGCCTACCGGCAGCGAGCGGGTGGTTTGGGGAGACGGCAACAAGGACTTTTTCCCGGTGATGGATACCCCGTGGGGCCCTATGGGCAATCTGATCTGCTGGGAAAGCTATATGCCTCTGGCCCGGGTGGCCCTTTACCAGAAAGGGATCACCATTTATATTTCTCCCAACACCAATGACAATCCGGAATGGCAGGATACCGTCCGTCATATCGCCATTGAAGGCCACTGCTTCTTTATCAACTGCGATATGTACTTTACAAAGGCGGACTATCCCAAGACAAAAAGCGGAGAAGAAGAGATCGGCCGGCTGCCGGATATCGCCTGCCGCGGTGGCAGCTGCGTGGTGGACCCATATGGCCATGTGATCTCTGATACGGTGTGGGATCGGGAAGAGATCATTTACGCCCAGCTGGATATGCAGCAGGCGGCCGCCAGCAAAATGGAGCACGATGTGTGCGGCCACTATGCCCGGCCTGATGTGCTGTCGCTCCAGGTGCGGGAAGGATAAGGAGAAAAAGAAAAAAGCCGCGGTTATGGCCGCGGCTTTTTGCCTGTCATGCGATATTGCTTGCCATCTTTTGGGAAAGAAACATGATCAGTGGCATCTCTTACAGGCATCATAACCCATGGCGACGGCTTCATCCTGAGTCACCTGTGTGGGGTTTTTCATGTTGCTGCAGCCGGAGTTGCTGTGATATTTTGTCCCACTGGCAGGAATCCACACCAGATTGGTGTTGCCTTGGCTTTGGGGAGCGGGAGCCGATGGCGTATGGAGGGGAGCGGGGGCCGGTTCCTGGG
>NZ_JACJKW010000042.1 GCF_016901775.1 Intestinimonas butyriciproducens
TGAAGTGACCCCAAAAAGTTAGACAATATTTCTATCAAAAATTGTTCAAGCAGCTGAAAGGGCTTGTTGTCTGTGAATTGCAGGCGGCAAGCCCTTTAGCTTTGCTTTGATGCGGCGGTTGTTGTAGTAGTCCAGATAGTCCAGAAGTTCCTGCTTGAAGTGTTCCACAGATTCAAATTCTTGGAGATACAGCAACTCGCTTTTGAGCAGGCCAAAGAAATTTTCCATCACAGCATTATCCAGGCAATTCCCTTTGCGGCTCATACTTTGCCGGATACCCTTGCACTTTAACATCTGCTGGTACTGCTTATGCTGGTATTGCCAGCCCTGGTCTGAGTGGAGAATCAGATCTGTCCCATCCGGTATGCTTTCAAAAGCCTTATTAAGCATGGAGGTTACCATCTTCAGAACTGGATGTTCAGAAATTGTATAGGTAATCAGATACCCATTGTGTAAATCCAGAATGGGAGAAAGGTACAGTTTCTGGCCAAACAGGCTGAACTCCGTCACATCAGTGACCCATTTCAGGTTTGGCTTCTCTGCATGGAAATCCCGGTTCAGCAGATTAGGGGCAATTTTGCCCATGTCTCCTTTATAAGAACGATATTTCTTGATTCTGACACGACAAACCAAGCCCAGTTTTCTCATAAGCCGCTGGACAGTCTTGTGGTTCAGGAGAAACCCTCTGCTACGAAGCACCATTGTGATACGCCGGTAACCGTATCTTCCTTTGTTTTCGTGATAGATAGCGGCAATTTCTGTTTTTTCTTGAGCATATTTGTCTGCCTTTTGCATGCGTTTCAGGTGGTAGTAAAAGGTCGCACGAGGCAGTTGAGCGATTTCAAGAAGGAGGGGCAAAGCATATTTTGGCCTTAGTTTTTGGACTACCTGGGCTTTTTCCCCTGGCGTCGCTCTCTCTCCAAAACCAAGGCTTGCAAGTTTTTTAGGTATTCATTCTCCGCACGCAGCCGCTGCACCTCGGCCAGTAAGTCCTCTTCCACAGCTGTGGGCAGTTTCTTGGGACGGCCCTTACTTCCACGGCCATGTCGCTCTACTGCAAAGCCTTCCGGTCCTTCCGTTAGGTATATTCGCTCCCAGTCCTTGATTCGAGTATCGCTGCTTACTTCAAACTGTCTTGCTGTTTCGCAGTAGCTCAGTTTTTCCGCCATCATCGTTTCAATCACTAGTTTCTTAAATTCTGGCGTGTATCGTTTGTTTGGTATTCCTTTTGGCATAATGAAGCACCCCACTTGTTATCCAGTATATCATACTGTCTAACAAATGGGGTGCAGTTCAAG
>NZ_JACJKW010000043.1 GCF_016901775.1 Intestinimonas butyriciproducens
GCCTGGCGCCAGCTGCAGGATCAGGAACACGAGCAGGGTTACGCCGATCAATACCGGGATCAGCATAATCAGTCTCTTAACAATGAATTTCCACATAAGATCCTCCTGTTTTCTTGCCTCTGCCGCCTGTTGAAACGGCTTCGGCTGGATTGGGCCCCATTCCCCGCTTCGAGGCCGCCTTTCAAGGCTGCCGGTCCCAAAGCGGGAAATAGGGCGGCACTGTTCCCGGACCATCCGGCCCGGGAACAGCGCAGGGTAAGGAGCTATTTTTCTCTGTCAACTGCGCTTATTCAGCCCAGTAAACCTTCTCGAAATAGATGGTGCCGCTGTCGCTGACTTCCACACCTTCCAGACCAGCCTTGTAAGCTCTCAGAGTCAGGGGCTGATACAGAGGAGCCTGGGAGCACAGCAGGTTCAGGCGAGCGGACAGCTTCTCAAAGATAGCAACTCTCTCGGTCTCGTCCAGAGTGGTCTTGGCCTGATCGATCAGGGCATCCACTTCGGGATCGTTCAACCGGGTCTTGTTGGAAGCGTTGATGGAGGAGCTGTGATACACGCCCACCACATAGGAAAGCAGGTCGCTGGAGGTATAGCCGCCGATAGCTGCAGTGTAGTCGCCTTCAGCTGTAGCGGACAGGTATGTAGCCAGGTCCATGCTCTCGATTTCGCAGTTGATGCCGATTTCCTTCAGGTTAGCCTGAATCACTTCGCCGGCGCGCTTCTTAGTGTCGTCGGAGCAGATGATGGAGAACTTGACGGAAGCAGGGTCCACACCAGAATCGGCCAGATACTGCTTTGCCTTTTCCACATCGTAAGTGTCGGCGTTTTCATCGGTGGTGCCGGGGAAGTTGCTGGGAGTAGCGGTCCAGGAAGGAGTAGCCAGGCCGTTGTAAGCAACGGTGACAACGCTTTCCTTGTCGATGGCGCTGTTGATAGCGTGGCGCACATCCTGATTATCCAGGCCGGGCACCTCGTTGTTCAGCATCAGCCAGTTGTGGCTGGTGTGCTCAAAGCTGATGACCTTCAGATCGCTGTTTTCCTTCAGACGGTCAGCGTCCATGGCTTCCACTTCCACGATGAAGTCGATTTCACCGGCTTCCAGAGCGATGGTACGGGAAGAGCCTTCGGGGATGATCT
>NZ_JACJKW010000044.1 GCF_016901775.1 Intestinimonas butyriciproducens
AGCTGAATCATTTGCCTGGCTTTGCAATCCCCCCTGCATGGCCCTGCCATGCTGTCCCCCCTTTGCACAAGGGGGGCTGCGGTGCTCCCGCGCTGGGCAACACAACCAGCCAAGGCCAAGACAGGAACGGGTGCAGCGTCACGCTGCCCGGGTGATGGTTTATCACACCCGGAGCACAGGAGCAAACAGTGCATACAGCCTTCAGCGAGTTTTGGCCGTCCCGTCACGGGACCAATGTGCAGTCCTGTCCGATTGCATTCAACCAACCTTCCCTCTCTTACCCGCACCTCTTGTTGCGTTTTCCCCAGAATCTGGTATACTGTACCTATATAAAGAGAGGAGGCCTTCCCATGAAAGAAAAATTCCAGAACTTCCGGCAAAAACTCAGTGACGCCCCCTGGTTCCGCTTTCTCATGGATAAGATCAACACCCCCATTGTCTACCTCCTTCTTTTGGGCGCCGGTATAGGGGTTCCCCATTCGGTGGGGGCCTGGGAGGTTTCCGACGCCCTTTGGTGGCGGGTGTGGCTTTGGGCCGATATTGTCTGCTATGTGCTGCTCACCCTTTTCACCGGCCTGCGGGCGCTGGATGTCTATGACCTGGAAAGAAGCCGGAGCCACGCCCTTTTTTTCCTGCTTTTGCTCTGCGCCCCGCCAGTGATCCTCCTCTACCGCATGCTCCCCAAATAAGGTGGCGAGCCGCCACACCCATACTGTGCTCCCGCACCCGATCAAAGCACCTAGGCCGGTTGTTTCCCGGGCAGCAAAGAGAGTTTTGGCCGTCCGGCCACCGGACCGCCCTTGTGCAAAGGGAGCTGTCGGCGAACGCCGACTGAGGGATTGACGGCGAGCCTCCGCTCCCAAGCGGTGCTCCCGGTCCCGTGTCGGGACGGCCAAGCGGTGCTCCCGCACCCGATCACAGCACCCAGCTGAATCATTTGCCTGGCTTTGCAATCCCCCCTGCATGGCCCTGCCATGCTGT
>NZ_JACJKW010000045.1 GCF_016901775.1 Intestinimonas butyriciproducens
ACAGGAGGATCTTATGTGGAAATTCATTGTTAAGAGACTGATTATGCTGATCCCGGTATTGATCGGCGTAACCCTGCTCGTGTTCCTGATCCTGCAGCTGGCGCCAGGCGACCCGGCGAAGGTAATCTTGGGCGAGCAGGCCACCCCTGAGCAGATTCAAGAGCTGCGGGAATCCTTGGGCCTCAATGATCCGGTGCTGGTGCAGTATGCAAACTACATCATCAAGCTGGTTCAGGGGGACATGGGCGAGTCCTACAAGACCCGCGGACCTGTGTCTGACGAAGTGTTCAACCGGTTCCCCAACACCATCAAGCTGACAGCATGCGCCATGCTTCTGGCCGTGGTGGTAGCTGTGCCGCTGGGCGTTGTGGCAGCTGTGAAGCAGAACACCCTGTTTGACAGCATCAGCATGGTTATCGCGCTGGTGGGCGTTTCGATGCCTATCTTCTGGCTGGGCCTGCTGCTGATTCTGTTGTTCTCCTTGCGTTTGGGATGGTTCCCCTCCTCTGGTAGTGAGGGCTGGAAGAGCATCGTGCTGCCCGCCGTGGCTCTGGGCTTCAACCATATGGCGTCCATCGCCAGAACAACCCGTTCCTCCATGCTGGAGACCATTCGTCAGGACTACATCCGTACGGTCCGTGCCAAGGGCGTGGCCTATGGCGTTGTTATCCGTAAGCACGCGCTGAAGAACGCGCTGATCCCCACCATCACAGTTATCGGTCTGCAGATCGGTTACATGCTGGGCGGCTCGGTGCTGACAGAGACCGTGTTTGCATGGCCTGGTGTTGGCCGGTTGATGGTGGACTCCATCAATGGCCGAGACATCCCCATGGTTATGGGATGTATCATTCTGGTGTGCGCCACCTTCTCCGTGGTCAACCTGATCGTTGACATTCTGTACGGCATGGTGGATCCGCGGATCAAGTCCCAGTACAAGTCGGGGGGTAAGAGCAAATGAGCAAAG
>NZ_JACJKW010000046.1 GCF_016901775.1 Intestinimonas butyriciproducens
GCCTGGCGCCAGCTGCAGGATCAGGAACACGAGCAGGGTTACGCCGATCAATACCGGGATCAGCATAATCAGTCTCTTAACAATGAATTTCCACATAAGATCCTCCTGTAATTTTTTTACCCCTGCGTCTCCAACAGAATGCTGCCCTTCCTGTTAGAAACGCATTTGGCAAAAAGTATCCGCAACATGTGTTGAGACACATGCAATGCGTATAAGGAACATCGCCGCCCCCTACCATCGGGAGCGACTGTAGTACGATTATATCTTGTCGAAAATATTTTTGCAATAAAAAGTTTATGATTTATTTAATAATTGTTATGCAGTTCTTCTCTTAATGTAGAATTTCCATCTTTGTTTTTTTGCATGTTGCATAAAATCATTCGGTTCCTTTCTATTTTCGTTTTTTTGTTTTTGTGTATTATGTTTATTTATTCTGCATATTTTTTCAGCAACAGTAACAAAATTGCACATATTTGCCCTTTTTTCGCCTTTCCCCGGTAAAATTCCATCAAAAGCCACTCCAGACTTTTCCCTCTTGACGAATGATTTTTCTTTGTTCCACGCCTTCTTTTTTGGCAAAAATACAAAAGCAATCCATTCCATAAACCATAGTGCGATTATCCCTGTGTTTCTTGCGAAGAAAAAAAGCCGATGCGACTTTCGTCGCATCGGCTTTTCGGTATTTCAGGAAGTCTCTTATTCGGCCAGGAAGCAGGAGACGAAATGGCCCGGGCTGA
>NZ_JACJKW010000047.1 GCF_016901775.1 Intestinimonas butyriciproducens
GCGGAGAGGCGTCGCGCCAGCGGCGCCTCTCCCGTTTTTAGCTGAATGCGCTCATGGTTGTAGAAGTGAATATAGCGGTCAATCATCTCGTTGGCCTCTGAGAATGTAGCTGGTTTGTGGCGGTAGATGCATTCTGTTTTGAGAATGGAGAAGAAATTCTCCGCCATTGCATTATCATATGGGTTTCCTCGTCTTGACATAGACGGTGTAATGCCGTATGTTTGAGTCAGCTCAAAATATGCTTGCGAGGCGTATTGAGCACCCTGGTCGCTGTGGAGGCGGAGCTCCGCAGCGGCCCTCTTTTTCTCCTGCTTCATCGCCAGATGAATGGTGTCCAGAACCAGATTCACTGTTTGTTCCGTTCCGGTTTTGTAGGCTACAATGTAATTGTCGTAGAGATCGCGGATCATGGACAGGTATAGTACGCCCTGCCTGGTATGGATATAGGAGATATCCGTTACCCATTTTCTGTTGGGCTTATCCGCATGAAACTCCCTGTTGAGCAGATTCTTATACTTGTGTACCTGCTGTCCCATCTGCTTCCATTTCCTGCGTCGGCGGATTTCAGACAGCAGATCATACTTTTTCATAATCCGCAGCACGGTTTTCGGATTACAGAAAATATTCTGGCTTTTTAACCACAGCCACATCCGCCGATAACCGTAGGTGCG
>NZ_JACJKW010000048.1 GCF_016901775.1 Intestinimonas butyriciproducens
GAAAACCACTCGCTAGGCGAGTGGTTCAAAAAAAGACTTATGTCGATAATGGCGAAATAAAAACTCCCTTTGCTATAATAGGAGTGCGGTCTGCCAACTGCACAAACAAGCAAAGGGAGGTCATTCAAAGTGAACGACGTAAATAGTTTATCGCATACAAGCTGGAATTGCAAATACCACATAGTCTTTGCACCGAAATATCGGCGCAAAGTGTTCTACGGACAGAAGCGCAGAGAAATCGGAGAGATTTTAAGAACACTGTGCGACTGGAAGAAGGTAAAAATCGTGGAAGCAGAAGTATGCCCGGACCATATCCACATGCTGGTCGAGATACCGCCGAAATATTCAGTCTCGAGCTTCATGGGGTATCTGAAGGGGAAAAGCAGCCTGATGCTGTACGAGAAATTCCCGGAGTTGAAATTTAAGTATCGCAATAGGGAGTTCTGGTGCAGAGGATACTATGTGGATACAGCAGGAAAAAACGATAAAAAGATAGCAGAATACATCCGGCACCAGTTAGAAGAAGACCAGGCGGGCGAACAGCTGACGATGGGAAACTTCTAAACAGCCCGTTTACGGGCGGCAAGTAACAAT
>NZ_JACJKW010000049.1 GCF_016901775.1 Intestinimonas butyriciproducens
GTGCGCCACCTTCTCCGTGGTCAACCTGATCGTTGACATTCTGTACGGCATGGTGGATCCGCGGATCAAGTCCCAGTACAAGTCGGGGGGTAAGAGCAAATGAGCAAAGCAAAGAAGAATACGGCCGCAGCTGCCGAAGCCGGCAGCGGAAAGAAGCACGGCCAGATGTATGATGTATGGCGTCATCTGAGACGGAACAAGGGCGCCATGGTAGGCCTGGCGATCGTCATCCTGCTGATCCTGATGGTGATTTTCGCCGGCGTGCTGTTCGACTATGACAATGTGGTAATCAAGCAGGATATCGCCCAGAGACTGCAGTCTCCCTCGGCAGCTCATCCTTTCGGAACCGATGAGCTGGGCAGAGATATTCTGGCCAGAATCTTCCACGGGGCCCGCATGAGCTTGGGCATCAGCTTTGTGGCTGTGTGCTTCTCGCTGATAGTAGGCGGCCTGCTGGGTTCTGTGGCCGGTTTCTTCGGCGGCAAGCTGGACATGGTGATCATGCGCTGCATGGACATCCTGCTGGCTATCCCCAACATTCTGCTGGCCATCACCATCGTTGCGGCCCTGGGCGCCAGCA
>NZ_JACJKW010000050.1 GCF_016901775.1 Intestinimonas butyriciproducens
GTGCGCCACCTTCTCCGTGGTCAACCTGATCGTTGACATTCTGTACGGCATGGTGGATCCGCGGATCAAGTCCCAGTACAAGTCGGGGGGTAAGAGCAAATGAGCAAAGAGAAAAAGAACACGGCCGTAGCTGCCGAGGCCGGCAGCGCAAAGAAGCACGGCCAGATGTATGATGTGTGGCGTCACCTGAGACGGAACAAGGGCGCCATGGTAGGTCTGGCGATCGTCATCCTGCTGATCCTGATGGTGATCTTCGCCGGCGTATTGTTCGATTATGACAGTGTGGTAATCAAGCAGAATATCAGCCAGAGACTGCAGTCTCCCTCGGCTTCCCATCCTTTCGGCACTGATGAGCTGGGCAGAGATATTCTGGCCAGAATCTTCCACGGGGCCCGCATGAGCCTGGGCATCAGCTTTGTGGCTGTGTGCTTCTCTCTGATCGTGGGCGGCCTGCTGGGTTCTGTGGCCGGCTTCTTCGGCGGCAAGCTGGACATGGTGATCATGCGCTGCATGGACATCCTGCTGGCTATCCCCAACATTCTGCTGGCCATCACCATCGTTGCGGCCCTGGGCGCCAGCA
>NZ_JACJKW010000006.1 GCF_016901775.1 Intestinimonas butyriciproducens
AGATGATTGACCGCTATATTCACTTCTACAACCATGAGCGCATTCAGCTAAAAACGGGAGAGGCGCCGCTGGCGCGACGCCTCTCCGCTTAAAACTTCATGTTTTCCTACATCGGTGCCTTTTTGTGCTGTCCGCACAATCTGGGGCGGTTCAAAGCATTCTCCAGGGCTTTTTCTTATTCTCCTTCGTGGGAAAGAATCAGTTTGACGATCTCGGGCCTGTTGTTCAGACGCAGCGGAAATTCGCTGTTGCCCAGGCCCCGGCTGACCACCATGGCGGTACTTCCCTGCACATGGACACCGCCTGTGTATTTGGGAAGTACACCCTGCCCAGGTGCAAAAATTCCCTGATGAAGCAGGCGGAACTGCCCCCCATGGGCATGGCCGCAAAGCACCATGTCCACGCCGCTCTTTTGATAAATGGGAAACAGCTCCGGCCGGTGGGAAAGCAGCAGGCGGAAAACATTTTCCTCGCCTTCGGTCAGCTGCTCCAGTTTCTTCTCCAGCACCTGGCTGTTTTTTCTCTCTTCCGGAGGTAAGAACCGGGGATCCCGCAATCCGATCAGCTCGATAAAGCCGCCACGGTATGCCAGGCAGGCCTTTTGATCTTCCAGCACACGGACACCGGCTTTGACCAGCTCTTCCCGCAAACGAGGATAGACGGCCAACCGCCCCTCATGGTTGCCGGGCGTATAGTACACCGGCGCCAGGCGCACCGCTCCCCGGACAAATTCCATGGCCTGGGCGATATTGGTCCGATGACAATCCACCAGGTCTCCGGTGATCAGGATGGCATTGGGTTCTTCCGCAGCCAGCCGATCCAGCAAACCGTGCTGATGCCGGCCAAATCTTTTGTTGTGCAGATCGGACACCTGAAGCAGAACAAAATCCTCAAAAGAGGAAGGCAGTTTATGGCTGCCGCAGCGGTAAGTGGTCACATCCAGGCTGCTGTTCTGCCACCGGCAGAAGGCGGCAAAGCCTGCGGCGGCGCCCAGGCCGCCGGCAACAGCAGCAGTCATTTTCCGCCACTGAGAAGGTCTGTTTTCTTTCATCCATCGGCCTCCTTTTCCATCGGTAAGGGTTTATACCCGTGTCTTGAAATAGGAACCGGCACAGTAAAGAGCACCGGCCGGGTTATGAGCCAGCACCCGATCCTTGGTGACCAAGGTGGTGCACATGGCCTCAGAATACTTGTAGAACATGGAATCATGACCCACGCACAGGCCGATGACCACATTGAACTGGGTCTTCTGCTCATTGAGGAGCATGGCCTGGGCCACCGGATTGCACATCACTTCAAAAGTGCCGGGACGCACCTTTTCCTCTTCGGTGACTCCCACGGTCTCCTTGGGCATAGCACCGGTTTTGCACATCACCGACACCACTTCCAGTCCATGATTGCGGAAGATCTCACAAGCCGCTTTGGCCTCCTGACGCAAACCGGTGCAAAATGCCACGCCGATCTTTGTAAAGCCATTCTTCTTGCAAAATTCAGCGATCTCCTTCACCCGAGGCCACTGGCAATAGCCTTCCGATTCCACCAGGCAGGAATTTTTATAGAAGTCGCGGTATTCCGGCTTCACATATTCTGCCTTGGCCCGCTCCATCAGCTCTTCCTTGTGCATGGGGCAATTTTTGGGCATCTTTTCCTTATCGCCGGATACGCAAGCGTGTATCTGGCAGCTGGCACAAGTATACATCATCATTTTCCTCCTTTGCGCCGGTCCATTCATACCCGGCTGTTTTTCTCATACAATAAGATGCAGTTATGCTTTTTTCTATTATAACACATCTTTCAAGGTGGACAAAGGGTATTTACATCCGCTCTATCAGATGATAGGATGAAACAAAATCACAACAGCGAAAGGAGGGTACGCTATGTTCGGTCTTGCCTTGGAAGGCGGCGGCAGCCGGGGCGCCTATCACATTGGCGCTTACCAGGCTTTTATGGAAGCAGGAATCACCTTCGACGCCATCACCGGCACATCCATCGGAGCGGTCAACGCCGCCCTGCTGGCCCAGGGAGACTGGGAAAAGGCCCGGGAAAAGTGGCTCACTCTATCCAATGAAGATCTTTTTGACATCGACAATGCCCGTTATCAAAAGCTTTTCACCGGAAAGGTGGATTCCTCGGACCTTTCCTATTACAAAGATGCCCTGCGCCAAGTGCGGGAGGATGGCGGCGTGGACACCGGCCGGATGCAAAAACTGCTCTCCCAGCTGGTGGATATCCAGCGGCTGCTGGATAGCCCGGTGGATTTCGGTCTGGTCACCGTTTCCATCCGGGATCTGAAGCCGGTGGAGGTATTCAAAGACCAGGTGCCGCCCCAGCTCCTTCTCTCCTATATTATGGCCAGCGCCACTTTTCCCGGCTTTCAGCCTACCCGCATCGGCCGCCGCTCTTTTATCGACGGCGGACTCTATGACAACTGCCCCATGCATATGCTGGTCTCCCGGGGTCATACTGACATCATAGCGGTGCGAATCTTCGGACCGGGAATCTTCCGTCTGCCCAAAGACAAGAATGTACGGGTCCGGGTACTGGAGCCTTCCGAATCCCTGGGGCCCATCATGAATTTTGATCCCTCGGTCTCCGCCCGGAATCTGCGCATGGGCTATTATGATGCCCGGCGGATGCTGGAAAATCTGGCAGGGCAACTGTACTATATCCGGCGCCCGGCCGAAGATTGGGCCTTCCCCCGCTTCTGTGCCCTTTCCAGCCAAAGTATAGGCGAAGCTCTGCGCCTGCTGGGAGAAGAGGGAGAAAAGCCTTCTCTCCGGATGCTGTTTGAAAAGCTCCTCCCCCAAATTGCTCACGAGCTGGAAGTTTGCAACGATGCCGACTACACCGGCCTGCTCATTGCCATGCTGGAAAACCGGGCCCAGCGGGCTCAGATCCATCGGTTTGCCATTTATTCGCTTACCGATTTCTTCCGCCTGGCATCGGCTGCATCGGCTCCGCCCCCTTCCCGCCCCCTGGGCCTGCTGCCCACAGCCCGATCCCGGGCCACCCAGGCTTCGGATTTTCTCCTGAACCGGCTGCTGGCTGATTTCCACAGCTGAATACATTTTCCCAGCCTCCCAGAGGCCGGGGGAGCGCATCAAAACCGTGGTAAGAGCACTGTTTCGGTTTTGGCAAGGAGCTGCACGCGGCCAACGGACCACCAGCTTTTGTAAATTGATTCAGAATGCAGGGAAAAATTTTCTCACTCCATATCCTTTTTCCGTAATCTTTATCCCCCAGCTTTTCAGAGCCCGGGGGATTTTTGTTAAACTTTTGTCATTTTTCTATTGACACCCATCATCTGGTGGGGTATACTCTATCTGTCTCATTTGAGACAATATCGGGAGGTTTGCCATGGAGCTGACTGCGAAAGAACAAGAAATTCTCAGCCGGTGCTTTCTTTTTCAGGGTCTGGAGGAAAAACTGGGACGGGATTTGATGAACCAGGGAGAGAAACGGCTGTTTGCTCCTGGGGAAACCATCTATTCCGCCCATCATTTCTGCCGGGCCATCGGGGTGATCCTGTATGGGAAAGTGCAGGTACACAATCCGGGGGGCGTACTTCTGAATACGCTGTATCCGGGAAGCTGTTTCGGGGTAGCTGCGCTGTTTCATCCCACCCAGCGGTATGTGAGCACTGTCACCGCCCAGGAGGAAAGCGGCATCCTGTTTTATTCCGGAGAAACGCTGGAAAAAATGTTTGTCCGCTGTCCCCTCACTGCCCGGAATTATATTTCTTTTCTGTCCCAGCGCATCCAATTTCTCAATGACAAAATCGGCAGTTTCACCGCCCCTACTGCCCAGGCCCGGCTGGCCCTGTGGCTTCTGGCCCATGGTCCTCAGCCCCAGGTGGAAAGCTACACCCAGCTTTCCCGGGAGCTCAACCTGGGCCGGGCTTCTCTTTACCGGGCGCTGGAATCCCTGGAGGGAGAAGGGATCATCCAGCGGCAGGGAAACTGCATCCAACTTTTGTCCCCGGAGATGCTGGAAACACTGGCCCATGCAAACTGACCCCCTACACCATATCACAAAGGAGTTTATTCCATGAAACGGAGATTTTTGTCCCTTTTCCTCGCTTTGCTGCTGCTTTTCACCCTGGCTGGATGCCAGAGTTCCTCTGAGCAGGAGGATGCCCAGAAGGATGCTGCCCAACAGGAGGAGCAGCAGAAGGAAGAAGAAAAGACCCCTGAAGAAAACACCGACGATGTAACCATCCGGGTGGCTGGGCTGAAAGGGCCCACAGCCATGGGCATGGTAAAGATGATGGACGACAGCGCCAAAGGAGAAACCCAGGGAAACTATGACTTCACTCTGGCCGGCGCTCCGGAAGAGCTCACCGGCCCCATTGTCCAGGGTGAGTTCGACATTGCCGCTGTACCCACCAACCTGGCTTCCACACTCTATAACAAAACCCAGGGTAAAGTGCAGCTGGCTGCCCTCAACACACTGGGCGTTCTGTATATCGTGGAAACCGGCGACACCATCCAGTCGGTGGAGGATCTGCGCGGCCGTACCATTTACGCCACCGGCAAAGGCTCTACTCCGGAATATGCCCTCAATTATGTACTGAATCAAAACGGACTGACCCCTGGCACCGATGTGCAGGTGGAATACAAAACCGAACACAGCGAACTGGCTGCTTTGCTGGCCGCCGGGCAGGCCGACCTGGCCCTTCTGCCCCAGCCCTTTGTCACCAGTGTTCTCACCCAGAATGAAAACGCCCGGGTTGCCCTGGATCTGACCCAGCTGTGGGAGGATGCCGCCCAGGGAGAAAGCATTCTGACCATGGGCTGTCTGCTGGTGCAGAAGTCCTTTGCCCAGGAGCATCCCCAGGCTCTGGCCACTTTCCTGAAAGAATACCAGGAGAGCGTAAACTATGTCACCGATGAAAACAATCTGGATGAAGCATCCACCCTGATCGAAGAACAGGGCATTGTTACAAAGGCCGTAGCCCAGAAGGCTCTGCCTCAGTGCAACATCGTCTGCATCACCGGCGATGAAATGAAGACCATGACCCAGGGCTTCCTGGAAATTCTAATGAATGCCGATCCCACCTCGGTGGGCGGTGCTCTCCCCGGCGATGACTTCTACTACCTGGAAAGCTAAATCCCGCCTGCTGCGCTGGGGGCTGATTGCTCTGTTCTGGCTTCTGCTGTGGCAGATCGGGGCCTGGCGGCTGAATCAGCCCCTGCTGCTGCCCTCCCCGCTTCAAGTGGGACGGCGGCTGGGGGAACTTTGTCTGACCCACCCTTTCTGGCAGAGCATCGCTTTCAGCCTGCGGCGGATCGTGGCCGGATTTCTGATGGGTTTTTTCGGTGCAGCCCTGCTGGCGGTGGCGGGATTCTTCCTGCCGCCGCTGGCCTCTCTTCTGGCGCCTCCATTGACCATCATCAAATCCACCCCGGTGGCCTCCTTTATCGTGCTGGCCCTTCTGTGGCTGCCCTCTCCCTGGCTGTCGGCCTTTATCGCCTTTCTGATGGTGCTGCCTTTGTGCTATGAAAACCTGCTGGAAGGGCTGAAAAGCGCCGACCCGCTGCTTTTGGAAATGGGGAAAGTTTATGCCTTTACCCCCTTTCAGGTTTTTCGTTACATCTATCTCCCCGCCCTGGTGCCTTATGCCCTGGCGGCGGTGCGCACCGGCCTGGGTTTTGCCTGGAAAGCGGGGATCGCCGGCGAGGTGCTGGCCATTCCCATGGGGGCCATGGGAACCCAGCTTCACACCGCCAAAGTGACACTGGAGACCACCGACCTGTTTGCCTGGACGGCGGCCATCATCCTTTTGTCTCTCATTTTGGAAAAAGGGGCTGTGGCCCTGGTGAAGTGTCTTTCCCGCCGGTATACTCCCCCCAAAAAGGAGAACACGCCATGCTGAACGCCCGGAATATTTCGTTTTCCTATGGAAACCGGCCGGTGCTGCAAAATCTGTCCTTTTCTTTGGAAAAGGGAGAACGGCTGCTTCTTTTAGGCCCTTCCGGTCAGGGAAAAACCACTTTTCTCCGGCTGCTCTGCGGTTTGCTGAAGCCCCAGCGGGGAACCATCCAGCGTCCTTCCCGCCTGGGTGTGGTCTTTCAGGAAGACCGGCTGCTGCCCACATTGACTCTGGAGGAAAACCTGTGCCTTGTGAGCCGCACCCCGGCTCTGGCCCGGCAGATTGGAGAAGAGCTGGGCCTTGGGGAGTACTTTTCCCACTATCCTGCCGCCCTCAGCGGAGGTCAGCGGCGTCGGGGGGCTTTGGGGCGGGCACTGGCCTTCCCCTGTGATGCCCTTCTGATGGACGAACCCTTTCAGGGCCTGGACGAAAAGAGCCGGAAAAAAGCAGCCCAGTGTATTCTGAAATACCAGGAGGGGCGGGCGCTTCTGGTGATCTCCCATGAACCAAAGGATGCGGAACGATTGAAAGCCCGGCCCATCACCTTGGAAAGTCTGATGATATAAAAAATCCCTGCTTCAAAAGAAGCAGGGATTTTTTCGTGTCGCCAAAGTGACAAAAGCCATTTTGGCGAATTTTTGCAAGGGCCTGGCGGCGAGCCGCCGCTCCCATTTTTTCTTTGCTCCGGTAGGTTGTATACGCCCGGGCAAGGAATGTTTGCCTGCGAGGTCACCCCGCCCTTGAGAGGTGTCAAAAACGACGCACAGGCCGCCCTTTTTTACAGATTAATGAGGGATAGAACAAACAGTCTCCCCTAGCCAGATCAATTTAGACAGCCTGATTTTTCCTTTATCGGCCTTTTTTCCCCGAACGGGATGGCTGTTTTTTGCCTTTCGTGTGCTGGGGACGAGGCGCTTTCACACCACGCACCTTTTTGTGCTCCCGCACCGGAGGCGGCGTCTCTCGCTTCCCCTTCCCCTCTTTTCGGCGGGAGTGGGTATCGTCCCACACCAGACAGTGCTTGCCATGGCCAATGAGATCCTCTCTCCCGGCCTTTCGCAGCGCCTCCAGCACCAGTGCCCGGTTTTTCGGGTTCTTCCACTGGAGCAGCGCCCGCTGCATGGCCTTTTCATGGGGATCTTTGGCTACATACACCGGCTCCATGGTGCGAGGGTCCAGATCGGTATAATACATGGCGGTGGAAAGTGTGCCCGGCGTGGGATAAAAATCCTGCACCTGTTCCGGCCGGTAGCCCGTCTGGTTCAGGTACTCCGCCAGATAGATGGCATCGTCCAGGCGGCTGCCCGGGTGGGAGGACATAAGGTAAGGCACCAGGTATTGTTCCAGACCGTATTTCTGGTTGAGCCGCTTGTATTTGTCGCAGAACCGCTCATAGATTTCCTTGGGTGGCTTGCCCATATAATAGAGCACATTGGGACTGATGTGCTCCGGGGCCACCTTCAGCTGGCCGCTCACATGATAGCGCACCAGGTCGGCGAAAAACTCACCGGAAGGGTCGCAGGCCATATAGTCATACCGGATACCCGAGCGGATGAACACCTTTTTCACCCCGGGGATCGCCCGCAGCTTGCGCAAAAGAGCCAGATAATCGCTGTGGTCTCCCTTGAGAGCGGGACAGGGGGAGGGGAACAGACACTGTCTGTCCTTGCAAGCCCCCACCTTGGCCTGCTTGGGGCAGGCGGGCCCACGGAAATTGGCGGTGGGGCCGCCCACATCGTGGATATACCCTTTGAACCGGGGATTTTCCGTCATGCGCTGAGCTTCTTTTATCACCGATTGGTGACTGCGGCTGGTGACAAACCGGCCCTGGTGCATGGTGAGGGCGCAGAAATTGCAGGCGCCAAAACACCCCCGGTTGTGGATGATGGAAAACTCCACCTCCCGGATGGCATCCACGCCCCCCAGTTCTTCATAAGAAGGGTGATAGGTGCGGGTATAGGGCAGATCGGCCACCTGATCCAGTTCCTGGGTATTCAGCGGAATGGCCGGGGGATTCTGCACCAGAAACCGGCCCTCATACCCCTGGATAATGGCCCGGCCCCGGACAAAGTCCTGCTCATCGTGCTCGATAAGGGCCGCTTTGGCATAGGCGTGCCTGTCCCGGCTGACTTCCTCAAAGGAAGGCTCCTGCACAAAGGGGAAAACACAGTCCTCTGTGTCCTTGGTCATATAACAAGTGCCCCGCACATCCCGGATCTGGTGGATGTCCTCCCCTTTGGCCAGGCGATGGGCGATTTCCTTCATCTGATGCTCTCCCATGCCGTAGATCAGCAGATCGGCGGCGCTGTCCACCAGAATGGGACGGCGCACCTTGTCCTCCCAATAGTCATAGTGGGCAAACCGGCGCAAAGACGCTTCAATGCCGCCAATGACGATGGGAAGATCGGGCCAGGCCCGCTTCACCAGGTTGGAATAGACGATCACCGCCCGGTCAGGGCGTTTGCCGCCCATTCCGCCGGGAGTGTAGGCGTCCTTTTCCCGCCGCCGCTTGGCTACGGTGTAATGGGCCACCATGGAATCGATGTTGCCCGCATTGACCAGGGCCCCATAGCGGGGCCTTCCCATGGCCAACAGCTCCTTTGCCGAATGATAGTCCGGCTGGGACAGGATGGCCACCCGGAATCCTTCCTTTTCCAGCAGACGGGAAATCACCGCCGTACCGAAGGAAGGATGATCCACATAGGCATCCCCGGTGATCAGCAGGAAATCATAATAATACCAGCCCCGCTCCACCATATCCTCTTTGGAGATGGGCAAAAATTCATAACGCTCCGCCATGGTCCCGTTCCTTTCCTTGTGTATAAAAGGACGGCTTTCAAGGCCGCCCTTTTGCGCAGTTTTATTCTTTCACATAAACCGACAGCACCTGGCCGGTATAGATCCGGTGGTAATCCCCATCGCCGTAAAATTTATCCTTCCACTGCTGGGGGATCTTTTCCGGCTTCAGATCGTCCACATAGATCTTCTTGCAGATGAGCACCACCTGGGCTTCTTCAAAGGCCACCTGCCCCTCCAGCTCCACCGGCGTCAGGCCGCTTTGGTGGATCTTATCCATATCCCGGCCGGATTTACTTCCCAGCACAGCCAGGGCCTGAGGGCGGGGCGTACCGAAGAAGGAAACGGTAAAGCAATCGTTTTCCTCGGCAAACTGCCAGGTATAACGGCTGGGACGCACATAAGCGGTAAAAGCGGGCACATTCCACAGATCTCCCATCAGTCCCCAGCCAATGGTCATGGTGTTGAAATGCTCTTTGGTTCCGGCGGTAAACAGCGCCGCCTGGTGCTCGATCATCTCAAAGGGGTTGCCCGGCATATCCCAGGCTTCCAGCTTTTTAAATCCCATAACAGTCCCTCCTGAAAAACAGATTGTTCCGTTTTGAAAACGGCCGCAAAGGGCCGGCATCTGAGCTGCTTTTATTATAGCACGATGCAGGCCAATGGGAAAGAGGGTCAGGAAATATGGATATGTACTCCATTCACTGTTACTTCCTCGTCGGCCCGGATCAGGATATACTTCACCCCATCGATCACCCGGGTCTCAAGCAGCTCACTGCGCTGGGGATCCACCTGCACCGTCACCGCCGGTGTCTTTACCTGGATCTTGTTTTCTACTACATTTTTAGGAGACAGCAGGGTTTCCTGACCAAAAGACTGGGTGTAGCACTCTTCAAAATGATTGTCTTCCTCTTCCTCCAGACCGCAGCCCCGCAGCAGCATCCCCACTTCCTTCTTGGAAAAAGTGAGGGGCTCTTCCTGCTTTTCCTCCTTGTGCCGGGCGATGGTCTCCCGCAATTTCTGATCCACTTCCAGCACCCGCTCCATGCTGCACTGCTGCTGAAAACTCTCCTCCAAAAGGCCCTGGAAGGACTCCTTCTGCTGCATCGCCAGCATGGGCAGCTCCGTGGCAAAGAGCACATCGGCCAGGCTCTGACAGTTGTCCTCCGGGCTTTTGGTGTAATAAAGGGCGTTATAGATATTGGCCGTCCGCTCGTCAAAAGCGGGGAACAAGAAGCCCAGGGCCGGACGGGCGATCACCCAATCCAGCTTGCAGTTGTGAAACAGATTCTCATGGGGAGAATAAGAAAGGCCGGGCTTGGTCAGCTTGACGGGGCAGATGGCACAGAGGATATACCGGTACACATCGGTGGAGCTGTCCTCCATCTCCTCCCCATCCTTGCCGTGACCGGGTACATCATAGGTATCATAGGCCAGCAGGATCAGGTAATTTTCCTCCAGCACCACACCTTCTATCACATTCTGGAAAAACCGCTCCGCCACATTTTCGTCCTGCAGCTGGCTTTCCCGCAGCTCCATCAGCAGCTTATGCTCTTCTCCTTCCATCACCTGTTCATTGGAAAAGGCCACATCCAGAAGATTCTTTCCCAGCGAGCCGGACAGGGCCCCTTTGAGAAGAGCCAGCATTTTTTCCTCTTCTTCCTGGCCCAGAGTGGACAAAGGCTGATCAAACTGGGCGAGGATCTCTCCCCGGTCATTGACATAGCAGCCTCTGATGTGGGTAATGCTGTTTTTATCCTGGCGAAACCGGCGGCGCAGCTCGGCCACTTCCTTTTCTGTCATAGCTCCTCCTTCTTGGGGCACGATATGTAACAATAAATCCTGGTTCTTCCTATGGTATCACATGGTTTGCGGGAAAATCAGTCGCTTTGCCGCAGCACCATTTCCCGCCATTCATCCCGGGTGATCAGCACCTGCCGGGGCTTGGAGCCTTCAAAAGGCCCTACGATGCCCCTCTCTTCCATCTGATCCACCAGCCGGGCCGCCCGGGAGTATCCCAGTTTCAGCCGGCGCTGGAGCATGGACACCGAAGCCTGTCCGGTTTCCACCACCACCTCGATGGCTTTGGGCAGCATTTCGTCCTCTTCTTCCTCCCCGCTGCCAGAAGCGGCTGCGCTGCCGTTGTCGGCGCCTTCGGCCTGGCGCTCGATGTGCTCCATGACCTCCTGGGAATAATCCGGCGTGCCGGTCTTTTTCACAAACTCCACCACCGCTTCGATCTCGCCGGTGGTGATGAAGCAGCCCTGCACACGCAAGGGTTTGGGCGCACCCAGGGGATTGTAGAGCATATCGCCCCGGCCCAGCAGTTTTTCCGCACCGGTGGTATCCAGAATGATACGGGACTCGATCTGGGACGCCACGGCAAAGCTGATGCGGGAGGGGATATTGGCCTTCATAATGCCGGTGATCACATCGGCGGAGGGCCGCTGGGTGGCGATGACCAGATGCATTCCGGCGGCCCGGGCCATCTGGGCAATACGCACGATGGCATTTTCCACTTCACTGGCCGCCACAAACATCAGGTCGGCCAGCTCGTCGATGACGATGACGATCTGGGGCAGTTTTTCCCCATCTTTTTCCTGGGCTGCTTCGTTATAGGCCTCCAGGTCCCGCACATTGTATTCGGAAAACAGCTTATAGCGGCGCATCATTTCGGAAACCGCCCAGTTGAGGGCACCCGCTGCCTTCCGGGGATCGGTGACCACCGGGATGAGCAGATGAGGAATGCCGTTATAGACCCCCAGCTCGATCATTTTGGGATCCACCATGATCAGGCGCACTTCCTGAGGGGTGGCCTTATAGATCAGACTGATGAGCATGGAATTGATGCACACCGATTTACCGGAACCGGTGGTGCCGGCGATGAGCATATGGGGCATCTTCTTGATGTCGCCCACCACATTGTGGCCGGTGATATCCTTGCCCACCGAAAAGCTGATCTTGGATTTGCTGCCGGTAAACTCCGGCGAATCGATGATATCCCGGATGGGAACCAGTTCTACATTTTTATTGGGCACCTCAATGCCCACTGCCAATTTATCGGGAATCATGGCAATACGCACGCTGGCCGCTCCCAGAGACAGAGCAATATCATCGGACAGATTGGTCACCCGGGAGAACTTGGTCCCTCGTTTCAGCTGAAGCTCGTAACGGGTGACGGTGGGGCCGCGGGTGATATCCACCAGGGTGGCCTCCACGCCGAAGCTCTTCAAAGTATCCACCAGCCGGGCGGAATTTTCCGCCAGCTCCTGGGTGTGATCCATCTCCACAGTGCTGCCTTTGTTCAGCAGGCTCACAGGGGGATAGAGATAGATATCCTTGGGGGTGTATTCTTCCAGGGCCTCTTCCAGCACCTGCTGACGCTTGTCGGCCTGTTCCGGGTCTTTTTCGTCCCATTCCGGGCCTTCCCGGCCCAAGGATTCCCGGGGCGACTGAGTAGCCGCCATGGCCGCGGCGGCTGCCAGAGTCTCATCCCCACCAAAAGAAGGCTGGGCAGCTGGTTCTGCATCTGCGGAAAAAGACTCTTCCGGCATTTGGGAGCTTTCTCCTTCCGGCTCCTGAGAAACCGTTACAGAGGGAACGGTGCAAACTTCCTCTTCTGCCTTGTCCACAGGCTCTGCCGTCCCTTCTTCTTCCCAGGGCAGGCTTACTGCCTGCTCGGCCTGGGAGGCCGTGGGGAACGGGATAGGAGCCTGCGCCTGGGTTTCCTCCTGCTTCCGCTCTTCTTTCTCCGCTGCGGCCTTGTACATCTGAGCTGCCTTTTTGGCAGCAAACTCCCGGGCTCTCTGGATGGCCGGGGGCACTACCGGCTCGCCCTGGGGCATCTCCGGAATCACCGGAGATGGCACTTCCCCGCTTTTCACCGGCTGGGCCACGGTGGCTTCCGGTCTCTGCCTGGGCTGAGCAGCGCCGATCACCTGATCCGGCGCCTGCACATTGGGCGGGGAGATGGAAATGGGCTCCCCTTTGGGATACTCCGGTTCCTGGGGTTTGCCCACAGGAATGTCGATGTTTTTCCGCTTTCCGCCGAACAACCCTCCCAGCACCGAAGAACGGGCCGGGGCAGTTTGCTGGGGCATAGGAGCCGGGGCGGGCGGAGGCGGAGGTGCCGCCTGAGCCTTTTTCCGGCTGCGGGGTCTTGTTTCCTCTTCGTCCTCTTCTTCCGGGGGCAGATCCCGCACCCGCTCAAAGAGCATGGAAAGGCTGGTGTTGGTGGAGATCAGCAGGCAAACCACTCCTGCAAGAAAAATCACCACAATGGCTCCTGCATCGGAGAGAGCCGCCGACAAAAACATAGCCAGACCACCGGACAAAAGGCCACCAGAGGTGCGGGAAGCACCGGTAAGGCACAGATCGATGAGTCCATCCATGGTCAAGGGAAATTCCTTGGCACAGAGGAAAATATGGGCGGCGCTGCCCCACAGCACCGGAAGCAAAAGGGCGCAGAACACCCGCAAACGCACCTTTCCCCGGCGTTTTATGATAAAAAGCCCTGCAGCAAAAAGCAAGCAGAAAGGCAGAAGTACAAAGCCGGTGCCGATCAGCCCGCCGATGCCCTTTTCCAGCCACAAAAGCAAAAAGCCGGTGACCCGCAGCAGGCTGAGGAAACAGAGCACCGCCACAGCAGCACAGACGCCGGCATAGATCTCCCTCCGGGCCGCCACCTGCTGCCGGGTGGGCTTTTTCTTTTGGCTTCTGCTTCCGCTCCGGCTGGAGGAAGAAGAGGTGCTCCGCTTTTTTCCTCCGCTGGAGGAAGAGGATGAAGTTTTTCGATTCTGGGTATTGGCCAACTGTGATCACCTGTACTTTATTTTTGCGTATAACATTGCAGGATACAGTATAGCACATTTGTTTCAAAAAAGACAGTCTGTCTTTGACGAAAAAAGTCCCGCCTGGCTGTGCCAAGCGGGACTTTTTATTGAATTTCCAGCTGGGAAAGGGAAAGATAGGCACTGAGATCGGTGGTATAGAGTCTGCCCAGGCGGGGCCGTCCATACTGGTCCACATGGATCTCTGCCATGGCTCCTCCATATCGGGCCTGCTCCGGCTTGCCGTACTCACTGGGGAAGATCTGATCCTCCGGAATGATGGTGTGCAGCATCTGTTTCCCTCCCTTTTTTCTCGTCGATCATGGCGTGGAGACACTCCAATGCATCGCTGAGGCTTCCCAGGCTGTCGATGAGACCGATGTCCACCGCGTCTTTGCCATAGACCACGCTGCCCACATCGGTGGTCAGCTCTCCGGTTTTCATCATCAGCTTGCGGAAGTCCTCTGCGGACACATGGCTGTTTTCCACCACAAAATCCACGATCCGATCCTGAATCTTTTCAAAATAGGTCATGGTCTGGGGCACGCCGATCACCGTGCCGCTGAGCCGCACCGGGTGCACCGTCATGGACGCCGTGGGCGCAATAAAGCTCTTCTGGGCCGAAACGGCCAGAGGCACCCCAATGGAGTGCCCTCCTCCCAGCACCAGGGAAACGGTGGGCTTTTTCATGCCGGCGATCAGCTCAGCGATGGCCAGCCCGGCCTCCACATCCCCGCCCACCGTGTTGAGCAGAATCAGCAAGCCGTCGATGTCATCGCTTTCCTCAATGGCCGCCAGTTGAGGCATCACATGCTCATATTTGGTGGTCTTGTTCTGGGGCGGTAGGATCATATGCCCCTCCACCTGCCCTACAATGGTAAGACAGTGGATGGATGACTTCTTTTTTTCGCTTTCCAAAGTGAGAGAGCCGATCTGACGGATGGCGTCCATCTGTTCTTCCGGCACCTTTCCCTCCTGCTCTTCCCCTTGCTGATGGTTTTTGATGGTAAATTCTTTCTTGTTCAAAAAAACACCCCTGGGCTCAGTGTGCCCAGGGGTTGTCAAACTATGCACTTATTTTTTCCCTGTCTCTTCTTCCATCTGGGGCAGGCTTTCCTTCAGATTCCGGAAAAGGGCTTCCTCGTCCCCGTCGTTTTCGATGAGGATATCGCACAGGGCCTCATAGAACTGCCGGTCCGGCTGGGAGGCCAGACGGATGCGGGCCTGTTCGGGGCTGATGCCGTCCCGGCGGACGATCCGCTCGGTGAGAGCCGGTTCGGGAGCCACCACGCCGATGACGAAATCACACACATGGTCCAGGCCGCTTTCATACAGCAGCGGCACATCCAGACCAATGCGGCGGCAGCCCTGGCTGGTAAGCACCCGGATGCGGCGGCGGATCTCCCGTTTCACCGCCGGATGGGTGATGGCATTGAGCCGGCGCAGCTCCATCCGGTCTTCAAACACGATGCGGCTGAGAGCCTTCCGGTCCACATTCCCATCGGGCCCGGCCACGGCGGGGAACTGATTGAGCACCGTACGGGTCAGGTTCCGATCCAGCTTGAGCAGCTGATGATACACCTGGTCGGCATCAATGATCTGCCAGCCCATCTGCTGGAGGCAAGCGCCCACACTGCTTTTGCCGCTGCCCGAAGTGCCGGTGATGCCCACCACCTGGAATTTCACCGGATGCACCACCTGGAACCCGGCCGCTTTGTGAATGCGGTTGCTCACCGCCAGCCCTTCCCCGAAGGGACGGGGGGCCTGGGCCAGGATCCGCTGACAGGAAGTGTCATCAAGATCCCGCAGGGCTGCAAAAAGCTGCTGGCCCTGGGCCTGTTTGTCGCAAGAGGGGCCATAGGTGCGCACAGGCCCCTTTTCGTCATCATAGAAATCGTGGTATTCATCAAAGCACAGCACCGCATCGTGGGGCTGCATCTCCTGCTCGATAGCCCGGGCGGTCACATCAGGCGCACCCACAAAGAGCAGCACCGGAGCCTTGGGCGCATAGTGGCGGTATTTCATTCCAGGAGAGCGCACCGGCTGGCCGGGAGCCACCTCGTGGAACACCGCTTCGTCGATCTCCACATTCTTCCCCAGCACCCGCTTCAGCTGTTTCTGGGTAATGGCGCCAGGTCGGAGAATGCGGGGCACTTCCCCGGTCATGTCCACCACGGTGGACTCCACACCCACCGAGCATTCGCCCCCATCCAGCACTGCCTCGATCCGGCCTTTCATGTCTTCCATCACATGGTGGGCCGTAGTGGGGCTGGGTTTTCCTGAGCGGTTGGCCGAAGGAGCCGCCAGAGGCACACCGGCCGCCCGGATCACATCCCGGGCTGCCGGATGCTGAGGCATCCGGATGGCAACTGTCTCCAGTCCGGCGGTGATCTCCTGAGGCACCCGGGGGCTTTTGCGAAACACCATGGTCAAGGGGCCGGGCCAGAAGGACTGGGCCAGTTTTTCCGCCATGGGAGGCACCTGCTCCACCAGGGGCGGCAGATCCTCCAAAGAGGCGATATGCACGATGAGAGGATTGTCCTGGGGCCGGCCTTTGGCTTCAAAAATTTTACTCACCGCCTGCCCGCTGGTAGCGTCGGCAGCCAGGCCATAAACTGTTTCGGTGGGGATGGCCACAATGCCTCCCCGGCGGAGGATCTCCCCCGCCCGCTGCACATCTTCCTGTTCATTTGCCTTCAAAAGCAGTGTTTCCATCATGTTTTAACTCCTTCCGCTGGCCCCGGTGATGGATGTTATTCCATTCTTCCGCAAAAATGACACTCGTAGGTATACAAAGTCTCCCGGATGATCTGCAAAGCCGCTTCCCGGCCCAGAGTGTTGCTCAAAGTGGTGTTTTTATGTTCCAGACTCTTATAGACCTCAAAGAAATTGGCGATCTCATTGAGGATATGGGGAGGAAGCTGGTTCACATCCTGATAGTAATTCCAGGTGGGATCCTCCAGAGGGATGGCGATGATCTTATCGTCATATTCCTCCCCGTCCACCATGCGCACCACCCCGATGGGGTAGCACTCCACTTCCACCAGCGGATCCAGGGTCTCGCTGCACAGCACCAGCACATCCAGCGGGTCGCCGTCATCGGCATAGGTGCGGGGAATGAAGCCGTAGTTGGCCGGGTAGTGGGTGGAGGTATAAAGGATCCGATCCAGGCGCAGCAGACCGGTGCGCTTATCCAGCTCGTACTTTTTCTTGCTGCCTGCCGGGATCTCGATCACCGCCATGAACTTTTCCGGTTTGATGCTGCTGGGGTCGATGTCATGCCAAATGTTCATTTGATACACTTCCTTTATTCTATGCCGGCTCTGTCTCTTTCATCACCGGTTCTTTATTCTTCTGTCCCCGTCCGCAGCTTTTCCGCCTGATCGGCGGCGATGAGAGCGTCGATGATCTCGTCCAGATCCCCGTCCAGCACGGCATCCAGCCGGTGGAGCGTCAGTCCGATGCGGTGATCGGTGACCCGTCCCTGTGGATAGTTATAGGTGCGCACCCGCTCGCTCCGGTCGCCGGAACCAACCTGGCTGCGCCGCTCGCTGGCCCGCTCCTTGTCCAGGGCCTGCTGCTGCATTTCATACAGCTTGGTGCGCAGAATCTTCATGGCTCTGTCCCGGTTTTTGTGCTGGCTGCGCTCGTCCTGGCACTCCACCACCAGTCCGGTGGGCAGGTGGGTGATGCGAATGGCCGATTCGGTCTTGTTCACATGCTGGCCGCCGGCGCCGCCGGAACGATAGGTATCGATCTGCAAATCACCGGGATCGATCTGCACTTCCACTTCCTCGGCTTCAGGCAGAACGGCCACTGTGGCCGCCGAGGTATGAATGCGCCCGGAGGACTCGGTCTCCGGCACCCGCTGCACCCGATGGGTGCCGCTTTCAAACTTGAAGCGGGAAAAGGCACCTGCGCCCCGCACCTCAAAACTGATTTCCTTGATGCCCCCCAGCTCGGTCTCATTGCTGCTGAGCACTTCCACTGTATAACGCTTCCGCTCGGCGTACATGGAGTACATCCGGAAGAGGGAATGGGCAAACAGCGCCGCTTCCTCTCCGCCCACGCCGCCGCGGATCTCTACGATGACATTCTTATCGTCGTTTTCATCTTTGGGCAAAAGGAGCAGGCGGATCTGCTGTTCCAGCTCTTCCAGACGGTCTTTGCTCTCTTCAAACTCCGCCTGACAAAGCTCCCGCATCTCTCCCTCTTCGCTGTGCATCAGCTCCTGGGCATCCTCCATATCCTTCTGGGTGCGGCGCCAGGCCCGATAGGCCTCCACCACCGGGGTCAGCTCCTTCTGCTCTTTCAGCAGACGGGCCGCCTTTTCCGGATCGGCATACAGATCTCCCTGGGCCAGCGCTTCTTCCAGCTCGCCAAATCGTTTTTCCACAAGTTCCAGCTTTTCAAGCATATGTTTCGTTTTCCTTTATCTCTATGATTATTTCACATATTTTCCGGCTGTGCGGCGCACCAGCTTCTGCAGCGCCAGGTAAAGGGCGGCCGCCACTGCGGATTGGATCAGATTGAGAGGAATGCCCGCTGCCGCGGCCCCCAGGCCGTACACCAGCCAGCTTCCCAGAAAATACCCGGCCACATTGATGAAAGAAGCCAGCAGCAGCCCCAGCACCATCCGCCAGGGACCGGCCTGCTTCCCTCCGGCCAGGCGGCACATGGTGTAGGCCATCAGCCCTTTGATCACAAGGGACATGGGGGCCCAGGGCAGCATAGCGCCCAGGAAAATATCGGCCAGCGCAGCCCCGGCGGAAGCCGCCAGAATGGCATAGGGCGCGGGGAGAATGACGCAGGCCAGATAGATCACCCCATCGCCAATATGGGCATACTCATTGAGAATACGCAGGAAAGGGAACATCACCGTGAGCAAGATCATGGCGGTAAACACCGAAGCAATGACCAGCATACGCACATTGGTTTTTCCCATTTTTGCTGTCTCCTTCCAGACTCCGGCTTTGTCTCTGGCCGGAAGCTACCTTAAATTATAGACGAAAGCCCGCCTGCTTGCAAGGGGGAGCCTCCCCCTCTCTGCCCTGCTTTTCCAAAGATTTTACCCTTTTTCCACCGCTTTCGCCGCCGGAGATCTTCCTCCGCTGATCCTTTGGGAATATGACAAAAAGGCCGCCGCAGAATCCCTTCCGCAACGGCCCTTTTCACTGGCTCTTAGAGCACTACCACATTGGCAGCCCGCAGCTTTTCGCTGTTCTTGGGATCGGGCTCCACATCAAAGCTCACCTGCTGGCCTTCCTTCAGAGTGCGGAAGCCTTCAGCCTGGATAGCGGAGAAATGCACAAACACATCCTCGCCGCCCTCGTCGCAGGACAGGAAGCCGTAGCCCTTTTCGTCGTTGAACCATTTTACTGTACCGGTCATGATAGGTACCTCCCATTTCTGTTTTGAATAATTCCGGTGTAAAAAAATCTCACACCCTTTTGCAAATCATCAGGAGCAGGACAATGACTTACAAAAAAATGTGAGACGATCGTTCATTCCAGAATATTACGAGATGATTATACCAACAGAAAGCAGCCTTGTCAAACAAAACTTTCTCCCTGCATAGCGGGGTTTTTCCCGGGCAAAATACAGTCATTCCCCTCATCGATCTCCCATGATTGCAGGAATAGTATACGCATTTCCGGAGAAAATACAACTGCCTGCAAAGGAGGTTTTCCACATGAATGAAAAACAGCGCACCAATGGGGCCAAAAAGGTCCCGGTGAAAACGGTCTGCACATCCGCAGGAATGCGGCGGGACCGGGTGCGACCCCTCACTCACGCTCCTCTTCCCGATGAACAAAGCGTCCGGGAGGAAATGCACTGGGTGATGGAAAACCAGAAATAATGCGGCGGCGCCGCGAAAGAAAGGATCAATGCTTTTATGAAAAAGAAGCTGTTTGCACTGATGATGGCCTGTGCCATGCTGATGATGGCCTCGGCCTGCTCCAGCAAAAACGATGCCAACACCGGCACCGATACCAATCAGGATTCTGTCCAGGATGATAGGAACGACACCGAAAACGATCTCAATGACATGGGCGATGATCTGAAAGATGCCGGAGACGACATCGTGGACGAAGGCAAGGATATGGTGGACGAAGGCAAAGACATGGTGGATAACGCCATTGAAGAAGGCAAGGAAGCCACCGAAAGCAACACCGACAGCGCCCAGAAAAACTAACCGGGCAAAAGAAGGCGGTTTGTACCGCCTTCTTTTTATGTAACAATTCTTTCATCCTTATTTCATATTTTGGAGGCTTTTTTGTTCATAAATCCCTGGTAAAGTGGGAACATCCTCAGGGGACGCCTTGAGGAACACACAACCCCCTTCAGCGAAGAAAGGATGAGAACACAGCATGAAACGCTTTTTCGCCTTGCTGATGGCTTCCGCACTGCTTTTGTCGGCAGCGGCCTGTTCCAGCAAGGACGACACCCAGGACACTTCCAGTCAAACCAGTGATACCAGTGATGTGTCCGGCAATGTCTCCGACAATACCGAAAGCACAGATTCCTCCAGCATCACCGATACCGATGAGGATTCCTCCGGCACAGTATCCGATGATCTCAACGATGCAGATGACAGCACAGGCTCTCTGAGCGACGACAGCTCGTCCGATCTGGCAGATGACTCCAGCTCGGATACCACCGGTACCACTGACACCGGTGATTCCTCGCTGAACAATGATTCTTCCGCCACTACGGACGATACCACTGTGCAGCCCTAACCAAGCCCTTTCTACCGACAGTGTCTTTCCCAGTGAAAGATTCTGTCCATTCCCTCTTTATACCTCTCTTTTCAAAAGCAAGAGCCGCCCTCCCAGGGGCGGCTCTTGCTGAGCGTGTCG
Source organism: Intestinimonas butyriciproducens (assembly GCF_016901775.1). GTDB lineage: Bacteria > Bacillota > Clostridia > Oscillospirales > Butyricicoccaceae > Pseudobutyricicoccus. Next base: position 20,358 of record NZ_JACJKW010000006.1, read on the forward strand.
AAAAAAGTGACTTAGGTCACTTTTTCGAGGTTTTGCAAGGGGCTGCATGCACGCCTTCGGCGCACACTGGCCCCTTGATAGGTGCAAAAAGCCACGCACAGGTCGCGGCTTTTTGCGGATTGATGAGAGGTAGGGCAAACGATCTTTTTCGTTATGTAGGTTTCTCGACAGTCTGAAGCAAGAGCCGCCTTCCGGGGCGGCTCTTGCTTTTTTATCAGCGGTTTTCGTTCTCATATTTATCCATATGAGCTTTGATCAATTCCCCATCCTGAAAGTAGTCGATCCGCATGGCCCGTTTCACCTGATCCACCGTGGCCCCGGCGGTATTCCGGGCTTTCTGGCTGCCCTCCTTCAGAATCTGATACACTGCCCCGATGTCCTTTTCATATTCCTTCCGCCGCCGGCGGATGGGCTCCAGCTCCTTCTGCAGGATCCGGTTGAGGAACCGTTTGATCTTCACATCGCCCAGTCCCCCTTTCTGATAATGGGCTTTCAGCTGCTCCAAACTCTCATACTCCGGCAGAAACTCCGGAAAATGCTCTGGGCGGCAAAAAGCATCCAGATAGGTAAAGACCGTATTGCCCTCAATATGTCCCGGGTCCGATACTTTTACATGCAAGGGATCGGTGTACATATTCATGATTTTTTCCTCCACCACCTGGGGCGGATCGGCCAGATAGATGCAGTTGCCCAGAGATTTGCTCATCTTAGCCTTACCATCGGTGCCCGGCAGCCGCTGATAAACGCTGTTTTCTTCCAAAAGAGCCTCCGGCTCTGTAAGGATGGGCTGGTATATGGCATTGAACCGGCGCACGATTTCCCGGGTCTGCTCCAACATGGGCAGCTGATCCTGCCCCACCGGCACATCGGTGGCATGGAAAGCGGTGATATCCGCTGCCTGACTCACCGGGTAACAAAGAAAACCTGCCGGAATATTGGCTTCAAAATTCCGCAGTTGGATCTCGGCTTTCACCGTGGGATTCCGATAAAGGCGGGAAACGGTGACCAGATTCAGATAGTAAAAAGTCAGCTCGGTCAGTTCCGGGATCTGGGACTGCACAAACAAAGTGGAAACCCGGGGGTCTAGTCCAGCAGACAAATAGTCCAGCGCCACCTCAATGATGTTCTGCCGGATTTTTTCCGGATTGTCAAAATTGTCTGTCAGCGCCTGGGCATCGGCGATCATAATAAAAATCTTGTCATACTCCCCGGAATCCTGAAGGATCACCCGCCGGTGCAGAGAGCCTACATAATGCCCCAGATGCAGCCGGCCTGTGGGTCGGTCCCCTGTCAGAATGATTTTGCTCATTTCCATCGCTCCTTCTTTCTGTGTTTTCTGCCAAAGGAACGAAAAAACGCCCTTGACAGAATGATGTTCTGTCAAGGGCGAATAAAACCATCTTATCCGCGGTGCCACCTTGATTCATAGGAGACCCTATGCGCTTTGCAGGATACCAACATATCCCCGGCAACTGACGGATGCCTTCCCGTCGCAGAATACTCTGGAACAGATCTGTTCCATTTGACTGCGCCCTCAGCGGTCCATTTGACAACTTGTTTCTCACCCGGCTCTCAGCTTCCCAGGCTCTCTGTAAAGGCATCATTGCCCTTATCTCCGCTTCAACGGTTTCGCTATTTTGTTTTCGTTTTCAGCATAGTCCTGTTTTCCCGCTTTGTCAACCGGAAAACAGATTTATTTTTTAAAGCTGCTCATATTCCTCAGCGCCCTTTGTAAGGATCAGCCGCCACAGCAGGATACAACCCACCATCAGCACCACCAAGGCACAAAAGCAATAGACATGGTAGCTCATCACTTTCCGGGCCAAAAACCAGTAGCAAAGGCTCAAGGCCAGCATGGCCCCCATTCCTCCAAAGCTGGCCGCCATCACGCTGGCGCTCTGTTTGACCACAGCATTTTCACTGGTATAATCCAGCCGGGGCCAGAGCAGGTTGGCATACAGGCCAAACAGGGCGATGAGCAATCCCAGCAAACTGGGCACCAGGAAAAACAGCACCAGATCCAAAAGAGAAAATCCCTTCGAAAAGGCCAGAAGGATCACGCTGACCGCCACGGCCGGCAGAAGCAGGATCATGTTGACCGCCAGCTTCCCCAAGAACACATCCCGGGGCGAAAGGGGGCTGCTGCGCAGCACCCACAGCCGGTTCCCCTCCAGCGAGATGCTGGGGGATGTAGTGCAGGTGGTGGCGGCACAGAAGCACATGGCGGCCATGAGAGCCGGCGCAATCAGCTCCTGGATCTGAGGAACTGCACCCAAGGCCTGTAAGGCATCGGTCCCCTTCCAGACTACCATCACCGCCATGGCCACCATCAGCAAAGCGCCGATGCCGCAGTTGAACAGATAGGTGGGCATGGACAAAAGCCGGGCGCCTTCTTTCCGGCACACCGCCACCCAAGGGCAGCTGACCCGCAAAGGCTTCTTCCGATAAACTGCTTTGACGCCGGATGTGCTCCGCAGGTCGAGAAACCCTTTCTGTACCAGCCACAAAAGCACGCCGGCCGGCAGGATGCCCCACAGCACTGCCCAGAGGAAGGAGGAAAAAGACCCCTGCTCCAAGGCAATGGCAAAATGGTAAAAAGGCGGCATGGCCTTGCGGAACACATGGGACAGCTCCTCTCCCCGCTGGATCAGCAGGGTGATATAGCTGTTGAGATTCATGCAGAAATAGAGATAGACCAGAAAGGCGGCGGCGGTGAGCAGCAGCATGATGATATTTTTGCCCCGGCCCAAAAGCCGTCCCACCTGCGCCAGCAGATACCCTACCGCCCCGGCCAGGGACAGCGGCAGCAGCGGCAGCGCCAGAAGAAGCACCAACAGCATGGGATAAAAGGACAGCCCCGGCCGCACAAGATAACAATAGACGCCCACCGTGGGGATCATCACCAAAGCGTTATAGGCATATTCCAGCAAAAGCAGGCTGAGCAGACGGCTGGCGGCGATCTGCAAAGGGGTCACCGGCAAAGACAGCAGCAGATCTCCGTCTTTGGCCTGGAAGATCTGGGACTGCATACTGAATACCGTCAAAATAAAGCAAAGGGCCGCCGAAGAAAAAGCCCCTACGGCCAGCGCCATCCAGGACAAACCCAGGGGGGCCAGACTGGACACCAGTCCTGCGGTGGTAGCTCCGAACAGAGCCATCATCACCCCTATCACATAAAGGAACAGAAAGCCCATGAGGATCTTCCGCCCCAAAGAGGCTTTCTTTCCCCGGCGCCCGGGGGCATACAGCGCCCCCCGCAGCTTGACAGCCAGCAATATCTTAAGATTTCTCATCGTCTACCAGCTCCAAAAATACCTGTTCCAGAGATTCGTTCCCCTTCACTTCTTCCATGGTGCCGCAGGCAGCCAGTTTGCCTTCCTTGATGATGGCCACCTTGTGGCACAGCTTTTCCGCCACTTCCAGCACATGGGTGGAAAAGAAAATGGCGCCGCCCTTTTGACAGATGTCTGTCATGATCATTTTCAGATCATGGGCGGCCTTGGGATCCAGTCCCACAAAAGGCTCGTCCATCAAAAGCAGCTTGGGCTCGTGAATCAGCGCGCCAATCAAAGCCAGCTTCTGCTTCATGCCATGGGAATAGGTGCTCACCGTGCTGCCCAGATCTCCGGTGAGGCCGAACAGATCGCTGTATTTGCCGATCCGCTCTTCCCTCTCCCGTTTGGGAACCTGGAAAATATCAGCAATGAAATTCAAATACTGGATTCCTGTCAAAAACTCATAGAGATCCGGATTGTCTGGGATATAAGCCAGGCGTTTTTTGCATTCCAGCGGGTTTTCCCGCACCGAAATGCCATCCACCCGGATCTCTCCCTTCTGAAAGGGCAGAATGCCGGCCACGGCCTTGATGGTGGTGGTCTTTCCGGCTCCGTTGTGGCCGATGAATCCGAAAATCTCCCCGGAGCAGATCTCCAGAGACAAATCGTTCACCGCCACTTTGCTGCCATATTCTTTGGTAAAATGCTCAATCTGCAACATGGTTTATTCCTCCGCCAAAAGCGCAAGTTCCTCCTGCTTTTCATAAAGCTCCAAAAGCTGGTTTTCCGTCTCTTCCTTTTCTTCATACAAAGCGGCCAGGCGCACATGGTCGCTGCCGCACTCTTCCATTTCCCCGTCCAGCTCTTCCAGCCGTTTTTCCAAAGCTCCGATGCGCTTTTCCACTTCCCGGCGCATTTTCCGGCTCTCCCGGGTCTCTTTTCCACCGCTGCGGCTCTTTTCTTTTTTCTCCGCCTTCTCCGGCTTTTCTGTCTTTTCCGGAATCATGCTCTGCATCTGGGCCTGCTGCCGCCTTTTGGCCTGCTGGTATTCCTCATAGGTGCCGATATAATCCTGGATCTCTCCGTTTTCAAAGGCCCAGATCCGGGTGGCGAACCGGTTGATAAAATATCGGTCATGGGAAACGAAGATCATGGTCTCGCTAAAATCGTCGATGGCATCCTCAATCCATTCCTTGGTAAGGATATCCAAATGGTTGGTGGGTTCGTCCAGAAACAATGTGTTGATCTCGCTGTTCATAAAGATGCACAGCTTCAGCCGGGCCTTTTCCCCGCCGGAGAGCACCGACACTTCCTTGAACACCGTCTCCCCCTGAAAGCCATAGGCCGCCAGCCGGTCCCGGCTGTCCTGCACATCCAGGTTGGTCTCATAAAGCATGGTATCCAGGATGTTCCGCTCCGGGTGGGCAAACTCCACCACCTGAGGCAGGTACCCCACCCGCAGTCCGGCCCCTTCATAGATCCGGCCGGCAAAGGGAGGCAGCTTGCCCAGAAGGGTGCTGACCAGGGTGGTTTTGCCGCAGCCATTGTCTCCGATCACCGCCACCCGTTCGCCCCGGAGGATGATCTTGTCCAAAGGCTGGTGGAAGGGATGGTCATAACCCGTCTGCAGGCCGGAGAGCTGATAGACTTCGTCCCCCGAACGGCCCGCTTCCTTGAAGCGGTTTTTCATCTTATGTTCCTGGCGGATGGTCTTGACCCGCTCGATCCGCTGGAGACGGCGCTCCATGGCAAAGGCCCGCTTCATCAGCTTGGCATTGCCCATGCCCCAGCCCTTCATCCGTTCCACGGTAAAGCTGAGACGGGCGATCTCTTTGTCCTGGCGGCGTTTTGCGGCCTCCAGCTGCTCCATCAGCTCCTGCTTTTTGTCCACATAATAGCTATAATTGCCGGAATAGACTGTCAGCTTTCCCTCCTGGATCTCAAAGATTTTCTGGGCCACCCGGTCGAGAAAATACCGGTCATGGGAGATGATGAGCACGGCGCCTTTGAAAGAATTGAGGTATTCCTCCAACCATTCGATGGAATGGAGATCCAGGTGGTTGGTGGGCTCGTCCAAAAGCAGGATGTCGGTTTCCATCAAAATGACCCGGGCCAGATTTACTCTGGTCTTTTCCCCGCCGGACAGGCTCATGAAGGATCGCTCCTGCATCTCGGGAGGAATGTCCAGACCGTTTGTCATCCGGTTGTATTTGACCTCCAGCTCATAACCCCCGGCGGTCTCAAAGGCAGTTTGCAGCCGGGCGTACTGATCCAGCTCCTGAGGAGTGGCTGTGCCCTCGGCCATGCGCCCTTCCAGCTGCCGCAGCTTTTCCCCCATATTCAGGATATCCTCAAAGGCCTGCATGAGCACCTGGCGCACGGTGACAGACGGTGCATACTCCGGCAGCTGATCCAAAAGGGCAATCCGGGCCCCATCCCGGATATTTACTTCGCCAGTGTCATAGCCCTCTTTGCCCATGAGGATGTTGAACAGGGTGGTTTTACCGCAGCCGTTGGGGCCGACGATCCCCACCCGCTGGCCGGGATATAGCTCAAAGGAAATATCCTCCAGAAGGTGAAAATCGCTGTAATATTTGTTCAGTTGATTGACTGTGATCTCTGCCATAGCATTTCCTCCATAATCAGAGACATTATACGCTGTTTTACAGTATTAAGTCAATTCTTTGCCGCCTTCTCCTCTTTTATTATAAAGATTATAAAGAGAAAAAGCGGCGCAGACTGCACCGCTTTTCCATTCTTATTTTTTTGCCGGATCCCAGAACAGAGGCAGAGCGGGACTTTCCCTGGTGAACACCACAAGGGAAAGGGCCAGAAAGCACAGAATCCCCACTCCCAAGGCTCCCTGCCACAAAGGCCGGGGCTGACCCAGGAGCCGATATCCCATCCGCAGCCCTCCGGCCGAAGCCAGCAGATAGATCAGGATATCCACCGGCAGGCAGCTTGTGATGCCCAGGGCGCTGGTATAGGCATAAAATGCCCCGATCTGATGCACCAGATAAAACAAAGTACCGCAGGCCATGGCCCAGGCCAATGTGGCCCAATTTGCCCCCGCTCCCTTTCCCAGCCACAAAATCACCAGACACAACGGCCAGAATCCCAGCTTGCTGTGCTCCCACACGCTTTCGCTGCTGGCAAACAGCAGTCCCACCAGGGGATTTTCTCCCGACCATTCGTAAAAGAAATGGGAGGCGCTTCCCACCACCCACACAAAGAGCAAAGACCACAGCATTTTCATTCCATCACCTCAAAAGAAGTGTATGCCCTCTTCCCCTCTCACATACAAACCCCCGGCCGGAAAATTCCGGCCGGGGGTTACATCGAAACAGCAGCAAAAGCGGCTTTTTGCAGATTGTTGAAGGATAAAGCAAATTTTTCCCTTTTCTCTTCTTTCTTCACGCTGATCCGGCAGGCTTTCTAGCTCAGCAACGCAATGCCCAGGCAAATGAGAATGGGTATGGCCCCCATCACCCCAAAACAGACGCTGAGGGCCCGATACACTCTGCTGTCATACCCTTTGATATAGGATCGTTGAGGGCGGCGAGGATCGTAACAAACCGTGATTCGATCCCCCTGTTTCAAAGGCATAGGGGATCTTCCCGCTCCTTTTCCCTGGCAGACCATCCCTTCCGTTTCATATTGATACACCGGATAAAAAGTCAGCCCGTCAGAGGTGCTTCTGCTTTTGATGTCCACCACCACGCCCTGGGCCAACGCAGTGCAGTTTCTCCTTCTTTTTGCCGCAATAAAAGTCAATAGCAACCCGGGGATCCAAAAGGCACCTCCCAAGGTACACAGAGTCAAACAGAGCCCCAACTCCATCTGTTTTCCCCTTTCTTACAGCAGGTGGAGACCCGCTTTCAATTCCTGCTCCATAGCCCTGCGGTGCTTGGGATTGTAAAGGGCCGGCGTGCCGCCGGTGTGGAGGAAGAGCACCTTGCTGCCCTTGGGGATCTTTCCCGTCTCCGCCATATCCAGAAGGCCGCCGAAAGCTTTTCCGGTATAACAAGGATCCAGCAGAATAGCTTCCTTCTGACCCATGGTGTAAATGGCCTGGCGGGCCCTCTCGTCCACCGAGTTGTACCCTTCTCCCACATAGCCCTTTTCAATGAAGAAATCTTCCCGTTTGGCATCTTCCGGCAAACCGAACTCCTGGCAGGCTTCCCGGTAATATTCCATCAGCCGCTTCTCCTTAGGCTCACCAAAGGGAGAGATGGCCACACCCAGCACTTTAGAAGAAAGACCTGCATACCGTGCCCCCATGAAAAGCCCCAGGTAAGTGCCCAGGCTTCCGGCGGCACAGGCGATATAGTCCGGAGAAAGATCCATCTTTGCCAGCTGATCCTTCATCTCCAGAGCGCACTCAAAATACCCCCGCAGTCCCACGGTATTGGAACCGCCCACCGGGATCTCATAAACCTTTTCTCCCTGCTTTTCATAGTGCTCCCGCACCTGCTGGCCAAAGAGTTTGTTCTGCTCTCCTTCATCGGAACCATCGCTGGGCTTGACCCATACCTCGGCCCCCATGATCCGGTCCAGCAAAATATTGGCATTGATGCCTTCCGGATGATCGTCCAGGCAGAGGATGGCGCATTTCATGCCATATCTGGCGGCCACTGCCGCTGTGAGCCGGCCGTGGTTGGTCTGGGCTCCGCCGTAGGTGAGAAGCAGTGTGGCCCCTTGCCTTTTGGCATCCCACAAAAGGTATTCCAGCTTCCGCAGCTTGTTGCCGCCCATCCCCAGATCGGTCATATCGTCCCGCTTGATGAAAAACTCGCAGCCGGTCATGGCCGAAATGGCAGGCAGATGCTGGATGGGTGTGGGAAGTGTGATAAAATGTTCCTTATCGTATCCGAACAGCATGGCGCATTCCTCCTTTTCTGATTACAATCAGTGTACTCCGAACCCTTACCAAAAAGCAAGAGCGCCGGGAACTTTCGGCGCCCTTTTTCTCATTCAATCTTTCAGCTGGCTGTTTTTGACGTCGGTGATGAGCATATGCCCGGGAGCATGGGTGATGGCAAAGGGCAGTCTGGCCTCCTCCAGCACATTCTGCGGGGTAACGCCGCAGGGCCAGAACACCGGCACTTCCCCAGGGGCGATATCCACCGCCTGGCCGTAATCAGGCCGAGTAATATCCGCAATGCCGATCTCCGCCGGAGAACCGATGTGAACCGGCGCACCGTGGACCCGGGGCATGGCGGCGGTGACGGTCACCGCCCGCACCACCTGGGAAGGAGGCATGGGACGCATACTCACCACCATATTCCCATGAAAAACCCCGGCGCTATGACAAGGGATGTTGGTGCGGTACATGGGCACATTCCGCCCTTGCTCAATATGGCGTACCGGCACTCCGGCCTCCAGCAGGGCCGCTTCAAAGGAAAAACTGCACCCGATGAGAAAGCTCACCAGATCATCCCGCCAAAGATCCTCCACCTGGGTGTATTCCCCGGCCAGTTCCCCGTTCCGATACAGCCGGTATCGGGGAAAATCCCGGGCAATATCCACATCCTGCGCCAAAAAGGACAAGCTGCGGCTTCCCGCCTCGCTGACCTCCAGCACCGGGCAGGCCCGGCTGTTCCTCTGGGCAAAGAGCAAAAAATCGTAGGCGTACTCTTTGGGCAGCACCACCAGATTGCACTGGGCATATCCCATGCACAGTCCTGCCGTGGGGCCGTCATACTCCCCCCGCCGGATGATCCGGCGTACCTGCTGGGGCGTCAGGCCTTCCATTTCTTCCAGTCTCATTTTTCCCCACTCCTTTCCCTTTCTGGGTTACAGCGCCGCCTGAACCGGCTGGATCGCCTGACGCAGCTGCCGGAGCACCTGGAGATTTTCATCCAGACTCAGTCCGTCCACACTGCTCTGCCGTTTCCCGGTAACCCCGTCCACTCCCCCGGCTTCCACCACCCGGGAAAGCAGCTGCTCTTCCTGCTCGTCGTCGGGAAGCAGCCACCGGCCGGTGCGGCGGCTGAGCAGGGCTTCCACACCCCATCCCCACCAGTTGGACACACCGGAGGCCAGGGCATGATCGGCCCTCACCTTGGCACAGATTTTTTCCCCATGGGGCACTCCCTCCCGGATCTGCCGGGAGAATGTGCCCATCCCCAGTTCATTGCCCCCATCGCCAATGGCAATGGAGCGGGGAGCCTTTTCCAGCAGCAGATCGGTGTCGGCCACCAGATGATCGATCACCTGACCCCGCATATTGTGGTAATGGCCATCCTCTCCCTTGCCGGGCCGCTCGATGGCAATGACCAGATCAGGCTTTTCTGAAAGGAGCTTTTCACAGTCTTCCCTGGCCCGCTCCTGCTCTACACAGCGGCAGGAGGCCCCGGGCGCTCTATGGCGGCAGGCCGCTTCCACCAAAGGCATACTCCACCGGTCGGTGACCACCGTCACTTCTTTTCCCAGCTGGGTCAGGCCATGGGCAATATGAGCTGCCCCCACCGGGCCGTCGGTCTCCCCCACCTCTGCTGCCGCCACGGGAAATCCGGTGAGGATCATCACCTTTTTGGCGTCTATCATCTCGTCTACCATGGCGTCCAGATCGGCCAGAGGCAATTTCCCCAAAAGCCCCCGCTCTCCCGGGTCCCAGGTGAGAATCTGCGCCAGTTCTTCGCTCTTTTCCATACCAATATCCCCCATATTTCGCAAAAAAAGATCCGCCAAAAACGCCTGGTCGCCCAGACGCTTCCAACGGATCTTACCGCCGTTGGGCAGAGCCGGCAAAGGCCCGCCCCAGCGGTAAAACTCTATTTGATTCTGCCGTTATTATAGCCCCCGCAAAAGACCTTTGTCAAGGAGGGAAAGATGGTGGTATACTATATCTGATTTTTCCCGGCCCTGCCGGGGTTTGGAGGGCATTTTGTATGGACTATTCCCCTGATACCGTTTTCATCACCGGCCAGGCCCGCCCCGCCAAGGAGGACGCCATCTCCCTGGTTCACGGCGTCTTTTACCTGGGACTGATCGTCAACCGGAAAACAGGGCGCATTGAAGACGCCCAGTGCAACACCATTCTGCCCATGACCGACCGGTTTGTCCACTCCCTCATCGTGGGCAAGCGCCTGGGTGAGGACATGGATGAATTGGAAAAAATCATCCGCTGCCGGTACTTTGCCCTGACCCAGCGCGCCCTGCTGGCCAGCCTGAAAGACGCCCGCAACCAATATCTGAATCTGTGCCGCAGAGAAGAAAAAATCTGATTTTTCTTCCTTATATAATACCGATGCCGCCCCTCCTTCGGGAGAGGCGGTTTTTTCTTTTTTCCCCTTGACATTTTGCTTCCTTCTGTTAGAATATTGCTTAAAATATTTTATTTAAAATTTTTTAACTAAAATATTTGAACCAATTTATGAAAAGAAATGAGGATTTTATCATGTTTGACAAAGTGAAAGAGATCATTGTGGACACCCTGGATTGCAGCGCCGACGATGTGACCATGGAGGCCTCCCTCACCGAGACTCTGGGCGCCGACAGCCTGGACGCCGTGGAGCTGCAGCTGGCTCTGGAGGATTCCCTGGGCGTTTCCATCCCCGATGATGCCCTCACCCAGATGAAAACAGTGGGCGATATCGTCAGCTACCTGGAAGCCAATCACTAAATCTCCCGGGAGGGAACACCCATGACCCAAGCTGAACTGTTCGCTCTCATGGACCGCTTTGATCAAAGCGGTCTTTGGGAGCTTTGTTACCGAACAGGGGAAGAAAAGATCACCCTGCGGAAAGGTCCGGCGGCTCCCCTGCCCCCGGCTCCCCCGGCGGCCGTCCCCATGGCCCCGGCCGCTCCTGCCATTCAGAACACCGCCCCCGCAGCCCCGGCTCCCGCTCCTGAGAAAGAGGGCAAGGAAGTCACCGCCCCTCTGGTGGGCACTTTTTATGTAGCTCCCGCCCCGGGAGAGGAACCTTTCGCTCCGGTGGGAAAACATTTGCAAAAAGGCGATACCCTTTGCCTGATCGAGGCCATGAAAATGATCAACCAGGTCCCCGCTCCCTTCGACTGCCAGGTGCTGGAGGTTCTGGGAGAAAACGGCCAGCTGGTCTCCTTTGGCCAGAGCCTGTTCCGCCTCAAGGAGTGCTGATATGTTCAAGCGTATTCTGATTTGCAACCGGGGAGAGATCGCCCTTCGCATCATCCGGGCCTGCCGGGAGATGGGCATCGAAACGGTAGCCGCCTATTCCCAGGCCGACGAAGGCAGCCTGCCCGCTCAGCTGGCCACCCAGGCGGTGTGCATCGGACCGGCCAAGGCTGCGGACAGCTATCTCAATGCCTGCGCCTTGCTCACCGCCGCCCAGCTCACCGGCTGTCAGGCCATCCACCCCGGCTACGGCTTTCTGTCGGAAAACGCCGAGTTTTCCGATCTGTGCCGGGACTGCGGCATTCAGTTCATCGGCCCTTCGGGCCATGTGATCCGCCAGATGGGAAACAAAGCCGCCGCCCGAAAGCTGGTTTCCCAGAAAGGCGTGCCGGTGGTGCCCGGCTCCCCCGGTCCGGTGGCCGATGTGGAGGAAGCCCGCCAGGCGGCAGAAAAGGCCGGCTACCCGGTGCTCATCAAAGCCAGCGCCGGAGGGGGCGGCCGGGGGATGCGCCGTGTGAACGCGCCGGAAGAGCTGGAAAGCGCTTTCCAGGCCGCCCAGGCCGAATCCATGGCCTGTTTCGGCTCCGATGAAATGTATGTGGAAAAGCTGATCCTCCATCCCCGGCATATTGAAGTGCAGATCCTGGCCGACTCCCAGGGGCATGTGATTCATCTGGGCGAACGGGACTGCTCCATCCAGCGGAAAAACCAGAAGCTGATGGAAGAATCCCCCGCCCGGGGCCTGACCCCCGCTCTGCGGGAGCAAATGGGCCGGGATGCCGTGCTGGCCGCCCAGGCGGCAGGCTATGTGGGGGCCGGCACCATTGAGTTCGTCATGGACCAGGAAGACCACTATTATTTCATCGAAATGAACACCCGTATCCAGGTGGAGCATCCGGTGACCGAAATGGTCACCGGGGTGGACCTGGTGCAGGAACAGATCCGCATTGCGGCCGGACTGCCCCTGTCCTATTCCCAGGAGGACATCCACCTGGAAGGCCACGCCATCGAGTGCCGCATCAATGCAGAGGATTTCCGCCGGGGCTTTCTTCCCTGTCCGGGAAAAACGGAATTTCTCCATCTGCCCGGCGGCCCGGGTGTACGGGTAGATACCGCCCTTTACACCGGCTATGAACTGAGCCCCTATTATGACTCTCTGGCCGCCAAAGTCATTGCACACGCCCCCACCCGGCTGGGAGCCATCCGGCGGATGCGCCGGGCCTTGGAGGAACTGGTGATCGAAGGCTATTCCACCACCGCCCCCCTGGCCCATCTGATCCTGTATCACCCCGACTACATCCGCGGCCATTATGACACCGGTTTTCTGGAACAGAATCTCGACACTCTGCTTCAGTGGGAGCCCCGGGTCGAGAAGGAGATGTGATTGACCCATGACAAACTTTTTTTCTTCTCAACGCCAGCGGCTGTTTCAGCTGAAGGCCATGCGGGACGGCGCTGCCCCCCAGAATCCAGGCTCCCAGCCGGTGAATGAGTCCCATCCCTTTATCCAATGTCCCGGCTGCGGCTCCGCCCTCACCCGGCGGCAGCTGGCCGAGACCATGTGGGTCTGCCCTTCCTGCGGCCACCATTTCCCTATGGATGCCTATTACCGCCTGAAAACCATTCTGGACGATCACAGCTTCCGGGAACTGGATCGGGATCTCACCGCCCGGGACCCTCTCCACTTTCCCGGCTACGCCAAAAAGCTGCTGAACAAGCAGCAAAGCACCGGCCTGAGTGAAGGCATTGTCACCGCCAAAGGCCGCATCGGCGGCCATGGGGTCATTGTGGGCGTGATGGACAGCCGCTTCTTTATGGGCAGCATGGGTGTGGCTTTGGGAGAGAAAGTCGCCCGGTGTGCCGAAAAAGCCCAGAAGTATAAATTGCCCCTCATCCTCTTCACCGCCAGCGGCGGAGCCCGGATGCAGGAAGGCATTCTGTCTTTGATGCAGATGGCCAAAACCAGCGCCGCCATAGAGCGATTCTCTCAGGCCGGCGGACTTCTGATCGTCTGCCTCACCCACCCCACCACCGGAGGCGTCACCGCCAGCTTTGCCTCCCTGGGGGATATCACCCTGGCTGAGCCAGGGGCCCTCATCGGCTTTGCCGGCCCCCGGGTCATTCAGCAGACCATCGGTCAAAGCCTGCCCCAGGGCTTTCAGCAGGCGGAATTTTTGCAGGAGCACGGCTTTGTGGATCAGGTGGTGCCCCGATCCCAGATGCGCCCCACCCTCATCAGACTGCTTGACCTGCACCGGGGAAGGAGAAAACGATGAACTGTATGATGGAACAAACCGAGCGTCAGCTCCAATCCCTCCGTGCCCAGATCGGTCAGCTGGGGGACGATGCCGCCAGCCAGATCCGCCGGGAGCAGCTGCGGCGGGACATGAAGCAGCTGCTGGAAGCCTGCCGCACCCTTTCTCCCGCCGACAAGGTCTATCTGGCCCGTCACCCTTCCCGCCCCGGAACCGCCGACTATATCTCTGCTCTGTTCACCGATTTTTTTGAACAGCAGGGAGACCGTCTGTCCGCCGAGGACGGCAGTATTTATGGGGGCATTGCTCTGTTTCACGGCAAGCCGGTGACCGTGATGGGCCACCGGAAAGGAAAAGACCTGCAGGAAAACCTAAGGTGCAATTTCGGCATGCCCAACCCGGAGGGCTACCGGAAGGCCCTGCGCCTGATGGAAGGGGCGGAAAAATTCCGCCGCCCCATCATCACCTTTATCGACACTCCGGGAGCCTATCCGGGCATGGCCGCCGAGGAAAAGGGCCAAGGCAGCGCCATTGCCCACTGTCTGGCCGCCATGAGCCGTCTGACCGTTCCCTTCATTGCGGTGGTCACCGGCGAAGGGGGCAGCGGCGGCGCTTTGGCCCTGGGCATGGGCAACAGTGTGCTCATGCTGGAGCACGCTATTTATTCGGTGCTCTCCCCCGAGGGTTTCGCCTCCATTCTGTGGAAGGATTCCTCCCGCAGCGGAGAAGCCGCCCAAGTGATGGGCCTTACCGCCCAGGATCTTCTGAACCTGGGCGTTATCGATGAAATCATCCCCGAGCCTCTGGGAGGCGCCCACCAGAACCCCAAGCAGATATACCGCCGCCTGGACGCCGCTCTGACAGAGCAGCTGGAGCGTCTTTCCAAGATCAAAGACCTGCAGCGCCACCGGTTCGGCAAATACCGGGCCATGGGCAATGGATTTTTATATGATGCCGGGAGGGACAGCCAATGACCGGACTTCAGATTTTAGGCACCGGCCGGAGCCTTCCCCGAAAGGTGCTCACAAACGAGGATATGCGCCAGTTTGTGGACACCAGTGACGAGTGGATCACAAGCCGTACCGGCATCCACACCCGGCATCTGTGCCAGGAGGAAACCTGTACCACCCTGGCCGCCCAGGCCGGGCAAAAGGCTCTGGAAGCATCCGGAATCTCACCCGACGAGATCGGCCTTTGCATTGTAGCCACCTTTACCCCCCAGTGGGCCACCCCTTCTGTGGCCTGCCTGGTGCAAAAGGAACTGGGACTTCCCTACGGTATCCCCTGTTTTGACTTAAACGCCGCCTGCAGCGGCTTTTTATACGCTTTGGATACCGCCCGGGCTCTGCTGACAGCCCACGACACCAAATACGCCCTGGTCATCGGCGCCGAGCAGATCAGCCAGGTGCTGGATTTCTCCGACCGGAGCACCTGCGTGCTCTTCGGAGACGGGGCCGGTGCGGCGGTGGTCACTCTTTCCCCGGAGCATCCCTATGCCAGTCTGCTGGGCTCCGATGGCGCCCAGAGCTGCATCTGGGCAGAAGGCCCCGGCCCTCACCCCAGCCATCTGCAGATGGACGGCAAAGCGGTGTTCCGCTTCGCTGTGGACATCATTCCCCGGGCCGTTCATGGGCTTTTGGAGAAAACCGACCTTTCCCTCTCCCAGATCCACCATGTGGTGTGCCATCAGGCCAACAGCCGCATTCTGGATTACGCCGCCAAAAAACTTCAGGCTCCGGAAGGGCTTTTTTATCAGAACATCGGCTGCTACGGCAACACCAGCGCCGCCAGCATCCCCATCTGTCTGGACGAAATGGCCCGTGACGGGCTGCTCTCCCCGGGCAAACGGGTGCTCTGCGTGGGCTTTGGCGCCGGGCTGACCTGGGGCGCCTGTCTCCTCACCTTTTAAACACAGAGAAAGGATCACACCATGAAACTCAATGCACTTCTGGGAACTGAGTTCCCCATCATTCAGGGCGGTATGGCCAACATCGCCACCGCTCCCTTTGCCGCCGCCGTCTCGAGTGCCGGGGCCCTGGGGCTCATCGGCGCAGGCGGCATGGACGCCCACACCCTGCGCCAGCACATCCGCCAGTGCCGTGAGCTCACCGACAAGCCCTTCGGCGTCAACATCATGCTGATGAACCCCGCCGCTGCGGAAATGGCCCAGGTGGTGGTGGAAGAGCAGGTGCCCGTGGTGACCACCGGCGCCGGAAGCCCGGCTCCCTATATGGACGCCTGGAAAAAGGCGGGTATCAAGGTCATCCCGGTGGTGGCCGCTCCCCTGCTGGCCAAGCGCCTGGAAAACTATGGCGCCGATGCCATCGTGGCCGAGGGTACCGAAAGTGGCGGCCACGTGGGCGAAATGACCACCATGGCCCTGGTTCCCCAGGTTGTGGACGCCGTAAACATCCCGGTGATCGCCGCCGGCGGCATTGCCGATGGCCGTCAGCTGCTGGCCGCCTTTGCTCTGGGGGCCTGCGGCGTGCAAGTGGGCACCTGTCTGCTGGCCAGCCAGGAATGCCCCATCCACCAAAACTACAAGGAAGCCGTGCTGGGAGCCAAGGGCAGCGACACCGTGGTCACTGGACGCATTGCCGGCACACCGGTGCGCATTCTGAAAAACAAGATGGCCCGGGAATATGTCACCCAGGAAAAGGCAGGCGCCGACAAGATGGAGCTGGAAAAGTACACCCTGGGCAGTCTGCGCCGGGCGGTCTTTGAAGGAGACACCGACTATGGCAGCCTGATGGCCGGACAAGTGGTGGGTCAGCTCCACGAAATCCGCCCCCTGCGTCAAATCTTTGAAGAACTGATGGCAGGTTATAACCGGCAGCTTCAGGCTTTGGCGGAGGAAACAAAATGAGCACCCTTTCTCTTGCCGGACACACCCTTTCCCTCCCCATCGCCCAGGGCGGTATGGGAGTGGGCGTCTCTCTGGGGCGGCTGGCTGGCCATGTGGCAGCCTTGGGCGGACTGGGCACCATCAGCACCGCCGTCGCCGGTTTTCAGGAGCCGGATTTTGAAACCGATCCCAATGGAGCCAATCTGCGGGCGCTGAAAAACCATGTACAACAGGCCCTCTCCCTGGCCAAAGGGGCCGGGGTCGTGGCCATCAACGCCATGGTAGCCACCCGGCAATATGCCGACAGCATCCGCGCCTCGGTGGAAGCCGGTGTGCAGGCGGTGATCTCCGGCGCTGGTTTGCCCATGGATCTGCCCGGCATCGTTCCCGAGGAAAAGGTGGCCCTGGGACCCATCGTCTCTTCCGGGCGGGCCGCGTCTCTCATCTGCCGGGCCTGGGACAAACGGTTCCATCGCACTCCCGACCTGGTGGTGGTGGAGGGCAGCCAGGCCGGCGGACATCTGGGCTTTTCTCATGAGCAAATGGCACGGCACACCGCCCCCTCTTTGGAAACCATTGTGAAGGAAGTGAGCGATGCCCTGGCTCCCTTCCGGGAAAAATACAAAAAAGCCATTCCGGTATTTGCCGCCGGAGGGGTGTGGGGCCGGGAAAAGATGGCCAAATTGCGCCAGGCCGGAGCCGACGGCGTGCAGCTTGCCACTCCCTTTATCGCCACCGAGGAATGTGATGCCAGCCAGGGCTTCAAGAATGTGATCCTGAAGGCCCGGGACGAGGATGTGTGCATCATCCCCAGTCCGGTGGGCATGCCTGGCCGGGCGGTGCGCACCCCCCTGCTTCAGCGGCTGGAAAAGGAAAAGCGGCTGAAGCCGGAAAAGTGCATTTCCTGTCTCACCCCCTGCGATCCCAAAACCGCCCCCTACTGCATCTCCCGGGCGCTGATCCGTGCCGTACAGGGAGACCGGGAAAACGGTCTGTTTTTCTGCGGCGGCCAGGTAGGACAGATCAATAAAATGACCACCGTTTCCCAGCTGATGGAGCAGCTGATGAGGGATTGGAGGAACGAAGAATGAAACTGGCTTTTTTATACGCCGGACAGGGCAGCCAGCACGCCGGAATGGGGCAGGATCTCTATGAGACCTATCCCCTCTTCCGCCAGATCCTGGACGATGCGCCGGTGGATTTTGATTTGAAAAAATTGTGCTTCCATGGGCCGGAGGACCAGTTGTCCCAGACCCGGTACACCCAGCCCTGCATGGTGGCCTTTGCTGTCGGGATCACTGCCCTTTTGAAAGAGCGGGGCATTGTTCCCCAGGCCGCCGCCGGACTGAGTCTGGGCGAATATTCCGCCCTCCAGGCCGCCGGGGTCTTTACTCCCCGGGAGGCCATCGCCCTGGCCGCTTTCCGGGGCAAGGCTATGGAAGAAGCCGCCCAGGGCATGGAAAGCGCCATGTATGCCGTGCTGAACCTAGATCGGAACACCCTGGAAGAAGTGTGCCGGAAAGCCTCTGAGAAAGGCCCTGTTTATCTGGCCAACTACAACTGCCCCGGCCAGATCGTCATCGGCGGCAGCCGGGAAGGGGCGGAGGAAGCCTGCCGTCTGGCGCTGGAAGCCGGCGCTCGCCGCTGCCTGCCTTTGAAGGTCAGCGGCCCCTTCCACACCCCTCTCATGGCCCCCGCCGGAAAGGCTCTGGAAGAGCATTTTGCCGGTCTTTCCTTTGGCGAAATGGCTTTCCCCGTCTATTTCAACTGCCTGGGACGGCCCAAAACAGCAGAGGAAACCATTCCCCAGCTTCTGGTGCGCCAGGTGCAGACCAGCGTCTACATGGAAGACACCATCCGCCATATGGCCGATGCAGGCATTGATACCATTGTGGAAGCGGGGCCGGGCAAAGCCCTGTCCGGCTTTGTGAAAAAGACCGCCCCCCAGATCAGAACCATCCCGGTGGAAACAGCCCAGCAGCTGGAGGACGCCGTGACACTGTTGAAAAAGGAGAATTGACATGGATCTCAAGGGAAAAAATGCCCTGGTCACCGGCGGCAGCCGGGGAATCGGCCGGGCCATCTGCCTGGAACTGGCCGCCCGGGGCGCCAATGTGCTGGCAGGCTACGCCGGGAGAGAAGACGCCGCTTTGGAGACCGTCCGCCTCTGCCGGGAAAAAGGCGTGGAAGCCGAAGCTATTCAAGGCGATGTGTCTAAGGCCGCCGATGTTCAGGCCATGGTGGACAAAGTGCTCAAAACCTGGGGCACATTGGATATCCTGGTGTGCAACGCCGGCATCACCCGGGACAATTTGGCCATGCGCATGAGCGAAGAGGACTTTGACGCCGTGCTGGACGCCAACCTGAAAGGAGCGTTCCTGTGCATGAAAGCTGCCTGCCGTCCCATGATGAAGCAGCGCTTTGGACGGATCATCTGCCTGTCCAGCATTGTGGGCCTGCGTGGCAATGCCGGCCAGGCCAACTACGCCGCCAGCAAGGCAGGGCTCATCGGCATGAGCAAATCCTTTGCCAAAGAACTGGCCGCCCGGGGCATCACCGTCAATCTGGTGGCCCCTGGCTTTATCGAAACCGATATGACCGCCGTTTTGCCGGAAAAGGTCCGGGAAGGCCTGCTGTCCTCCATCCCAATGGGCAAGCTGGGCCAGGCGGAGGATGTGGCCCGGGCGGCTGTCTTTTTCGCCCAGCCGGATGCCGGCTACATCACCGGTCAGGTGCTGTGCGTCGACGGCGGCATGGCCGTTTAAAGGAGGAAAACACCATGGATCAGAACAGAAGAGTGGTCGTCACCGGCATGGGCATCATCAGCCCCCTGGGCTGCGGCCTTACAGCCTCCTGGCAGGGCGCCAAAGAGGGCAAATGCGGCATCGGCCCCATCACTTTGTATGACACCGAAGGCCAGAAGGTCAAGCTGGCCGGCGAAGCCCACGGCTTTGAAGCAGAAAACCACATGGACAAACGGGAAGCCCGGAAAATGGATCGGTGCAACCAAATGGCCATTGCCGCCGCCCAGGAAGCCTTTCAGATGAGCGGTCTCGACATGGAGAAAGAAGATCCTCTCCGCTGCGGCGTACTGGTTTCCAGCGGCATCGGCGGGCTGACCACCATTCAAAGCGAATGCCTTAAGGGCAATGAAAAGGGCTGGGACCGGGTATCTCCCTATTTTATCCCCATGTCCATCGCCAACATGAGCGCCGGGCATATCGCCATCCAGCTGGGCTTCCAGGGAATGTGCTCCTGTTCGGTTACGGCCTGCGCTTCGGGCACCAATGCCATCGGCGACGCCATGCGTTACATCCGCCACGGCTATGCCGATGTGATGCTCTGCGGCGGTACCGAAGCCAGCATCACCCCTCTGGGCATGGGCGGCTTCACCTCCCTCAAGGCCCTGTGCGTAAATCCCGATCCTGCCCGGGCCTCCATTCCCTTTGACAAAGAACGCAGCGGTTTTGTCATGGGCGAAGGCGCCGGTATGCTGATGCTGGAAAGCTATGAACACGCCAAAGCCCGGGGCGCCGTCATTCTGGGCGAGGTGGCCGGCTACGGCGCCACCTGCGACGCCCACCACATCACCGCTCCCTGCCCCGACGGCCGGGGCGCTGCCCAGGCCATGACCATGGCCCTGGAAGATGCGGGCATCAAACCGGAGCAAATCGGCTATATCAATGCCCACGGCACCTCCACTTCCCTCAATGACGCCGGTGAAACCCTGGCGGTGAAAAAGGCCTTTGGCGATCACGCCTACAAGCTGGCCATGAGCTCCACCAAGTCTATGACCGGCCATCTGCTGGGCGCTTCCGGCGCCGTGGAAGCCATCTTCACCCTGATGGCTCTGAAGGAAGGCTTCCTGCCCCCCACCATCCATTACCAGGTACCCGATGAACAGTGCGATCTGGACATCGTCCCCAACACCGGACGAAATCAAAGCATCTCCTATGCCATGTCCAATTCTCTGGGCTTTGGCGGTCACAACGCCAGCCTGGTTTTTCACGCCTTTGAGGAGGAACAACAATAATGGAACTGGATATCAATCAGATCAAAGAAATTCTGCCCCACCGCTACCCCTTTCTCCTGGTAGACCGGATCACCCATCTGGAACCGGGGGTGCGGGCCGTGGGCCGCAAATGCGTCAGCGCCAACGAGGCCTTTTTCCAGGGCCACTTTCCCCAGAAACCGGTGATGCCCGGTGTTCTCATCATCGAAGCCATGGCCCAGGTGGGCGCTGTCATCCTTTTGTGTGAAGAGGAATACAAAGGCCGCATTGCCCTGTTCGGCGGCATCAAAAAAGCCCGTTTCAAGCGCCAGGTGGTGCCGGGGGATGTGTTGGAGCTGGAGTGCGTTCTCACCCAGATCCGGGGCTCGGTGGGCATTGGCCAGGCTACGGCCAAGGTGGACGGCCAGCTGGCCGCCACTGCCGAACTTCTCTTCGCCGTGGAATAAGGCCCATTGATGCCTCGCCCCAAATCTGATATAGTTTAAAAAAGGTTCGCAAGAAAGGGGCCACAGGGCATGCTGCAGCAAAGTTTTTCCGAAGTGTATACCAAATTCAAGCTTCATTTTTATCAGAAGGTTTTCAGCAAATTCGGCAGCCGGGAAGCCACTCTTACCACGGTGGAGACCTTCTGCATGGAGATCATCCAGGCTATGGGGTCTCCCACCGTCAACGAGTTTGCCAGTTTTGTGCACATTTCTCCCCCCAATGCCGCCTATAAGGTGAACAGCCTGATCCAAAAGGGCTATCTGAAAAAGGTCCAGTCCCAAAGCGACCGGCGGGAATACCACATCGTTCCTACCCAGAAATATATGGACTATTACAATGTAAGCTATACTTATCTGTCCACCGTGCTTCAGCGGGTGGAAAAACGCTTTCCTCCGGAGGATGTGAAGAAGCTGGAGGAAATGCTCCAGGTGATCTCCCGGGAGCTGATGCCGGAGATCCCCATTCAGGTGCAGAACTCCGTACCGGAATAAAAAGAAAACCTCCCCGAAAACCAGTTTTCGGGGAGGTTCTTTTCTTATAATCGCTTTTGCAATCAGGCCTTCCAGCTGATATCCTCAAACCGGATATGGCCGCCGGCATTGATAGCCACGCCCTGCAGATCGCTGTCATAGGCCCGCAGCAGCACGCTCTGATACAGGGAAACCTGGGAGCACAGCTCGTTGAGCCGCACAGTGGCCTGCTTCAGAATCACTTCTCTGGCCGCAGGATCCACAGTGGCCGCCGCCTGATCGATGAGAGCATCCACCTCGGGATCGTTCAGCCGGGTGGTATTGGCCCCGCCGATGGACTTGCTGTGGTACACACCCACCAGATAGGAGACCATGTCGCTGGGGGAATAACCGCCGATGGAAGCGGTGTAGTTGCCGTCCGCTGTGGCGGAAAGATAGGTGGCCAGGTCCATGCTCTCGATCTCGCAGTTGATGCCGATCTCGCTCAGGTTGGCCTGGATGACTTCGGCGGCTCGCTTCTTGGTATCATTGGAGCAGATGATGCTCATTTCCACAGAAGCCGGGTCCACACCGGAAGCATCCATATATTCCTGGGCCTTCTTCACATCAAAGGTATCGGCGCCTTCATCAGTGGAGCCCAGCATGCCCATGGGGCTGGCGGAATATACCGGGGTGGCGATGCCGTTGAGAGCTGCAGCGATGATATCGTCACGGTTGATGGCCGAGTTGATGGCATGACGCACATTCTGATTGTCCAGGCCGGGCTTCTCGTTGTTGAGCATCAGCCAGTTGATATTGGTGGAATCATGCTTCAGCAAAGTGAATTCATCGCTGCTTTCGATGCGCTCCACATCCATGGCTTCCACTTCGATGATCATATCCACTTCTCCGGCTTCCAGAGCAATGGTGCGGGAGGAGCCTTCAGGGATGATCTTCCAAGTCATGCTCTTGATGGCCGGAGCGCCGCCGAAGTAGTCCTCAAAGGCCTTGAATTCCACGCTGTCGCCCCGCTTCCACTCTACAAACTGGAAGGGGCCGGAACCGATGGGGTTTTCGTTGAAATCATTGCCGCTGTCCAGCAGCTTCTTGGGCAGGATGGCATTGGCGTGATGGCACAGATCGTACAGCAGGGTTGCAGACGGACCGTCGGTGACGATCTTGACGGTGTAATTGTCCACCGCTTCCACAGTGAGAATGCACCGGTTGTACAGATTGACTTCCGGGCAGGTTTTGGAATAGGTGATGGAAGCGGCCACATCCTCAGCAGTCAGCTCACTGCCGTCGTGGAACTTGACACCCTGCTTCAGATGGAAGAGCCACTCGGTATCGCTGGTGTTCTCATAAGTATCCACCAGGCTGGGCTCCGGGTTCAGGTCGGCATCGGTGCGGAAGAGCGTGCTATAAGTCAGCTTGTTCATATAGTCGCCTGCCACCGAGTTGTGATCGTAGGCTCCCAGGGTGGGAGTCTCGCTCATGGTGGCCACCACCAGGCTGTCCTTGCCCTTTTCCTCCGATTCTCCCTTGTCTGTGCCTCCGCCTTGCTGGCTGCATCCGGCCAGCAGAGACAGGCTGATGGAAAGCACCGTCACAAGGCTGATCAGATGTTTCTTTCCCATTTTCATTGTCTACACCTCTTACTCTCTGTTCTTCTCCTGCAAATTGCGAACGCTTTGCATTTTGCTCCCTAATTATATTTTCCATTTTCTCATTTTGCAATAGTTTTTTCATTTTTTAGTAATATTATTCAATAAATCCCGGAATCCGCCTGTTGTTATGGTCTATTTATTTATATTTATTCATCCCCTTTGCTGTTTTTCCCACTTTACAGGTCCACCGTTATTTGTCTATAATGTGAAAAATATAACGATTATTTATGTACAAAATAGATAATAACCTCCCCCTCTTTTCGGCAAAGCTCCATGGTTCTTACGAAATATTACGATTTGATAAAATAAATATTGCAAAAATATTTCTTGCAAAATATAATTTAATCTGTAAAAGACATTTCCCCTGGTGGAATGCAAATTCTCAAATGAGGTGAAACCATGACAAACCGCAAGACCCGTTTGCTCAGCCTGCTGCTGGCCTCGGTGATGACCCTGGCTCTGCTGTCCGGCTGCAGCAAAGATACAGGCAGCTCCTCCGGAAACGGCGGAGAAGGAAAGGACAGCCTGGTGGTAGCCACCATGAGCGAAACTCCTTCCATGGGCCCCTATGACCACAACGCCGTGGCCGGGGACTATATGAACCAGCTGGTTTACAGCAGCCTGTTTGAAACAGATGCCGATCTGAACCCTGTCCCTGAACTGGTGGACACATACGAGAACACCAGCGACACCGAATGGCTCTTCCATCTGAAGCAGGGCGTCAAGTTCCACGACGGCAGCGACCTGACCTCGGAAGATGTGGTGGCTTCCATCACTTACGCCAAGACCTGCCCGGAAGTCAATCTGTACAACGGCTCCATCCTCACCGTGGAAGCGGTGGATGAGTACACCGTGAAAATGACCACCGATGGCCCCTCTGCCACCCTGCTGTACGATCTGTGCCATCATGGCAACTCCATCGTGCCCAAGGAGCTGTTGGACAACGGCAACGACTTCAACGAAAACCCCATCGGTTCCGGCCCCTACAAGTTTGTAGAGTGGAAGCGGGGCGACAGCATCCAGTTCGAAGCTTTTGAGGACTTTTATGAGGGCGCCCCCTCCATCAAGAGCATGACCTGGAAGATCATTCCCGAAGGCTCCTCCCGTACCATCGCCCTGGAAGCCGGAGAAGTGGACATGATCATCGAAGTGGAAGCCATGGATGCTGAGCGTATCGAAAGCAACAGCGACCTGACTCTGCTGAAGCACGATTCCACTGCCATCAACTGGCTGATGCTCAACAACGAGAAGCCCGGCCTGGACAATCAGAATGTGCGCCACGCCATCAACTCGGCCATCAACCGTGATGACCTGGTGACTGTTGCCATGAACGGCATGGCTACTCCGGCTTATTCCTCCACTCCCCTTGGCATGCTGGGCTCCACTGACGAAGGTGCCGACACCTTTGATGTGAAGAAAGCCCAGGAATATATGGACGCTTCCGGTATGGATCCTGCCTCTGTGGAAATGAGCATCATCTGCTCCAACGACACCAAGAAGCGGGCTGCCGAAGTAATCCAGTCCAATCTGAGCGAAATCGGTATCAACTGCGAGATCGAAAGCATGGACCTGGCCACTTACCTGTCCACCACTGCGGAAGGCAACTTCACCGCTTCCATCGGCGGCTATTCCTCCAGCGACATGGTCTCCTATCTGGTGGGCGTGTACCACAGTAAGTCCATCGGCGCTTCCAACAAGACCCGTCTGAACAACCCGGAAATCGACGCCCTCATCGATGAGGCGGCCGCTACCGTGGATTCTGCGGCTAGAGAAGTCGTTCTGAAGGAAGTCACCGTGCAGCTCAATGAGCTGTGCCCCCAGGTCTCCCTGTATCAGGATCTGTATCTGCGGGCTTACAACGCAAACCTGGAAGGCGTGGACATCAACGCCGGCGGCAACATCCGCTTCCAGGATATCAGCTGGAAGGCCTAAACTGCCTATCACCCGATCAAAACAAAAGAGTGGGATTTCAATATGAAATCCCACTCTTTTTCTATTTCTCCTTTTAATAAATGCCCTTTCCAAACTCATAGGCCTGCCGAAGATAATCGGTCTCCCCGATCTGCGGTCTGCCATTGGTGCTGCCGCAGCCCCCTGCCAGCAGCATTCCCCTGTCCCGGAAACCGATATACCGCACCAGGGTAAACCGGTAATAGGCCACGGCCTGCTCAAAGGTCCAGAAGAAATTGTCCGCAGAGGTCATGAGCAGGGCACAGTCCCGGAAGGGATATTTTTCATACCGGCCCATAGGCGGCTGCGGGTCCTCCTGGGCCAAGGAATAGAACCGCTCGATCACCGCTTTGAGCTGGGATGAGATGGTCCAGAAATACAAAGGTGATGCAAACACGATCAGATCGGCTTCCAGCAGTCTGGGTACCAACTGTCAAGGAAGTCCGGGCCATCATTCAAGATTTCCATCAGCTCTCTTGTTTGGGCGATGGTGTTGTCGCCATCGACGGTCAGAAGACGCTCCTTTTTCAGCTTTACAGCGCGGAGCTGCTCGGTCAACTCATTGCTCTGGGATATAAAAATGTCAGGATCAATGAGGCCCTGTTGTTTCAGCGTGGCCAACATTTGATTCTGACTGGTAAGATCGGATATTTGCTTGTTGAGTTCAATGACATCCAGGCTCCAGAGCATCCGGCGGTTGCGGATGGCTTGGAGCGAGGTGGCCATTCCCATGAGGATGGGTTCGCCATGGTGCTTGAGTTTATAGTATAGGCGGATGAAAGCATTTGTTATTTCATCTTCTGCAATTGGTGTAATGCCGCATTTGAGGTCATGTCTCTTTTTATCGTGTCCTATACATACCCAGTATGTGATGCCGCGCACAACCTTGCGACGAAATAGTGACTGGCAGTCGCCGCATACTATCTTTTTTCGAAACGCATACGGACTGTTTTTCGTTAATGTAATCTTCTGCGCACGAAATTTCATCAAAGCATTTGCTTTCTCAAAATCTTCTTTTGATACAATTCCTTCATGTGTCCCGTGTGCATAGTAAGAAACCTTCTGCCCACGGTTTAGTCGGCACTTATAGGGAAGCGTATCTGTTGAGAAGTATTTTTGCCACACAGAATCGCCAATGTATTTTTCATTTGAGATGATATATCGAATTGCGGTCGAATCCCATGCAGCTTCGCCTGATTTACATGGAACGCCTTCTTTTCGTAGGTCAGAAGCTATCCGCTCTGTACTCTTGCCGGAAAGATACTCTTGGAATATTCGTTGAACGATAGCGGCCTGTTCCTCCACAATTTGTATGCAGCGGTCCTGTAGTGTATATCCATAAGGCAGCCTCGCAGGTATGTATGTTCCAGCCTGTATTCGTTTTTGAATTCCCCAGCGCATATTACCGGAGATGGACTCGCTCTCTGCCTGGGCGAAGGATGCGAACAGTGCGGTCATCATTTCGCCGGACATGGTTGCGGTGTCGATGTTCTCTTTTTCGAAGCACACCCCAACCCCCAGCGATTTCAGCTCTCGAATCGTCTCCAGACATTCCTTGGTATTGCGGGCAAAGCGGGAGATGGACTTTACCAGCACTCGGTCGATCAGACCTCTGCGGCAATCTGCCAAGAGCCGCTGGAAGTCTCCACGCTTCTCAGCCGATGTGCCGGTGATGCCCTCGTCGGCGTATATGTCCACCATGCTCCAATTTTCCTTGCTGGAGATCAGGATGGTGTAGTACGAATTCTGTGCGGCGAAGGAGTTGAGCTGGTCATCCGAGGCCAAACTGACACGGGCGTAGGCAGCGACCCGCAGTTTCACATCCTTTGGCTTTTCCGTGGCCTCAATGGTTATGACCCGATACTTTTTTTCCTGCAGTGCCATGCTGCCGTCCGTCATTCGCTTTTCTGCCATGTCAGTTCACCTCCTTCGGCAACACAAACAATACCACAACACCCTTGAAATAGCTATGGTAGAACGATACGGTCTGATACAATCCTCCCCTTTCTTTCATGAGGTTAGCTATGGCTAACTACTTTGCGAAAAAAGATGCGCAGCGGCGATTGGACTTACCATGCATCACGCACTGCGCATCGTGGGCTTATTATAGCACATGGAGTTAGCCATGTGCAACCGCGCAAAAAGCACAAGCTACCAAGCGGAAAGAAATCTTTTTTTATCCATTCTGCAAATTGTTGCCCCGAGTGGACTGCGTCTGAGTAGTCAGCCGGCTCATGCTCCGCAGACTGACACCCAGAGTGGAGAGGTTGTGCAGCGTGGCGGAGGTGGCTGGCGGCAGGACTCCGGCTACGCCCAGAGCGATCAAAGCACCATTGAAGCCAATGACAAAACGATAATTGGAGTGGATGCGCGCCATTAGAGCCATGGCGATCTGGCGCAGCTCTACCAGTTCCCAGAGGCTGTCGGCGGCAATGGTGATGTCCGCGATTTCCCGGGCGATGGCGGCGCCGTCGCTGATGGCGATGCCCGCGTCCGCCTCGGACAAGGCCGGCGAGTCGTTGATGCCGTCGCCCACCATCAGGACAGTATGCCCCTCCCGGCGGAGCCTTGCCACATACTCCGCCTTGTCCGCCGGCAGGACTCCGGCGCGGAAGTCATCCACTCCCACCTGGGCGGCAACGGCTGCGGCGGTGCGGTAACTGTCGCCGGTAAGCATGACGGTACTGGTGATCCCCAGGGCGCGGAGGGCGGACAGGACTTCCTTCGCCTCCTCCCGCAGCGGGTCGGAGATGCAGATCACGGCGGCCAGCTGTCCGCCTACGGCCAGATACAGGTGAGAATATTCCGGCGGCAGGGCGTCAAAGCGTTCCTGTTCGCCCTCTGGAATGACGCAGCCCTCATCCTCAAAGACAAAGTGGGCGCTGCCGATGAGGACCTGCTCCCCATCGACGGTGCTGGCGATGCCGTGAGCCACCAGATACTCCACCTTGGAGTGGTACTCCTCGTGACGCAGGCCCCGGCGCTTCGCCTCCTCCACCACGGCGTTGGCCATGGAATGGGGGAAGTGCTCCTCCAGACAGGCAGCCAGCCGCAGCATTTCGGCTTCCTCCTTGGTGCCGAAAGATACCACCTGAGCCACCCGGGGGCAGGCGTGGGTCAGAGTGCCGGTCTTGTCGAAAACGATGGTGTCGGCGGCAGCCACCGCCTCCAGGAACTTGCCGCCCTTGACGGTGATATGGGCCCGTCCCGCCTCCCGCATGGCGGAGAGGACGGCCAGAGGCATGGCCAGCTTCAGTGCGCAGGAGAAGTCCACCATCAGCACCGACAGGGCCCGTGCCACATTCCGGGTGAGGGCAAAGCTGATGAGGCTCCCGGCAAAGGTATAGGGCACCAGCTTGTCCGCCAGATTGGCGGCCTTGCTCTCAGCCTCCGACTTCATCTGCTCCGACTGCTCGATCATGTGAACGATCTGGTCATAGCGGCTCTGGCCGGAGGCTTGCTTCACTTCCAGCACACATTCGCCCTCCTCTACCACGGTGCCGGCATAGACCGCGCCTCCGGGGCGCTTGGGTACCGGGATGGATTCGCCGGTGAGGGACGCCTGATTGACAGTGACCTCCCCCTCCAGCACCAGGCCGTCCACGGGGACGATGCCGCCGGCGCGGACGACTACCGCATCCCCCGGCTGGATCTGGGACACAGGGACCAGCACTTCGCCTTGGGCCGTGCGCAGCCAGACCCGATCCACATTCAGCGACATACACCGGGCCAGATCCGCCACAGATTTCTTCCTTGTCCACTCCTCCAGCAGTTCACCTACCTCCAGCAGGAACATGACCATTCCGGCGGTTCCAAAGTCCCTTCTGCAGGCAGAAATGGAAATAGACAGGGCATCCAGCAGCTCCACCTTGATGCGGCGGCGCAGCAGGCAGTGCAGTCCTCGCCGTACAAAGGGGATCATGTGCCAGAGAATGCGGGCAATCCGCAATGGAGACGGGAGAAACAGGGTACAGGCAGCTTTGCACACTACCTTAGTTACCAGCTTCTCCTCAAATTCCCGGTTCAGCGCCCGGCTGCTGTGGGCGGGCAGCGCGGTGGTCCGCTCCGCCTCCTGCCAGGAAAAATGCCGAATTTCGTTCAGCACGGCTTGGCGAGTCCCATCGTAGTACAGGATGACGCAGCAGGTTCGCTCATGGACGGTGACCTGCCGGCACCAGGACTTTCCCTGAATCCATGCCTCCAGCAGATCCGCCTGAGCGAGTGTCATCTGTTTTTGCCGCAGCCGGAACCGGATGCGCCCCCGGCTTTCGTGCAATATGGTTGCGTTCATAGGTTCCTCCTTCACGAAAAGAGGGAGCCGCTGGCGGCTCCCTCTGGGTCAATCAGGCTTCTTCGCTCTCCAGATTGGCAGCGGCGGCTTCCTCCGCTTCCTTTGCAGCCCGGTCCTCATTCAGCTCCTTGGCGGAGGCCAGAATGTCCGCGGCGTTTTCCTGCACCGTGGTCACAGTCCCCATGACCGAATCCTTCATCCGCAGGCCGGCGGCCGTGACATGGACATAGGCTTTCTTGGCGTCCTTGCTGGACAGCAGCTTGATGCCAAAAGAACCAAACAACGCACCACCCGCAAAGCAGGCCAGTTTCGTATAAACGCTCATTGTGATCCTTCCTTTCCCTTATTTCCGTTTGTAGCCGGTGACCATGACCATAATCATGCAGATCACAGCGCCCCACGCCCAAAAACGATGCTGTTTCATCGCTGTCACTCCTTTGAATGCTTTGGAATGTCTGATTATTGTAGCAGAAAAGGTGGGTGTTTGTCGCTGTCAAAACGGACGCAGAGTTGCGGTTTCCGACATTTTTCTGTACTGGCCGGGAGTCATGCCATACTCCCGCTTGAACGCTGCATTGAACTGGCTCATACCCTCATACCCCACAGCCTGCGCAATTTGCTGAATGGGCATCCGGGTGGTGCAGATCAGCTCCTGTGCCCGTCGGAGGCGCTGTTGAACCAAAAAGCTGTGAATCGGCATGCCATAGGCGCGGCGGAACCCTTCTTTCAAGAAGGTCGGGGAAAGGGAAAACTGTTTGCAGAGGAACGCAATGGTAAGCTTATCAGACAGATGCGTCTGGATGTATGCCTTGACTTTCAACAGACTGTGGGATACTGGGCAGCCTGAGCCGGAGAGAGAGCCATTCGATTCAGATACCTCGGTGCAGAGCAGATACAGCAGTTCCACCGACTTGAAAACACAGTAGCGTTCCTGCTCCTGCTCAGACAGATAGCGAACCGTTTCAAAAAATGACTGCGTCCAAGGTGTGCCGCACAGGGCCATGCAGCCGTTCCTCGCCGTCATCTTCTCCTTGACGATCCTGGTGTCCAACCTCATCCCCAGGGTGGAGCAGACCGTCACAAGGCTTTCTTTTGCGGCTTTGGCGTCTACGGCAATCAAAACGCCGCCCAGGTTTCCGCTACACTGACACGAGCGGAGAGCGGAGCTGTCGGAGAGGAGGAAGATCCCCGGAGCCTCCACCGTATAGGAAGTCCCCTGTAATGGCCGGACGGCAAGGCGGCCGGTCAAACAGAACAGCACCTCAAACTGGAGCGGTGCGCCGCACACTGGGATGGGCCGCAAGGGCTCCTGCACCGGCTCAGGCAGGGAAAAGCGGCAGATCTGCACCCCCGGCATACCGTGGCTCCAGCGGCCCGTGCCGGAGCCCTGGCTCAATAAATATTCCTTCAGCATGATTTCTCACGACCTGTTTCTCTGAGTTCGAAATTGGTTTCGCCTATGCTGGCTGGGGAACCAGAGAGAAGGCAGGAGACAATCGCCTCCTGCCTTCTGCGGTGCTTTTGTCAGGCCAGTGACGCGCCCAGCTCGCGGCAGGCCGCCAGAGCGTCATCGTCCGGAGTCTCGTTGCAGATCACGCTTTCGCAGGCCAGATTGGCGCCGTCGTTGTTGCAGCGGGACTCCCAGCTGCGCATCCATTCGCCGTCGCCCCAGCCGTAGGAGCCAAACAGAGCGATGTTCTTCCCGCTCAGCCTGCCCTCACAGGCGGTGAACATGGGCTCGAACTCGCTCTCCTCCAGCTGCTCCGACCCCATGGAGGGGCAGCCAAAGGCGATGGCGGAATACTCGCCGACCTGCCCCGGCGAGAACTCTGCGGCGGTAATCACAGACACCTCAGCGCCCTTGCCCTTGGCGCCTTCGGCCACCGCCATTGCCATGGCCTCGGTGTTTCCCGTGCCGCTCCAATACACAACCGCAACTTTACTCATAAGACTTTAGCGACCTTTCTTTCTGGATTTGTTATGGTAGAAACATCAACCAGCCACGGTGAGCTGCTCGATGGATTTCCCTTGCTGCCACTGCCGGGAGTAGATTTTGCTGCACATCTCGTATTTTTCAAAGATGCTCCTGGCGGCCTGTTCGTCGCCGTAGACCTTCCAGCAGCCCACGCACTTGTGATTGCACGCCCGATTGCAGATAAAGCCCAGCACATCCTCCGGCGGATAGCTCAAAAACAGGCCGATCTCATGGGGGAATTCCCCCTCGCTCCGGAGCCGGTGGATCAGGTGAACCACACAGCTATTGGGATTTTCCGGCACATAGCCGTATTTGAGAAGCAAGGCTCTGGCGCGGTGATCGGTCAGATCGCTCTCCAGCGCATTGGGCCGGTAGGCGTAAATCAAAGCGCGGCCTTTGCAAACCCGGAGCGGCAGAACGCGGATGCCCTTGGGCACCAGTTTCTTGTTCAGCCGGCACAAGTCTCGCGTCAGATCCTTCCGGCTGGGGCAGGCGCAGGAAAAGAGGTTTCCCGTCTTGATCCCGGCCAGGGTGGGAGAACAATGGCGAATCAGCAGATCCTCTGACATAGGCGTTTCCCTCACAAAATCATGTCCATGCGAAGACTGTACGGCAAAATGAAAAAACGGACAGTAAATGTGGTTAGCAATAGCTAACCACATTGCCAAATATATAGCTGCCGCCTCTTGGTTAGCGGTAGCCAACTAATGCAATTATATACAGGGCAAATTCGCTTGTCAAGAGGACGGATGGATTTTGTTGACAGAAAAAAATGGCGCTTGTCGGACTCCTGTGTTATAATAAGCAAAACGCCCGTTTTTTGGAGGTTCCTATGGCGATTCACGAGTCTGGCCAGATGTATCTGGAAACCATCTATATTCTTTCACAGAACAGCACCTTCGTTCGAGCTATCGATGTGGGAGCGCAGTTGGGCTTTACCAAGCCCAGCGTCAGCAGAGCCATGTCCATTCTGAAAAAGGACGGATATGTGAATGTGGATGCTGACGGTGCGATCACCCTGACGGAGACCGGGCTTGCCATTGCTAAGACGATGTACACCCGCCACACGGTGTTGAGCCAGATGCTGATGGAATTAGGCGTGGACGAAGAGACTGCGACCGAAGATGCCTGCCGGATCGAGCATGTGATCAGCGAAAAATCCTTTGCGGCGGTGCAGGCGCACTTGGAGCAGGTAATGAAAATGCGGGAAGATGCGCACGGGCAATGAGCCTATGCAAATTTGGCGGACTTTGCTATCGAGCGGCAACGCGATAAGTGAATACCTGCCATTTGGCACGGAATATCAAATGCGGTGGAGCCTGGATATGGCCTCCACCGCATTTTATGTGATCTGCGCTTTTAAATCAGGAGCGACCTGCTGTGTAAGTTCACCGCCAAGCGTACCTGCTCCATAGCTCCAAACGCTTACGGCAGTTCATCCTTATGTGTCTGCTGGCTTTTCAAAAACTTTCGGGCGGCTTTTTTGATATTATGGCACACGCCAAGAATAGCGATGCAAAACAGCAGAGCCGCTAATCCATATCCAAACGACTGCATTGCCGTGTTCATATTCACGCCTCTTTTCTGACCGCTGCCGCCAATGAACTCAACCGAATAGTCCTCTTTTTTTATACGGCTCTTTCTGGATCGCTCCGACCTCATACCCCGTGCCGCGAATGGCGTTCATGAGCACCTCCGTGTCCAGCTCTGTTTCAGAGAGGTCACGGTCTGGTTTTTGCTCCGGGAAGAACTCACCTTTTTGACCGGGCAGGCTTTGCGCACAGCGTCATTGACATGAGCCTCGCACATCCCGCACATCATTCCATTGACTTCCCTGTGTACTTCCACATGTTCTCTCACTCCTTCTTGACTTTTGGATCATCGAGCTGCGCGGACCGGACGGCGGTCTGCCGTGCCGCGGTCCGTTCATCGGGGATCTTCCTGGCCATCAGACAGCACAGCGGCGCCAACGAGCTTCCGAGAAGTGGATGGCGAACGATGGAATAGCCGCGCTCGGACAGGTAGGCCATCAGCTCCCCGGCAGTCCAGACATGATACACCCGAAAGCCTGAAAGCCCCATGAACCAGAGCCGGAGTCTGGCGCTTCGGCTTTTGCCCCAGACAAAGGTGGGGGCGAACAGCCATCCCCCCGGCTTCAGAACCCGCCAGGCTTCCGCCAGAGCTTTTTCCGGGTGAGGCATGACATGGAGGGCGTTGGAGATCACCACCGCATCGAAGCTCTCCGGGCCGTAGGGCAGCTTGGTAGCGTCCTGGACGGAGAAATGGAGCCGGGACGAATGCACCTGCTTTTTGGCCTGACGGATCATTTCAGCTGAAAAGTCGGTTGCCTCCCAGCTCCGGACACATGGAGACAGCGGCACGGACAGCTGGCCTGTTCCGCAGGCCAACTCCAGCACATCCATGTCCCGTTTCAGAAAAGGGCGCATTGCTTTGCAGATCTGCTGATAGGTCGCCTGAGAGCGGCGCATGAAGCCGGCGTAATGCCGTGAAAACCGCTCCCAAAACTGCTTGTTGTCATCCATACAGTATGGTCACCTCAATGATGGTTAGCGCCTGCTAACTACATCATACTCTTTGTCGCAAGAAATTGCAAGATGCCGCCATATTGGTTTTGTATGCTCTTCGGGATCAATCAAGGGAAGAAGCTGGAACGAAGAATGACCGGGACACGCATCCCGGTCATTCTTTTCTTTCGCACCTCTGCCTTTACCGGCACCAACCGGTGGGATTGGAGCGGGCGGTGATGAAGCGGCGGTAAATGCCCTCCTCCGCCATCAGTGTGTCATGGTCGCCGGCCTGAACGATGCGCCCCTGGTCGATAACCAGGATCTCATCGGCGTGGCGGATGGTATTGAGTCGGTGGGCAATGACCAGCAGGGTCTTGCCCCGGCACAGTTGGGTGATGGCCTCCTGGATGTAGCTCTCGTTGTCGGCGTCCACGCTGGCAGTGGCCTCATCCAGAATGACGATGGGCGCGTCCTTCAGAATGCAGCGGGCGATGGAGATCCGCTGCCGCTCTCCGCCGGACAGGCTGGCCCCGCCTTCCCCGATGACCGTGTCAAAGCCGTCGGGCAGTTCCATGATGAAGTCATAGCATCGGGCTTTTCTGGCCGCCTCATAGACCTCCTCCCGTGTGGCGTCTGTCCGTCCCATGGCGATGTTGTTGTAGACGGTATCCTGGAAGAGATAGACCCGCTGAAACACCATGGAGATCTGATCCATCAGATCAGAGAGAGGAATATCGCGGATGTCCCTGCCCCGTACCAGGATCTGTCCCTGTTTGACATCCCAAAACCGGGAGAGCAGGTTGGCTACCGTACTCTTGCCGCCGCCGGAGGGCCCCACCAGGGCCAGCATCCGGTTTTTCTCCAGCGTGAAAGAGACATCATGCAGCACCTCTTTCTCCCCGTAGGCAAAGGTGACATTCCGGAACTCCACCTCCGGGGCACCGCCGGCTTTGGGTAAGGATTCCCGGCCCCGGTCGGGCAGCTCCGGCTGGGCCAGTACCGCCTCGATCCGGTCCATGCAGGCGTTCATCACCGTCAGGCGGGTGGCCTGGCTGTAGAGCGCCTTCATGGGGCCGAAGAGGTCAAAGACGAAGAGCAGGACACCCAGCAGGAAGGTGATGGAGAGCTGCCCACGGCCATAGAGCCAGAGGGACAGGGGAATTATCAGCACCGAGCCCAGACCGCACACCAGATAGAGAGCCCGCATCCAGGGGGCCTGGCTTTCCTCGAACGCAATGCTGACCTTGCGGCTCCGGGCGAAATTCTCGGTGAGCTCCGCGGAACGCTCTCCCAGCAGATTGAAGGTCTTTGCGATGCCGATGCCCTCCACATAATCCAGCACTGCCCGCGTGAGAGCC
Source organism: Intestinimonas butyriciproducens (assembly GCF_016901775.1). GTDB lineage: Bacteria > Bacillota > Clostridia > Oscillospirales > Butyricicoccaceae > Pseudobutyricicoccus. Next base: position 55,550 of record NZ_JACJKW010000006.1, read on the forward strand.
TCGCTCTGCTCCTGTCGGACATCAGAGTGAGCCAGGGTGCTCCCCAGGGAAGCGCGGCCCAGCTGCCAAATGATCCCTACCACCGCCAGGGCGGCCAGTCCCAGCCAGGGATTCAGGAAGGCCAGCCACAGCACAAGAATGGCTTGGGCAAAGGTATAGCTCATCATGTTGGCAATGTCGTGCATACAGTTCTCCTCAATGAACACCATGTCGGTGGACAGAACGGAACTGATTTTGCCGATGTTGCCCTCTGTGAAATAGCCCATGGGCAGGCGGCGCAAATGCCGTCCCAGCTCCATGCGCAGATCGGCGAATACCATATAGCCCGCCGCGGCCTGGAGCCGGTCGGCGATGTTCTGGCACAGGCACTCCAGCAGAACGCAGCCCACCGTGCCCACCGCCAGCCACAGGCACAGCCGTGCCGTCATGGTTCCCTGGAGAAAAGCGCTCAGGGCCAGGAAGGACAGACCGATGGGGGCCTTGGACAGCATGGCCTTCAGGAACGCAAAGACAAAGGCCAGCTTGATCCGCCCCTGATAGGGGCCGGATACGGACAGGATTCGTTTCATCAGCGCGATCATGCCTCGTCACCTCCTTTCTCCGCAGAGACACGCCAGGCAGCGGCTCCCTCGGCAGCCCGCCACAGTTTTTCATAGGCGGGGCAAGTCTTTCGCAATGTATCGTGGCGGCCGATCCCTGCCACATTGCCCTGGTCCAGCACCACGATCTGATCGGCGCCTGCAATGGACTGAAGCCGGTGGGCGATGACGATGACCGTCTTGCCCCGGATCACCTCGGCAATGGCGGCGTTCATTTTCTCCTCATTCTCCGGGTCCAAAAAAGCGGTGGCCTCATCCAGCACCACGATGGGAGCGTCCTTCAAAATCGCCCGGGCCAGGGCGATCCGCTGCCGCTCTCCGCCGGAAAGCCCCTTGCCTCCGTCACCGGCCATGGTATAGATTCCTTTTTCCAGCCGTTTCAGAAACTCTCCGCATTGAGCCCGTTCCGCCGCCGCCAGCACCTCCTCGTCGGTGGCGCCGGGTCTTCCCAGCCGGATGTTCTCCAACAGGCTGGTGTTGAACAGGAACTGCTCCTGCGCCACGAAGGAGATCTGCTCATTCAGAGAGGCGAGGGACATCTCTCGCAGGTCTTGCCCCCCCAGCGTGATGCGTCCGTCGGTCACATCGTAAAAGTGGACCAGCAGCTTGGCAAGGGTCGATTTCCCGCTGCCGGATTCTCCCACCAAAGCAGTGAGGCTCCCCTGTGGGACAGAGAAGGAGATGCCGTGGAGGACTTCGTCCTTTTCGCGGCCCAGGCCGCCTTCTCTTCCGCCTTCGGCGGAATTCACCTTGTAAGAAAACCGCACATTCTCAAAGCGGATCTGCAAATCGTTTCCGTTGAACTCCGTTTTTCCTTCTTTCAGGGGCGGAATATTGAACAGAGATTCCATTTGGTCAATCTTGTAGCTCAGCTGGGGCAGCACCGACATAAAGTTCATGGCCCGGACCAAAGGCGGCCCCACGGAAAAGGACATGCACAATACCAGCGCGTAATCCGGCAAGGTGGAGGCGCCGGCGAGCACCAGATAGCCGCCGGCTGGCAGCAGCACCAGCGCCACGCAGGGCAAAATGCTGGTGTAGAGGGCCATCCACAGCCAGCAGGCCCGGAACCAATCCAGAGTAAAATCCCGGTAGTTTTTTACATCGGTCTCAAAGCGGTGATAGGACTCTCCGTCCCGGTTGAAGACTTTCACGACTTCCATGCCGTTGATGTACTCCACGATGGTGTTGTTCATTTTCTGCCCGGCGGCGTAGTAGTCCCCCATCTTGCTCATGCCGGAGCGGTACATCATGCCCATGGCCAGCACGCCCAGGGGGAGGGAGCAGAGGGAAAGCAGACCAAGCTTCCAGTCCGTGAGGAACATAGCCGCAAATACCACCACCGGCACCGCCAGATTGGACAGCCCTTCCGGCAGGGCGTGGGCCAGCAGAAGTTCCATGCTCTCAATGTCGTCAATGAACATCTTCTTCCAGACTCCAACACCTTTCTCCTGGATTGCGCCCAGGGGCTGCTTTTCCAGTTTGCTCTGGAGATGGAGCCGGAGGTTTTCCAAAGTATGATAGGCGGAACGGTGGGACAGTGCCAGTCCCTCCACATAGAGAAGGCCGTAGAGGGCCATGCACAGAGCCATGGCCCCGGCGCTCGTCAGGGTTTCCTCCAATGTGAGACTGCCCCCAGTCAGCAGGGGTCTCAGCAGGCGGTAGAGGAAGAAATAGGGCAGCACGCTCATGGCCACGCCGGCCACCAGCACCAGAATGGAGGCGTAGGTGGTCTTCCGGTGGCGTCCAGTGTAGCGCAGGACTTTTTGAAACACAGTATCACTCCTTTTTAGTTAGTTATTGCTAACTCATTGGCGAGAAAAAAGCCTCCGCAGAGGCATTTTTCACCCCTTGGGGAATCCCAGGGCGGCATACCAGTCAAAGAGACGGCAGACCAAAGTGCAGTGGCGCTGGATCTCCGGCCAGGCGAAGGCGTGGATAAAGGGCTCGTAAATGGTGGTCCAGAAGGCGGACAGGACCACATGAAGCTCCTCCCGCGTCATGTCCACCGTACACAAGCCCCGGCGTCTGGCCTCGGCGTAGTAGGTCCAGGTGCCTTCCGTCATTTTCTCCACCCAGTCGTGCTGAAAGTTGGCGTAGGCGGTGCCCTCCGCTCCGGTGAGCAGCAGCACAAAGCCATCCCGCCGCTCATTGAGAAAGCGGAACCACCACAGCATGTATTCCTCATCCATATACCACGCCCGGATCAGATCTTCGTCGGAGAGAGCGGATGCCGGCACCGCCGTCCGCTCCTCATAAACAGCATCCAAATCCGCCACCGTATCCGCCACCACAGCGCGAAACAGCTCCTCTTTTCCGGCGTAACGCTTATAAAGAGCCCCGGTTGTCACCCCAGCCCGCTGGCAGATGGATTTCAGGGAAGCCTTCTCAAAGCCCAGCGTCCGGAACTCCTCTTTGGCGCTGTCCATGATCCGAGGGTCAATGGAAGTATCCGGTTTTGCCATAACATCCCTCCCAATGATTGATAATTTGATTACCGATAATCTAATTATCAATATAGCATCCCTTTCTGCCCCTGTCAAGGGGAAATCCTCTCTTGACAAACTTGCTTTTTGGTTGTATATTCAAAACATCGTTATAAAACAGTGTTTTGAATTGTGAGGCGATACCATGGCAAAGCAGATCGAAGGGGTCTATGAAAATGTACTTCGCTGCGCCCGTCGGGAATTTTTGGAAAAAGGCTTTGCTCTGACCTCCCTGCGGGACATCGCCAAGGCGGCGGGAACCAGCACCGGCTCCATCTATACCCGCTTTACCGACAAGGCGGGATTGTTCCGGGCCTTGGTGGAGCCTGCTGCCGGAGAGCTGAAGCGCCGTTTTTTGGAGATTCAGGAGTCTTTTCACCGGTTTGACGGCCAAACCCAGCAGGAGGAGATGGGGCGTTACACTGCCCATGCCCAGGAGGGACTGTTTGACTACATCTATGAGCACCTGCCGGAGTTTGAACTGCTGCTCCGCCGGGCCGCCGGGACGGAATATGCCCACTATATTGACGAGTTGGTGGAGATCGAAGTCAGTTACACCTACAAATACATGGAGGTCATCGGCTGTGAGAGCGTCCGCTCCGGTCAGGTCACCGAGGACTTGATCCATATCGTTACCACCGCCTACTTCAACGGAATGTTTGAGCCGGTGCGGCACCGCATGGATAAGGCCCGGGCGCTCCACTATATCCGCCAGCTCAACCGCTATCACATGGCGGGATTTGAGACGATTTTTCATCCCGAAAACTTCCAGTAGTGCAAAAGGCCGCTTTCCCGGCGGCCTTTTCATAGAACCAAAGGTTAGCAATAACTAACTAAGGAGGCTTATTTATGCGTCAAACGCAAAGCCCACTGCTGCGGTTGTGGCAGCTGGGCAAGGATCATCACGGTGGCCTGATTGCCGCCATCTTCTGCGCGGTGGCGGGTGTCCTGCTGGGTCTGCTGCCGTATCTCGCGGCAGGGCGTATCCTGGTAGCGCTTCTCACCGGGCAGCGGGACTGGAACTTCTATCTTCTGTGGTGCATGGTGGCCCTTGGTGGCTATCTGGCCAAAACCCTGCTTTACAATCTGGCGCTCTCCCTCTCCCACAAGGCCACCTTCCAGATCCTGCGGGACATCCGGAAGACGGTTCTGTCCAAAATGCCCCGCCTGCCTCTGGGAGACATTCTGGACACCTCCAGCGGACGGCTCAAACAGATCGTGGTAGATCAGGTGGAGAGTATGGAGACGACATTGGCCCACCTGCTGCCCGAAATGACCTCCAATCTGCTGGCGCCGGTATGCGTTCTGGTGTATCTGTTTACGCTGGACTGGCGCATGGCATTGCTGAGTCTGGTGTCCATTCCTGTGGGCATGGCTTTTATGATGGCCATCATGGGCAGCTATGGCAAGGACTATCAGGGTGCGGTGGAGACGACCCAGGCTATGAATGAGACCATTGTGGAGTACATCGGCGGCATTGAGGTCATCAAGGCTTTCAATCAGGGAAAGAACTCCTATGAGAAGTTCTCCTCCCGGGTACGAGCCAATGCTGCCTACTACTACAACTGGATGAAGAAATGCCAGTTTGGAATGGCGCTGGCCTATGCCATCGCTCCCACCACGCTTATTACGGTGCTGCCTGTGGGCTGGATCTTCTACACGGACGGCAGCTTGTCCGCAGAGGTATTTCTCACCACCATCATCCTGTCCATGAGCATTGTGGGACCTCTCATTGCCGCCATGGGCTTTGTGGATAATCTTGCCAAGGTAGGGACCATCGTAGGTTCGGTGGACGAGATCCTCCTGAAGCCGGAGCAGGATCACGGAACACAGCCGGCACAGCTGGGAAGACCGGATATCGCCTTGGATCATGTCTCCTTTGGGTATGCCCAGGACAAGGAGATCCTCCACAACATCTCCCTCACCATTCCGGCCGGCAGCCTCACCGCTTTGGTTGGTCCCTCCGGTTCGGGCAAGTCCACCATTGCCAAGCTCATCGCCGGTTTCTGGGATGTGACCGAGGGCCGCATTACCCTGGGCGGCGTGGAGGAAAGCCGTATCCCGCTCAAGCAACTCTATGACCAGGTGGCCTTTGTTTCTCAGGACAATTACCTCTTTGACGATACCATCCGGGAAAACATCCGCATGGGCCGGGTAAATGCCACGGATCAAGAAGTGGAACAAGTCGCCAAAGCCGCCGGATGCGACGGCTTCATCCGCCAGTTGGAGCATAGCTATGACACCCGGGTGGGCGGCGGAGGCGCCCATCTCTCCGGAGGAGAGCGGCAGCGTATCTCCATCGCCCGGGCTATGCTGAAAAACGCCCCCGTGGTGATTCTGGACGAGGCCACCGCCTACATTGATCCGGAGAATGAAGCAGTGGTCCAGCGGGCAGTGGCAAAACTGGTGGAGGGTAAGACGGTCATCGTCATTGCCCACCGCCTGTCCACCATCACCGGCGCGGATCAGATCGTGGTGGTGAAGGATGGAAGCATCGAGGCGCAGGGCAGGCATGAAGACCTGCTGCGCCATTGTCCGTTGTACGCCGATCTGTGGCAGGCTCACATGGGCGCAAAGGAGGGAGAAACGGTATGATCGAGACATTCAGAGGTATCTGGCGGTTTGCCGGTGAGGAACAGCGCAACATCCGGCGCTCGGTGATCGCCTGCTTTTTGGGTGCGGTGTTCCATATGTTTGAGATCGCCGCCATTTACTACACCATCCTGGCTCTGCTGGATGGAAAGACCGGCCCTGCCACGGCGTGGCAGGCGCTGGGCCTGTTGGCAGTCAGTATTCTGGGCAGCGCCGTGACCAGATATTTCTCCCAGCTTGAGCAGACCCACGCCGGGTACTTCATGGCGGCAAATAAGCGCGTTGTCATCGGGCAGCGGATGAAATCCGTCCCCATGGGCTACTTCAACGACAACAGCCTGGGAGAGCTCACCGGGGTCTGCACCACCGTGCTGGACAATGTGGAGTCTGTGGCTCCTATGGTACTGGTGACCATGTTGGGCGGGCTGCTCAACGCTCTGGTCTTTACGGTGATGATCCTGATTTTTGACTGGCGGATCGGTCTTATTGTGGTGGCGACCACAGCAGTTTATTTGTTCATCACCTCCGCCATGGAGCAAAAATCCGCCGCCCTCGCCCCGCACCGTCAGAAGTCCGAGGCCAAGCTGGTGGAGGCGGTACTGGAGTATGTGCAGGGCATGAGCGTGGTGAAGTCCTTCAACCTCACCGGACGGGGTGACCGCACCTTGCAGGAAGCACTGGAATACAACTGCCGCAGCAACCTGAACATCGAAAAGATGTTCACCCCTTATATTATGGCGCAGGGGATCGCGCTCCAGCTGGGAAGCGTGGCCATGATGCTTGCGGCGGTATGGTTCTATCTCTCCGGAACGATGATTCTGGCCAACGCTCTGATGGTGGTCATCATGTCCTTCCTGGTCTTTGCTCAGATCTCCTCGGCGGGCAGCGGCATGTCCCTGCTGCGTATCGTCAGCAGCTGCATGGCCCATGCCGATGAGACGGACGCCATGCCCCAGCTGGCAGAGACCGGTCGGGCCGGCACGCCCAGGGAGCACAGCATTACCTTCGACCATGTTTCGTTCTCTTATGACCAGCGGCCTATCCTGCGGGATGTATCCTTCGCCATCCCGGACAGAACCACCACCGCCATCGTGGGCCCCAGCGGTTCCGGGAAAACCACACTGTGTAATCTCATCGCCCGGTTCTGGGATGTGGAGAGCGGCGCCGTCCTGGTGGGCGGTCAGAATGTAAAGGACTATACTCTGGAGGACCTGATGGATCAGATCTCCATGGTATTTCAGAAGGTCTATCTCTTTGCCGACACGGTGGAAAACAACATCAAGTTTGGACGCCCCAATGCCACCCACGAGGAAGTGGTGGCTGCGGCGAAGAAAGCCTGTTGCCACGACTTCATTCTCACCCTGCCCCAAGGCTATAACACCGTCATCGGCGAGGGTGGTTCCAGCCTTTCCGGCGGCGAGAAGCAGCGCATCTCCATTGCTCGGGCTATCCTGAAGGATGCTCCCATCGTGATTCTGGATGAAGCCACCGCCAATGTAGACCCGGAGAATGAGGACCGGTTGCAAAAGGCCATTGAAGCCCTGACTCGGAACAAGACCATTCTGATGATCGCTCACCGGCTGAAGACGGTCCGCAACGCCGACCAGATCCTGGTGCTGGACGGCGGACAGATCGTTCAGCGGGGCACCCACAGCCAGCTCATGGCCCAGGAGGGCCTGTATCAAGCGTTCGTATCCGGCCGTAAAGAGTCCGGCCAGTGGAAGCTCTAAGAGGAGGAGCGCCTAAACCATCATGAAAAGAGGAGTGCCGCCACCGGATACATTCCGGTGGCGGCACTCTTGTTGTGTCCGGGGGATTGCGCTTGAAGGGGCAATTGATACTGAAAATGGAAAATCACTTGACTGGTTAGCATTTGCTAACTATAATCAAGCGTAGAGTACCGTGTCTTTTGAGGAGGGCCTATGGAGAAGTACAAAATCGAGAAGGACTCCGTGCAGGAGACGCTCATCATCCCGCTGTATGGCCGGTGGATCTGCTCGCGGCGGTTCCCCGGACTGTATCAGGATGCCGCGGCGGCCATACTGATGGAGAAGGTGGACTACGACTTCTCCCCTTTGGAGCGGCGGGCAAACGGTCTGATGCAGACCTTCGGCGCGCTGGAGGTGGCCATGCGCCAGAATGACCTCGCCTGGGAGGTGCGGGACTATCTGAATGCCCATCCCAGAGCCGCCGTCATCAATCTGGGCTGCGGCCTGGACAACACCGGGAGGGCCTGTGACAATGGCCGGTGCAGCATCTGGAACATCGACCTGCCGGATGTGATCGAGCTGCGGGATCGCCTGCTTCCCGCCGGGGAACGGGAGAAAAACCTGTCCTTTGATCTGAAAGACCCGCGCTGGATGGATGCCGTCCGTGCTGATCCTGATGATGGAGCGGTGCTGTTTGCCGCCGGGGTCTTCTATTACTTCACGACAGAAGAGGTCAAAGCTCTGGTCACAGGCATCGCAAAACGCTTCCCAGGAGGGCGGCTGGTCTTTGACGCGGCCGGGCAAACGGCTGTCCAGTTGATGCTGAAAACCTGGGTGAAGCAGGCGGGCATCCGGGATGTGGGGGCCTATTTCTCCGTCAAGGACGCCAAGGGGGAGCTGGAGCCCTGGTCGCCGCTGTTTTCTATTTCCAGCCGGGGCTATATGCTGGGCTATCAATCGCTTCATGATCCGGCGGTCCGGCCTATCCACCGGCTGCTGGCGAAGCTGGCCGACGGACCGATGCACCTGCAGATCGTCCGGATCGACTTTACAGAATACAGTCACGGTTAGATTGGAGGAGAATATGCCGATTGAGCTATGGCAAGGGCTGCTGATCCCTTTTGCCGGGACGACGCTGGGTGCGGCCTGCGTCTTTTTTATGCGAAACAATTTGGGTGAGATGGTACAGCGCGCCCTCACCGGCTTTGCGGCGGGGGTCATGGTGGCGGCTTCCATCTGGAGCCTGCTGCTGCCCGCAATGGAGCAGGCGGCGGACATGGGGCGGTGGTCCTTTGTCCCCGCCGTTGCGGGGTTCTGGCTCGGCATCCTGTTCCTGCTGGGCCTGGATCGGCTGATTCCGCATCTGCACCGCGGCAACGCGGAGGCCGAGGGCATCAAAAGCAGTCTTGGAAAGACGACCATGCTGACCTTGGCTGTGGCGCTGCACAATATTCCGGAGGGAATGGCGGTAGGGGCGGTCTATGCCGGGTGGCTCTACGGAGACAGCGGTATCACGCTGGCGGGGGCGCTGGCTCTTTCTCTGGGGATTGCCATTCAAAACTTCCCGGAGGGCGCGATCATTTCCATGCCCCTGAAAGCGGAGGGGTTCTCCAAATCCCGCTCCTTCCTGTATGGGACGCTGTCCGGCGCAGTGGAGCCAATAGGCGCCATCCTGACCATCCTGCTGGCGGGGATTTTGGTTCCGGTGCTGCCCTATGCGCTGAGCTTTGCCGCCGGAGCGATGGTCTATGTGGTAGTGGAGGAATTGATCCCGGAGATGTCAGTGGGAAAGCACTCCAATATAGGGACTATTCTGTTTGCAGTCGGTTTTACCCTCATGATGACGCTGGATGTGGCGCTGGGTGCTTGAGTGAGTGAAGGTGAAAAAATGGGACAAGAAGAGCGGATTCAAAACGCCTACCGGGGATTGGGAGGCAAACGGACATTTTATGATGGCATGATCACCTGTTCCACCCTGTCAGGCCGGGCGGTGTGCCGCCTGGTATGGGGAATGGGCCGGGCGGAAACCCAGGACTACCTTTCCGCCGCCCTTTCCGGAATACCGGAGGGGTTTTCCGGAAGACTGCTGGAAGTCCCCGTGGGTACCGGCATACTGACCATGCCCCTCTATCGAAAAATGCCGGAGGCGGAGATCACCTGCCTGGATTACTCGCCGGAGATGCTGGAGCGGGCAAAATCCCGGGGCGAGGGACTTGCCCATGTGCGCTTTCAGCAGGGGGATGTGGGGGCGCTGCCTTTTGGGGATGGCAGCTTCGACATCGTGCTCTCGCTCAACGGGTTTCATGCGTTTCCGGATAAGGAGGCCGCCTGGCGGGAGATCTTTCGTGTACTGCGGCCAGGCGGAGTTTTCTGCGGCTGCTTCTATGTGCGGGGGCAAAACCGCCGCACCGACTGGATAATCCGCAGGCTGTATGTGCCAAAGGGCTATTTCACTCCGCCCTTTGAGACGGCGGAGAGCCTGCGGCATCGTCTGGAGGAAACATTCGGGCCTGCAAAGGTCCGCACCGTTCAGGGCATAGCCTCTTTTGTCTGCCGGAAGGCGAAGGAGAAACACCCGTAAACGAATTGTACACAAATATTGAACAACAGGAGGAAAATCAAATGCAGCAAAAGCGTAATCAACAAGCAGAAATCCGTCTCGGCAGCCACGGCGAAGACTATGGAAGCTGGATGTCCAATCCCGTGTTCTATATTATCGGCGGCATTACGGCTCTGGCCGTGGTTTTAGCCGCACTCTCCTTTTCGGTGTTCCATATCACGGTTCTCGGCGTTCTGCTCTCAGTTGTTACGGCGGCGCTGGCAGCCCTGCTGGTCTGGATCACATGGATCAGGCGTCAGTATGCCTTTGGCGGCGGCGGGATCATGGAACAGGTTCACCGGGTCGTTCTCTCTCACCTGGACTATGACGGCCAGGGCAGTCTCCTGGAGGTCGGCTGCGGTTCCGGGGCGCTGTCGATCCGTGCGGCCCTGACCTGGCCGGAGGCAAAGGTCACTGGCATGGACTACTGGGGAGCTGTTTACAATTACAGCAAGGCCCTCTGTGAGAAAAACGCCGCCAGCGAGGGCGTGGCCTCCCGGTGTGTGTTCCAGCATGGCGACGCCAATCATCTGGATTTCCCCGATGAGAGTTTTGATGCGGTCATCAGCAACTATGTCTACCACAATGTCATGGGAGCCGATATGCACAAGCTGCTGCTGGAAAGCCTGCGGGTTCTGAAAAAAGGCGGCGTCTTCGCTCTGAACGATGATATGAAACCCAGGCTGTACGGCGATATGGACGCCTTTGCTCAAAAACTGCGGGAGATGGGCTATCAGGATGTCCGGCTCATTGATACCGCGGAAGAAGCCTTCGGCTCCCACCGCCGGGCTGCCATGATGATGCTGGGCTCTTCCCGGCTGCTTGTGGGCAGAAAGTAATTCGTCCAAATAGGAGGGTTGACCATGTCCAAGTTGGGCGTTGTAGAGGACACGCTGTTTGTCCCCATGCTGGGCAGGATCTATGCCAGCGAGCACTGCCCGCAGGTTTTGTACGATGAAAAGACGCTGGAACTGAAAAAGAAACTGCCTTCCGGCCTGCTTGGGAAGAGCGGCCAGAGCCAGTATACCCTGCTGGCCTCCGCCGCCCGGTCCGCCAATATGGACCGGTTTATCCGGGCGTTTCTGGAGCGCAGGCCGGACGGTGTGATCGTCCAGCTGGGCTGCGGTCTGGAGACGGCCTATTATCGCTGCGACAATGGAAGGTCGCGCTGGTATGCCGTGGATCTGCCCCATGTGGTGGAGTACCGGCGGGCGCTGCTGCCGGAGCCGGAGCGGGAGACCTATCTTGCCGGAGACGCCTTTGCTGAAGACTGGATCAGGCAGATCCGCACCGATGCGCCGGATGCTCCCATTCTGGTCACCGCCGGCGGCCTGTTCCACTATTTTGAGGAAAGCAAGGTTGTGGGCCTCCTGCGGATGCTCACGGGGTTTGGAGAGATTGAAATCGTCTTTGACACCGTGAGCAAAAGCGGCATGGCCATGATGCGGAAAAAGTACATGAAACAGGTGGGCCACGGGGACGCGCAGATGTTTTTCTATGTGGATTCCGCATCGGTGCTGGCCGGGAAAATCGGCAGCGGGGTCAGGGTGCTGGCTGAGGAGCCTTATTACCGCCATATCCCCCGAACCGGATTGAAGCTGTCCACCAAGGTCAGCATGGCAGTTTCGGACAGATTCTGTATGGTGAAGATGGTGCATCTCTGTCACAGCGCTAAATTCCATGACTAAACGGGATAAAGCCGTCCAATCGGAGCGGAAAGAACGGCGATGTACCGCTATACTCAGTAAGGAGGGGCGCGCTGAGCGCCTTTTCTCAGAAATAACGGTTAGCATAATCTAACTATGTTGAAGGAGAGCGGTACATCATGAACACGCAGAAAAAAGGGATGACGGGAAAGGACATCATTACGGTGGGAATTTTCTCCGCCATCTACTTTGTCATCAACTTTGCTTTTATGCTTCTCAGCGGTCTGCATCCCCTGCTTTGGATCTTGATGCCTGGCCTGATCGCCGTATTTGCGGGTATCCCATTCCTGATGATGTGTACTAAGGTGCCAAAGACCGGCGCAGTGGTCCTGATGGGCTTTATTACGGCCTTGATCTACTTTGTTACTGGGCAATTCACGGTGGTGATCCTTATCGCTTTTGCAGTGAGCTGCGCTCTGGCGGAGTTTATCAGAGTTCGGAGTCATTACCGGTCTTTCCGTGGCAACGCTTTGGCCTACATATTTTTCTCGCTGGGGATGATCGGCTCCCCGCTGCCTGTCTGGATCATGCGGGACAGTTTCCTGTCGCAAATCAGCCAGCAGGGAATGCCGGAAGCCTATGTCTCTACCTTGGCAGCATTGACCTCCCCGGGTATGATCGTGGTTCTGGTGGGAGCTCCTATTGTAGGAGCAATGCTGGGTATCCTGCTGGCCAAGGGAATGTTCCGCAAGCACTTTGAGAAGGCGGGGATTTTGTAACATGGAGGAGGCACGGCGCTGTTTGGTGTTCGACCCCAGGGTGGGTCTTGCTCTGCTGGTTTTCGCCAATCTGGCAGCCTTTAGTGAACAACCTTTTGGGATGGAAATGATATGGATCGGTTTTCTCCTGCTCCTGATGCTGCTCCATCGCTGCTTTGCCATGGCGGGGAAAAGCCTCTTGATCTTTGGGGGAATCCTGTGCCTGCAATACTGGATTCTGCCGACTGCGCCGGGATGGGCTGCTACCAGCTTTTCCATTTTCGCCAACTATGCCCGCCGGATGCTGCCCTGCCTGATGATCGGCTTTCTGATGCTTCGCCGGACGCCTATGCCCTATCTGGTGGCTGGAATGCGGAAGATCCACTTCCCTCAGCGGCTGATCGTGGCCGTCTCGGTGACGCTGCGGTACTTTCCCGCCATTCGGGAAGAGACAGGCTATATCCGGGATGCGATGCGGTTGCGGGGCATCCGGGGATTGGCAAAACTGGAGGGGATCATGGTTCCCCTGATGGTCTCCGCCACCGGCACCGCGGAGGAGCTGTCCGCGGCGGCAGTAACCCGGGGAATCGAGGACCCGGCGCCTAAGACCAGTTTGGTGGAGCTGCGGGCCTCGCCGGTGGACAGCGCCGCATTTGTCGTGGGCGTGGGGTTGACCGCTGCCCTTCTGGCGGCCAAATTGGGGGTGTTTCCATGGTAGAGCTGCAAGATGTGTCCTTTTCCTATACAAAAGATGCGGGCACCCTCACCCATGTGGATCTGACCATCCGACCGGGCGAGTGTGTCCTGCTCTGCGGCGCTTCCGGCTGCGGAAAGACCACCATCACGAAGTTGGTCAACGGCCTGATCCCGGCATTTACGGAGGACTGCGCGCTGACCGGACAGGTCCTGCTCCACGGCGCGCCGGTGCGGGAACAACCTCTTTACCAGCTGGCCCGGCAGGTGGGGTCTGTTTTCCAGAACCCCAAAAGTCAGTTTTTCAACATGGATTCCGACAGTGAGCTGGCCTTTGGCCTGGAAAATCAGGGTGTGGCCCGGGGTGAGATCCTCCGTCGGCTGGATGATACCACCGACCACCTGCATCTGAAGCGGTTGAGGGGGCGGAACATCTTCGCCATGTCGGGCGGAGAAAAGCAGCTGCTGGCCTTTGCCTCGGTCTATGCCATGGGGCCGAAGCTCTACATTCTGGATGAGCCTACGGCCAATTTGGATCGGGAAACCATCGAAAGACTCCATGATCAAATCGCATACCTGAAACATCAGGGACACACCATTCTCATTGCGGAGCATCGGCTATACTTTCTGGCGGATCTCATAGATCGGGCCGTCTATCTGCGGGACGGGGTCGTGGAGCGAAGTTGGAGCGGAGCAGAATTCCGGCGGCTGGCTGAGACAGAGCGGATCGCTCTGGGCCTTCGCACACTCACGCCTACTCAGGTGACTCTGCCGCCCTCCCGCGCTGCGGGAGAACAGGATGGACTGTCTGTGGAGGGACTGAGCTGCCGGTACAAGCGGGAGCCGCCGGTATTTCAAAACCTTTCCTTCTCCGCCCGCCCGGGAGAGGTGCTGGCCGTCACGGGTGACAATGGCGTGGGAAAAAGCACCCTTTCCCGCTGCTTGTGCGGCCTGATGCGGGAGAGTGCCGGAACGATCCGCCTCAACGGCCGCATCCTTGGTGCGAAGCAGCGGCAGCGGATTGCCTACTGCGTCATGCAGGATGTGAACCATCAGCTCTTTTCCGACAGTGTGTGGGGAGAGTGTCAGTTGGCCATGGAAGGACTCTCTGACCAGCGCATCCAGGAGGTGTTGGAGCGGCTCCATTTGCTTGCGTTCCGGGAAAAGCACCCTATGTCTCTCTCCGGCGGCCAGAAACAGCGTTTGGCGGTGGCTACCGCCATGCTGTCCCAAAAGCCGCTGCTGGTATTCGACGAGCCCACCAGTGGTCTGGACTATGCAAGAATGCAGGAAGTGGCCCGCTGCGCACGGGAACTGGCGGACGAGGGCCGGGTGGTTCTGGTGGTGACACATGACCGCGAATTTCTCCAGTGCGCCTGTGATCGAGTCCTGGAACTTTGAGAAAGGAGCTGAGCCGCAGTGGCATTTTTACAGGACAGCCAACCGGATCTGTGCCTCTTGGCCAAGAGTGGTGGGTGCAGCGTTTATCAGCTGCGAAATGAGAGCGGCGAGGGAACCATGACCGTCTATGAGGTGTTCTCCGGCGCTACCATCCTGTATAACGATTTCCACATGGCCTATTGCGACTCCTCTTTTGAAACCCGACAGGATCTCCTCTGCATCGACTATTGCCGGGAGGGCCGGATGGAATACGCTGTGGGCAACGATGCGTTCTCCTATGTGGAGGCAGGTGACCTGAAAGTGGATCGCCGCCTGAAGCACAAAGGATACTTTTCTCTCCCGTTGTCCCACTATCATGGCATCTCCATGTGCTTTGACCTGTCCATGGCACCCGTGGAACTGGCTCGTCTGGCGGGAGACTATCCTTTGGATCTGGCCGCCATTCAGCGGAAATTCTGCCCGGATGCCCGGCCGCAGGTCATTCACGGAGCACCCTCGGTGGATCACATTTTTCAGGAGCTTTGTGCCGTACCGGAGCGGATCAAAATGCCCTACTTCCGGGTAAAGATTCTGGAGCTGCTGCTGTATCTCGACGCCCTGGAATTGGGAAGCGGAACGGAAAAACCGTATTTTTACCGTTCCCAGGTAGAAACGGTAAAGGCCATCCGCTCCTATCTGGTGGAGCATCTGGAGCAGCATATCACATTGGAGGCTCTGTCCAGACAGTACCAGATCCCTTTGACCACCATGAAGGCCTGCTTCAAAAGTGTATATGGCAGTCCGGTGAACACCTATATGCGGGCACTGCGGATGGATCGGGCGGCTCTGCTGCTTCGAAAAGAACCGGAGGCCAGCGTTACAGAGATCGCCGGAGCGGTGGGCTATGACAGCGCAAGCAAATTTGCCGCGGCTTTTCGGGCGGTGAAGGGACAAACTCCGCTGGAATACCGGCGAGGAGGCGGGACCCCCGTTCTCTCTTTTCCTGACGAAACGGAGTGATGCCGGCCGGGCGGAGCGGCAAGCATGGGCAAGAACCGATACAATAGGGCATGGTGAGAGACATCTCACCATGCCAATTTTTTTTGAGAGGAGTGGTTTTGTGAAACAACGCAGCTGGCTGGCCATCCTGCTCTCTTTTGCCGGTCCCTGCCGGGGAAAGCTGGTCTTGTCTGTCTTGTGTGCTGTTATCAGCGTAACAGGGGGCTTTGTGCCGTATCTGGGGGTCTATGGGATCCTTCGCCTGTTTATCCGTCAGTCGGCCTCCGGCATGGAGCTTCTCCGATGGGCTGGAGTGTGTCTGGTGGGATATACGGTCAAGGTGGCTTTTTATGCCTTTTCCACCATGCTGGCCCATGTGTCCGCCTACACCATTCTGGAGGGCCTGCGCCGTCAAGTGGCCCAAAAGCTGATGCACGCTCCCCTGGGGAGTGTGCTGTCGAAGCCCATCGGTTCCCTCAAGAGTACCATTGTGGATCGGATCGAGGACATTGAGCCGCCGCTGGCCCACATGATCCCGGAACTGAGCTCCAATGTGCTGCTGCCCATCGTGGTGGTAATCGCCCTCTTTGCCATGGACTGGCGGATGGGCCTTGCCTCCCTTGCCACGATTCCGGCCGCGCTGATCCCCATGGCGGCGGGCCTGCGGACCTACAACGAAAAATATGCCGCCTATATGGAGGCCAATGCCCAAGTCAACAGCATCATCGTGGAGTATGTGGAGGGCATCGAGGTGGTAAAGGCCTTCAACCAGAGCGGCGCCTCCTATGAGAAATTCGTCCGGGCAGTGACCAGCTTTCGTGATTTCACGCTGGATTGGTTTCGCTGCACCTGGAAATCCATGAACCTGTGCCTGTCCATCCTGCCTACCACGCTGCTGGCTACCCTGCCGGTTGGGATCGCCCTGTATCAGACCGGCGTCCTGGACCCGGCCCGGCTGGCTCTGTGCCTGATGCTGGTGCTGGGTATCGTGTCCCCGCTGGTGCAGGCGGCGGCCTTCCTCAATGCCATGAAGAGCATGGAATTTGCCGTCCGGAACACTCGGCATCTGCTGGATCTGGAGGAGCTGCCCGAGGCGTCCGAGCCCGCCCGCCTCTCCGGCAGCGGTATCACTTTGCGGGATGTGTCCTTCTCGTATAGCGGGAAAGAAGAGGACACTGTGCTGCGTCACATTGATCTGGAACTTCCCGCCGGCACCTTCACCGCTCTGGTGGGTCCCTCCGGCGGCGGCAAATCTACGGCAGCCCGGCTTATCGCCCGGTTCTGGGATGTGACGGATGGCTGCATTGCCATAGGCGGTGTGGATATTCGGAATCTCACACTGAAGCAGCTGGCGGATCAGGTCAGTTTCGTGACACAGGACAATTTCCTCTTTGACTGCTCTCTGAAAGAAAACATTCGATTGGGGAAGCCGGACGCCACGGAGGAGGAAGTTTGGGCGGCTGCCCGGGCTGCTCAGTGTGAGGAGTTTTTAGGGCGGCTGGAGCATGGATGGGATACCCCAGCGGGTGAAGCGGGCAAGCAGCTCTCCGGTGGGGAGCGGCAGAGGATCGCCATCGCCCGCGCGATTCTGAAGGACGCCCCCATTGTCATTCTGGACGAGGCCACCGCCTTTACCGATCCGGAGAATGAGGACAAGATCCAGCGTTCCCTGATGGCACTCTCCCATGGGAAAACGCTGCTGGTTATTGCCCACCGGCTGAGCACGATTCAGAACGCCGACCAGATCGTGGTGCTGGAGAAGGGCCGTATTGTGGACAAAGGCACACAGCCGGAACTGCTCAGCCGATGCCCACTTTATCAAAAGCTATGGCAGGCCCATGTGGGTGCCCAGAATTGGGCGGTTGGAAAGGAGGCTTGACCATGTTTCGGAGTATGAATCGGATTTTGCGTTGGACAAAGGGGTACCACAGACGGCTGTATCTCGGAAGCCTCTGTTCGTTTCTTGCCACCTGGGCCGCTGCCGGGCCGGTGATGCTGGCGGCCTGGGCCCTTGGGCTGGTCATCGAGAGTGCCCAGGAGGGGACGGCGCTGGACGCCAAGCTCCCCTGGCTGTGCCTGGGTGGGATCGTCCTGCTGATCCTTTTGCGCTTCGTGTGTGCTTACTGGAAAAACCGGCTCCAGGAGAGTATCGGAACAGAGCGGGCGGCACAGCAGAGACTGGAACTGGGCGACCTGCTCAAACGGGTTTCCCTGGGGTATTTCTCCAAGAATAACCTGGGCGACATTTTGGCTGCTCTGACTACGGAACTGAGTACCCTGGAGCTGCAGAGCATGAAGATGGTGGATGCAGTCATCAACGGCTATCTGCAGGTTCTGGTCATCGTTTTGTGCATGGCTTTCTTCTGCCCGGAGGCGGCGCTGGTGGCAGTGGTGGGCGTGCTGCTGTCCGCCTTTGCCCTCCGCGGCATCGGGCGGCAGAGTGCCCGCACCGCTCCGGTGGGACATCGGGCCCAAGAGGCATTGTCCGGGGCGGCCATTGAGTACATCCACGGCCTGCCCGTGGTCAAATCCTTTGGCCAGGAGGGGGTGTCCTCCCAGCGTTTTTTTGAGGCATGCCGGGCCAATAAGGACATCCGGATCAAAAACGAGTTTGGCTTTGTGCCCTGGAACTGCCTGCACCTGTTTTCTCTGAAGGCTGCGGCTGTTGGCCTGGTGCTCACCGCCGGCTGGCAGACTATGAACGGAACCTTGGAGCTGCCGGTGCTCCTGATGGCTGCCATGTTTTCCTTCACGATCTTCGGCAGTGTGGAGTCCATCAACGACGCCGCCCATATCCTTTCTGTCACCGACTCGGTGCTGGACCGTCTGGAAGAACTGGAGGGAACGGAACTGCCGGATCAGGATGGGAAAGACATCTCTTTGGAGCGTTACGACATCTGCTTCGACCATGTCTCCTTCGGTTACGGAACACGGGAGGTGATCCACAATGTTTCCTTCCAGCTGCCGCAAAACAGCGCCACCGCCATTGTAGGGCCGTCCGGCAGCGGGAAGAGCACCCTCTGCGCACTGCTGGCCCGGTTTTATGATGTGGATCAGGGACGCATCACCGTGGGCGGCTATGACATCCGGAAGATGACCTGCGACAGCCTTTTACGCAACATTGCTATGGTATTTCAGAATGTGTATCTGTTCCACGACACCATCCGCAATAACATCCGTTTTGGCCGTCCGGATGCTGCCGAGGAGGAAGTAATCGCCGCAGCCAAAGCGGCCCGCTGCCATGACTTCATCATGGCGCTGCCCCAAGGGTACGACACCATGGTGGGAGAAGGCGGCTCCAACCTCTCCGGCGGAGAAAAGCAGCGCATTTCCATTGCCCGGTGTCTTCTGAAAGATGCCCCCATCATCATTCTCGATGAGGCCACCGCCAGCGTGGACCCGGAGAATGAGCATGAGATCCAGGAGGCGCTCTCTGCTCTGGTGCGGGGAAAGACTATCATCACCATCGCCCACCGTCTGGCTACAATCCAAAACGCAGACCGGATTTTAGTGGTGGAGGATGGCCGCATTGCTCAGCAGGGCACCCATCAGGAGCTGATGAGCCAGGAGGGAACTTACCGGAACTTTATCGAGATCCGACAGCGGGCTGAGGGCTGGCGGATATAAAAACAGTATGTGGGGAGGCAGATCTGCCTCCCCACATACTGTTTTGGGATGATTCTTTGGATTTTGGCTTTGTATCACTTTCGCTTTGCCATTTTCCTGTACTCCAGCGGGAGCAAGCCGGTGCTTCTTCGAAACAGTTCCGCAAACCGGCTGGATGTAGAATATCCTATCGTTTGAGCAATCTGACCAATTTGCAGATCGGTATGAGCCAGCAGATATTCTGCCTGACTCATGCGGCGCTGCTGCATATACTCTGTGATCGTGCAGCCATAGACCTTCTTGAAACTGCTTTTGAGCTTTGTCGTACCCATGCAGGCAATTTGTGCCAGGCGTTCTATGGGCACTTCACCAGCGTAATGATCACTCAAATAGGCCGCTACGGTTTGAAGTCGTTCCAAATCCTGAGAAACCAGTTTGTGATCTGAAACTGAACGCTTTTTTTGATATTCAACCACCAGAGAGAGCGCCTCGGCTACTTTGCTCTCATAATAAAGTTTAGCTGCAATTCCGGTTCCACGGTAGCTCTGTAGTTCCGATAGAAGCCGGTACATTTCCGGGAAATCTGTTGTTTGGTCGATTTTCTGAAAAGCCTCGATGGGATTCCGATATTCTTCCGGATACTGTTTTTTCAGATAGTCTTCATAATATGCGGGGGTGATCTCGATGCCGATGGATCGAACCGGTATATTTTTGTGGACGATTACTTGATATGGCTTGTATCCGCCCACATAGGTCTTGATACATCCGGCTGACAACCGGCGATACGGAGACAACTCTTCACCGGAGATGGAATCGTAACGGGTAATACTGAGACATTCCGGGAGATCAAATTCCAGCATAAAATCCTTATTGAAAGAGAAGTTGTGTATCTTGATGTCGAACAGATCCCTTTGTCCGTAGGTCCAATAGGAACCTTCGCCAACTTCCGGAGATAGCTTCCAGCAAAGCCCCAGAGGACCATACTGATCATTATCTGGTTCCGGTACAAAACCGTGCTTTTTCAGTAATGGGGCATAGTATTGTTCAATGATACCGGTCATTACAATAGATACGCCTCCCTTGTTTTGCAATGATTAGACGAATTTTTGAAATGATAGGACGAACCTCGCTCCAAACGATTGAAAGTAGGTTGTGCATGGTGTAATTATATATAACGATTAGCCACATCTAACCAAAGGATAGCATGCCTATCCCATAAAGTCAACGCATTACAAAATAGGAGGATCAACATGAACAACCGAATCAATCCCGCAAAAAAGGGCCTCACTATCAAAGATCTTGTGACAACCGGCATTTTCAGCGCAATTTTCTTGGTGTTTACCATGATCGGCGGTATTTTCTTTGCACCAAACCCGGTTTTGACATTCTATATGCCGATGGGTGCAGCATTGCTGTGCGGCCCTGTATATCTTCTGATGATCGCCAAAGTGCAGAAGCGGTGGAGCGTCACCATTCTTGGTATCGTTATGGGGATCATCTGGTTTGTTACCGGAATGCACTGGGCCTTTTCTTTAGGCTATATCGGAATGGGAATGATCGCCGATCTGGTGGCTGGCGCGGGAGATTACCGCAATAAGGCGGTCAATCTGCTGTCCTATATGCTGATGTCGCTGGGCGGCGTTTACACCTATGTGGTGTTTTTTATTGATCCGCAAGGCTGGGCCAGCACGATGCTGGAAAACGGCACGGAACAGTCCTATATTGACACAATGAGCGCGTCTGCTCCTTCCTGGCTGTTGGCTGTTATCATTATCGGAACGCTGGCGATTGCTGCGTTCAGTGGTTGGATCGGTGGGAAGCTGCTGAAAAAGCAGTTTGAAAAGGCTGGGATCACCGCATGATTGGCGGAGCGTTATTCAGGCGCAGACTGTGGCTGGACCCCAGAACGAAGATATTATTGCTCCTGTTGTGTATCCTTTCTGCCATGATGGCTCCATCCTTATTCTATGAACTGGGTCTTGTGGTGCTGATCGGGCTGCTCGGCATTTGCTTTGGAAAGTGGAAGTATGCCTGGAAAGGAGTGCTGTTCTACGCGCTGATCGTTCTGCTCACCTTCTGGATTTTGGATACCATGACCGGAACTTGGCGCACCATGTTTATCGCTTTTTTAGGGTTGTTCCATAAGGTCTACCCCTGCGGGATGCTGTCCGGCATTGTCATCTCCACTACAAAGGTCAGCGAATTTCTCTCGGCGATGAATCGCATCCATGCACCCCAAAAGCTGGTAATCCCCTTGGCGGTCATGCTGCGTTATATCCCTACCATTCAGGAGGATTGGCGGTTTATCAAGGATGCGATGCGGATGCGGGACGTCTCGCCTTCGCTTAAAGGGCTCCTGACACATCCCGGAATAACGGTGGAGTGTATCTATGTTCCGTTGATGATGGCGGCATCCAAAGCGGCGGATGAACTGTCCATCGCTTCCATCACCCGCGGCATTGAAAACCCAAAGCCTCGAACTTGTCTGGTGCAGATCCATATTGGTTTGATGGACATTGCGGCAGTCTTTTGCTTTGCAGGCGCACTGGCTGTGGGGCTTTATGGAAAGGGGGTGCTGGGATGATTGAGTTAAAGCATGTATCATTTACTTATCAAGGACAAACAGGAGACGGACTGCAAGACATCAACCTGACCATAGAGGACGGAGAATGTGTGCTGTTCTGTGGCCGGAGCGGCTGCGGAAAGACCACCATCACGAGGCTTGTAAACGGCTTGATCCCGCAATTCTACGCAGGAGAACTGGCGGGCAGCGTACTGGTGGATGGTCAGGAAGTCCGTGATCTTCCTATGCACCAGATTGCCGCAAAGGTTGGATCGGTGTTTCAAAATCCAAGGACACAGTTTTTCAATGTGGATACAGACAGCGAGATCGCTTTTGGTATTGAGAATCAAGCACTTCCAGTTTGCCAGCTGAGAGAACGCGTGGATCGTACATCGGCAGAACTGCACATTGAAAACCTCCGTAATCGCAACATCTTCGAGTTATCCGGTGGAGAAAAGCAAAAGATAGCGTTTGCCTCGGTCTATGCGATGAATCCTCAAATATATCTTTTGGATGAACCGTCCTCCAATTTAGATATGCGTTCCATTCAAGAATTGGGAGAACATCTCAGGCTGATCAAATCACAGGGAAAAACCATATTGATTGCAGAACATAGGTTGTACTATTTGATGGATCTGGTGGACCGGATTGTGTATTTGGAACATGGGAAAATCATGCAGGTCTTTACGCCGGAAGCATTTCGGCAGCTGTCGGAGGATACCCGGGAACAAATGGGCCTTCGAGCGATTGATTTGCATCGTGTTCTCCCGCCGCGGGACCATTCCCTTGCGCCTGTTCCAGATCCTATCCTGGAACTTAACAATGTAGCCCTTCACTATAAGAAGAGAACCGTTTTGCACAACATCAGCCTTACAGCAGCAAAGGGAGAGGTAATTGGTGTCGTTGGCCACAATGGGGCCGGAAAAACGACCTTTTCCCGTGCTTTGTGCGGGCTTCACAAGGCCTGTGATTGTCAATTCTTTTGGAACGGTCTTTCCTTGGATCACAAAGATCGCCTGCGGCATTCCTATATGGTCATGCAGGATGTGAACTACGAGCTTTTTGCGGATAGTGTGGAGTCAGAATGTACATTCGGTATCCGCAATCCGAAACAGACGCTCGTTGACGCAACACTGGAAGAGTTGGCCCTGGCCCCATTCAGAGACCGCCACCCCAATACCCTGTCCGGAGGTCAAAAGCAGCGGGTGGCGGTAGCGGTCAGCATGATTTGTGGGAAAGACCTGCTGGTGTTTGACGAGCCGACCAGCGGGCTGGATTTTGATAGCATGACACAGGTTGCGGGTCTGATCCGGCGGCTGTCTGATATGGGAAAAGTCATCTTTATTGTCACTCATGATTTTGAATTTGTCAGTCGTACCTGTTCCCGCATCCTCCACTTTGATGAAGGAGAAATGCCCGACGATGTGCCTGTTACCATGGACGTTCTCCCTACATTGAGAGAATTGTTCTCCATTTCACAAAGCAGGCCGGGACGGATAGAACACCGGAAAAGCCGATTCTGTTCTGCCGATTGCTGACGATTGAAAAAGCCGCATGGTGGAATGTTCCCCATGCGGCCTCTTGGGTTCTATTAGTGAAGTTCCCTGGCGAGGTATTCCTCCAATACCTTGGAATACTGCTCTCCCAGAACGGCGGGATATTGGCAGTGAACATAGCCTTCCCGGATTGTAAAGGAAGCAGACGGATAGTGCTTTGAGACAACCCTGCGCGCGGTCTTGGCGTTGATGTCCTCACTGCCATACTCAAAAAACAGGTGAGCTTCCAACTCCTTTGGATAGTTGGGAAAGGTGCAGTCCGAACAGGCGGCAGCGATGGCTTGCAAAGTTTCCGGACGAATTTGTTCAAAGGTGTGCCCCATGATAAGGCCGAGCGTCTCCCCATAGATTTTTGTCATCCGCTGTGCAGACAAACCGGGATGTTGCTGTGCTTTCCGATGTTTTGACAGAAACATACGGGTCGCCATCATCCGTAGAAAAGCAGCATTGGAATGGAGGGGGCATCCCTCTAAGACTGCGGTGTGAACTTTGAATGTGGGCATGGCAATCAACTGCATCGCCACCACGGCACCGATGGATGCACCAAACACTAACTTCAGATCAATCCATCCCTGCGTTGTCAGCCAGCCGGCCAGCGTTGCTGCCTCTTGTTGGGCGCTTTGAAAGATCCCAGTATCTGTTCCATGGCCTGTCAGATCCGGCGCGATCACACAATGACTGTTCCGCAGTTCGCCCAGCAGAGGCAGCATACTTTTCCCGTCCAGAAGCATGGGGTGCAGAACAACGATTTTGGGATTAGATGGATCTCCAAAATACTGTATTTTCATAAAGAATCTTTCCTTTCCATATCGTTTACCTCCGTGAAGGAACTCCAGCATGCTCTGCGGTATTCTGCAGGGGAGCGTCCGGTGTTTCGCCGGAAGATCTCTGCGAAACGGCTGGGATTCTGATACCCAACAATGGCCGCCACCTGGCTCACCGGCAGGTCGGTTTCCCGCAGCAGCCGCCCAGCCTGCTCCGTGCGCTGCCCCTGAATGTACTGGGTAATCGTGCAGCCATACCGGACATGGAAGGCGTCCTTCAGCTTGGAAATACTCATGCAGCCAATACGGCTGAGACGTTCCAGCGACAGTTCATCCGCACAGTGGGCCGTGATGAAGGCTGCCACATCGGCCAGCCGTACCATATCCTCCCCGCTGACAGAACGGCGGCTCCCGCGCTTCAGGTGCCGCTCTGCCACCAGCGCCACCGCCTCCGCCACCTTCCCATCATAAAACAAACGGGCGGGAAGCCCCTCCCCCCGGTAGTCGCGCACCTGTTTCAAGAGCTGCACCATTTTCGGGAAGTGTTCTGTCTGATCCAGCGTTTGAAAAGACTCCAGCAGGCTTTGATACTCCTGGGGAAACTGGCGGCGCAGATAATCCCGGTAGTAAGCCGGGGTGATCTCCACGCCAATGGAAACGATGGGGATCTGCCTGTGGATGAGCGCCCGGTATGGTTCCCGACCTCCGATAAAACTTTTGACACAGCCTGGAACAAGACGGCGGCAGGGGGAGAACTCCTCCCCGGAAATGGATTCATACCAGGTGACACTGAGACTCTCCGGCCAATGGAACTCCAGCAGCTGATCCTCATGGAAAAAGAAATCATGAATTTTGATGGTGTAGAGATCCTGCTGCCCGTAGGTCCAGAAAAAACCGCCGCCCTGCCGGGAGCTATGACGCCAGCACAGCCCCATGGAGCCGTAACGCCGGTTCTCCCGATCTGGAATAAACCCGTGTTCCTCCATCGCCTGGCCATATTGCTGCTCCAAGTCTTTATTTGCCGCCATAATCTGTCACCACCTCGATCAGCCACATCTCCACCCCAATCAGCCGGAACCGCGCCCAAAGCCTTGCGATACCGCTGTTTTGCCGGTAGGATGGATGTTGGTTAGTATCTGCTAACTAAAATATCACTTCCCGGCGCTCTCGTCAAGCCGGGGGAAGGAGGAACAGACGATGAAAGAAAAACGGCCATCACCGGTGATGCGGCTGCTGCAGTGGGCCGGGCCGGAGCGGAAATGGCTGATCCTGTCCGTTTTGTGTGCCTTTGGCAGCGGTATTCTGGTCATCACATCGTATATCGGCATTTACCGGCTGATGGATGCGGTGCTCTCCGGTGCCTGTACCAAAGCAGTGATCGCCGACTGCGCTTTGCTGGTCACGGCGGGCACCGTGGGAAGGCTGGTGCTGCTGGGTACTTCGGGCGTGCTGTCTCACAAGGGAGCCTATGGGGCGCTGTTTCGAGTGCGGTGCATGGTAACGGAGCATCTTGCCAAAGTGTCTCTTGGAGCCTTGGACGAGCGGAGCACAGGCGCGGTCAAGACCGTTCTCAATGAGGACATCGAGAAGTTGGAACTGTTTCTGGCCCACAACCTGCCGGAATTTGTGGCCTATCTCACAGGACCGGTTGTGATTTTCCTGTATCTGCTCTCCGTCAATGCCCCTCTGGCCCTGGTCTCCCTGATCCCGCTGCCCCTGGCCGGCATTGTGATGGCGGTCATCTTCCGAAGAATGAAGGGGGTCTTGTCCGATGTCAACCGCTCCCTGGTAGGCTTTAATTCCGTGATGATTGAGTACATCTCCGGTATGCGGCTGATCAAAGCGTATAACATGGGCAGCCGCTCCTTCCAGAAGTTTTCCCATGCCATTGAGGAGGAGAACCGGATCTGGAACCTGGTCACACACAAGACGGCTCCGCCCTATGCCGCCTTTCTGCTGCTGGTGGAGTGCGGAATGGTGCTGATGGTTCCAGTAGGCGGCCTGCTTTTCCTCCGGGGAAGCGTTACCGGCAGCGTATTTCTGCTTTTTGCCTATGTGGGCGGGATGTATCTCACCGAGATCCTGCCCCTGCAAAAACTGGCCACCACCTTTGCTCAGGCGCTTTCCGGCGTGAAAAAGGTGGAGGAGATCCTGGATCTGCCCACCTTTTCCGGCGGCGCGGCCTTTCCGGAGACCTGTGGCATTACTTTGGATCATGTCTCCTTTTCCTACGATGGAAAGACCGATGTGCTCAGGGATTGCTCCCTCACTGTGGCGCAGGGGGAAAAGGTTGCGCTGGTGGGGGTGTCCGGTGCAGGCAAAAGCACCGTGATCCAGCTGATGGCCCGCTCTTACGATGCGACCCAGGGAACGGTCCGCATTGGCGGCAGAGATGTGCGGGAGTTGGACTACGAAGACCTGCTGGACCATATCTCCCTGGTGTTCCAAAAGACCTTTCTGACCCGGGGCAGCGTGCTGGAAAACATCCGCATGAACTCGGGAGCAACATTGGAGCAGGTGCGCGAGGCTGCCAGGCTGGCGCAGATCGATGATTTCATCCAATCGCTGCCCCAGGGCTATGAAACCAAGGTGGGTACTTTCGGCTCCCGTTTCTCCGGTGGGGAGCGGCAGCGCATTGCCATCGCCCGGGCCATTTTGAAAAACGCCCCCATTCTGATCCTGGATGAAGCCACCTCAGCGGCTGATCCGGAAAACCAGGTGGAGATCGACCGGGCCATTGAAAACCTGTGCCGGGGCAAGACAGTCGTGATCGTGGCCCACCGGCTGGGCGCCATCAAGCTGTGCGACAAGGTGGCAGTGGTGGAGAACAACACCATTACCTGCTGTGGTACCCATGAAGAGGTGCTGGAGAAAAATGAATACTACCGCAGGGCTTGGGCGGATTACCGGGCTGCCCGTGCCATTGCCTATTCCGTAGAAGGGGGTGTGCAGCATGCGTGAGGCAAATGTGTTCCGTAAAAATCGGGCCTTCTATTTCGGTGTGATCCTCACGGTAGTGGAAGGGCTGCTGTCCGGGTGCAGCTACTTGTCCATTTATATGGTTCTGTCCGGGCTGTCTGAGGATAACCTGAGCGCGCAGCGGCTCGGGCTGCTGACTGCATTTCTTGCGGGCATCTTCCTGATTCGACTGGTCATTTACGCCGCCGGTTACACGCAGGTTCAACTGGGCGGAGCTGCTGTTTCCAAAGGGCTGCGGCTTCGGCTGGGTGACAAGCTCAAACAGATCCCTCTTTCCCGCTTCACCCAGGGACAGGTGGGAGAGTATGTGAATACCATGACCAGCGATGTGGGCAGATACGAGAAGATCCTGACCCACTCCAGCGGCAACATCACCAAAAACGCGGTGCTGGCCGCCATGCTGGTAGGCTTTGTATGCAAGGTGTATCTGCCGGCGGGGCTGATTCTTTTCTTGGTGGTAGCGGGGCTGATCCCAAATCTGTGGCTTTCCTTCCGCGTTGTTGCCAAATACGGCGTGGCCAAGCATGAGGTCAGCGCCGAGACGGTCAGCAGCATCGTGGAGTACATCGACGGTATCCAGACCTTCCGTGCCTATCATATGGGTGGTGTCCAGAATCAGGCCACTACCGAGGCGATGCGGAGGTTCAGTCGGGTGTGTTATCTGTACGAGGCAAAGGGCATCCCTATTGGCTTCGGGTATAACATTCTCAGCTGGTGCAGTGTACCGGCCATCATGGCACTGGCAGCCGGTCCCTGGGCAGCCGGTACGCTGAGCAATGTGGATTATCTCATGGTCTCCATGCTGCCCATTCTGCTGACCAAGCTTACCACTGCCATTTCCATCGATCTCTTTGAATGGAAGCACCTGATGGTCTCCAAGAACAATATCCTCCAGGTGATGGCGGAACCGGAGGAGAGAGGTTCCATGGCGCCCTTCCATCCTGCTGAGCAGAACATCACCTTCCGCTCGGTCTCCTTCTCCTATGTGCCGGGAGAGCCGGTGCTGAAGGAGCTGTCCTTTACGGCGCCGGCAGGAAAGCTCACCGCCATTGTAGGAGACTCCGGCTGCGGCAAATCCACCATTCTCAATCTGATCGCCAAATACTACGAACCGCAGAGCGGCGACATCTCCATCGGAGGGCAGTCCATTGAGACCGTGGCGGCAGAACGGGTGCTGGAGCAGATCTCCATGGTGGATCAGCAGGTGTTCCTCTTTGACGATACAGTTCGGGAGAATATCCGCCATGCCCGCCCCTCGGCCACAGACCGTGAGGTGGAGGCCGCCTGCCGTGCAGCTGGATGTGACGGCTTCATACAGAAGCTGGAGCATGGCTATGACACCCCTATTGGGGAAAACGGAAACTTTCTCTCCGGCGGGGAGCGTCAGCGTCTGTCCATCGCCCGGGCTATTTTGAAAAACAGCCCCATCCTGCTGTTAGATGAAGCCACTGCCTCTCTGGACATTGAAAACGAGCTGGCGGTCAAGCGGGCGATCCTGGGGCTTTTGTCTGAGCGGAAGACAGTAGTCATGATTGCACATACCCTGTCTATCGTCCGAAATGCGGATCAGATCCTGGTGGTAGCAGACGGGAACATTGCAGAGTCCGGCACTCATGAGGAGCTGCTGGCCAGAGGTGGAAAATATGCCGCTATGTGGGCAGCTGAGCAAAGACTGTCCAATTAAGTGGAGATGCTTCCCCGGCACTGACAACGATCCCTTCTTCTCCTATTGTCATAATTCAGAATTCCGGAATCACGCCATTATAGCGATCCGCCTTTTCCAGAAGCGGCCCTCTGGCGCCCATGGTAAAGGCAATGTCGCTGCTGCGGATGGATAAGAGCCGTAGCCCTGGGGTAATGCGAAGAAAATCCATCAGCGGATTCGTCAGATGAACCTGCCCGTCTGCTGTCACAGAGAGCCAGCAGTGGTAGCGTCCTTTGCAAAAAGAGCCACGCCTTGTACATGGACTCTAATTGTCATCAGCAATCGAAAGGTGTGCCCTGCGGCGATACTCCAGCGGCGGGCAGCCGAAGTGCCGAACAAAAACTGCGGCAAATTTGCTCTGATTTTCGTAGCCTACCTGTGCTGCGATCTCCGCCACTCGTAATTCACTGCTCTGCAGCAATTCTGCTGCCCGGCGCATCCTCACCTCTCGTAAAAATGTGGAGAGGTTTTCTCCAAACACACCGCGGAAGTAATTCTTAAGACTGGTTTCGGCCACCTGGAACCGCTCCGCCAGTTCCCGCGCTGTATGGTTCTGGCTCAGGTCTGCGCACAGAATGTTCCGTGTCTCCCTAGCGATGGCCACTTGGGAGCTGGTAAAATAGCGGACTGTGGGACTGGTTTCAAGAGGCTGGCGTTCTACCTTCCAAAGCAGCTGGGCGGAGAGAAGTTTCAGCAGTCCCACTTCCTCCGAATCTCGAAGCTGCCACAGGTCATCCAGCAATGTCTGTACACAGGCAGGCGTGGGTCCCAAATAGAGTCGGCGGAAGGTATGCAGGTGCTCCATGATCCCCTCTGGGCTTACTTCCCCCTCCTGAAACAGTGGATAGGGACGATGGGCCAACAGATCCAGATCCAAAAACAACTCGATACCCTCATAGAGACCGCTGGGGTAGCGATACTCCTCCTGCGCCTGCTGGGTTCCTACGGCCATGTGTCCTTGAGAGAGAAAGGCAAACTGTCCATCCTCCAGCACCACCTCACAGCGCCCCTTCTGGCAGAAGTTCAGCAGCAGGATGTTGGCTGCCTCGTTCTGCGCCAGAGGCCAGACCTGGGTATAGATCCGGTTGAAGGAAAGAATTGCGCCCTCCCACAAAGAAAACAGTCGCAGGCTTCCGTTCTCTGAACCACAGCGGGTCATCACCGTAGCCTTGCCATTGGCTCGAACCTTCACATCGCCTGGGAAACGGCTGGCATCAAAAAGTTGCGTTATATTGGACATGAGCAGCGCCTCCGTTACTTGATCTGGCTTTGATTGTACCGGACCGGCGACGAGCCGTCAATGAATGCTCTGAATCTGAGTGCTGTTTGGAGCCAAAACGCCTGTATGGAGTTGGTGGCAGACAAGCAGCTATGTTATCCTGTCTTATGGTTAGCAATGTCTAACGATTACTGACAGGAGGAAATGAAATATGTCTCAATCATTGGAACAGGGAAAACGCAAACTGACTGCCAAAGATGCCATCACCGCCGGCGCACTGGGGGCGGTATGCATAGCAATCCGCTTTCTTTTTATGCTGGTGGGCGGTGTCAGCCCCTATGTATGGTTTGCTACCCACTTTATTGATGCCATTCTGATCGGACCGGTGTTCATGCTGATGGTGGCCAAAGTGCGGAAAAACGGCCCCTTTCTTCTCACCAGCCTGATCACCGGCGTGGTGCTGGTGGCTGCTACCTGGATGTTCCCCATCACGGGACTGGTGGGAGGAATTCTGTGTGAGCTGTGCCTGCGGGCTGGACAGTTCCGGAAGAAAGGCTGGCTGATGCTGGGCTTCTTCTGCTTCAATCTGGGCTTTATCGGTGACTTTCTGCCCCTCTGGTTTACCAAAGAGAGCTATTTGGAGTATGCCGCCCAGATGATGGACGCTGGCTATATGGCCACCATGGAGGGCCTGCTGACCTGGCCGGTGTTCGGGGTCATTGTACTGAGCATTCTGGTGGGTTCTGTTCTGGGGGCCTTGCTGGGTATGAAGCTCATGCGTAAGCATTTTGTCAAGGCCGGGCTGGCCCAATGAGGAAGAATATTCGCCCTTCTTTTCTTGATCCTCGAACCAAGATCCTGATCTGGCTGTTGGCCAATGTGGTGGTGTTCACCTGGAGCCCTGCGGTTTTCCAGCTCAGTGTCATGGTAGCCTATTTGATTCTCTTTCTGGTAGAACGGAAAGGTACCATGCTGGCAGGGCTGCTGGCGACATATCTGGCTATCCTGGCGATACAATACTGGCTGTTACCGCTGCTGCCCGGCTCTTTGGCTACGGTCTTTGCTACGGTGACCTACTTCATTCTGGTGTTCCCCTGCATTGCCGGCGGTGCCTATCTGATTGCCACCACCAGCGTCAGCCAGTTCATGGCTGCTTTGGAGAGGATGGGCGCTCCCCGGAGTTTTTCTATTACCCTTGCGGTGACGCTGCGCTTTTTGCCTGCACTTCGGCAGGATTTGCGCCATATCCGGGATGCCATGGCCCTTCGAAATATCCGTGGCTTTGAGGAGAAACTGGAGTGCATTTATGTACCAATGCTCATGGGGGCAGCCCAGACAGCAGAAGAACTCAGCGAGTCCGCCACCGCTCGGGGCATCGAATTCCCAGGAAAGATGTCCTCCTGGCGGCCCATCGGATTTCACATCCAGGATGTGGTGGTCACACTACTGTTTCTGGCCCTCTGCGTGGGCGGGATCTGCTGCAAGGGGGTGTTGCCATGATTATCTTTGACCATGTGACCTATGCTTATGAGGGCAAGGAGACGCCAAGCCTTCGGGACTGCACCTTTTCTGTGAAACCGGGGGAACTTATCCTGCTCACCGGTGAGAGCGGCTGCGGCAAGACCACAATCATCAAGCTCGTCAATGGCCTGCTTCAGCATACTGGAGGTGGGACGCTGGCGGGAACTGTTATGGTTGGCGGCCAGGATGTGGCACAGACCCCGCTGTGGGAATTGGCGCGGACGGTGGGCTCGGTGTTTCAGAACCCCAAGTCCCAGTTCTTCAATCTGGACACCACCAGCGAGGTACTTTTTGGGCTGGAGAGTCGTGGAGCGTCCCACGATGAAATGGCACAGGCTCTGGAATCCGCCGCCCAAGTCTGCGGAGTGGGGCCGCTGCTGGAGCGGAGCATTTTTGCTCTGTCCGGTGGAGAGAAACAGCGCATTGCCTGCGCCAGCGCCTGGGCCATGGGGCCGGAGCTGTTTGTACTGGACGAGCCTTCCTCCAATCTGGATGGGGAGGGTATCCGCCAGCTCCGGGAGATTCTGAAACAGCTGAAAAAGGCCAGGAAGACCGTGCTGATGGCAGAACACCGCCTTTGGTACGCTGCCGATCTTGCTGATCGGGTGTTCTATCTGCGGAGCGGGCAGCTGGAACGGGAATATTACGGGAAAGATTTTCTCGCTCTGCCCGAGGAGGAACGCCGCTCCATGGGACTGCGAAGCATTGCGGAGATACCGGTGTCCGCACCTGGGTCAAGCACAGCGGCGGGAGCGGACGGCTTGACGGTGCGGGAGCTGCGGGCGGCCTATCACGGTGCGACTGTATGGGAGGGCGTATCCTTCCATGCGCCCAGAGGGCAAATTACCGCAATTACCGGCCAAAACGGGGCAGGCAAGACCACCCTGGCCCGGTGTCTGTGCGGTTTGATGAAGGAACAAAGCGGTACAATTTTTTGGGACGGAAAGCCTCTGCGCCGAACGGAAAGAAGGCGGAAGGCGTTTCTGATCATGCAGGATGTGAACCTCCAGCTTTTTGGAGACAGCGTGCTGGCGGAAGTCCGGCTGGGAAATACGGCCACAGAGCAGGAGGCTTTGACAACCTTGGGCCGAATGGATCTGGCTCAGTATGCGGATACTCACCCCATGGCCCTATCCGGCGGGCAGAAGCAGAGACTGGCCGTTGCTGACGGCTGTCTCAGCGGAAAGGAACTGCTGATCTTTGATGAGCCTACCAGCGGACTTGACTATGGCCACATGCTGGAGGTGAGCCGACGCCTCCGGGAGTTGGCGGAGCAGGGGCTATGTGTGGTGGTTATCACCCATGACGGAGAATTCCTGCGGGAGAGTGGGGCTTGGATGGTGGATTGGTTGCCAAAAGAAAAGAGGCGTGGTACGCTCCGTGGATGTGGCTCGGCACATGGATGCTTTATGTTGTGTATAAAGTGCGGTGCCTCTCTTCCCGAAGGGGCAAACTTCTGCCATATGTGTGGAAAAAAGCAAATCCCACAAAAAAGAAAACCTCTCAAGCGGCCCAATGGCTCCGGTACCGTCTATAAACTTTCCGGCCATCGCAAACGCCCTTGGGTGGCCGCCAAAAATAGAGTTATTATTGGATATTATGAGAAAAAAACCGATGCTTTGCAGGCATCGGAAAGGCTGTCCGGGGTTTCTCTCTCAGATCGGTTCAATATGACTTTTGCTGAAGTTTATGCCCAATGGAGCCCCGAACATTTCAAGACCATTGGCCCCAAAGGGGTGGAAGCCTATGAAAACTCCTTTCAGATTTTTTCTTCCCTTCACGATACCAAATTCCGTGATCTCAGAACTTCCGATTTCCAGGAGATCTTCTTTTCTCATTGGAAAAATCCCACACCACTCTCTCCAAATACAAGCAGCTTCTCACACAGATGTATTCTTTTGCAATCCGGGAAGAAATTGCAACTACGAATTTTGCCAAATTCATTTCTCTTCCCGATCAAGTAAAGAAGGAAAAAGAGATCTTTTCCCAAGCTGATATTGAAAAACTGAAAAAAGAAGGAAGCGATGCTGCCAAAATAATTCTCATGCTGATTGGAACCGGTATGAGAATCGGTGAGCTGTTTTCTCTTCCTCTGTCCGGCTATCACCAGACTTATGTGATCGGCGGATCAAAAACCGATGCCGGCCGAAACCGCATCATTCCCATTCGCCCGGAGGCCCGGGACTATTTTGCCCACTTTGCGGCCATTGCCACAGGCCCCCTGCTTCTCTCCGGCTACTCCGGCCAGCGGGTGGCCGATAACTTCCGAAACAGAGAATATTATCCGCTGTTGAAAAAACTCAAAATCAAAAAAAATCCCCTCATTCCACCCGGCACACCTATGCCACCCGGGCTATCAAAGAGGGCTTATCTCCCGAAATGCTTCAAGCAATCCTGGGCCATTCCGACTACTCCACAACGGTTAATTTTTACAACCATTTTGACCCAGAATCCCTCGTTCATGCAGTAGATTCTTTTGCCGTTACTAACAAGTTACTATCAAATTCAAAAGATTAAAACAACAAAAAAACCCTGCAACCATTGAGGTTGCAGGGTTTTTGCTGGTGACCCATCGGCGGCTCGAACGCCGGACACCCTCCTTAAAAGGGAGGTGCTCTGCCTACTGAGCTAATGGGTCATATTGGCTGGGATGGCAGGATTTGAACCTACGAATGCGGGAGTCAAAGTCCCGTGCCTTACCCCTTGGCGACATCCCAGTATAAACCTTTGCGATGTGCCTTTCGGGATGGTACGGAAAAGAAAAAAGATATGGGGTGGATGACCGGATTCGAACCGGCGACCCCCAGAGCCACAATCTGGTGCTCTAACCAACTGAGCCACACCCACCATATATCCTGGCGTGCCCGGAGGGACTCGAACCCCCAACCTACTGCTTAGAAGGCAGTTGCTCTATCCTGCTGAGCTACGGGCACATACGATAGCGGCCATAGCCACCCGAATGGAGCGGGTGATGGGAATCGAACCCACGTAGCCAGCTTGGAAGGCTGGAATTCTACCATTGAACTACACCCGCAAAGTAATCAGCTTAACGAGTATATCATGTTCTCCGAGATTTGTCAAGGTCTTTTTCATGCCCCGGCCCGGTTTTTTTGCCGGGCCGGGGACTTTTGTGGCTAATGACACTCCATGAGGATCTGCTCCCCATCGGAGGAAAGGGAGATGCTGGTGATGGGATTTTGGTAAGCGCTGATGATGGCGCTGGCTGCCCGATCTTCGATCTCCTTTTGAATGAACCGGCGGAGATTTCTCGCTCCGTACTTTATAGAATACGACTTTTTCACCAAAAAGTCAACCAGTAAATCATCAAATTTCAAATCAATGCCGTTGCCCTGCAAAGTATCTTTCAGGTCTCCCAGCATGATCCCGGCAATGGCGGCGAAATCCTTCTCGGTCAATTGGTTGAATGCCACCACCTGGTCGATCCGGTTGATGAATTCCGGCCGCATGATCTCCTGCAGGGCCTTCATGGCCTTTTCCTGGCTCTGCTGGGTTACCGTGCCGCCAAAGCCCATGGCCCCCTGGTTCCGGTCAGAACCTGCATTGGAGGTCATGATGATGACGGTGTTTTCAAAAGACACCTTCCGGCCCTGGGCATCGGTGGCCACCCCATCGTCCAGGATCTGCAGCAGCACATTGAGCACATCGGGATGGGCCTTTTCGATCTCGTCGAAGAGCACCACCGAATAGGGTCTCCGGCGGATCTTCTCGGTGAGCTGTCCGGCCTCGTCATAGCCCACATATCCCGGAGGGGCGCCAATCAGTTTGGACACACTGTGCTTTTCCATGTATTCGCTCATATCCAGGCGAATGAGGGCGTCCGGCGTATCAAACAAATCGGCGGCCAGGCATTTGACCAGCTCGGTTTTACCCACGCCAGTGGGGCCTACAAAGATAAAAGACACCGGTTTCCGTTTGGGCGATACCCCCGCCCGGCTGCGGCGGATGGCAGCGGCCACCGCCCGGATGGCCTCATCCTGGCCGATGACCCTTTTGCCCAGCCGCTCTTCCAGAGAGATCAGCTTTTCAAACTCCTGGCGTTTCACCTTGCTGGCAGGGATCTTGGTCCAGAGCTCAATGACCTGGGCCAGATCATCCACTGTCAATTGAGGGGTGGGATTGTCCCCCAACTCTGTCAGCCGCTGATCGATCTGAAGCAGCCGGCTGCGCAGATAGGCCAGGCGCTGATACGCCCCGGTCTCCTCCGGATCCTGCATCAGTTCTTCCTGCTCTTCCTGAAGAGTGCTCTGCTCTTCTTCCAGCTGGGCTTTTTCATTGATGTCTTTGTTTTTCAGGTTGATCTCCGAACAGGCTTCGTCAATCAGGTCGATGGCCTTATCGGGCAAAAACCGGTCGTTGATATACCGCTCCGACAGATAAACCGCCTGCCGGGCCGCTTCATCGCCGATCTTCACCCCGTGAAATTCTTCATAATAGGGACGGATTCCTTTGATGATCTCCACCGTCTGTTCCAAAGAAGGTTCGGCAATGGTCACCGGCTGGAACCGGCGCTCCAGAGCGGAATCCTTTTCGATGTGCTGCCGGTATTCCTTGAAGGTGGTAGCGCCGATCACCTGGACCTCTCCCCGGGACAAAGCAGGCTTGAGAATGTTGGCAGCGTTCATAGAGCCTTCGGCATCCCCTGCCCCCACCAGATTGTGCACCTCATCGATGACCAGAATGATGTTGCCCAGGCGCTTGACCTCATCGATCAGTCCCTTCATCCGGCTTTCAAACTGGCCCCGGAACTGAGTGCCTGCCACCATGGCTGTCATATCCAGCAGCCAGACTTCCTTGTCCTGAAGCTTATAGGGCACTTCTCCCTGGGCAATCTTCTGGGCCAGTCCCTCGGCCACGGCGGTTTTGCCCACGCCAGGCTCACCGATGAGACAGGGGTTGTTCTTCTGCCGCCGGTTGAGAATCTGAATAACCCGTTCGATTTCGCTCTCTCTTCCGATCACCCGGTCCAGCCCTCCGTCCCGGGCCTTCTGGGTGAGATCGGCGGCGTAATTGCTGAGGAATTTTTTCTTTTTCTCCCGCTTCTTGCCCCGGGGCTTTTCCGGCTTATCCGGCTCTTCTTCCTGCTTGGCGCTGCTCTCCTGGGAGCGCATGGAAAAGAAAGGAATCACCGGCACCTGAGAGGAATTTTCCTCGTCCGGCTCCTCCTCTCCTTCCCCTTCCTCCTCCGTCCCGGTGGGCATCTGGAAGGAGCTGAACAGCCCCTGCATCAGCTCTTCCGGGTTGGTGTTCTCCAGTTCTTTGGATACATTTTCAATGTCGCTGTCGGTGATGCCGAACCGCTCGATCATGTCGGTCACCGGTTTGATGTTCAGCTCCTTGGCGCATTTGAGGCAAAGGCCCTCGTTGTGGGCCTTGCCGTCCTCCAGCCGGGTGATATAGATAACGGCCACATTCTTTTTGCACCTGGAACAAAGAGGCATATTCATGGCGTTTTTATTCCATCCATTTCTCCACCCGGTCTTGGTTTGCTCCTTCCGGCCGCCGGGCGGACCGGCCTGGAAGGGGAATCAATCCCAAAAGATCTACCCTTACGGGAAGATCTGATAGACAAAAGAAGCTACTTTGCTTTCTGCCAGCGACTCCTGGGCAAAAAAGCCGCCCACTCCCTCCGGAGCAAAGGTGCGCAGCCCCAGGCACAAAAGGGCGATCATCACAGCTCCGCCCAAAGCGCCCAGGCACAGCCCGGCCCCATGGTTCACGGTGCGGAAAAGGGGGAGCGTGCCTCCCACTACCCGCACCAGCAGCCACAGCACCAGCTTACACAGCGCAAAACCCACCAAGAAGGCGATCACAGGGGCCAGGCTCTGGCTCACCGTCTGTATGGCGGCCTCCAGCACTTCCCCGCCGCCGTTTTCCACCTGGCTGTGCACCGCTTCCATCAGGCTTTCCGGAGCGTGCACAGCGCTGAGAAGGTTGCGGATGCTTTCCTCTACCGTGGTTCCGGCCGCTTCCAGCTGCCCTTCTGCCGCCTTCTCCAGGACTTTCCCCACCAAAGGCTGCAAAAGTTCCGCAATGGGGGAGGTGAGCACCGGCACCAGCATCCGCGCGCCCACATAGGACAAAAGGCTGCCCACAAGCCCCATCAGCGCTCCCAGGATGCCCTTGCGGGCGCCCCAGAAACACATGAGCAAAAAGAGCACCAAAAAAATCAAATCGATCATGGACTGTCCTTTCGCCGGGTCACTCCCGGTCTATCTGTTCTCCGGCGTCCTTATCCAAAAGCTCCGCCCGGTCGGCATAGATGAGCATCACATCCCCGTCCCTGCGCTGGATCACATCCCGGGCGGTGATCTCCTGCACCTGGCGGGCCGATGCGCCGGGAATGATGGATGTGCACACCAGGGAATCCCGCAGCAAAATGGCGATGTGATCCCCGGTGGCGGAAAGGGAGCGCACGGCCGAAGAATACCGGGCTTCAAACACCGTCTGGCCGTTCTCCCCCACCATCACCACCTGGGTGCGTTCCTGCTGGTCGCCGGTCTCCAGCGCCACCACAGGCCGCTGGCCCATCTTGTGGCTGAAGGTGACCAAAGACCCTTCCGGATAGGAAAAGACGCCTCGCTCCTGTCCCTGGTCGTCGTAGGAATACACTCCCTGGTCGGTGACGATCATCAGAGAGTCATCTTCATAATATTCCATGGAATAAACCGTCATGCTTCCCAAAGGCAGGTCAAACAGCGGCTGCTCCTGATGAATGGAAAAGACCCGGATCATGGATACCCGTTTGCCGTTTTCCTCACTCATGCACAAGGCAGCCAGATGCTGGGAATCCGGCGAGACACAGGACAGCAGGATATAATATTCCGAAGTATTCCAGCGGAAACGCTCCTTCTGCTGATTGTCGTAGAGAGTCACCGCAGCCCGGTAGCCCTGCTCGTCGGTGACCACGCTGAAGGCGCCGTTCTGGTTCACCGAAGCCGAAATGATCTCCGACTCCAGTTCCTTCTGCCACAGGGCAGTATAGCGGTTTGTGAGGCACAAACCATGGCCGCCCCGGTCATAGGCCAGCATATTGTCCTCCACCACGCTGAGGGCCGGAGAGGAATATTGCAGGGGAATGCTCAGTTCTTCTTTGCCCTGGGTGCTGACAAAGCTGAGGGTGTCGCCCCCCAGCACCACAAGGCCATTGCCAAACTCGTCATACACGCTTTCGATGCCGTCTTCAAAGGTATAACCGGCAAAATCCGCATCCCCCGAAGCCCACACAGCGGAAAAATAGGACGCCATCCGCCGCAGGCTGCTGAGGGTAAGCTGTTCATGGTAATTCCAGACGCAATAGACCATGGAACACAAAAGCCCCAAAAGCGCCAGGCTTTTGAACAGGCCGCAGATCTGTCCCCGCCGGTCCTGACGGAATTTGGTAATGTTATTTTTCTCGGGCGGCATTTTTTCACGCTCTGCCATCCAGTTCCTCCATCCCATAGGTCAGCGCCGTCATATAAAGGCCGCAGGCCGGAGCCGTGGGGCCTGCCTGCTCCCTGTCCCGAGAAGCCAGAATCTCCGAGATCTGCCGGGGCTCAATTTTGTGCAGCCCGCAGTAGAGCAGCGTTCCCGAAATGGCTCGGGCCATGTTGTAGAGGAATCCGTCGGCGCACACACGGATCGAAATCAGATCCCCCTCTTTCTCCGTGCAGCAATAATACATGGTGCGCACCGTGCTTCGCACCGGTGTTCCCTCACTGCGCACGGCGGCAAAATCCTGTTTCCCCTCAAAATAGGGCGCCGCTTCCGCCATAGCATCATAATCCAGACGGGAGGGGCAGAAGTAGGCCCGGTTGTGATAAAAGGGATCCCGCACCCGGCTGTTGTGAATCAGATAGGTATATTCTTTTTTCTGACATTGAAAGCGGGCGTCAAAATCCCAGGGCACTTCCACCGCCCGGCTCACCGAAATATCCGGCGGCAGATAGGCGCTGATAGCCAAAGGCAGTTTATCCAGCGGAATACTGGTGGCCATACGGGCATTGGCCACATAGATTCTGGCGTGGACACCGGCGTCGGTGCGTCCCACGCCGGACAGGCTGACCTGGCAGCCTGTGGCCTTGCCGATGGCCTGCTGGAGCACCTGCTGCACGGTGATGGCGTTGTTCTGGTATTGCCAGCCGTGATAGGCGGTGCCCAGATAAGCCAGGCGGAAGGCGATATTTCTCTCTTTGATCTCTTTCATGGCAGCATCCTTGTCAAAACAAATACACAAGCAAAAAACACACAGGTCACGGCATAGGCCGCTCCATCATTTTTCCCCATTTTCAGCTCTTTCAGCCGGGTACGGCCGCTGCCGCCCCGGTAAAGACGGCATTCCATGGCCACCGAAAGCTCATCGGCCCGGCGGAACGCCGACACAAACAAAGGCACCAGCACCGGCACCAACGCCTTGGCCCGCTTGAGCAGGTTGCCGCTTTCAAAATCGGCACCCCGGGCCTTCTGGGCATTCATGATCTTCTCGGTCTCCTCGATCAGGGTGGGAATAAACCGCAGGGCGATGGTCATCATCATGGCAAACTCATGCACCGGCAGATGAATCCGGCTGAGGGGACGGAACAGATTCTCAATGGCGTCGGTCAGGGCCACCGGCGAGGTGGTATAGGTCAGAAGAGAAGTGGAGGCCACCAGCAGCATGATGCGCACCACCATGTAAACGGCAGTCTCAAGGCCTTCTCTGGTGATATGGAAAATCCAGAACTCCCACAAAATCTGTCCCGGGGTGTAAAGCATATTCAAAAGAGCGGTAAACACCGCCAGAAAGGCAATGGGCTTCAGGCTTTTGAGCAGCATCCGAAAACGGATATGGCTGAGAAGAGTGACTCCAATGACTCCCGCGGCGCAGAGCACATAGGCCCAGAATCCGTGGGCCAGAAAAAGCACAATGATAAAGGCAAAGCTGAGGATCAGCTTTGTGCGGGCATCCAGATGGTGCACCGGGCTTTCCACCGGGAAATACTGGCCCAGGGTGATGTCTTTCAGCATGATATGCCCTCCTTTTTGCACCGGAGGATCTCCTGAGCGGCCTGCTCCACGGTGTAGACCCCTTCCCGCACCGGCGCGCCCATCTCCCGCAGCTTCAAAAAGACCCGGGTGATCTGAGGCACATCCAGTCCGGCTTCCAGCAATTCTCCCGCCCGGGAGAAAATCTCCGGCGGCGTGCCGTCCATAAACACATGGCTGTCCCGCATCACCACGATGCGGCTGGCCAGGCGGGCGGCATCCTCCATGCTGTGGGTGACAAAAATCACTGT
Organism: Intestinimonas butyriciproducens; assembly: GCF_016901775.1. Lineage (GTDB taxonomy): Bacteria > Bacillota > Clostridia > Oscillospirales > Butyricicoccaceae > Pseudobutyricicoccus. Next base: position 96,199 of record NZ_JACJKW010000006.1, read on the forward strand.
GGTGCCGTGTTTTTCATGATATTCGGTGATAAAGCGGAAAATATCGTCCCTTCCCCGAGGGTCCAGCCCGGCCGCCGGCTCGTCCAGCACCAGCACTTCCGGCTCCATGGCCAGCACACCGGCCAGCGCCACCCGGCGCTTTTGTCCGCCGGACAGGTCAAAGGGGGATTTTTGCAGCATATCCTCTCCCATGCCGCAGGCGGCCAGGGATTCCACCACCCGCCGGCGCACTTCTTCCGGCTCCAGGCCCATGTTCCGGGGACCAAAGGACACATCGGCCTCGATGGTCTCTTCAAAAAGCTGGTGCTCCGGATACTGGAACACCAGCCCTACCTGAAACCGGGCTTTGCGGGTCACTTCCTTGCTCTCCCAGATATCCCGGCCATGGAGAAACACCTGGCCCCGGGTGGGCTTCAAAAGAGCGTTGAAATGCTGGATCAAAGTGGATTTCCCCGAGCCTGTATGGCCGATGAGGGCCAGAAATTCCCCTTTGTTTACCGACAGGTTCACATTGTCCACCGCCGTCTTTTCAAAGGGGGTGCCGGGGCTATATACATAAGTGAGCCCTTGGGCTCGCAAAATTTCTTCCACAGGTCAGTCCTCCAAAAAGGCCATCAGTCTTTGGGCGCACTCTTCCACCGTCAGCGCGTCGATGGGCAGGGAGCAGCCCTTCCGGTTCAGCTCCTCCAGCACTTCCACCGTCTGGGGAACTCCCAGGCCGGTCCGGTGCATCTTGTCCACCTGGGCAAAGATCTTCCGGGGCGGGCCGTCGCCCACCACATGACCGTCCTCCATCACCACCACCCGGTCGGCCTGGGCGGCCTCGTCCATATGGTGGGTGATGAGCAGCACAGTGATTCCCTTTTCCCGGTTGAGACGGCGGATGGTGTTCATCACCTCAGCCCGTCCTCCCGGGTCCAGCATGGCAGTGGGCTCGTCCAGCACCAGCACCTGCGGCTCCATGGCCAGCACACCGGCAATGGCCACCCGCTGTTTCTGCCCGCCGGAGAGCATGTGAGGAGCACTGCGCTTGAAGTTCTCCATACCTACGGCCCGAAGAGCCGCATCCACCCGGCGGCGGATCTCCTGGGAGGGCAGTCCCAGATTCTCCGGAGCAAAGGCCACATCCTCTTCCACCACGGTGGCCACGATCTGGTTGTCCGGATTCTGGAACACCATCCCTGCCTTTTCCCGGATATCAAAGAGTTTGTCTTCTTCCCGGGTGTCCATGCCGGCCACCCGCACCTGGCCTTGGGTGGGCAGTAAAATGGCGTTGATGTGCTTGGCCAGGGTGGATTTTCCTGAACCGTTGTGGCCCAGCACCGCCACAAAGCTCCCCTGCGCTATTTCCAGGTTCACCCCGTCCAGGGCCAGCAGGTCGGGCTGATCCTCCCTGTTCCGGTATTCAAAGGAAAGGTCTTTGACCTGAATGATCTGTTCCACTGAAAAAAGTCCTCCTTATCCGGCCTTACCGGGCGATCCAGCGGCTGGTATGGCCGCAGGGCAGACCCAAACCGGTCTGGGTCACCGGCAGCAACAGCTCGCCGCCCTCCACTTCCCCGCCGTAGCGGCGGGCCATGGTCATGCCCAGCAGATAGACGGGCACCGAAGGGGAAATGCCGGTGGTATAGGAGTTGATGATGACAAACAAGGGATCGTCGGTGAGCACTTCCATGCACAGCTGAAGGAAGGGCGCAATGCTCTCTTCAAACTTCCAGATCTCCCCGGAAGGGCCCCGGCCGTAGGAGGGCGGGTCCATGATGATGGCATCGTATTTCCGGCCCCGGCGGATTTCCCGCTGGATAAATTTTTTGCAGTCGTCCACAATATAGCGGATGGGAGCCTCGCCCAGGCCGGACAGACGGGCATTTTCCCTGGCCCAGGCCACCATGCCCTTGGATGCGTCCACATGGCAGACGCTGGCTCCCGCCGAGGCGGCAGCCAGGGTGGCTCCTCCGGTATAAGCAAACAGATTGAGCACATTCACCGGCTTTTTCTTTTTCCTCTCCGCCACCTGGCGGCGGATAAAATCCCAGTTGGCCGCCTGCTCGGGAAAGACACCGGTATGCTTGAAACTCATGGGCTTGATCTGAAAAGTCAGATCTTTATAGTGAATGCGCCAGCTCTCCGGCAGATGGAAAATCTCCCACCGGCCGCCGCCCTTGTCCGAGCGGTGATAGACAGCATCGGGCTTTTCCCACAGGGGATGCCCGCCTCTGTCCCAGATGGCCTGGGGGTCGGGACGGATCAGGATATGCTCCCCCCATCGTTCCAGTCGTTCTCCACCGCCGCAATCCAGCAGTTCATATTCCTTCCAGCCATCGGCAGACCACATAACTCTGTTCCTCTCGATTCCAGTTTTCTCCATTTTCTCCCGGCGTTCTTCCGCCGGGAATATCCATTCTTTCCCTATAAAAAGACGGATGTTCCCATAATCAATTTATTTTACCACCCGGAGCGGGCTTCGTCAATGAACGGACTGTAAAGACCCCCGAAAAGAAAAGCCGGGACGCTGCCTGCGCCCCGGCCCTTTTTGTTTCGGTTGTTAGCGGATGATTTCGCCTTCCACCTCACCGGAAATACCGGCGGCATTGGCTTCATCGGTGTCGATGTGCATACGCAGCAGGAACTTGTCGGACACACGCACCACGGTCTCGTTAAAGACGACGGAACGCTCGCCGGAAGTCTTGACGCTGACCACATCCTTGTCCTTCAGACCCAGCTGCTCGGCATCGGCGGGAGTCATGTGGATGTGACGCTTGGCAGCGATGACGCCGCAGGGAATGGTGACTTCGCCGGCAGGACCAACCAGCTTGACGCTGGGGGAGCCTTCGATGTCGCCGCTTTCACGGACGGGAACCTGGATGCCCAGAGCGCGGGCATCGGTGAAGGAAACTTCCACCTGGGAAGCGCTTCTTTCCGGCCCCAGGATGCTCATGTTCAGGGAACCCTTGGGTCCTTCCACCTTGACTTTCTCGTTGCAGGCAAACTGGCCGGGCTGACTCAGGTCCTTTTTGGGGGTCAGCTGATAGCCGGCGCCAAAGAGGGTGTCCAGATCCTGGCGGCTCAGATGCAGATGTCTTGCAGAGGTTTCGATGATCACATTGGCCATTGTTCTCTATCTCCTTTGTTCTTTGTTCCATGGGGACAAATTGTTTGTTTCCTCTCTATAATTTAACACATCCCCGCCGGTTGCGCAACGGCGAGGGGAAAAATATTTGTTCCCCGGGGGTGTTTTTTCGCCTTGCTTTGTGATTTTTCTCTTTTTTACCCATAGTTGTGACAAAATGCACCTTTACAAAGGGTATTCATCGGATTATACTATAAGCAAGTATCTTTACTTCTTTACACATTCTACAAATTCATTCGTGAGGTTAGAGGCCACATGGTTACCGATTTCCCCCGGACGCTGTCGCTTTTGCGGCAGGAGAAAAAACTCAGCCAAAAAAAGGCAGCCGAGGCACTGGGCATTTCCCAGGCGCTGCTGTCTCATTATGAAAACGGCGTACGGGAGCCGGGACTGAGCTTTGTGGTCCGGGCTGCCGATTTCTATGGCGTTTCCTGCGACTATCTGCTGGGCCGTACCATGTCCCGGGAAGGGGCCGCCATCTCGGTGGAAGAGCTGGGGGACCTTTCGGAGGAAAAGGGCAATGTGCTGCGGGGCAGTGTTTCTGCCATGCTCCAAAAGAAGCTGCTGGTCAATTCCTCCGGCATTCTGCTGGACATTCTGGGCAAGGTAGGCCACAAGGGCCTCATCGGCGATGTTTCCGCCTATCTGTCCGTTGCCGTCTACAAGGCCTATCGCTATGTGTATATGATCTCGGGGAAATATTCCGACACCATGTTCCCGGTGCCCGCCCATCTGTTTTCCGATCTGTGCGATGCCGAAATGAAAATGCGGGAATACCGCCTGCGTGCTCTGGCTTCCTCCAATCAGGACAGCCGTCAGCCGCTGGAGTTCCCCGATCTGTCCATCGACGGCCTGAGCCAGGAATATCCCAATCTGGCCCCCGCTTTGCTGTCGGTGCTCCACAATGTGTCCGAGTCCCTGGAAAAGATGGCTCCTGACCAGGAGTAGAAGCAAAAAAATTCTCAAACTTTTTTACAAAAACCTCTTGCCAAGCTGAAAAAACTGTGGTATATTATATCTCGCGCCAGATGTGGTGGCAAACAAGCTGGTGTAGCTCAGCTGGTAGAGCAGCTGATTTGTAATCAGCAGGTCGGGGGTTCGAATCCGTCCACCAGCTCCAATTTCATATGGGAGAGTTCCCGAGTGGCCAAAGGGGGCAGACTGTAAATCTGTTGCGTTTCGCTTCGATGGTTCGAATCCGTCCTCTCCCACCAATGCCCGGATGCAATAGCGTCTGGGCATTTTTAATTGTATTTTCCCCTTAACCAGGGGTTATTTTTTTGCCCTTTTTCTGTCGCACCCCTCCGTTGCGTCTCCGATGCCCCTCTGTTATGATGGAGCCAAAGGAGGGAGCTTTATGAAAATCAACGAAATCATCCGCACCCGCCGCACAGCCCAGGGACTGACGCAAGAGGCCCTGGCCCAGCTTCTGGGGATCTCCGCTCCGGCGGTAAACAAATGGGAAAAAGGGCTGAATTATCCCGATATCACCCTGCTTCCCGCCCTGGCCCGGATACTGGGCGTGGATCTGAACACCTTGCTTTCCTTCCAGGAGGACCTGACGCCGGAAGAAATCGGCCGCTTCTCGGAACAAGTCACCATGGTGGCCCAGGAACAGAGCTGTGCCGCTGCATTCCAGCTGGCCCGGGAAAAGATGCAGGAATTTCCCTCCTGTGATCTTCTGACCTACACCATGGCTCCATTGCTGGAGGGGATTCTGAATCTTTTCCCACCAAAGAAAGAAGAAGCCGAACCCTTCCACCAGGAGGTTTTACAGCTTTATGAGCGGGCTGCAAACAGCCATGATCCCCAGATCGGCCAATGGGCCTGCGCGCTTCTGGCCGGCCGCTATATTGCTCAGGGTCAGCTGGAGCAGGCCAGACCTTTGCTGAAGCAGCTTCCCCAGTCCCACAAAAACAAGCAGCTTCTCCAGGCCTCCCTGGCCCGGAAGGAAGGGGATATCGCCGCTGCATGGACGCTGCTGGAGCAGGAGCTGTGGATCCGGGGAAACGGCGTTCTGGAGGTGCTGAGCCACCTGATGGATCTGGCCGCAGAAGAAAAGGACCTGGATCGGGCCGAAGCCTTTGCCGCCGCTTCCCAAGGTACTGCGGAGGCTCTCCACCTTCCTGCCGCTTCCCGTCTTTCTCTTCCTTTCCAGCTGGCCCTTCTGCAAAAGGATGGCCCCCGTGTCCTTGCTTTGCTGGAGGAAATCTTCCAGAGCATACACCGCCCTGCTCCCTTTGCCGCCTCCCCCCTCTACTGTCACTTGCCGGAAAAGGAAGGAGCCGGCAAGGGCCAGCAGATGATGCTGCGCATGATGGTAAAGGGAGTGGAAGAAGATCCGGAATGTGCTTTTCTCCGGGCTTTACCCCAGTATGCCCTTTGGATGAAAAAATGGCAGAAAAGCGCATTTCAGGAATCCAACCAATAACCAAAAGGCCCGCTCCGGGGAGCGGGCTTCAGCCTGTCGAGAAACCTTTGTCGCATGAGAGGCCCTTTCGCTCTATCCCTCATCAATCTGCAAAAACCGGCGACCTGTGCGTCGGTTTTTGCACCTCTCAAGGGACAAGTGTGCGCCAAAGGCGTGCATGCAGGCCCTTGCAAAAACTCGAAAAAGTGGCAAAGCCACTTTTTCGACACGCCCAGGCCCGCTCCGGGGAGCGGGCCTTTTGGTGCTATATTTCCTCCATCAGCTCCACAAGCTGGGCAAAGTGATCGATGGCAGTATCATAATCTTTGGTATCTCCAAAACCATAGCGGGCAAACACAAAGGGAATGCCTGCCTGCCGGGCCGCATGGGAATCCCCCTGGGTATCCCCCACATACACCGGCTGTTTCAGTCCGTTGCGGCGGATGATGAGCTTATTGTTCTCCCCCTTGGAAAGGCCGGTGGCCCCGAAGCACTCAATGTCCTTGAAATATTTTTCCAGACCCATGGAGCGGAAAAAGCACTGGATATACCCATCCTCACAGTTGCTGACGATGAAGAGGGGGAACTTGCGGCTGAGGACCTGCAAGGTCTCCTCCACCTGGGGATAGAGCGTTCCGCCCCGTTTTTCCAACACCTGATGCTCCACCTGGCAGCATTCTTCCAGCAGCCGCTGCTGCTCCGATTCCGGGCACATAGGGAACATCCGCCGGGCGATCTCATCCATAGGCAAGCCCATATAGCCCTGAAGTTCCGAATACTCCAAAGGCCCCCGCAGATCGGGATGGGCTGCGATCACCTGATTCCAGGCCGTCAGGATCCCCTCCACTGCGTCCCACAAAGTGCCGTCCAGATCAAAAAGAATGCCGTCTGTCTTCATCTTGTTCTCCTCTGTCTCTTTCCTGTATTTTTCCTTTTGCATCATACCTTTTTCAAAGGAGAAAATCAATCCCCTTTTCCTACCCCAACAAGCGGAAAAAGGCCAAAAGCAGAAGGAGCAGGCCGCTGCACCAGCCCATTTCCCCTTCTCCCCGTTTCCCCATCCGCCGGCCCAGGAAATGCCCCAGCCCCAGCAGGATCAAAGTAGCCAGCAGGGAAAAAAGGAACAGCAGACGGGGGTCCATGCCCCCCAAGCCGGCTCCCACCCCGGCGGCCGCCCCATCCAGAGACAGGGCAGCCCCCAACAAAAGACCTTCTCTGGGAGATAAGCTGCGGGAGCCGTCGGCATCGGCCCGGGAAGGGTCAGCATACAGGCATAGGATACACCGAAAACTCCACAGACGAAACCGCATTTCTCCTCTTCCGCCCCATTTGCGCACCCAGCGTTTGAGCATGCTGTCACAGATTTTGCAAAAACCCAAAGCCGCCAGCAAAAAGGCGCACAGCCACTGGAGGCCTCCAGCCAAAGGCTGCCACAGCGCTCCGGCCCAGGCCCCTGCGGCCAGCACACCGCTGCAGCACAAAGCCACCACCAACGCGCTCTTTCCCGGCAAGCGGATCTCCCCCGCTCCATAAGCCAGGCTGGCAAAAAAAGCGTCCAGAGACAGGGCCAGCACCAAGGTTCCGGCTTCCAGCCCCTGACGAACAAGTCCAGGCAAAGGCAAAAACCCCTTTCCGGTTTTTGCTTTATCCTATGCCCTCCCTTTCCAAAGGGTCCCTGCCCCTTGTCCTAATCCTCCTGCTCTTTGGCCTGCTGGGCATACTGCTCTGCCAAAGCCGCAAATTCCTCCATACGCCCATTCTCCCGGATGGTCTGGGGACAGTTTTTTCCGCTGAAATCGTAATGCTCTTTCACCTGATCGGCCGAGAGATCATAGGCGTTCATCAGCCAACCGGTGAGCCGGGCGGCGTTGTCAAAAGTTTTTTCAAAATCCCCATCTGCATTGACGCACAGCTCCACACCGATGCCGTGGAGGTTGCCATCCCCTTCGGCGCCGTCTCCTGCATGATAGGCCACTTCATCATCGGGGATGCTGTGCCACACCTCGGCGTCATCCACCGTATAGTGCCATCCTGTGGTTCCTTCGCCCCCTTTGGCCTCCAACTGGCCATGGGCGGCTGCATCGGCCCCGGCGGCGATGTTCCCCGTTTCGTGAATAACGATGTACCGGATCTCTCTTTTAGTTCCCGGCCGGTTCTGTGCCCCTTCCGGAGCCAGCTGGGTGTACACCGGCACCCCCAGTACATCCTCCGGATACAGTCCCTCCGTGGGTGCGCTCAGCAGTTTCCAGGCCCCGAATGCCACTCCGGCTACCAGGACAACCCCCAGCAGCAGACCGCAGCCTTTTCCCTTTCTTCTTTTCCGCCGTCTTTTCTGAGCCATCTCCATCCCTCCTTTTCCCCGGACAACGCCAAAGCGGCCTGTCCCGCTGCTTCTATCATACAGTGGGGCAGGCCGCCGAATCTTAAATTTTCTCTTAATCTTTCCTCAGTCTTTTCTTACTTTGTGAGGAAAGCATCCACCGCGCGGAAAAGCGCCTCGGCCTCCTGGTGCAGTTTTGCGGTGCTGTTGATCATTTCCACATCTTCCGGGTTATCCATAAAGGCAAACTCCGAAATGACTGCTGTGACATTGACGCCGGCCGCCGCCCGGAGCAGACCGTAATAATCTCCGGTTTTAGTGCTGTTATAGCGGTAGATGATGGGCCGGACCTTCTGGCCCAGCTTGGCATATTCCTCACCGATCAGTTCTGCCAGTTCGGTGGAAGGGCCGCCGTTTTTGTCGGCCACCTGAGCCAGCACTTCGGCGCCGGTGGCATTATGGGCTTCGGTGGCATTGTGATGGACGCTGATGACCAGATCGGGCTTGACCTCCCGGATCATGTTCATCCGGTTGGTGAGGGACAGCGTTTCTCCTTCGCCCCGGGTAAAGATCACCTGATAGCCGGCCTGCCGGAGAAGCGACCCCAGATGCTCCGCCACCACATAGTTGACCTCACTTTCCACAAGGCCCATTTCCTTGTTCACCGTGCCGCTTTCCGAACCGCCGTGGCCCGGATCCACCATCACCACGATATCGCTCCGGTCCACCGTTGTATCAGGAGGCGTTACCGGTGTGGTATTCAGCGGGGCACATTCGATGAGAACCCGCCGCTGGGCATCGTCATACTGCACGCTGAAATCCAGAGCATCCCCCAGATCCCGCAGTTTGAAATATGTATAACCTTCAATGTTATAGGCCGTCATCTGCGCCCGGACCCCATCGATATAAACGGCCGCCTGGCTGCTCACCGCCTGTTTGATGGTGGTGCTGCCCTGAGGAGGGCTCAGCTCAGTACCCAGGGGGGTATAGCGCTGGCCGGTGCTGATATAAATGGAATTGGTATCGTTGCTGTATTGGATCTCAAAGGATTTGTCCCCGCCGCTGAGGGCCTGGGCCACATCCCGCAATTTGAAATAGTTATTGTCGTTGATGTTATAAGCTTCCACACCAATGGTCTTGTCATAAACCAGCACCGGCATGTTATTCAGTTGAGCTTTCTGCGCCGCAGCCAGCCCCACACACCCCAGCAAGGCGAAAAGCAAAGCAGCCAGCAGAAAACCTCCTGCGATTCTTCCTTTCTTTCTCATGGTCTCCTCCAAAAAAATCAGGCATGGCTTCCCACCATGCCAGGCGCGAAAAAATGTATCTGCGGCCTGTTTCACGCCGCAGCGCTTTTGCAAATCGATGTTATTATACCATTTTTCATCCTCTTTCGTCTACCATATAAGCCATTATTTTTTGAAAAAAGCCATTTTTACCCACCAAAAGTTCTGTTCTTTCAGTTTTCAGCAAATTTTTTGGTTATTTTGACAGATAATTTACAGTGGTAATGTACCGAAAAAAGAGGTATGATAAAAATAGAAAATTGTTTCCTTTTCTGCACTTTCCTGGACCGCGGAAAGTTCTCCCTCCCTATCTTTCCGCTATGGTCCGCTTTTCTCCCCGCCCGCCCCTTTGCGGGGCGGGTGCTTTTCCCAAAAAGGTCCGGTGCCCCATGGCCCCGGACCTTTTGCATATATGATTGATTATGCCTTGTGCAAAGTGAACTCGGGGCGCATGCTCCCCACTTCTTCCTGCTTGTGGTTGCGCATTTTGGGTGTGTGGGTATCGGCAAATTCCGCCAGATCTTCCTGGGAGATGATCCCCAGCTGGCGAAGCACTTCCACCACCACCGCATTACGGGCCTGACCATTGCCGCTGTCGATTTTCACAGCAATGCCAATGCCTTCCTTTTTGTCTCCCACAATATAATAGCCATCGGCTCCCGATTTGCAGAAGAGGCGATCATATTTTTCCATCAGCTGGGCATCGATCCGGCCGGTGCCCGACATGATCAGGGGATATTTTCCCATGGCAGCTGTAATGCGGGCCGCTTCCGCTCCCATCTTTTCTCCCAGGCTCTCGGGATGGGCCATACGGGCGATGCCATAGGCAAACTGCCGCAAGGGCAGAGCGTGCACCGGCACACCGCAGCCATCGGTACCCATGATGATCTTCCCGGGATCATACTCACAGATCTCTCCGATCATATGAAGGATCCGCTGCTGCACTGGATGCTCCGGCTTATAATAGGTATTCAGATCCTCCCCCATGGCCGCGGCGGTGACCAGCATTCCCGAATGTTTGCCGCTGCAGTTGCAATGGATCTGGCTGGGACTTTCTCCGGCCGCCTTCATCCGGTCGGCTTCCGGCTCATACAAGGGATAATGGATGCCGCACTGGAGAACGCTCTCTGTCAGCCCGGCCTTGCCCAGCGCCCGGCGCACCGCCTGGACATGCATGGGTTCCCCGTTGTGGGAAGCACAGAACAAAGCGATGTCCTGATCGTCCAGACCGTATTTTTCCACAGCGCCGCTTTCCAGCACGCACATGGCCTGCATGGGCTTTGCCGAAGAACGGGCATAACAGACTCTCTCCGGATCGCCGCAGGAATAAAGCAGCTTACCGGTATAATCCACCACAGCGATATGGCCGGTGTGCATCATATCCTGCAACGGCCCACGATAGGTATTGACCAAAACTTCCACAATAATCCCTCACTTCTGCAAGAATCCCGGCACTGTTTCACCGGATAGTTACAGTATAGCATCCCGTCTCTTTTTTGCCAAGGCTTCACCCCAGAAAACGGCGGATGAGCTTTTCTTTTTTCGGTGTGTAGGGGTGATAGCGCAGTGGGTTTTCCACCTTTCCCCGGGACAGCACACTGCGGTAATGGGTAAAGGTGTCAAAACTCTTCTGGCCATGGTACGCACCCATGCCGCTTTCCCCCACTCCCCCAAAGGGCAGATGGCTGCTGGCCAGGTGGACCAGGGTGTCGTTCCAGCAGCCGCCGCCGAATTGCAGCCGGTCCATCACCTGCCCTGCCGTCTTCCGGCTGCGGGTAAACAGATAGAGAGCCAGGGGATGGGGACGCTCTGCCACAAAGGCCAGAGCCTGGGAGAAAGTGTCGTATCCCAACACCGGCAGAATAGGCCCGAAGATTTCCTCCTGCATCACCGGCGAGTGTGCTGTCACCCCCGTGAGAATGGTGGGCTCGATGCGCAAAGTCCGCTCATCTCCCCGCCCTCCGGTTTCCGCCCTCTCCCCTTCCAGCAGTCCCATCAACCGGCGATAGTGCTTTCCATTGACAATACGGGGATACTCCGGATTGTTCAGCGGCGTGGGCCCCAGCTGCATCAGCAGCTGTTTTTTCATTTCTTCCACCAGCGCCGGAACCTTTTCTTTGGGGGCCAGCACATAATCAGGAGCCACACAGGTCTGGCCGCAGTTGACCAATTTGCCGAAAACGATCCGCCGGGCCGTCAAAGAAAGATCGGCGTCCTCCGCCACGATACAGGGACTTTTTCCTCCCAGTTCCAGCGTTACCGGCGTCAGATGCCGGGCCGCCTTTTCCAGCACCAACTTTCCCACCTGGGTGCCGCCGGTAAAAAAGATATAGTCAAGCCGCTGTTCCAGCAGTGCCTGGTTTTCCATCCTCCCGCCGGTGATCACCTGCACATGGCCCGCTTCAAACACTTCTGATACCATGGCCGCCAATGTTTCCGCTGTTTTGGGCGCATAGGCCGAGGGCTTGAGCACCACGCAATTCCCTGCCGCCACTGCCCCCACCAGAGGCCCCAGGCTGAGCAGCACCGGATAATTCCAGGGCGCCATCACCAGCACCACACCGTAGGGGTGAGGCCATCGAAGGCTTTTTCCGGGCGCCTGTGTCAGAGGGGTGGGCACCCGTTTGACCGCCATATTCTGCCTCAGATGCTTTTTCTGCCAACGGAGCTCTTCCCGCACCTGACCCAGTTCGGTCATATAGGCTTCCATGGACGCTTTCCCCAGATCCTCGGCCAAAGCCTGTTCCAGGCGGCTGCCCCATTTTTTCAGTCCCTGCTCCAACCTCTCCAGACTCTTCCGTCGGGCTTCAAAGCTTTGCGTCCTCCCCTCCCCATAGTACCGACCCATTCCTCCTAACATTTCTGTATAATTCATTTCTGTCTCCTTTTTGAAATTTTCTATACTTATAGTATATCATATTATTTTCTAAACAAATAGAAAGAAATATCTTCTTTTTTTGCACCAATGCGGCAATTTCACCAAAAGCTGCATCCCATTCTTGGCAAGTGCCACGAAGTTTTCACCTTCTCTTGATTTTGCCCCTTGAAAAGCCCATAATAAAACCCGGAAACAAATTTTCTACCGATTGGAGTGTCAATGATGAGTTATCAAGTATCTTCCAATATCCAGGAAACGCTGGACAAACTGCTGGCCCTGCCCCAGGTGCAGAAAGCCCTGGAATTTGCCCAGCAGGATGCTGACCAGACTCTGGAAAACCAGATCGAACTGTGCAAAATCGAAGCTCCCACTTTCCATGAGGAAAAAAAGGCGGCCCGCTATGCCGAGATGTATAAAGAACTGGGCCTTGAGAATGTACATATTGACCGCCATGGCAATGTGGAAGGCCTGCGGCCCGGTAAGGGCGGCGGCAAAAAAGTGCTGATGGAAGGACATATGGACACTGTTTTCCCCATCGGCACCAATCCCCAGCCCCGCAAGGAAGGCACCCGGGTTTATGCTCCCGGCATCGTGGATGATACCCGGGGCATGGTAGTGCCTCTGTCCGTGATCCGGGCCCTGGACGCCGCCGGCATCCAGACCAAGGGTGATCTGGTCTTTGTGGGCACCGTGGAAGAAGAAGGCATCGGTTCCTTCGGCGGCATGCTCAAATGGCTGGACGACAATCAGGTAGACGCCAGCATCAGCATCGACGGCCCCAGCGCCGAAGGCATCGTTTACGAAGCCACTGGCCACATGACCTGCGAAGCCACTTTCCACGGCATCGGCGGCCATGCCCACGGCGCATTCGGCAAAGTGGCCAATCCCCTCAACGCCGCAGCCCGGGCCGTGGCCAAGATCGCCGAGTTCCAGGTTCCGGAAGATCCCAAAACCTCTTTCTGCGTTTCCAATTTCCATGCGGGCAACGATGCCGGCATCCATGCCATCGTCCCCGAAGCCACCATCAAGTTCAACCTTCGCTCTGACTCCCAGCAGGTGCTGGAAGATCTGTACCAGCGGATCCTGAACGCCTTGCAGGAAGCCTGCGATGAAGAAACCGCCCGTTGGGGCAAAGACACCATCACCGTGACCCACAAACGCTATTGCAATGTGCCGGCCGGTACCCAGGATGTCCATTCTCCCATTGTGGAAGCCACCTACGCCATCATCGAAAAATTGGGCTATGAGCCCCAGTTCTTCCATGGCGGCTCCACCAACTGCAACATGGCCATTGGCAAGAACATCCCTGCCGTGTGCCTGGGCATGGGCGGTGTGGATTGCGGCGCTCACACCCTGCAGGAATTCTTTGAAACCACCGATGCCTATAAGGGCGTACAGCAGGCTTTGCTTCTGGCCCTGCTCCTGGCCGGTGTAGACGGTGTCACCGACTCCATCCTGGCCTGATCGAGAAAAATAATATCATATAGGAGAAAAAGCCCTGTGAAGGCCGCTCAGAGCCTTTCACAGGGCTTTTCATATCCCGAAATGGATTACATAGCATCCCTTTTCCCAGGCGCTATGGAAAACGCGCCAGAGGGGGTACATGGTTTCCTGCCAGGGCAATCCGTCCAGCAGCTTTTGCACAGATGCCGGAGGAATAAGGGTGATGCCGGTGCAGGCCAGTCCCTGGGCAGGCTGCTTCAGGCTATGCCAAAAACAAGGGATGCTTCCAAACTGCTCCCACAAATCATCCACCTGATCATCTTCTATGGCCGCCATTTCTTCGCAAAGGGAAAGATCGTATTTTTCATACATTTCTTCCAAAGCCGGGGCTCTTTTCATCACGCCAAATTCATGGAAAGTCAAAATTTTCTCCCTTCAATCTGTCCAGTTTTCCAGGTGGAACCCTGACAAAGGAAAGGTCCCTGTAAAAGGCACACGGCGGACCTCATAAACCGTTCCCACCTCTTTTATCATACATCAAACCTTTCTTGTGTCAAGGAAGCAAAAAAATAACCCGTGAGACCTTTCTCACAGGTTATTTTGATTGGGTTTAGATGTGATCGGTGGGTTTTCCTTCCGGCGGAATCTCTTCCGCATGAGAGGAAGTATTCAGCACCTCTTCCGGCTGATGAGTATAGCGGGCATTATAGTCCACTTCCACCACTTTTTCCGGCGCCTGGGCTTCTTCTCCATTGAACACCTTTTCAAAGGCTTCACCGCTCATGGTCTCATGCTCCAGCAGATAGGCGGCCACCCGATCCAGGATGTCCATATGCTCCCGCAGCATCTGTTCGCAGCGGCGATAGGCCTCGTCGATGATCCGCTTCACTTCCTCATCGATGAGGGAAGCCACTTCTTCGGAGTAGTTTTTGGAGGCGGCAAAATCACGGCCCAGGAACACTTCATCGTGATCGCTGCCAAAGGCGATGGGGCCCAGCTTGTCGCTCATGCCATAACGGGTGACCATGCGGCGGGCGATGTCAGAAGCCCGCTCGATGTCGTTGGACGCGCCGGTAGAAATATCGTCCATCACCAGCTTTTCGGCGACCCGGCCACCCAGCAGAGTGACCAGCTCGTCTTCCATCTCATTTTTGGAAGAATAGTACTTATCCTCTTTGGGCAGGCTCAGGGTAAAGCCGCCAGCCCGGCCACGGGGCACGATGGAGATCTGATGCACCGGATCCTGAGAAGGCATCAACCGGGTCACAATGGCGTGACCTGCCTCGTGATAGGCCGTGAGCTTCTTTTCCTTTTCGGAATAGACCCGGCTCTTCTTTTCGTTGCCCATGATCACTTTCAGGAACGCATCGTCGATCTCCCGGTTGCCGATCTTCTCCTTGGAACGGCGGGCAGCCAGCAAAGCTGCTTCGTTCAGCAGATTTTCCAGATCGGCGCCGGTAAATCCAGCGGTGGTTTTGGCAATGGCGTCAAAGTCCACATCCTCTTCAAAGGGCTTTTTCCGGGAGTGAACCTGCATGATGGCCTTACGGCCCTTCACATCGGGTACGCCAATATAAACCTGCCGGTCAAAGCGTCCCGGACGCAGCAGGGCACTGTCCAGAATGTCGGGACGGTTGGTGGCCGCCAGGATAATGACTCCTTCATTGGCCCCGAAGCCGTCCATCTCCACCAGCAGCTGATTGAGGGTCTGTTCTCTTTCGTCGTGGCCGCCGCCCAGACCGGCTCCTCTCTGACGGCCCACAGCGTCGATCTCATCGATAAAGACGATGGAAGGCGCATGGCGCTTGGCCTGGTCAAACAGGTCACGCACACGGGAGGCGCCCACGCCCACATACAGTTCCACAAAGTCCGAACCGGAAATGGAGAAGAAGGGTACGCCTGCTTCTCCGGCCACCGCTTTGGCGATCAGTGTTTTACCAGTGCCCGGAGGGCCCACCAGCAAAACGCCTTTGGGAATACGGGCGCCCAGCTGCAGGAATTTTTTAGGAGCCTTCAAAAACTCCACCACTTCCTGCAGGTCGCTTTTTTCCTCATCGGCCCCGGCCACATCCTGGAAAGTCACCTTCTGGTCTTCGCTGTTCACCATCTTGGCCCGGGACTTGCCGAAGTTCATGGCAGATTTTCCACTGCCGTCCTGCTTGTTCATCATATAATACCAGAACAGGCCGAAGAGAACAATAATGATCAGATAGGGCAAAAAGGCCGTCCACCAAGGCATGGTCATCTTTTCCGCAAAGTCCTGGGTCAGCGTTCCCGCTGCCCGCTGCTGACGGATGGTCTCGCCCAGATCATAATAGAAAATATCCAGCGAGGGGATCTGATAAGTGAATTTGGAACCGTCCCGCATGGTCATGGTCAGTTCGTTCTCATCGATGATGAAACTGGCCACATCCTGGTTTTCAAAAGCCTGGGTCACATCGGAATAGGTCAGCTGAGCCTCGCTGCGGGGCTCCATCAAAAAGCCAATGGTTCCAATGAGCACCACCAGCAAGAGCAGATACAGGCCAATGCCCTTCATTTTGCCGTTATTCAACGAATCATTCACACCTTTCGTGAGGCGGAGCTTTACGCCTGATACACCTCGGGTTTCAAGATACACAGATCGGGCAGGTTGCGGTATTTTTCCGCATAGTCCAGGCCATAGCCTACCAAGAAAGCGTCCGGCACCTGGAAGCCGCAATAATCGATGTCCACATGGGCCTGACGGCGGGCCGGTTTGTCCAGAAGGGTCACCAGGCGCAAAGAGGCCGGTTCCCGTTCTTTCAGCATCACCAGCAAACGACTGAGAGTTACGCCGCTGTCCACGATGTCCTCAACTACTATAACATGCCTGTTCTGGATAATTGTGTCTAAATCTTTAATAATTTTCACCTTTCCGCTGGTCTGTGTGCCCCTTCCATAGCTGGACACCGCCATGAAATCCACCGAACAGGGAATGGTGATCGCCCGGCACAGATCGCCCATGAACACAAAGGCTCCCTTGAGCACGCTGACCAGAATAGGGTCTTTCCCTTCATATTCCCGGGACAGGATCTCTCCCAGCTCCTGTACCTTTTCGGCGATCTGTTCTTTGGTCAGCAGAACCTCTGCCACATCATCCCGCATATTTGCCATGATCTTTTTCCTCCTCACAACCACCGTCCAGCCGGGGTCTTTTTCTCTCTCTTTTCTTTCGCTCCGCACCGGGCCGCCGCACACCAGCACCGGCCCCTCTTCGTCGCACACCAGAGGAATCCCTTCCCGCAGATGTGCGGGGATCTTCTCATCGATCATCCATTTTTTAATGCTTTTGTGCCCGTTTTTCAGCCGGATCACATCCCCCGTCCTGCGGGGGCGCAGCTGTACCGGCTCTTGGAGGGCCTGGAAAAAATAGGCTTTTTCTCCAGATCCGGCTTCTCTTTTTCCCCGGTGCAGAGTGACCCGAAAGCCACCTTCTTCCACCGTTTCCCCTTCCTTCAAAAAGCGCGGAGGAAAAGTACGGGACTCCTGCTTTTCTTCCTTTTTGCGGCACACCAGCTGTTCGTAGACCCGTCGGGCCTCCACCCCTCCCGGCAGACTGTACGCCGCCGAAGGGCCTTTTTGACAAAGTCCCCACATTCCCTGGCGATGTTTTTCCGAAAGGATCCCCTCTCCACCGCCCTGGCGGTAGAGCATGGCAAGCACCCGAAAGGCCAGAGCATCCGGCGCTTTTGCCAAAGCCTCAGCGTCTATCGACCCGGGAGCAGAGGAATGCTCTATCAAAAACCGGGCGGCGCAGCTTTCCAAAAACTCCTCGTCTTTCCGGGCCCGCTCTCCGGCCTGGCTGATGTGCTCTTCCGCCTGGGAATTGATGGTCTTCAGCAAGGGGAGCACACAGTGACGCAGCCGGTTGCGGGCATAGACTTCTTCCCCATTGGAGGGGTCACTGCAATAGGGTATGTGGTTTTCTTCCAGATATTTTTCAATCTCTTCCCGGGGAACCCTCAAAAGAGGGCGGATCAGATCCCCTTCCGATGCCGGGATTCCTCCCAGGCCCCGGGCACCTGTCCCCCGGCACAAATGAAACAAAATGGTCTCCGCATTGTCCATCCGATGATGGCCGGTGGCGATTTTCCGGCAACCGGTTTCCCTGGCCACCCGGCGGAGAAAGGCATAGCGCAGCACCCGGGCCCCTTCCTCTGTGCCGCAGCCTTCCCGGCGGCAATATTCCAGGGTGTCTCCCTCTTCGATCCAAAGGGGGATCTTCCGCTGCCGGCAGAATGTTTCTGCTAAAAGCCGCTCCCTGGGAGCATCCTGCGGCCGCAGTCCGTGGATAAAATGGGCCGCCTCCACCTGAATGCCCAGCCGGGGCGCCAGCCGATGGAGCAAATGGGTCAGCGCCATGGAATCTCCGCCGCCGGAGAGGGCACAGAGCACCTTGTCTCCCGGCGCCGTCATGGCCTTTTCCTGCATAAAGGCCAGCACTTTGTCCTCAAGATTCATGATGGGTTTTGTCCTGGCCGGAGAAACGGGTATACTGTCCCAGCCATTGCAGCTCGATGGTACACACCTCGCCGTGACGGTTCTTGGCGATGATGCACTCCACCACATTTTTCTTTTCGGTGTCCGGGTTATAGTAATCGTCCCTGTACAGGAAAATAACGATGTCGGCGTCCTGTTCGATGGCTCCCGATTCCCGCAGGTCGGAAAGCATAGGCCGCTTGTTGGGCCGCTGCTCCGGGCCGCGGGACAGCTGGGACAGGCAGACCACCGGCACATTCAGTTCCCGGGCCATCACCTTCATGGAACGGGAGATCTCCGAGATCTGCTGCACCCGGTTTTCCGAGCTTTTGGAGCCCTGCATCAACTGGAGATAGTCGATGACCACCAGCCCCAACCGGCTTCCCATCCGGCGGCACTTGGCCTTGATCTCCGACACCGTGATGGCCGAACTGTCCTCAATATAGATATTGGTTTTGGAAAGGAGGGCAGAGGCATGGGCGATTTTATCCCAGTCGTTGTCGTCCAGGGTGCCCATGCGCAATTTCCGGCTGTCCACCAGTGCCTCGCTGGAGATCATCCGGGTGGTCAGCTGCATATCGCTCATTTCCAGCTGGAAAATGGCCACATCCTTCCCCGATTTCTGGGCCGCCGACAACACCAGATTCAGAGCGAAACTGGTTTTGCCCATGCCCGGACGGGCGGCAATGAGAATCAGGTCCGATTTGTTCAGTCCGCCCAGGGCGTTGTCCAGATCGGCAAAACCGGTGGGAATACCCGGCAATTTTCCGGGGTTAGCCGCCAGTTCATCCAGCTGATCATACACATCCTTGATCACCGACTTGATGTGCCGCAGGCCGTTGATCTCCCGCCCCTGACGAATGGCATAAATCTTCTGCTCGGCCAGCTCCGCAATGGTGCTGGCCGTCTCCTGTTCGCTGCGGGTCAGATCAAAGATCTCATTGCAGATCTGCTGAAGATCCCGCAGCATCTTCTTTTCCCGGACGATCTTGGCATAATCCTCCACATTGGTGGAGGTGGGTGTCACATCGATCAGTTGCAGAAAATAGGCCCTGTCGGCTTTGTCCTTATAGCCCAGGGCCTTCATTTCCTCCAGTACTGTCACCGGGTCAATGCGCTTTCCCCCGGTGAACATGCTGCTGATGGTATCGAAGATCATCCGATTTGTTTCCATATAAAAATCATCGGGCTGGAGCAGCTCCACCACCTTGGGCACACAAGTGGGATCAAACAAAATCGCTCCGATGACCGCCTGCTCGGCCTCCACACTATGAGGAGTCTGCCGGGCCAACAGCTCATCCATGGTCAAAACTCCCTACTACATCAGTTCTGCTCTTCCACGACCACTTTCACTGTGCCCACCACTTCCGGGTAAAGCTTGACTTTCACTTGATAGGTGCCAAAATTCTTGATGGTCTCTTCCAGCACGATCTTGTTTTTCTGAATTTCCACCTTGTGCTGGCGCTGCATCTCCTCGGCGATCTCCTTGGCGGTGACGCTGCCGAACAGTCTGCCGCCGGCGCCCGATTTGGCCTTGATGTGTACCGGCATATCCTTCAGCTCTTCTGCCAGCTTCTGGGCCGCTTCTTTTTCCAGCTTCATCCGGCGGGCAGCTGCCTCGTCGGCGATTTTCTTGGCGTTGAGCACATCGGCCGTGGCCGGGGCCGCCAGCTTCCGAGGCATGAGAAAGTTGCGGGCATAGCCGTCGCTGGCCTCAATGATATCGCCCTTTTTTCCCTGTCCCTTTACATCCTGCAGCAAAATCAATTTCATTCTCATTCACTCCCATCTCCGCGCGTACACAGGATGGAAGAGTCCCGCGCGGCAGGCTCTTCCCGCTCTGCTTCAAAAATCAGGCCGACGGGGCGTTGGAACTGTTTTCCCCATCTTCCTGGTCTCCGGCAAGATATTCCTCAATGGCCGCCCGCAGCCGGGCTGCCACCTCTCCCACATCGGCGTCCTGGAACTGAGCGCCCGCCATGGTCAGGCTGCCGCCGCCTCCCAGTTTCTCCAGCACCACCTGCACATTCATCTTCCCATAGGAACGGGCCGAAATGGCCACATCGTTCTCATGCTCCCGGAAGACCACAAAGGATGCCTTGATGTCGTTGATGTTGATCAGCTCGTCGGCGGCCTGGGATGCGGTGGCCCGTTCGGTGTCTTCCTCCATCACCGAAATGGAAACCCCCGGATAGGGCTGCTCGGCGTTGCTGATGATCTGGTATTTCTTGATGTAGGAATCGAAATTGTTGTTGAACAGGCGGCGGACTTCCACTGTATCGGCGCCGCACTGCTTCAGATAGGCGGCGGCCTCAAAGGTACGCACGCCGGTTTTGACGGTAAAGCTCTTGGTGTCCAGGAAAATACCGGACAAAAGCGCCTCTGCCTCTTCCTTTTTCAGATCCTGGGAACTGGTCAGAATGTACTGCAAAAGCTCTGTGACCAGCTCACTGGTGGAGCTGGCATAGGGCTCATGGAGACTGATGACATAGTTTTCAATATAACTGGCCGCCCGCCGGTGATGGTCGATGACCGCCACCCGCTGGATGGTCTGAAGCACTTCGGGATAGTCCACAAAATCCGGCCGGTTGGTATCCACCACAATGAGCAGCGAATTGGAATCGGCGATGAAGATGGCATCGTCCGGCTTGATGAAGGACTCCCGGTATTCCTCCAGCCCGGCCAATTTGTCAATCAGGTCCTTGGCCGAGGTACGCTCGCTGTTGACGATAAAATAAGGCTTCTTGCCGCACTTGCGCACGGCGGCACAGATGCCGGCCGCAGCACCTACCGCATCCAGATCGGAAAGCTGGTGACCCATAATAAACACATAGGAAGAATCCCTGATATACTGGCGCAGGGAATTGGCCACCACACGGGATTTGACCTTGGTGCGTTTTTCCACTTCCTTGGCATGGCCGCCATAGAACTCAAAGGCATATTTGCTCTTGATGACTACCTGGTCGCCGCCCCGGGCCAAAGCGGTATCCGCTGCCAGACGGGCATATTGGTACAGCTCGTTCAGATCGGTATCGCCCTTGCCGATGCCCATGGAAATGGTGGCGCTGATACCGGTACTGCTTTTGATTTCCCGCACTTTGTCCAGCAGATCAAACTTCCGCTCCACAAATTCCAGCAGATCCTTCTGCTCAAACAAAAACAGGTATTTGTCCCGGTCCAGCCGCCGCACCACACCGTGCACCGGCTCGGCCCAGTTGCTGATCTCCTCATCCACCTGGGCAGTGAGTTTGGATTTCTCGCTTTCTGAAACCCCTTTGATCAGTTCCTCATAGCTGTCCAGCACCAAAATGGCCAGCACCGGGCGGGTGCGTTCGTATTTGGTGCGCAGCTCGCTGTAATCGGTCACATCCACCCAGTACATGGTGACCAGCAATGCGCTGGAAGCGTCCTTCCCCGAGCGGACGATGTTGCCGTATACATCAAACTTCCGGCCATTCACCGCCACTTCATAGGGACATTTGCTCCGCCCTTCCATGATCCAGCGGGTATCAAAGCCTTCGATCACATCGGTGATATGCAGATTGAACATCCGCTCATGGGCGCCGGTGATCTCATAAAAGCTGTCGTTGCTCCACACCACTTCCCCGGTATCCATGCGGAGGATGGCGGTGGGCAGCGGAAAATTCATCAGGGAATTTTTCGATGCGTCATCCACCTGAAACAAAAGTGTTTCCACAGTGCGGCGAATATCGGCCCGCCGCCGCTTGGCCCGGGCCCGATAAACGATATAAAGCACCACCACAACGGCCAGCTCACCCAAAGCCAGCCAGATGTTGGTGAAGGCCGATATGGCGCAAAACACCAGAAGCAGTGCAAAGGCCAGCCGGGTTCCCGACTCCATCATGCGGGCAATCAATTTCTCCATGGGGAGCCTCCCTTTCCCTTCTCCGGGGCCTGCCGCCCCAAAGACGAATAATTAAAAATAGTATACCAAAAAAGCCCTCATCATGCAAGGCATCTTGCCCGCAGGAAGGAGCCTTCTTCTGGAAATGCAAACGCCGGGGAAAGGAAAAGAGACGGGATCGCTCCCGTCTCTTTTTAATACGATGGAAAAACAGCTTACTTCAGCTCGACCTTGGCGCCGGCTTCTTCCAGCTTCTTCTTCATCTCTTCGGCTTCGTCCTTGCCAACGCCTTCCTTGATGGCCTTGGGAGCGTTGTCCACCAGCTCCTTGGCTTCCTTCAGGCCCAGGCCGGTGATCTCCTTGACGATCTTGATGACGCCCATCTTGGAAGCGCCAACTTCAGCCAGAACCACGTCGAACTCGGTCTTCTCGTCAGCGGCAGCACCAGCAGCAGCGCCAGCAGCAGGAGCAGCGGCAACAGCGGCAGCGGCGGAAACGCCAAACTCTTCTTCCAGGGCATGTACCAGTTCGCTCAGCTCCAGAACGGAGAGAACTTTCACTTCTTCAATCAGCTGTGCAATCTTTTCGCTTGCCATTATAGTGTACCTCCAATTAGTTTTTAATGAAAATAATTAAGCCTGTGCTTCGGCTTCGGCAGCGGGAGCAGCCTCTCCGCCTTCGCTCTTCTTGTCGGCCACGGCCTGCAGGACCCGGGCCAGGGCGGCCACAGGAGCCATCATGGTGCCCAGCACGGTGGACAGCAGGATATCCTTCGGCGGGATAGCAGCCAGGGATTCAACGGTGGCAATGTCCACCACTTTGCCCTCCAGGAAGCCGGCCTTGATGTTGAAATACTTGTCGTGGCTCTTGGCAAACTCAGCCAGCAGACGGGCAGGAGCAGTGGGATCGTCCATGCTCACAGCCATGGCAGTTGTGCCATGGAGCACGCCGTCCAGCTCTTCAAAGCCGATCTGGTTGGCAGCAAAGCGCACCAGAGTGTTTTTCACGACGGTATATTCCACATTGGCTTTTCTCAGCTCACTGCGCAGCTTGGTATCTTCCTCAACAGTGATGCCTTTATAGTCCACCAGCACACCGGATGTGGCGTTCTTCATCTTTTCAGCGAGCTGGGCCACCACGGCCTGCTTCTCGCTCAGAACCTTTGCGTTCGGCACTGTTTTCACCTCCGTTTAGAATAAGTGCCCTCACATCCAAAGGACATGAGGGCACAGTAAATCCATAATGTAAATGGAAAAATGCATCCTCGGCAGGCGGCACAGAGCCGTTGGGAACCGCAGTTCACCTGCTGTCTTTGGAATGAGCGCTATTATTTTATCAACAAACCAATAGTTTGTCAAGAAAGAACAGAAAAAATCAGATTAGTCGGTCAGACGAGCCTGATTGATCTTGACGCCGGGGCCCATGGTGGCAGCCACCACGCAGGAGCGGATGTACTGGCCTTTGGCAGCGGCGGGCTTTGCCTTGACAATGGCGCCCAGCAGGGCGTTGAAGTTCTCGGTCAGCTTTTCAGTGCCGAAGGAGACCTTGCCCAGGGGGCAGTGGATGATGTTGGTCTTGTCCAGGCGGTACTCGATACGGCCGGCCTTGGACTCGTTGATGGCCTTGGTCACATCCATGGTGACGGTGCCGGCCTTGGGGTTGGGCATCAGGCCCTTAGGGCCCAGCACTTTACCCAGACGGCCAACCACGCCCATCATGTCGGGAGTGGCGATGACCACATCGAAATCAAAGAAGTTCTCACCGGTGATGCGGGCCACCAGATCTTCAGCGCCCACATAATCGGCTCCGGCGGCTTCGGCCTCCTTGGCCTTGTCGCCCTTGGCGAACACCAGCACACGGACTTTCTTGCCAGTGCCGTGAGGCAGCACGATGGCGCCTCTCACCTGCTGATCAGCATGACGGGAGTCAACACCCAGCTTCACATGGACTTCCACAGTCTCGTCAAACTTGGCCTTGGCCGTCTTTATCACGGTATCCAGCGCTTCGGCGGGATCGTACAGCTTGGCGCGATCCACCAGCTTGGCGCTTTCTACATATTTCTTACCTCTGCGCACTTTTTAATCCTCCTAGTTTGTGGTATTTCGGAATCATCCTCCCACGCCGCGGATCTTCCGCGGGGGCGTCTCTTACTCTTCGATGGTGACGCCCATAGAACGCGCTGTACCGGCGATCATGCTCATGGCGCTTTCCACGCTGGAAGCATTCAGATCGGGCATTTTCAGCTCGGCGATCTTGCGCAGTTCTTCCTTCGGCAGCTTGGCCACCTTGTTCTTGTTGGGTTCGCCGCTGCCGCTCTCCAGCTTGCAGGCCTTCTTGATCAGAACGGCTGCAGGGGGAGTCTTTGTGATAAACGAGAAAGAACGGTCGGCATACACAGTGATAACAACAGGGATCACCAGATCGCCGTCATTCTTTGTACGCTCGTTGAATTCCTTTGTAAACGCCATGATGTTGACGCCGTGCTGACCCAGGGCGGGGCCTACCGGGGGAGCCGGAGTTGCCTTGCCTGCGGGGATCTGCAGTTTAATCAAACCTACTACTTTCTGTGCCACTTTCGTTGCACCTCCTTAGCAAAAATGTGGTAAAATTGGACGCTTGGGCGCCCTCCCACCCGGAAACGAACCTTCATCTCCGGTATCAAAAACCAGCCAGTTGGTTTTTGGAGCTATTTTTCCATGGAAGCCACCTGGTTGAACTTCAGTTCCACCGGTGTCTCCCTTCCCAGCATGGAGACCATAACGGTCACCAGCTGATCCTGCAGCGCAATCTCCTTGACGATGCCAACGAACCCTTCCAAAGGCCCGTCGATGATCTTGACGCTGTCGCCCACCTGATAGGAAAGCCGGACTTCCCGCTTTTCCACGCCCAGGGCTGCCACCTCGTCCTCGGTGAGGGGAACGGGCTTGGAGCCGGGACCCACAAAGCTTGTGACGCCGCGGGTATTGCGCACCACATACCAGCTTTCATCGGTCATGAGCATTTTGATGAGCACATAGCCGGGGAACATCTTCCGCTCCACTTCTTTTTTGCCTGTGTCCCGGATTTCAGTCACCGTTTCCATAGGCACGCGGATATCGAAGATCAGATGGCCCAGCTTGCGGTTTTCCACTGTTTTTTGAATCGTGGCGGCCACTTTGTTTTCGTAGCCGGAGTATGTGTGGATCACATACCACTTGGCATTTTCAGACATAAGACGCTCCCACCTGCCGAACCAATGGATTTACAGGATGCCTACCAGCAGATCGCGGATGGTGGCAAAAGCGATGTCCAGCACCCACACAAAAACACCTACCAGCAGAATGCATACAAGGACTACCAGGGTGTTGTTGACCACCTGTTTGCCGGTGGGCCAGACCACCTTTTTCCCTTCGCTCACCAGCTCGCGGAACCATTTGGCGATCCGCTTGCCAGCGCGGGAGAAAACATTGCCTTGTTTCTGCTTTTTCTTGCCGGCGTTCTTCTGGGTGTCCAGGTTCTTGTTTTCTTCAGCCATGAAGCTGCACCTCCATCCTTTTGCGGCCTATCTGGTTTCCCGGTGTAAGGTGTGCTTCTTGCAGAAGGGGCAATACTTCTTCATCTCCAGACGATCCGGATCGTTCTTCTTGTTCTTTTTCGAATCGTAGTTTCTCTGCTTGCATTCCGTACACGCCAGTGTTACCTTAACGCGCATTTGCGGCACCTCCTTAAATAAATTGCCTCCCTTTTCGGGGTTTACGCCTGCAAGGCATAAAAAAAAGACCCCGACAGGTGTTTCTATATTACCATGCCATGCAGAAAAGGTCAAGCTTTTTTTCTGCTTTTGTCTTCTTCTCCAGAGACAGCAAAAGCGCACGGGGGGAAGCCGTGCGCTTTTGCCTGAAAAGGGAAGATGTTGGTAATGATAGACCGGTGGTTTGCGTCCCGGGCTTTCATTGCTTTAGAGTATACTCTAAGCCCCTCTTTTTGTCAATCCGGTTCTTTAAAATTTTATATTTATTTCAATATTTTAAATTTTTAACCTTCTTTGTTCATTGTGTTATACATGACACGATTCACCTGGAAACCGGGGAAGGCTTATGGTATGATAGGATTGATTTCAGCCGTTTCCCTTTTTCGGGGAGACGGGAACAACAAGGAGGCATTTCTGCTATGATCATGGCCCTGGACCTGGGGGATACCCGTACCGGCGTGGCTTTTTCCGACGCCACCGAACTGTTGGCCGGGCGGGCTTACAGCATCACCGAATATCACAAGGACCGGCTGCTGGAGACCCTGTGCCAGACCATCGCCCAGGAAAAGCCCCGGCTCATCCTGGTGGGGCTGCCCACCAACATGGACGGCACCCAGGGGGAACGGGCTCTGGGCAGCCGTGAATTTGCCCGCCGCCTGGAAGAAAAATGCCAGGTGCCGGTGAAACTGTGGGACGAGCGGATGACTTCGGTAATGGCCAACCGCATTCTCAGCGATGCAGGGAAAAAGCGGAAAAAGCAGCGCCAACGGGTGGATGCCGTGGCCGCTTCCCTCATTCTGCAAAGTTATCTGGACGCAGGCCCGTCCCGGGAAAATTAGTCCTTTTTCTCTTTCCCCAGCAGCTGCCGCACTCCTACCGCCGTCATCAGAAGTCCGAACAGGCGGCGAAGCAGCTGGGGATCGATCCGTCCGGCCAGAAAAGCTCCTGCCAGGCAACCGGGTATGCCAAAACACAGGGCGATGACCCCTCCCTTTTTCTCCACCAGCCCGTGGCGCAGATGAAAAAAGAGGGAAGGGCCTGCGGCAGCCACATAATAGAGCAGATTGATCCCCTGGGCCGTCAGCTGTTCCATTTGCCTTATCTGAATCAGATAGAGCAGCAGCAGAGAGCCTCCTCCTACCCCGGCGCCGGTGAGCGCCCCGGCGGCAAAAGCCGCCAGCAGATCCAGCAGCATTCTTTTCCCTCCCTATCCCAGCAAACTGCGCACTCCCCCGTAGAGCATCAGCAGTGCGAACCCTTTCCGCAGCATCCCGGGAGATATTTTCCGGTAAAGCAGGCCGCACAGCAGGCCTCCCCCGGCGCCGCCTGCCAGAAAGGGCAGGGCCGCCATGATATCCAGCCCCTGTCTTCCATAGAAAAAGGCCGACAGGGCGCATAAGGGCAGCAAAAGAAAGATGGAAGTGGCCAGTGCCCGCTCCGGCGGCAGCTTCAGCGGTCCCATAAACATAGGGGCCGCCGCCATTCCCCCGCCGCTGCCCAGAAATCCGCTGAGCAGCCCGGCCAGCAGCCCGGTAAGGGCATAAAGTATTTTTTCTTTTCTTTCCATGCTTCTCCCCCTTTCCGTACATTTATTATGGAATGGCCTGGGAGCCAATATGCAATGTGCTGAAAATTCAAAAAGAAAACTGGTAAATTTGATAAATCCGTGGTATACTGTTTATCAGTACCGCTCCCTTTTTTGGAGCATTTCCTTTGTCCCGCCGGAAGAAAATCAGGGGCAAAGCTGTTTTGACCGACCGGCGCCTTTTGGGCCGGCCTTCTTTCTTATGACTTTTTTGCGGTGCCTTACAGTGTATGTACGGCCGCATGGAACATAAAAAAATCTTTAATTTACGATGGAGTAGTGATCAAATGTCTGAACAACTGAAGAAAGAAACCGGTCTTTCGCAGCCTGCGGGCAGCGAAGGGCCTAAAAAGTCTGCCGCGAAAAAATCTTTTTTCCGCTCGAGAAGCGGTGAAAAGAAAAAATCCGCAGCAAAATCCGCCCAGCCGGCCGGACAGAAAAAGTCTGCTGCCAAGAAGGCGCCTGCCAAAGAAAAAGCCAGCCGGACATCTTCCAAAGCGGTCATTGATACGGCAGCCGATGCCATTGATTCGGTGAAAAAGCCGGTGGAAAAGCCCAAAAAAAACCAGGAATCCCGAAGCCGCAGCACCAAAAACAAACTGCGGGTCATCCCTTTGGGCGGCCTGAACGAAATCGGCAAAAACATGACCGCCTTTGAATATGGCAACGACATCGTGGTCATCGACTGCGGCATGACCTTCCCCGACGATGAGATGCTGGGAGTGGATCTGGTCATTCCCGACATCACCTATCTGAAAAAGAACGCCGACCGGGTGCGGGCATTCCTGATCACCCATGCCCACGAAGACCATATCGGCGCTCTGCCCTATGTGCTGCGGGATGTGAACGCCCCCATTTACTGCACCACCCTCACCGCCGGCATGATCCGGCTGAAGCTTTCCGAACACCGGAATCTGAAAAAGGTGAAGATCTATGAAAAGCCCGCCGGTTCCACCTTTAAAGCGGGCAGTTTTGAAGTGGAGTTCATCCGCATCAACCATTCCATCCCCGATGCTGTCTCCATTGCACTGAAAACTCCGGTGGGTACGGTTATCGACACCGGCGACTTCAAAATCGATACCACTCCCATCTCCGGTGAAATGATCGACCTGACCCGTTTCGGCGAACTGGGCAAAAAAGGCGTCCTTCTCCTCATGGCCGACTCCACCAATGCCGAACGCCCCGGCTTTGCCATGAGCGAAAGCAGTGTGGGCAAGGCTCTGGAAGCCCAGTTCAAAGGCACCGACAAGCGCATTATCGTGGCCACCTTTGCTTCCAATGTCCACCGGGTACAGCAGATCATCAATGCCGCCGTGAAATATGGCCGCAAAGTGGCCCTCTCCGGCCGAAGCATGGAAAATATGCTGAAAGTCACCACCGAGCTGGGATATGTGAACATCCCCGCAGGCACACTGATCGACATCAGCATGACCCGGAAATACACCGATGACCAGCTGTGCATCATCACCACCGGCAGCCAGGGCGAGCCTATGAGCGCTCTGTACCGCATGGCCTATGGTTCCCACCGGCAGATCGAAGTGGGGCCCCATGACAAGATCCTCCTTTCGGCCAGCCCCATCCCCGGCAATGAAAAATCGGTCTATTCCCTCATCAATGAGCTGACCCGCCGTGGGGCTGAGGTGGTCTATGACAAACTGGCCCATCTCCATGTTTCCGGCCACGCCTGCCAGGAAGAACTGAAGATGATCATGGCTCTGACCAAGCCTCGCTTCTTTATGCCTGTCCACGGCGAATACCGCCACCTCCAGATCAATGCCGGTCTGGCCCGCTCTGCCGGCATCCCCTCCAAAAACATCTTCATCTCCCAGGTGGGCAAAGTGCTGGAGCTGACCCGGGACAGCGCCCATTTCAACGGCACTGTGCCTTGCGGGCGGGTGCTGGTGGACGGCAGCGGCGTGGGCGATGTGGGCCAGACGGTGCTGCGGGACCGGAAGCATCTGTCGGAAGACGGTCTGATCGTGGCGGTTGTCACCATCGACGGCGCCAGCAACCAGGTGGTAGCCGGACCCGATATCGTCTCCCGTGGCTTTGTTTATGTCAAAGACGCGGAAGAACTGACTGACGGCATGCGCCAGGCTGCCTCTGCCGCCCTTTCCGAGTGTTCCCGCAACGGTGTGCGGGACTGGAACGGCCTGAAAACCACTCTTCGGGATTGCCTGTCCGACTATGTATTCAAAAAAACCAAACGCAGTCCCATGATCCTTCCGGTGATCATGGAAGTATAACTGCTCTCTTTGTCCCCGGCGGATGCACCGCCGGGGATTTTCCAATGGAGGCTCTTATATGACATTTCGCCAGCAAGTTTATGATCTGGTACGACAGATCCCGCCCGGCCGGGTGGCCACCTATGGATTGATCGCCTTTTTGTGTGGCTCCCCCCGCGGCGGCCGCATTGTGGGAGCCGCTATGGCCCATTGTCCTTATGAAGATGTCCCCTGTCATCGGGTGGTAAACCGGCGGGGAGAAATGGCTCCGGGAAACGCTTTTGGAGAACCGGGCCGTCAAAGAAAACTTTTGGAAAAAGAGGGAATTGTCTTTCGTCCCGACGGTCGGGTGGAACTGTCGGTTTTTGGCTGGGCCGGTCCGGAATAAGCACTTTTCTTCCGGACACACTAACAGGGATCCTTCAAAAGAAAGGTGGATACCAAAGTGAAAGGTTCATCCTTTGCCATCGGCATGGCAGCCGGCGCCGTTGTGGGCGCTGCCATATCCATGACGGCAGAAAACTATATGACGCCCCGGATGCGCCGGGATATGAAAAAATACACCCACAAAGGCATGAAGGCCATGGGCCACATTGCCGAAGGCATCGGCACTCTGATGCATGAGTGACCGGTAAAATAAAAAAGCGCCCTTCGGGGCGCTTTTTTATTTGTAATTATTCTTCTTTCAGCCCGGCTACATGGGGAATGAGGGGCAGGCATTTGTTATAGAGATTGACAAACCGTCCCACAATAAGAGCCGATACCAGGGTTCCCGCTCCCAGGCCCCGGATACCGCCCATGGAACAAACCGATATCAGTGCCGCCAGGAGAACGCACCCAAGATCAAACATCACCTTCACTGTGCCGAACCGGCCGCCCACCCGGCGATTGATGGCCTTGACCACTCCTTCGCCAGGCACCAGCAGCATATCAGCAGCCACTTCGATGCTGATCCCCAGCCCCAGAGTGGCGCAGCCGGCCACCACAGCCAGCAGACTGACCAACGGGTTGGAGGGTGCGAACCCTTCCAACACCCCCATACTCACATCGATAAACAGACTGAAAATCACATTCACTCCGATCTGCAAAAGCTGCACCGGCTGATATTCCCGCCGCAGCAAAGGGATCTGAGCAAAAATAAAAAACATATTGACGATAAATGTAAACTGTCCCAAAGACAGGGGCAGCCACAAAGACAATACATAAGGCACACTGGAAATGGGAGAAGTCCCCATCGCCGCCTTGGTGGTCAATGCAATGCCAAAGGAATTGATCACCACACCCAAAACAAACCACAACATTCTCTTTGCTTTTTTCTCCATTTTCGTCCTCTCTTTCTTTTTTCATAGAAGGGAGTTTTGACGAAAACCGCCAAAACTCCCTTCTATACCATACCACTTTCCCCGCTCATGTCAAATTTTTTTGCCTGTTTCCCTTGGGTATGGTACAATAAAAAGGATATCTCCCCCAGAAAGGAGCACATTCTATGGCAACACTATTTTATCAGGGCCACGGCAGTTTCCGGCTGGAGAGTGCCCAGGGAAAGGTGATTTATGTGGATCCCTTTGCCGGAGAAGGATATGACAAGCCCGCCGATCTGATCCTTGTGACCCACGACCACTATGACCACAACTGTATTGATAAACCGGTCCGGGCGCCTGGCTGCGCTCTCATCACCTGGAAAGAAGCCCTGGAAGGAGGCCATTATGGCCGCTTCACCCTGGATGATATTCAGGTGGAAGCCGTGCCCGCCGGGAATAAAAACCATGATCCCTCCTGCTGTGTAGGCTTCGTCATCACCCTGGACGGTCTCACGGTATATGCTTCCGGCGACACCTCCTTCCTCCCGGCTATGGAAACAGTCCTGGCCCCTATGAAGCTGGACTACGCCATTCTGCCCATTGACGGCTTTTACAACATGGATGCAGCGGAAGCTTCCCATTGCGCCGCCGTCATCGGCGCCCGTCACAGCATCCCCGTACATACCTGCCCCAGCGACAACGGCCTGCTTTATGATCCGGAAAACGCCGCCCGTTTTCATTGTGACGGCCGCATCCTGGTTGCTCCCGGTCAAACCATCCAACTGTGACAGCATCAAAAAAGCCGCCCTCTCCTTTGAGAAAGGGCGGCTTTTTCTTGTGCTCCGAAAACCACTCGCTAGGCGAGTGGTTCAAAAAAAGACTTATGTCGATAATGGCGAAATAAAAACTCCCTTTGCTATAATAGGAGTGCGGTCTGCCAACTG
>NZ_JACJKW010000051.1 GCF_016901775.1 Intestinimonas butyriciproducens
GTAGAAATCATAGAGGCAGAAGCATGTGTCGATCACATTCATATGCTGGTCAGTATACCGCCTTACAAAAGTGTAGCACAATTTGTGGGAACGCTCAAGAGCAAGAGCGCACTGATGCTATTTGACAGACATGCAAATTTAAAGTATAAATATGGAAATAGAAATTTTTGGTGTCGAGGGTACTATGCTGATACAGTAGGGAAGAACGCCCGAATCATCGGAGAGTACATTCGTAATCAGCTGGAAGAAGACTTTACATCGGACCAGATATCGATCAAAGAGTACAGAGACCCGTTTACGGGTGACAGGGTGAAATAAGGCAAAAAAGACAGCCACTGTTAGTGGCTGCCTGAAATTGTGATGCGATAACAAACCCTCAGTACCCCTTATAGGGGTCAGCAAGTACTGACCCCTATGGGGTCTGAGCAAACCACTAGTTTACTAGTGGTTATGATT
>NZ_JACJKW010000052.1 GCF_016901775.1 Intestinimonas butyriciproducens
GCTGCTGCCCGAGATCAAGGCCATGCTGGCAGAAGGAAAGACACAGCGGGAAGTGGCGGAATACTACGGCTTTCGGGATAAGCAGGTGGTAAAAAGACTACTTGAGCGTGAGCGCCGAAAAGAACGAAAGCTGGAAGCCGGAATTCTTCCACGGCCGAAAGGAAGGCCGAGAAAAGATGCTGCGCCAAGAGATATTGTGTCAGAGCAGGCCTATGAGATCCAGCGACTGCGTATGGAGAATCAGCTGCTGCGGGATTTTCTGCGCTGCGCAGGAAGGAGGTGAGGGTAAAGGTAAAGTATCATATCATTTATCGCCACAAAACAGAGTATCCCGTAGCAGTCATGTGCAAATTCTTCGGAGTATCCAGAAGCGG
>NZ_JACJKW010000053.1 GCF_016901775.1 Intestinimonas butyriciproducens
TATAGCCACGCCGGCATAACAATTACGGCGACAACATCTCAGGAGGAAGCATTGCCGGATCCGGATAGTGTAACTGCAAAACCGCACGGAACGCAGATCACTTCCGGAGATGAGTATAATGCCGTTCTGACAGCGCTTTCTTCTAAGTATGACGGGGCGGTATCGTCCGCATTTACTCTTTATAACTATGCTGTGCGCGATGACTCGCAGACCGCATACACTTTCCCAACTGATACGGAGTATACCATCGCCGGATTAAGCAGCGGCATGGATTCGCAAGCGGCGTTTTTCGCCTATGCGAACGGAAAACTGACTCCGCTTGTGATTACTCATACTGATGAAACCAGCTATGGTACGATTACGA
>NZ_JACJKW010000054.1 GCF_016901775.1 Intestinimonas butyriciproducens
AGAAATACGAAGTAAGTGCCGATGACCGTGAGGGTCCACCTGTTCCCATTTCGAACACAGAAGTTAAGCTCACGAGTGCCGAAGATACTTGGCTGGCGACGGCCTGGGAAAATAGGTCGGTGCTTACTCCGTATTATATTCCTCCTTAGCTCAGTCGGTAGAGCATGCGGCTGTTAACCGCAGGGTCGTCTGTTCGAGCCAGACAGGAGGAGCCAAGAGCGAAAGCCGCCGCAGAAATGCGGCGGCTTTTTCCATAGCCGGGCCTTTAGCTCAGTTGGTTAGAGCATCCGGCTCATAACCGGACGGTCCCGGGTTCGAGTCCCTGAAGGCCCACCATTTC
>NZ_JACJKW010000055.1 GCF_016901775.1 Intestinimonas butyriciproducens
TGGCCGTTCAACCTCTCAGTCCGGCTACCAATCGTCGCCTTGGTGGGCCGTTACCTCACCAACTAGCTAATTGGACGCGAGGCCATCTTTCAGCAATAAATCTTTGATAACAATGGGATGTCCCATCGCTATGTTATGCGGTATTAGCACATCTTTCGATGTGTTATCCCCCACTGAAAGGCAGGTTCCTCACGCGTTACTCACCCGTCCGCCACTAAGCATTCCCTTCCGTTGTCCGAAAACTCCGTCAGGGGTGCTCCGTTCGACTTGCATGTGTTAGGCATGCCGCCAGCGTTCATCCTGAGCCAGGATCAAACTCTCTAAAAAATTATTCATCAA
>NZ_JACJKW010000056.1 GCF_016901775.1 Intestinimonas butyriciproducens
TGGCCGTTCAACCTCTCAGTCCGGCTACCAATCGTCGCCTTGGTGGGCCGTTACCTCACCAACTAGCTAATTGGACGCGAGGCCATCTTTCAGCAATAAATCTTTGATAGCAATGGGATGCCCCATCGCTATGTTATGCGGTATTAGCACATCTTTCGATGTGTTATCCCCCACTGAAAGGCAGGTTCCTCACGCGTTACTCACCCGTCCGCCACTAAGCATTCCCTTCAGTTGTCCGAAAACTCCGTCAGGGGTGCTCCGTTCGACTTGCATGTGTTAGGCATGCCGCCAGCGTTCATCCTGAGCCAGGATCAAACTCTCTAAAAAATTATTCATCAA
>NZ_JACJKW010000057.1 GCF_016901775.1 Intestinimonas butyriciproducens
TTAAGCAGCGGCATGGATTCGCAAGCGGCGTTTTTCGCCTATGCGAACGGAAAACTGACTCCGCTTGTGATTACTCATACTGATGAAACCAGCTATGGTACGATTACGACGTACACACATACTGTCGCAACCTCTACGCTGGACGGAATTGTTACACTGAAACTGACCGGCCTGACTGAGAAAACAACACCGAGCAGCTACACAGAAACATATAGCCACGCCGGCATAACAATTACGGCGACAACATCTCAGGAGGAAGCATTGCCGGATCCGGATAGTGTAACTGCAAAACCGCACGGAACGCAGATCACTTCCGGAG
>NZ_JACJKW010000058.1 GCF_016901775.1 Intestinimonas butyriciproducens
CTCAGCTTAAAACCTTGTTGTTTCAAAAGTACTACTTTCGAAACTCAAATAAATCTCTCAGGGTCCTTGTCTCTTTTGGCGTTGTTTAATTTACAATGTGCTAATTTGTTTCGCACCCTTCGCGCAGGACCGCGTCCCTCGCTGTGGTGCCTGATTATCTTACCACACTCACTTGCGTTTGTCAACTACTTTTTTCAAGGTTTCTTTCGGATTCAACCGAGAACCGTTGATTTCGTTGGCATCCTGCGAAGTGCAGCTTGATAATTTTATCAGATCCGAA
>NZ_JACJKW010000059.1 GCF_016901775.1 Intestinimonas butyriciproducens
TTCGCCAGGATTGCAGCCCATACAGCCTGAGAGAGTTTTGGGCGGCGTGGCGCCGCAGCCATACTTTCTTTGCCGGGATGCACACAACTGGCCTTCTGCGGCACTTGGCTAGGATTGCATCCAGGCCCCTTCCAGGGCTGGCAAGCCAGCCCTGGAGCACCCAGGTTTGCAGCCCATACAGCCTGAGAGAGTTTTGGGCGGCGTGGCGCCGCAGCCATACTTTCTTTGCCGGGATGCACACAACTGGCCTTCTGCGGCACTTGGCCAGGACTGCA
>NZ_JACJKW010000060.1 GCF_016901775.1 Intestinimonas butyriciproducens
GGTTTCTGATTTTAATCTTAATCAATCTGCAAAAAGCTGCGACCTGTGCGTGGCTTTTTGCACCTCTCAAGGGGCCAGTGTGCGCCAAAGGCGTGCACGCAGCCCCTTGTGAAAACTCGCAAAAGTGGACTTGTCACTTTTGCGAAGAGAGCGCGGGCTTTTTTGTTGCCTTCGGGTTTCTGATTTTAATCTTAATCAATCTGCAAAAAGCTGCGACCTGTGCGTGGCTTTTTGCACCTCTCAAGGGGCCAGTGTGCGCCAAAGGCG
>NZ_JACJKW010000007.1 GCF_016901775.1 Intestinimonas butyriciproducens
CCGCGGCGGAGTGCCTCCGCTGTCATATTGCGCTCCCGCGGCGGAGTGCCTCCGCTGTCATATTGCGCTCCCGCGGCGGAGTGCCTCCGCTGTCATATTGCGCTCCCGCACTAGGCAATTAAATTCACTCAAGCTGGTTGAACCCACTTGGCCCCAGCTGGAACCCCGCCTGGGGCGCGAAAAAGGTCGGGGAAAAACTTAGTTTTTCCCCGAGAGCCAGCGGCGGCGTCACCTACCGGAATGATGGTTATTTCGGCCTTGTGCCGAAATAACACGCCGCCAATGCCGGAAATCCCTTTCCGGATTTCCGGCAGCCTTCGCCGCAGCGAAGGCTCTGGCTCATTTGTTCCACGATTGGGGGATATACAGGCGGGAGAACACATCCACCGCAAAGCGGTCGGTCATGCCGGCCACATAATCGCAGGCGGCCCGCTCGGCCCCCTCCTGCAAGGCGATCTGCATATAATCGGTGGGCAGATCGTCGGCGTTCTCCGAAAAATGCCGGTAGAGCTGGGTGAGTACCCATTGCCCTTTCCGCTCCTCCCCCTTGGCCCGGGGATTCTGGTACACATGGCGGAACATAAAGTCCCGCATTTCCAGCATGGCCTCCTCCAGAAGGGGCGGCAGGCCGATCTCCCCTTCTTCCTCTCCGTAGGTCAGAAGACCGTTGACCAAAGTGTCGATGCGCTGGGAATGGGTCTGGCCCAGCACACGGCGCAAAGACGCCGGAATATCCTGGGGCGAGAGGATGTCCCCCCGGATGGCATCGTCGATATCGTGATTGAGATAGGCGATCCGATCGGCATAATGGACGATGCGCCCTTCCATGGTGTCGGCTTTTTTCTTTCCGGTGTGGCACAGAATGCCGTCCCGCACCTCCATAGTCAGGTTCAGCCCCTCCCCGCCCTTTTCCAGCCGGTCCACCACCCGCAGGCTCTGCTCGTTGTGGGCAAAGCCCCCGGGCACCACTTCTCCCAGCGCCCGCTCTCCGGCGTGGCCGAAGGCGGTGTGGCCCAGGTCATGGCCCAGGGCGATGGCCTCGGTCAGGTCCTCGTTGAGCCGCAGGCCCCGGGCCACCGTGCGGGAGATCTGGGAGACCTCCAGGGTGTGGGTCAGCCGGGTGCGGTAGTGGTCCCCTTCCGGGGACAGAAACACCTGGGTTTTGTGTTTCAGCCTGCGGAACGCCTTGGAATGGATGATCCTGTCCCGGTCCCGCATAAAACAGGTACGGCTGGGGGATTCCTCCTGGAGCTTGAGCCGTCCCCGGGACGCACTTGCCAGACAAGCCCCTTCCTGCAAGGTACGCTCTTCCAGCTCTTCCAGTCTTTTTCGTATCACAGGGCATCCCTCCCTTTATATAATACGCCAAAAAGGCCGGTTTTCCTTCTTTTCCAGGGAAAATTTTTTCTTTCTTCCCGTTATTTCACCCGTTTGGCACGCAGGGACACTTCTCCCTTCCGGGGGGTGACCCGGCCGGAGGTGCTGTCCACCACCTGGGCGGCAAAGCCCTCAAATTTTTCATCGGGGATGGAAAAGTGTATGACCACATGGTCGGAATATTCCACATCGTCCTCCTGGGCGTCAAAAGCGGGCATCAGGCTGCGCACCGTCTCAAACAGGGAATAATCGCAGGGGATGCTCCCCTGGCGGAAGGGCACCATCTCGGCCACCCCGGCGGCGTCCACGGCGATCTTGGCCCCGTGGCCATAGGCCCGGGTCAGCCCGCCGGCCCCCAGCTTGATGCCACCGAAATACCGCACCACCACGCACAGCACATCGAAGATCCCCTCTTTTTTCAGCACCTCCAGAATGGGAAGGCCGGCGGTTCCCTGGGGTTCTCCCGCATCGGAGAAACGCATCACCTGGCCCTCCTCCACGATGTAGGCATAGGCCACGCAGGAGGCATCCCAGAATTCCTTCTGCATTTTTTTGATCTGATCCATGGCCTGCTGGGTGCTGGTCACCTGAAAAATATGGCCGATAAACCGGCTTTTTTTCTCGGTAAACTCCTCCTTCCCTTCTGCAAAGGGCACCTTTTTCCCTGCCATGCTCATATACATTCTCCCCTTTCACAAGCTGGAAAAGCGGCCTTTTTTCATCAAAAGGCCGCTTTCTTTCATTCCTGCTCTTCGGTTTGTGCTTCCTGCTGTTGCTTTTCTTCCTGCTGCCGCTTTTTTTCCTCCTCGGCCCGGCGGCGCTGCAAAGCCTCCCGGCGGGCGGCTTTTTTCCGCTTCATCAGTTCTTCCCGGGCCTGCTTGATGGACAGGTCGTTTTTGATCTTCATATATTTATAGATATCGAAGATGCACACACTGCCCAGGAACAGGGCGATGAAGAAATGGGTCCAGGTGAAATCCAGCAGCATCCAGGTGACACCGCCCAAAAAGAGCACATAAAACACGATGGCCATAATCAGATAGGGCTTGCCCTCGGGGCAGATGACAATGGGTTCTTTGTGCCGGGGGGCGTCTTTCATCTTTTTGGCCTGTTCCTCGGTGATCAGGGGGCCGGCCCGTTTTTCCTCCTGGCGGCGCTTGTCCTCCCTGCCCCAGCAGAAAAAGGCTGCCACCACAAAAAGCAGGATCTCGGCGATAAAGCCGATCACATTGGGGTTTGCGCCTGTGATCCACAGAACGATCATGTGGATCACTTCCGCCACGCCCAGAATGGCAAAAAGCAGGGTGAACATCATCCACACGCTGAGCTGTTTCATTTTCATGCCGTTTTTTCCTCCGTTTGTTCTGCACAAGGGCCTTTCCAATGGCCCGTATTGTTTTAGTATACACTGACGGCGGCTTTTTTTCCACCATTATTTTGTGTATTTTCATAAGAATGACATTTTTCCCGAAAGGCAGTATAAATTGTTTGGTTTTTTTGCTATACTGGTAGAATCACGGAATGGAGGTTTGATGCATGGGTTCGGGAAACTCCTATAAAAAGCTTTTTTCCACCACCATGATCCTGGCCATTGGCTCTTTCAGCTCCAAGGTGCTGGTGTTCCTGCTGGTGCCCTTCTATACCCGGGTTCTCTCCCAGAGCGAATACGGCACGGCCAACCTGATCACCCAGGCCTGCAACCTGCTGATGCCCCTGGTGTCGGCAGGCATTGCCAACGCCGTCATCCGCTTTGCTTTGCAGAAAGGCAGCAACAAAAAAGGCATCTTTTCCATGGGGCTTGTGACGGTGCTTTGCGGCGGCCTGGGGCTGCTTCTGCTGTCCCCCCTTCTGTCCCTGCTGGACTTTGTGCAGGGATATACCTTCCTGGTGTTCCTTTATGTGCTGATGAGCGCACTGCATACGGTGTGCGCCCAATTTGTCCAGGGAATGAAATACACCAAGCTCTTCGCCCTGGACGGGGTGCTGCGCACCATTATGACCATCGGCTTCAACATTCTTTTGCTGGTGGTCTTTGACCTGGGCATCTCAGGTTATGTGCTGGCCACCATTCTGTCCGACGCTTTGTCCACCCTGTTTTTGTGGTACATCGCCTCTCTGGGCCGGTTTTTCTCCCTGCGCCACATCGACCGGGACACCCGGCGCACCATGCTGCGCTATTCGGTGCCCCTGATCCCCACCATGATCTGCGTGTGGGTCGTCAGCATGAGCGACCAGTATATGCTGGAGTACATCCTCAATGATCTTTACAGCGCCGCAGCCAACCTGCCCAACCAGGTGACCCGCATCATGGGCGTGGTGGGCGACGCCTGCAAGCAGAAGCTGCCCCTCCCCGACACCTATGCCGTGGGCAGCGCCGCGGTGGCCATCTATGTCATCTCGAGCAAGGTGCCTCACATCCTGTCCATCGTGGCCAGCATCTTCGGCGACGCCTGGCAGATCTCCATCGTCTCCGAGGACCCCCAAAAACAACAGCGCTTTTTCTCCAATGTGTTCGCCACCTATCAGTGCGTGGCACTGGTGGGCTCTTCCGGCCTGATCATGACGGCCAAGATCATGGTCACCCTGCTGGCTGCCCCCTCCTACTATACCGCCTGGCGGTATATCCCAGTGCTGGTGCTGGGCATCACCTGCTCCTGCCTGGCCACCTTCCTGGGCAGCATCTATATGGTGGAGCGGCAGAGCGTCCATACCCTGACCACCACGCTGCTGGGCGCCTTTCTCAACATCGGGCTGAATCTGCTGACCATCCCCCCCATGGGCGTCATGGGCGCCGCCCTGTCCACCTGCCTCAGCTATCTGCTGATGTTCCTGGTGCGGGGAGTGCACACCCGGAAATACATCCCCGTCCATTGGCGGCTGCATAAATTCCTGCCCTCCTGCGCCCTGGTGGTGCTCCAGGCCGCTCTGATGCTGTGGGAAGTGCCCCTGTGGCCCCTGTGGCAGATCCTGTGCTTCCTTCTCATCACCCTGCTCAATATCAAAGAGCTGTTCCGCTCTCTTTTCCGGCTTTTTTAGGCTTTTTTCCCTTTTCCCCCTTTACATCGGGCCACCGGTGTGTTATGTTACAAGCAGAAACACAAAACAGAGGAGATCATGCGCCATGGTCAGCCGTCTTTTTACAGCTGCATATTACTTTTACTTTAGCTTTATCAGCTTTTTTGATAAGGCTTATTTGAGTTTTGCTGTAAAAAGCCCCTGCCTCGGTTGATTCCCTGAGTCAAGGCCAGCGCGGCCCCGCAGCGAAATTCGCAGCGGGGCCGTTTTTTTGTGCCGTAGGAGAAAGGAT
Source organism: Intestinimonas butyriciproducens (assembly GCF_016901775.1). Lineage (GTDB taxonomy): Bacteria > Bacillota > Clostridia > Oscillospirales > Butyricicoccaceae > Pseudobutyricicoccus. The sequence goes on from NZ_JACJKW010000007.1 coordinate 4,685, forward strand.
TTGTTGTAAAATGGTAGTGCTTCTCAAGAAAAACGCCCCTCAGCAGCAACTGGACAGTCTGACCGCCTGGCTTCAGAGCATGGACATCACCCCCCACATCTCCGTGGGCTCCCATCAGACCATCGTGGGGCTGGTGGGCGACACCTCCAAGGTGGACATGGATGTGATCCGGGCCATGGACATTGTGGAAGATGTGAAACGCATCCAGGAACCCTTCAAAAACGCCAACCGGAAATTCCATCCGGAAGACACGGTGATTGAGGTGGGCGGCGCCCGGATCGGCGGCGGAAACTTCTGCGTCATGGCCGGGCCGTGCTCGGTGGAAAGCGAAGAGCAGATCGTGGAAGTGGCCAAGGCAGTGAAGCAGTCGGGCGCCCAGGTGCTCCGGGGCGGTGCCTTCAAGCCCCGCACTTCCCCCTACGCCTTCCAGGGCCTTCAGGGCGACGGCATCAAGCTGCTCCTTCTGGCCAAGCAGGAAACCGGCCTTCCCATCGTCAGCGAGATCATGGACGCCTCCCACATTCCCCTCTTTGAGGATGTGGACATCATCCAGGTGGGCGCCCGGAATATGCAGAACTTCACCCTGCTGAAGGAACTGGGCAAGCTGCGCAAGCCGGTGCTGCTCAAGCGTGGCCTGGCCAACACCCTCCAGGAGCTGCTGATGAGCGCCGAATACATCATGGCCGGGGGCAATGAGCAGGTCATCCTCTGCGAGCGGGGCATCCGCACCTTTGAGACCTACACCCGCAACACCCTGGATCTTTCGGCCATCCCGGTGCTTCATTCCCTGTCCCATCTGCCGGTGATCATCGACCCCAGCCACGCCACCGGCCAGAGCAAGCTGGTGCCCCCCATGGCGCTGGCTTCGGCGGCCGCAGGGGCCGACGGCCTGATCATCGAGGTGCACAACGACCCGGCCCACGCCCTGTGTGACGGCCCCCAGTCCCTCACCCCGGAAGATTTCCACACCCTGATGCAAAAAGTGGGAGGGATTCTGCCCTATGCCTTCCGGTGATTTTGAGAAGATCGGCGTTCTGGGCCTGGGGCTCATCGGCGGCTCCATGGCCCGGGCGGCAAAAGAGGCTGGCTGCACTGTCTTCGGCCTGGACCGGGATTCCCAGGTGATGGACAAGGCTGGAGCCATCGGCATCCGGCCTATGACAGAAGAAGTCCTTCCCCAGCTGGATATGCTCCTCACCGCCCTCTATCCCGGGGCCACATTGAAGGAGATGGAGCGCCTGGCCCCTCACCTTTCCCAAAGCACGCTGGTCATCGACCTGTGCGGGGTGAAGATGGCGGTGGTGCCCGGCATGGAAGAGCTGAGCCGCCGGTATGGCTTCCCCTATCTGGGGGGCCATCCCATGGCGGGAAAAGAAAAAAGCGGCTGGGACTTTTCCCAGGCCGGACTTTTCCAGGGAGCTTCCATGATCCTCACGCCGGGAGAAGGCTTTGACCCCGCCCTTTATGACAAAGCGGCCCGGTTTTTCCTCTCCCTGGGCTTTGGACGCATCACCAAAAGCAATCCCCGCTCCCACGACCGGATCATCGCCCTCACATCCCAGCTGGCCCATGTGATCTCCTGTGCCTACATTCAAAGCCCCACGGCAGAGGATTTCTCCGGCTTTTCCGCCGGAAGTTTTCAGGACATGACCCGGGTGGCCCGGCTGAACGAGACCATGTGGACCGAGCTGTTCTGGGACAACCGGGAGTTTCTCACAGGGGAGATCCGGGGCATGGCCCGGCGGCTGGAACATTACGCCAGCCTGCTGGAAACCGGAGACAAAGAAGGGCTTTTTGATCTGCTGCGGGACGCCAGAGAAAAGAAAGAAGAGTCGGACAGCATTCTGAAAGGTGGAAAAAGATGAAAACCGTATCCATTGATTCTTCCAAACAATATAACATCCACATCCAGCGGGGCCTTTTGAAGAAGGCCGGGAGCCTGATCTCCCAGGTGCACCCCCGGTGCAAGGTGGCCATCATCACCGATGACAATGTGGCCCGGCTCTATCTCTCCCAGGTGTCCGCCGGGCTGGAAAACGCCGGGTACTCCCTGTGCACCCTCATTCTGCCCCACGGCGAACACAGCAAAAGCCTGGGTGTCTGGACCAAGGTGCTTCAGTTCCTGGCGGAAAACGGCCTGACCAAAAGCGACCTGGTGCTGGCCCTGGGCGGCGGAGTCATCGGGGATGTGGCAGGCTTTGCCGCCGGCACCTATCTGCGGGAAATCCCCCTTATCCAGCTGCCCACCACCCTGCTTTCGGCCATCGACAGCTCGGTGGGCGGCAAGACCGGCATCGACCTGCCCCAGGGCAAAAACCTGGCCGGGGTGTTCTGCCAGCCGGAGCTGGTGATCTGCGACACCGCCGCCCTGGACACCCTCACCGACCATTATTTTGCCGACGGCTGCGCCGAGGGCATCAAGTATGGCCTGCTGGCCGACAAAGATCTCTTTGACGCCTTTGCCCGAGGGCTGAACCGCCGGGATATGGACGACATCGTCTGCCGGTGCGTGGAAATCAAGCGGGATTTCGTCCAGGGGGACGAACGGGACATGGGCAAACGGCAGATGCTCAATCTGGGGCATACCGTGGGCCATGCCATCGAAAAACTCAGCGGCTACTCCATTTCCCATGGTCACGCCGTGGCCATGGGCATGGTGGTCATGTGCCGGGCCGCCTATTCCCTGGGCTATTCCCAGGAAAACTGCACCCCGCCTTTGCTCCAGGCCCTGGATGCCTGCCACCTCCCCTCGGCCTGCCCCTATGACGCCGCCTCTCTGGCCAAGGCCGCCCTGTCGGACAAAAAGCGCCGGGGCGACAGCCTGACCCTGATCCTGCCCCAGCGTATGGGAGAGTGCTGCCGGGAGACCATCCCCATGAAAGACCTGGAAGGCTTCATCGCCGCCGGACTGGGGGAGCGGTAACATGGACATCTGCATCACCCCTGCCCCCTTGGGCGGGCGGGAGCAGGCGGTGCCCTCCAAATCCCACGCCCACCGGCTGTTTCTGTGCGCCGCTCTGTGCCGGGAAAGCACCCTGCTCCATATCCCTGCCCCCTCCCAGGACATTCTGGTCACCATGGATTGCCTGCGGGCCCTGGGGTGCAAAATTGATTCCCTGCCGGAGGGAAATTTCCGCCTGACCCCGCCGGAGCACTTTTCCCCCTCCCCCGACCTTTTCTGCCGGGAAAGCGGCTCCACCCTCCGCTTTTTGCTGCCGGTGGCGGCGGCTTTGGGAGTGGAGGCCCATTTTTCCGGGGAAGGACGGCTGCCGGAGCGGCCTTTGGATGAGCTGCTGACCCAGCTCATGGAGCATGGCGCAGCCTTTTCCGCACCACTCCTTCCCTTCACCCTTTCGGGCAAACTGAAAGGCGGCGTCTTTACCCTGCCGGGGGATGTGAGCAGCCAGTACATCACCGGCCTGCTCCTGGCCGCCCCCCTGATGGAAGAAGGGTGTGAAATCCTTCTCACCTCCCCCCTCCAATCGGCCCCCTATGTGGAAATGACCCTTTCGGCCATGGCCCAGTTCGGGATCACAGCGGAAAAGACCCCTCAGGGCTTTCGGGTCGCCCCGGGGCAGCACTACCAAAGCCCCGGTCCGGTCACAGCCGAGGGGGACTGGTCGGGCGCGGCTTTTTTCCTCTGCGCCGGGGCCCTGGGCGGACCGGTGACCGTCTCCGGCCTTACTCCCTGCTCTTCCCAGGGGGATAAGGCGGTGGCCGATATCCTCCGGGACATGGGCGCTATCCTTTCCTGGGATGGGGATGCCCTCACCGTCTCCCGGGGTACGCTCCGATGTGTCACGGTGGACAGCGCCCCCATTCCCGACCTGATCCCGGTGCTGGCCCTCACCGCCGCCTGCTGCACGGGCGAAAGCCGCTTCACAAACGCCGGACGCCTGCGGCTGAAGGAAAGCGATCGTCTCAGCGCCATCTGCCGCATGATCACCGATTTGGGCGGCACGGCTTTCTGTGAGGGAGACACCCTCATCGTCCGGGGCGGCACCCTGCGGGGCGGCACGGTAACAAGCGGCGGCGATCACCGCATGGCCATGGCCGCTGCCGTGGCCGCCTGCCTGTGCCGTCAGCCGGTGATCATCGGGCAGGCCCAGGCGGTGGACAAATCCTACCCCAGCTTCTGGGAGGAATACAACGAGAGAGGAGGAAAGGCCCATGAGCTCCACCTTCGGCCATAGCCTGCGCATCAGCCTGTTCGGCCAATCCCATTCCCCTGCCATCGGCGTGACCATGGACGGTCTGCCCGCCGGGCTGAAAGTGGACATGGAGGAAGTCTGTGCTTTCCTGGCCCGCCGTGCTCCCGGCCAGGGGGCCTATGCCACCGCCCGGAAGGAAAGCGATACCCCGGAAGTGCTTTCCGGCCTGGTGGACGGTTTTACCTGCGGCGCGCCCCTCTGCGCCGTGATCCACAACAAGGACACCCGTTCCAAAGACTACGAAGCCATGCGCCAGCTTCCCCGGCCCTCCCACGCCGACTATGCCGCCTATGTGAAATACGGCCGGTACCACGACATCCGGGGCGGCGGTCATTTTTCCGGCCGTCTCACCGCTCCATTGTGCTTTGCCGGGGCCGTAGCCTCCCAGTTTCTCCGGCAAAAGGGCATTTCAGCGGGCGCACACATTGCTTCCATCGGAGAGGTGGAGGACACCCCCTTCTCCCCGGTGAACCTGACCGAAGAAGAGCTGCTCACCCCTTCCCGCCACAGCTTTCCTGTGCTGTCCCCGGAAGCGGGAGAAAAAATGCTCTCCCTCATCGCCCAGGTGAAGAGCGAAGGGGACAGCATCGGCGGCACCATCCAGGGCGCTGCCATCGGCCTGCCCCCCGGCCTGGGCGAGCCCATGTTCCAGGGGGTGGAAAACCTGCTGGCCGGGGCGCTGTTTGCCATTCCCGCCATGCGCGGGGTGGAGTTCGGGGCCGGCTTTGCCGCATCCCGAATGCGGGGCAGCCAGCACAATGACCCCTTTTACCGGGACGAAAAGGACCGGGTGCGCACCCGCACCAACCGCCACGGCGGTGTGCTGGGGGGCATCACCTCGGGAATGCCCCTGCTCTTCCGCTGCGCCATCAAGCCCACCCCCTCCATCGCCCTTCCCCAGGAGACGGTGCGGCTTTCCGGCGGTGAGGACACCCTGCGCATCGAAGGCCGCCACGACCCCTGCATCCTCCCCCGGGCGGTGCCCTGTGTGGAGGCGGTGACTGCCCTGGTGCTCTGCGACCTGTGGCTGACCACTTACGGCAATCAAAGAACAGAAAAATAGATGGAATGAAAGGATGAAACACCATGGAACTGACCGACCTGCGCGGCCGGATCGATGAAATCGATACACAGCTGGCTCAACTTTTCAAACAGCGGATGGACATTGCCCGGCAGGTGGCCGAGCAAAAGGCCAAAACCGGCAAACAGGTGCTGGACCCCTCCCGGGAACGGCAGGTGCTCTCCCGGGTATCCGATCTGGTGGGCGAGGACTACGAAAGCTATGCCCGGCTTTTGTGGAACACCCTGTTTGATGTAAGCCGCTCCAGCCAGCGGCGGGCCCTGGCCCAGGACACCCCGCTGAAAGAGCGCATCACAAAGGCCCTCCAGGATACCCCCGCCCTCTTCCCCAAAAAAGCGGTGGTGGCGGTGCAGGGCGTGGAGGGGGCCTATTCCCAGCAGGCCTGCGACAAGCTGTTCGCCCTGCCCTCCATCCTCTATTTCAATCAGTTTGAAGGGGTGTTCCAGGCGGTGGAAAAGGGCCTGTGCCCCTATGGCATCCTGCCCATTGAAAACAGCTCGGCCGGCTCTGTCACCCAGGTCTATGACCTGATGAAAAAATACAACTTCCACATCGTCCGCTCCATCAAGCTGAAGGTGGATCACGCCCTTCTCACAAACCCCGGCGCCACCCTTTCGGACATCAGGGAAGTGTGCTCCCACAGCCAGGGCCTGAACCAGTGCACCCGCTTCCTCAAGGAGCACCCGGAGATCAAGATCACCGTCATGGAAAACACGGCGGCCGCCGCCCGGTATGTGGCCGAAAGCGGCCGGAAGGACATCGCCGCCATCTCTTCTCTGAGCTGCGCCCGGCTCTATGGCCTGACCCCCATTCTGGAAAACTTCCAGGACAGCGACCACAACTACACCCGCTTTATCTGCATCGGCAAAAATCTGGAAATTTTCCCCGGTTCGGACAAAATCAGCCTGATGCTCACCCTGCCCCATGAACCCGGCTCCCTCCATGGGCTGATCGCCCGTTTTGCCGCTCTGGGGCTCAACCTGACCAAGCTGGAAAGCCGCCCCATCCCCGGAAAGGATTTCCAGTTCATGTTCTATTTCGATTTCTCCGGCTCCTTCCAGGAGGAGGCCGTGCTGGATATGGTGAGCACTCTGTGCCGGGACCTTCCCTCCTGCACCTTCCTGGGCGCTTACAGCGAGGTGTTTTAGTATGGCGGATTACGGCCTGATCGGAAACCCTTTGGGCCACAGCTTTTCCCCCCAGCTCCACCGGGCTCTGGGGGGATATGACTACGCCCTGTGGCCCCTCACCGAGCCGCAGCTGGAGCCTTTTCTCATAAAAAGGGAATTTTCCGCCGTCAATGTGACCATTCCCTATAAAAAAGCCGTCATTCCCTATTGCGCTGTCCTCACGGAAGAAGCCCAGCAGATCGGCAGCGTCAACTGCCTGCGGAAAGAGCCGGACGGCACCCTTCTGGGCCACAACACCGACCTGTATGGCCTACTGTACCTGGCCAGGCGGGCCGGGGTGCAGCTGAAAGGGAAAAAGGTAGCCATCCTGGGCAGCGGCGGCACCAGCCTGACGGCCCGGGCCGCAGCCAGAAAAAAAGGGGCCCGGGAAGTGCTGGTGGTCTCCCGCCGGGGAGATTTGACCTATGAGCGGCTCATGAAAGAGCACCGGGACACGGAGGTGCTCATCAACACCACCCCGGTGGGAATGTTCCCCCACGAGGGAGCATACGCCGTGGACCCCAGCCTGTTCCCTCATCTGGAGGGGGCGCTGGATGCGGTGTATAACCCTCTGCGCACCGCCTTTATCCAGAAGGTGGAGGACATGGGACTCCCCTGCTCCGGCGGGCTTCCCATGCTGGCCGCCCAAGCCTGGGCGGCGGTCCGGTTCTTTACCGGAGAAGAGATCCCGGAAGAAAAGCTGGAAAAGGCTCTGAGCCAGCTGGAGCTTTCCCTGACAAACCTCATCCTCTGCGGCATGCCCGGCTCGGGAAAAAGCACCCTGGGTGCCTTGTGCGCTGGGATGCTGGGGCGGACCTTTGTGGATCTGGATACAGAAATCGAAAAGGCGGCAGGCTGCTCCATCCCGGAGATCTTCCGGAAAGAGGGAGAGGAAGGCTTCCGCCGGAGAGAAACAGAGGCCCTGCGACAGCTCAGCCGGGAAAAGGGGTTGGTGCTGGCCACCGGCGGCGGCACGGTGCTGGGGGAAGAAAACCAGGGTCTGCTGCGGCAGAACGGCCTGTGCGTATGGGTGCGCCGTCCCCTGGAAAGCCTGCCCACCCAGGGGCGCCCCCTGTCCCAGGGGGGCCTGGAAAAATTGCAGGCCATGTACCAGGCCCGGGAGCCTTTGTACCGCAAGGTGAGCCAGGCCATATTGGAAAACACCGGCACACTACAAGAGGGAGCGGAAAAGCTCCGGGAGGTATTTTATGAAACTGCTCATCATCAACGGCCCTAACATCAACCTGCTGGGGGTGCGGGAAAAGCACATCTACGGCAGCGAAAGCTATGAGGATCTGCTGCGCTTCATCGATGAAGCCTGCCGGAAGGCAGGGGTGGAGCATGAATGCTTCCAGTCCAACCACGAAGGGGATATCGTGGACAAGATCCAGCAGGCCCTGGGTGTTTTTGACGGCATCGTCATCAACCCGGCCGCCTATACCCACACCAGCGTGGCCATTCTGGACGCCTTGAAAGGGGTAAATCTCCCGGCGGTGGAGGTGCACCTGTCGGACATCTCCCAGCGGGAGGAATTTCGCAAAATTTCCTATGCAGGCATGGCCTGCCAGGCCACCTTTGCCGGTCTGGGCTTCAAGGGTTATGAAAAGGCCATTCTCTATCTGAAGGAGCTTCTCAAATGATCTATCCTCAGGTGGTAGAGGGAATTTTTCTCCGCCGTCCCAACCGGTTCATCGCCCATGTGGAAATCGAGGGCAAAGAGGAAGTGTGCCATGTAAAGAACACCGGCCGGTGCCGTGAGCTTCTGGTTCCCGGCGCCCGGGTCTATCTGGCAAAGGCCCAGAACAAAAACCGGCGCACCGGGTTTGACCTGATCGCCGTATGGAAAGGTGAAAGGCTGATCAACATGGATAGCGCCGCTCCCAACCAGGTATTCCGGGAGTGGGCGCCCTCTTCCGGGCTGTTCGGGGAAAGCCCCTGCATCCGCCCCGAGACCACCCACGGGGATTCCCGGTTCGATTTCTATATCGAAGGGGGAACAAAACCTGCCTTTGTGGAGGTCAAGGGCTGCACCCTGGAAAGTGGGGGCCGGGTCTATTTTCCCGATGCCCCCACCCTGCGTGGCGTCAAACACCTGGAAGGGCTGATCCGGTGCAAAGAAGGGGGATATGACGCCATGGCGGTGTTTGTGGTGCAGATGGAACATGTGCTCTCTTTCTCCCCCAACGATGTGACCCACCCCGCCTTTGGTCAGGCGCTGCGGAAAGCCCGGGAGCAAGGCGTCCGGCTCCTGGCCCTCTCCTGCCATGTGGAGCCGGACAAGCTGGAGATCGCAGACCTTGTTCCCATCCAGCTGTGACATTTCCTCTGGGGAAACGAAAAAAAACTGACGGAAAAATTTCCGTCAGTTTTTTCATATTCGGCTTTTCTATTTTACTGGGCTTTACTGGGCCGTCTTCTCAAACCAGGCCTGCCGGTATTCCGGAGTCTTGCCCAGGGAGTCGTCTCCCAGAGGATGCCAGGCCTTCTCCATGACTTCTGCGGCGTCGTCAGTGGAAGTGATCAGACCCAGGCGGATGTAGTCATCCACGATCTTCTCCAGGGCTGCGCCGGTAAAGGCGTTGGTGGGCCCGAACTGGAGGGACTGGTTCAGCTCCACATTCATGTCGAAGTCATCGCTGTTCAGGCCTTCGTCAATGAGCATCTGAGTGGCCTCTTCCGGATTTTCCCGCATCCAGTCGTGGGCCTTTTTCACGCAATCGGAGATCTTCCGAGCGGTGATGGGGTTCTCTTCCACAAAAGAGCGGTTCATGGCAATGACGCAGCAGGACTCGGTCTGGAAGTCCTCATCCAGCAGGGAGCGCACCACCCGCAGCTTGCCTTCCTGCACCAGGTTGTAGGCATAGGTGTCGGACAGCAGAGCGGCGGCGATCTCGCCGGATTCCATAGCGGGCAGGCAAGCGCTGGTCTCCACCTGCATCAGCTCTACATCTTCCAGGGGATTGATGCCGTCTTTGTCAAACAGGCGGGCAGTGATGTTGTAGTCGCTGGCGCCGATGCCGTTGGGCACAGAGATCTTCTTGCCCTTCAGATCGGCAGTGGTCTCATATTCGCTGTCGGCCAGCACATACAAAGTTTTGCAGCCAATATGGGCGCCGCCCACAAAGGTCAGATCCACATTGTTGGTGCAGGGCACCAGCATGGTGGCGATATGTCCCACAGCCACCTGGACAGCGTTGGCGCCCAGGGCCTCGGTGTAGGAAGTGCCCTTATAGCCTTCGGCCTTCAGGCCGGCTTCTTCATAATAGCCCAGCAGATCGGCCACCAGAGGACCAGAGGTGCAGCCGTCGGCCATATAATAATGGATGGTCTCGCCGTAGGCGGGCTCCTTCTCCCAGGCCTCCTGCTCGCTGCCGCCGGAGGAATTGTCCTGGTCATTCTGCTGCTCCTGCTGCTGGTCGTTGTTGTTCTCCTTCTGGCCCTCATCCTTCTGGCAAGCCATCAGGGTCAGAAGCATGGCGGTGCACAGCCCCAGGCTGAGCAGTCTTTTCAGTCGGTTCATGTCGTTCCTTTCTCCTTTTCTCATATATTTTCCCGTCGGAACTAATCCTTTTCCCGGGATCCAAAGTGGAGCATATCCAGAATCTGGTTTCTATACTCCACGAATTTGGCGCTGCTGCGGTTGCGGGGATACTCCAGATCGATGGGAATCTCTCCCATAACCCGGCCGGGATGGGGCTCCATCACCAGCACTTTGGTTCCCATATAGACCGCTTCATCCACATCATGGGTCACCATGATGGCCAGCTGGCGGTTATTCTGCCATATCTTGAGGATCTCATCCTGCATATTCATGCGGGTGAAGGAATCCAAAGCCCCCAGAGGCTCGTCCAGGAGAAGGATCTCCGGCTTGCAGATCAGGGTACGGGCCAGAGCCACCCGCTGGGCCATGCCGCCGGAGAGCTGGGCCGGATAATCCCGCCGGAACCGTTCCAGGCCGATCACCTGGAGCAGCCGATCCACCTCCTGCCGGCTTTCCTGCTGTTTATAGGTGCCCTGCATACGCATGCTGAAAGAGATATTTTTCTCCACCGTCAGCCAGGGAAACAATGTGGCTTTCTGAAACATCATTCCCCGGGTGGGGGAGGTTCCCCGGATCTCTTCCCCGTTCACCGAAAGGGTACCGGTGGTGGGGACGATCAGTCCGGCGATCAGCCGAAGCATGGTGGATTTTCCGCAGCCGGAAGTGCCCACCAGACTGATGAACTCTCCGTCATGCATTTCCAGATCGATCTCCGAAAGCGCGGTGGTCACATCCCGGGTCTCCACCCGGGCGAAGCTTTTTGTCACTTTATCCAGTTTCAAAATGAGAGACATATTACTGCGTCACTCCAATCTGCCAGCGCAGCACGCGCTTTTTAAAGGCGTTGAGGATCTTGGTGACCACGGTGAAGATCAGGAAGATCACGATAAGGGATGCAAACATATTGTTATACAGGCTCCATGCCTTCTGCCAGGTCATATACCAGCCCAGACCGGCCTTGACACCCAGCATTTCGGCCACCATAATGGCGGTGCAGGCGGTGCTCATGCCCTGGGTCATGCCTGCCATGATGTTGGGCATGGCGTGGGGAATGGCCACCCGGAAGATCAGCTGCCGCTGGCTGGCCCCCAAAATTTTGGCGGCGTCAAAATAGGACCGATCCACATTGGAAACGCCGGCCATGCTGGCCACCGTCACCGAGAACCAAACGCCGATGAACACCACAAACAAATTGCCCAAAGAGAGGGATTTGGCCGCAAAGGCCATGATAATAGGCACCCAGGCCGAGATGGGGATGGGGCCCATGAATTTGATAATAGGATCTATCCAGTAGCGCACTTTACGGCTATACCCGCAGGTGATGCCGGTGGCCAGCCCCACTATAACACCCAAAGCATAACCGCTCATCATCAGCCGCAGAGTGTGCAGGGCGCTGATCGCCAGGGTTTTCCAGTCGGTGACCAGGGCATAAAGGACGCTGTTCACCGAAGGCACCAGAGGGTAAGTGAAAAACTCTGTTTTCAGTGCGCCGATATCAAACAGCGTTCCCACCACCAGCAGCGCCGAATAAAGGGGAGCCTTATAGCGCAGATAACGCAGCACTTTTTTTCTTCCTTGGCGATGCAGAGGGATTCCCACAAAGAGCGCGAGGGTATAGCACGCCAGAAAAAGGATCAGAAGACCGGAATAGAGATAGGGCATGGGGTTATCATGGATACTGGGCAAAAGCAGATATTCCATCAGAGCCAAAATCCCTGTCAGGATGGGCAAGGCCAGAATAATCCCGTCAAACAACTTCTCCCGGGGTGTTTTTTCCCGGTCCTCCAGCTCGGCCAGCTGTTCTCGGGTGAGCCGGGACAGACCCTTGGCATCCCCATCCAGCTGAAGGACCGGAGCGTTTTCCATCTTGTTTTTCAATGCTGCACTTCCTTTGGGGCTCTCCCCCTTTTTTTCCGTAAAAGACCGGTTTCTTTACAAAAACCGGCTTTCACCAAGGGACATTTTGCCACACTCCTCTTTTTTTGTCCAAGAGTTATTTCCAATAATAAAGAGGAAATCTATTGAATTTTTACATATTCCCTCCCCTTTTTACACCTTTTTTCATTTTTTAATTTTATTTTTAGGTATTTTGTACAACACCTTCTCTCAAATGAGCTAAAAAAAGCATCCATTGAAACCTCTGTCTAAACCGTGGACCTATGGCCATCAGGCAGACAGGCCTTAACCCTTATCTTTTATAGGAGTCCTTTTCCGCCACAGCGATCCCCACTCTGCCCGCTAGCAAAAAAACAAAAAACCATTCCCCGGGAGAAGATCTTCTCCCGGGGAATGGTTTTGTCTGCCGGAAAAGCGGATTTTCCACTTTTTCAAGGGTATGGCGGCCAGCCGCCTCTCCCGTTTTTTTTTTGCTCCGGCGGCTTGTATGTGCCCAGGCCAAGAATGTTTGCTTGCGGGTATCCTACCCTTTGGTCAGATGGTGATGACCCGGCCTTCCCCTTTGAGGATCTCTGTGAAGGGGGCGCCCATATAGACACACTCAAAACCGCAGCTTTCCAGCTCTTCCCATGCGCCCAGCTCCTCTGCACATCCTTTGCAGAAGCGGACTTTGATTCCTTTTCCCATGGCCTCCAGCAGCTTTTCCCGGATATGCCGGTTTTCCTGCACCAGCTTTGTTGCGCCGCCCCAGACGACGATCTCTACCTTTTCCCACCAGCTGTTCTTGATACTATTGACCGCATACATCAGAACCATGTATTCCGCCGTCACCGGGTCGCCGTTGGTCCACAGAATGGTCAGTTCCTCTTTCAAAGACACCGTCCCCTTTCAGCTGTACTCTTCTCCTAAATCTGGCTCAGAGCGTCTGCGGCCACCTGGGCATACATGGCGCAGGCCGTAATCAGCGCCTGCTCATCCCCGGCAAAATGATCGCTGTGGAGGGGATACTCACAGCCGGAGCCATAGAGGAAAAAGGCCCCCGGACACAGCTGCATATACTCGGAAAAGTCCTCGGCGATCATCTGACGGCCTTCAGGGGCCACCTGGGCCACCTTCCCGGCGCTCCGGAGGCAAAGATCGGTGAATCCTTCCTCATTGACGCAGGCCTTGGCCACCTTGTCATATTCCAATTTGGCCTCCACCCGGTAGGCCCGGGCGATGCCTTCCACCACTCGCTCCATGGCTCCCGGCACCATGTCGTGAATAGCGGGATCAAAGCTGCGCACGGTGCCCTCCAGCACGGCCTCTCCGGAGATGATGTTGAACCGGGTGCCGCTGTGAAGCTGGCCCACGGTGATCACCAGGCTTTCCAGGGAGCTGATCTCCCGGCTGACCAGGGGCTGCAGGTTCATCACCAGAGCACTGGCGGCCACAGTGGCGTCAATGGCATCCTCCGGCGTGGCCCCATGGCCCGCCTTGCCCTGGATGGTGATCTTGAAATAGTCGGCGGCGGAAAACACCGGTCCTTTGGACCCGGCCACTGTTCCGGCGGGCAGAGAGGGCATATTGTGCATGCCAAAGACCATGTCCACCCCTTCCATACCGCCTTGCTCGATGACGGCCTTGGCGCCTTTGCCCACTTCTTCGCCCGGCTGGAAGATCAGACGCACATTGCCGCCCAGGCTCTGCCGCTCCTGCCACAACAGCCTGGCCGCTCCCAGCAGCCCTGCCATGTGCAGGTCATGGCCGCAGGCGTGCATCAGTCCTTCCGCCTTACTGGCAAAGGGCAGGCCGGTTTCCTCCTGGATGGTCAGCGCATCCATATCGGCCCGCAAGGCCACCGTCTTGCCCGGACGGCCTCCCGGAATCTCGGCCACCACCCCGGAGGGGTTCAGCTTCCGATGGGGAATGCCCATCTCATTGAGCCGAGCCATGATGAAAGCGGTGGTTTCCCGTTCCTCCATGCTCTTTTCCGGGTGCTGATGAAAATGCCGCCGCATGGTGACCATGTATTCCTCCAGCGCCTTTGCCTTGTCCAAATAACTCACAGGTATTTCCTCCCTTTGCTCTTTTTCTCAGCATACCACATCCCGGCCCATTTTCCTAGCCTGAGGGAAAAATTCCCTGGCTCTCCTTGTTATTTTCACCAGATTGTGCTATAATTCTCCCAAGTTGCATAGGTATTTTTCACAACCTTTTTTGTGAAAAAGGAGGGCTGTCCATGATGGCATTCTGGCTGGAACAAGGGGAATACCTGCTGCGGATCCTGCTGGCCATGGGCTGCGGGTTTCTGCTGCGCTTCGGCCGCCAGCGCGGCCCGGTGGTGGCAGGGGGCTGGAGCTTGGCCATGATCGCCGCTTCTGCTTCTTTGCTGATGATCGTTTCCAAATATGGCTTTTTTGATCTGCTGCCCCAGGAAGGCATCGGTCTGGACCCCTCCCGGGTAGCTGCCGGACTGATGACCGCCATCGGTTTTCTGGGAAGCCTGATTTTTGTACACAAGCAAACGGTGGTGGGCCTGCCTACGGCGGTGGCCATCTGGGCCACGGTGGGAGTAGGCATGGCCATCGGTGCGGGGATGTATGTGGTGGGCATTTTCGCCGCCCTGCTGATGACCGCGCTGTATGCCCTGCCCTCCAAAAGCGCCAGCCTGGTGAAAACCCCTATGGCCCAGCGGCTCACCGCCCGGCTGATCTGGAATGAGGCCGCGCTGGAGACCTTGTGGCGCGCTCTGGAGAGCAACCATATCCAGGTAATCAGCTACACCATTGCCCGTCAGGAGCAGGATTTCCTGCTGGTGGAGCTGTATGTCTCCTTCCCCACCGGCTTCTCCCTTCCCCAGGTGCTCAACCTGCTCAGCTCCATCCCCTGCATCCAATCCATCAAACTCTAGTGGCGTGTCGCCACTCCCATACTGTGCTTCCGCACCGGGCAACAGAACCAGGGCTGGTTGTGTCCACCTGCTTCCATCACGCAACCCCGCCTGGGGCGCGAAGCGGCGAGCCGCCGCTCCCATACTGTGCTTCCGCACCGGGCAACAGAACCAGGGCTGGTTGTGTCTACCTGCTTCCATTACGCAACCCCGCCGGGAGGCTGGAAAAGGGTCGGGGAAAAACTTAGTTTTTCCCCGAGAGCCAGCGGCGGCGTCACCTACCGGAATGATGGTTATTTCGGCTTTACGCCGAAATAACACGCCGCCAATAGCAAAGAAACAGGCCCAGGGAAACAAAGTTTCCACCGGGCCTGTTTCTTTTGCGAGCCTTTGCCGCAGCAAAGGCTCTGGCTCTAGTCTTCCCATTCTTCTTTCTTCCGCCAGTCGGGGACCCACTCTTTCAGCTGTCCCAGCACGGCGGCGTCACAGAGCACGGTGACCGCAATGCCCTCGGGCACATAATCGGCCTTCTTCACCTGGGCTTTCCGGTAGAGCATATCCAGCACCGATGCCCGGTCATAGGGCAAAATAAACTCCACCTGCCGCTGGGCGCTGTCCAGAGTCTCCCCGATCCGGCTGAGCAGCCGGTCCAGGCCAATACCCTTCTTGGCCGAAATATGCACCGCTCCTGTCTGCCGGGGCTCCAGGTCGGGAGCGATCTTGTCGCACTTGTTGAACACCAGGATCCGCGGCGTCTCCTGAGCGCCCAGCTGGGCAATCAGGCTTTCCACCACCTGGGCCTGGCCCTCCCAGATCTCGCTGGAAGCGTCCACTACATGGATGAGCACGTCGGCATAGACCAGCTCTTCCAGAGTGGCCTTGAAGGCCTCCACCAGATGATGGGGCAGCTTGCGGATGAATCCCACGGTGTCGGAAAACAAAAGCTGCCGTCCGTCCTCCAACCGCAGGCTTTTTGTAGTGGGGTCCAGGGTGTCAAACAGCCGGTCGTTGGCATGGACTTCCGCCCCGGTAAGGGCGTTGAGCAAGGTGGATTTTCCCGCATTGGTGTATCCCACCAGGGCCACCAGAGGCACTTCCCGCTTTTCCCGCTGACGGCGCTGGGTGGTGCGGATCTGCCGCACGTTCTCGATCTCCCGCTGGAGCCGGGCAATGCGCTGGCGGATATGCCGGCGGTCGGTTTCCAGCTGTGTTTCACCAGGGCCGCGGGTGCCGATGGGGCTTCGTCCGCCGCCGGCGGTCTGGCGCACCAGGTGGGTCCACATGCCCGAAAGCCGGGGCAGCAGATACTGGTACTGGGCCAGCTCCACCTGCAGCTTGCCTTCCCGGGTCTGGGCGCGCTGGGCAAAAATATCCAGAATCAGGCCGCTGCGGTCCATGACACGGCAGCCCATGATATCTTCCAGAGCCCGGGCCTGGGAGGGGGACAGCTCATTGTCCATCACCAGAAGCTCCACCTCATTGGCCTTCACCAGCTGGGCGATCTCCTGGGCCTTCCCTTCCCCGATAAAGGTGCGGGGATCGGGGGTGGGCCGGTTCTGCATGGCCTTGAAGATGCATTCTCCCCCAGCGGTCTCCAACAGCTGGGACAGCTCTTCCATGGTGTCCTCGTCAGAATGGTCGAAATCGGCGAGGGCGGTGCACCGCAGCCCCACCAGGGCCGCCCGCTCCGGACGGCCTTCGCCGGGCATCCCGGCTTTGTTGTTTTCCAGTTCTTTCAAATCAGTTTTTCGCTCCTTCTTTGGCGCTATGAGACTTTTTCACAATGAAATTGTGCTGGCCTTCCCAGCGGAGGGTCTTGTACACCACATAGGCAAAAATAGCGGTCATGGTGTTGCTGAACACCGTGGCCCAGGGGATAACAGTGTAATTGATATGGATTCGGCCGCCCATGATGGTCTCCAGGAACAGCTGGCTTTCCACCACCCGGATAAACACATACCGCAGCAGCCACACTCGGGCCACATTGATGGCAATGGGCAGCTTGGTGCGGGCAAAGCCGATGAACACGCCGCAGTAAACGCTGCACACGCCAAAGGTGGGCGCGCCCAAAACGGCGATTTTCTGGGTGGTGAGGGCCCCTTCCAGCACTTCAGGGTTTGCATTGGTAAACAGATGGGTGATGGGCTCGCCGAACAGATAGATGATGGCGATACCCAAAAATCCGCCGATGGTGCTCATCACCACCGAGGCCACGGCGGAAGCCTTGGCCCGCTGGTTCTGACCGGCGCCCAGGTTCAGGCTGACGGCGGTGGTAACAGTGGTGCCGAAGCAGCTGGTCAGGTTATACATCAGGCTGGAGATATTGTTCCCCAAATTGATGGAATTGAGCAAGGTGGTGCCGAATTTCATGGCTTCCAGATTGATGAGCCAGAAGCCCACCGACATGGCCATGTTGTTGATCACCGAAGGAATACCCACGGTCAAAAGGGTGCGTATGGCGTCCTTGTCGAAGCGGAAATGGCGGAAAGACAGGTGCATGCCATGTTTGCGGAAGAACACATCGAACAAAAGCACCAGAGAGACCACCAGATGGGAACAGATGGTGGCAAAACCGATGCCCATGACTCCCAGGCCCATGCCGGCCACGAAGATGGCATTGCAGACCACCTTGGTAAACACCATCAGGAAGGTAAAGGCAAAGGGCACTTCCGATTTGCCCACGGCGTTTTTCAAAGCATAGTAGGCGTTGTTGAAATAGGCAAAGGGAATGGAAAAGGCATACAGCCGCATGGCAAGGCGCACGCCGGGTCTCAGATCGGGCAGAGCCATGTTTGCATAGAAGCCGGAAAGCAGGAAGGTCAGGCCGCCCAGGGCCACGGAAAGGCAAAACATCAGGGCCAGAAACTGCCGGGTATAGTGGCGGCTTTGTTCCCAATCCCCCTGGCCATTGAAGCGGCCCAGGATGGCGGTACCGGCCACCGAAAGGCCGATGCCGGCGTTGTAGATCACATTAAAGGCCTGCATGCTGTAAGAGACGGCGCCGCTGGAACTGAGATCGGCATAGTTCAGGATGAACCAGTTGTCGAAGGTGGTGGCCAATGCCTGGGAAATGAGCATAAGGAAAGAGGGCACGGCCAAAAAGAGCATGGTGCCATAGACCCCTCCCGTCAGGATCTTGCGGGTGCGCTCCTCCCCACTCTGCCTGAGAAAACTGGTGAACTTCATCGTCTTCTTCCCCTTTCGGTATTTGGTTGTCGCCGCCCATGCAGGACTGCTATGTTGATTATAGCGAAAAATTTACAAAGAGGAAAGGGGGTAAAGAAAAAATGCCCCATACCCGGGCGGCTATGCCGGTCTGCTGCACCTCAAACAGACGCGGACTTTAAAATCAAGTTCCACACAATTCTGCTGCATAAAGGCAATCAACAGCTATTTGATCTGAAAAGACATCCATTTTTGCGATGCTATTTCTTTCCCTCAATTAGTGAAATATAACTAATGTTCTTTTCTCAAATGGCATATCATACAAAAAAGAACAGGAAATCACCAAGGAGGGACACATGGATACCAGAGAAGCCATCGTTTTCCGTATTCGGCAATTATGCCAGCAGCGGCACATTACCCCCAATGGGTTGAGCAACCTTTCCGGCGTGTCCCAAGCCACGGTAAAAAGCATTTTGAACGGTGAAAGCCGCAACCCCGGTACAGTGACCATCAAAAAGCTATGTGATGGTTTGGAGATCACATTGGGTGAATTTTTCTCCACCCCGGAATTTGATGCACTGGAGCAGGAACTGAAATAGTCCGGCCGCACCAAATCATAAGCGAAAACAAAACCCCCGGCGCAGGATTTGCGCCGGGGGTTTCCTATTCTTCACAGCAATGGCCAGCCGGTAACCGGCTCTCCGCCATGCTGCCTTAGATCACCATATCGATGACCTTGTCATTTTGCTTCATGGGATACTTTTCGTCCATCTCATCCAGATAGGCGTAGTAATCCTCATTGGTCAGGGCCGCTTCGGCACTGGATTCCCAGGTGGGACCGCTGCCCACAAAGTACATGATATGATAGCCGTACTCGGTTTCCACAATGCCGGTATCGCCTGCCTTGCGGCTCTCATCCAGGCACCAGTTCTTGAATGTATCCACGAAATTGGTGTTCTCATTGATGCCGGTATACAGACCGCCCTGGGATGCGTTGCTGTCGGAAGAATGCTCCCGGGCCAGCTGAGCGAAGGAGTCCTCGGTGGCTTCTCCCGCCTTCCACTCTTCCAGCAGGGCTTCGGCCTGGGCCTTCACTTCATTCTTTGCTTCCTCGTCGCTGCCTTCCTCCACCGACAGCAGGATGTGCCGCACATCCACGCTCTCGCTTTCGTCACGGTAACGGCCGATGAAATACACAACGCTGTAATTGCTGCTGATTTCCAGCACTTCCACATCGCCTTCCTGGCGGGAAGCATCCTTCACCCAGTCGATGACGGTGCCGGAAGTGGAAAGGGTGGCGCCTTCGGTCAGAGTGCCATCGGGCTCGGAGTACTGCTCCACCTGATCCTCGGCGGCCTGCTCCTTGGCCATATCGATAAAGGACTGCTCATCGGTGACAGCCGCGGCAAAGGCATCGGCCTTTTCCTTGGCCGCCGTCTTGGAAGCCTCGTCCTCGGCGTCAAAGAACACCTGGAACACACGGTAATCGGCCAGATCAAACTGATCGGCGTTTTCTGCATAATAAGCTTCCAGATCCTCAGCGGTATACTCCTTGGCCTGGGTATTTTCATAATAATCCCGGCCCAGGGCATCCTTCCACAGGATCTCTTCGTATTCCTCCATGGTGATGGACACACCGGTGACCGTCTGGAGGTACTTGGTCTCGCTGAGCTCGGACTCCTTGGCGGCGTCCTTGACGGCCTGGACATTGGCGTCGTAATTTTCCTGACCTTCCTGGCTGATCTCGTAGCCATTTTCGCTGGCTTCGTTATACAGCTCATAGGCCACCCGGATGGTGGCATCGGTCTGCTGGCGGAAATATTCCCCAAAAGTCATATCCTCGGTATAGCTGGCATCGTCCAGAGTGGACGCAGTCAGACCCATGGAGGACAGATAACTCTCATTGGAGGAGAGGAAATTGCTGCGCAGCATATTGTAATAATAGCTGTATTCCTGACCGGAGATCTTGCTGTCGCCCACGGTCATGGCGGTCATATGACGCTGCAAAGTGCCGGTGGCATACAGCAGGCCGAACACCAGAAGCACCAGTACCAGAATGGCGGCCAGACCGCAAAGGGCCTTGCGCAGGCGGCGTTTGCCCTTCTGCTCCTGCTGCTGGACAACCTTTTGCTCCTGCTCCTGGGCCCGCTCTTTTCGTGATCTTGCACCTTTACCCATTGAAAACATCCTCACTTCATCAATTTCGCCAAAAGGCGATGCGCAAATCAAATTATAACAAATCTCTTCTGGTGATTTGTTACAAACATTTAAAATTATAGGGGAAAGCCGCTGAAAAATCAAGAGGTGACAAAAAAATGCTGGAAAAAAGCTCCGGATTGTGGTATGATTGTCCCCAGAGAAATTTTTCTGCAAAATCACAAAAAATGCTTGCATTCCAGGCACCTCTGTGGTAATATAATTTGTGCTTGTAATAATGCAATGAAGCTGATGCGAGGTGAGAAGTAGTGAAAGAGGGCATCCATCCCCAGTACAATCGGACCACGATCAAGTGCGCTTGCGGCGCCGAGATCGAGACAAGCTCCACCAAGGAGAACATCCATGTGGAAATTTGCAGTAATTGCCACCCCTTCTTTACCGGCAAGCAGAAGCTGGTAGATACAGGTGGACGGGTTGATCGCTTCAAGAAGAAGTTCAACATCCAGGACTAAAAGAACCAGATCCCCCGCTGCGGCGGGGGTCAACGAAAAAGCCGATGGAAAATTCCATCGGCTTTTTTGCTGCGCTCTGCCGGACCCCAGTGCCTGGGCTGGCAAGTCGTGCTCCCGCACTGAGCAACAGAGCCAGGCTGATTGTATCGAACCAGGCAAAGAGAGTACGGCCGTCCGGCCACCGGGCCCAGTGCCTGGGCAGGCAAGTCGTGCTCCCGCACTGAGCAGCAGAACCAGGCTGATTGTATCGAATCAGGCAAAGAGAGTATGGCCGTCCGGCCACCGGACCCGCAGCACGCTGGCCGTAACGCACAGAGCCTGGGGCGTTATACCTGCAGAGACACTCCGCCGCTGCTTAAAAAATAAATGACCTTTTGCAGCACCGGCTGCTGCCATACCTTCTCATAGGCCCGGGCGTAAATATCCAGCTGGGGCGCATAGCGGGCGGCGTGAGCCTCTTCCTCTCCCGGATTTACCCGGTCGCTTTTGAAATCCAGAATAATGGCCCCTTCCGGGGTCTTTATCACCAGATCCATCACCCCGTTCATCAGAATCTCTTCCTCTTCTTCCTCTCCCAACCCCAGTTCCCTGGGTGAGAAAAGGGCGGAAAACTGATACTCCCGCAAACAGGGGTTCTCCCGGGCCAGCTTTCCCCATGGGGAACGGGCAAAATCGGAAATGGCCCCCACCGGTACCCGGTCCAGATTCTCCCCTTTCAGCTCCCCCTCCTGCAGCCGCCGCAGCTCCTGGGCGGCCCCTTCCGGGGTCAGGCAGTTTTCCAGCTGCACCAGCTGCATACACCGGTGGATCAGAGTGCCCCGGCTCATGGCCTGCTCCCGGGTCTGGCCCTGATATAGCCGAATGCGGGCTTCCTGCCGCCGCCACTCCAGCCGCGGGGTGTCCTCCATGGTCACAAGGGCGGTAGGGGTCAGCTTGGAGGGCAGACGGCTCTCCTTTTCATAGGGATACCGGAAGGCCTGCATGGCTCGGTACGGGGCCAGATCGGGCAAAGGCTCCCGCTCATGTTCTTCTGTCTCGGCCTGCCGGGTGTCCACCTCCAACACCGCCGGGTCATAGGGCTGCACATGGCACCGGAGCTCGTCTTTCTCCCCGGAAAGAGGGAAGTCCATGGCCCCCAGCCCTCCATAGGCCCGCAGCTCCTCTGCCCCCTTGTGGCACAGAAGGGGCGCTCCCACCAGCAGAGCAGCGCGGCCTTGCCCGGCGCACTCCCGCCAGGGCAATCTGTCCCCCTCCAGAGCACCCGCCCACTGGCGGATGGCCGAGACGGCATCGGGCAGGGAAAGAATGAGCACCAGCTTCTCCCTGGCCCGGGTCATGGCCACATAAAGCTTCCGTTCCTCTTCCTCCCGGCTCTGGCGCAGGGCCTTGGCAAAGATGGCGTTTTCCATCTGAGTGGCCGTCTCGGTGCGGAGTGTTTCGTCCCGCAGGGAAAAGGCCACCCCCAGCTTTTTGTCGATGGCCAGGCTCTGGCGCATTTCATCGGTGTTATACCGCTTGCTCAGATCGGGAAGCAGCACAATGGGGAACTCCAGCCCCTTGGAGCGGTGGATGCTCATCAGCGCCACACCGTCGCCCCCTTCCGGCGGCACCCGCTCCCCTTCCTTGGCCCGCTCTTCCAACTGACGGAGAAAGCCCAGCAGCCCCCGCCGCCCGGTCTTTTCGTATTCCAGCCCCAGCTGATAGAGCCGGTGCAGGTTCCGCCGCCGGGTATTGCCTCCGTCCAGGGCCTGGAATACGCCCAGCGCTCCGGTCTCCTGGTAGATCAGGGACAACAGCTGCCCGGCCCCCAGATCGGGAGCATACTGGCGCAGCCGGTAAAGAAGATCCATAAACTCCTTGGCCCTTGGCAGATCGCTCTCTTTCAGAGCGTCATAAAAATCCCCCTCCCGGCGGCTTTGCCGGATGGTGAGCAGCTCGTCCGGCGTAAAGAGGAACAAAGGCGAGCGAAGAACCGAAATGAGAGGGATGTCCTGGCGTGGGTTGTCGATGATAGCCAGGAACGAGCGCATCACCGCCATTTCCACGGTGGAAAACAGATCTCCGCCCCCGGCGGCGCAGGGGATGCCCTCTTCCTCCAGGGCCTTCTGATACAAGGGCGCTTTGGAGGTGAAGGAGCTGAGCAAAATGGCCACATCTCCCGGCTTTGCCGGGCGGCTCTCTCCTTTTTCCTCCACCCGGCACTCTTTCAGAAGGGCCTTCACCCGCTTTGCGGTGAAAGCGGCCTCATAAAGGGCCTTGCCGCTTTCCTCTCCCGGCTCCTTTTCCCGCTTCATGTCCAGCACCCACACTTCGGCGGGACAATTCCCCTGGTATTCTGCCCCGGGATACAGGGCCTCCCGGCTGTCGTAGTCCACGCCGCCAAAAGAACGGCTCATGGTGCGGGAGAAGATAAAATTGCACAGGGACAAGACCTCCCGGCGGGAACGAAAATTCTGGTTGAGCATCAGCCGCTTTTCCGCCCCCTGGGGGTCTTTTTCGTAATCTTGATAGCTGTAATATTTGTGGACGAAGATCTCCGGCTCGGCCAGACGGAAACGGTAGATGCTCTGCTTCACATCCCCCACCATGAACAGGCTCCCTTTTTCTCCCCGCAGGGCGGCAAAGATCTTTTCCTGCACCCCGTTGCTGTCCTGGTATTCGTCCACCAGAATCTCCCCGATGCCCTGGGCCACCTGCCGGGCCAGAGGGGTCACATTCCCCTCCTTATCATAAAGAAGCGCCAGGGCGCCGTGTTCCAGATCGCTGAAATCCAAGGCGGCCCGCTGCTCCTTCAGCCGGCGGTACTGCTCCTGGAAGCCCTTCTCCAACTGGATCAGCCCCCGGAGGATGGGCAAAGACCGCTCCCCTTCCTGCTGCACCGCCGCAAGGGGCCGGGAGCAGGTCTCTTCCCGCAGCCGTTCCACTTCCTGGGAAAAGCCGTCCCGCAGGGCTTTCAGCCGGTCCAGATAATCCTTGTCCTCTCCCCGCACCGCTCCCACCCGGGGCTTTGCCCAGCCGGCCAGAGCCTGATAACAGGCGTCCCAGCCCGCTCTGGCCCCTTCTCTTATGGCTTTGGCCCCTTCCAGACAGGCGGAAAAGGCCGGGCCATAGCCCTTCTCGATGGCGGGAGAAAAGGCGATCTCCTCCAAAGCCTCCCCCAGCTTGTTCTGCCAGAAGGCCATGGCCCCATCGCATTCCGCCAGGCTCTCCTGACAGAAGGGAGCCTGCTGAAGCTCGCCCCGGGCCAAGCTTTCCATGGAGGACAGGGCCGAATCCAAAAACCCCTCCGGGTCCGGATGGCTCATCAAGGAGTCGTACAGATGAAGCACCGCCCGGCCCAGGTTCTTGTCCCCCCGTTCTTCGGCGAAATTCTCCAAAGCGGCCAGAAAATCCGGGTCCTCTCCCCGGCTTTCGTACCACTCTTCCAGGGTATCCTCCAAAGCCTGCTCCTTCAGCAGACGGCTTTCGCTCTCTTCCAGCAGCCGGAAGGCCGGAGGCAGACCCAGCAGGGCAAAATTCTGCCGCAGCAGCCCCAGGCAGAAGGAATGGACCGTCTGGATGGGGGCCGAACCCAGCAGGGCCAGCTGACGCCGGAGACGGCGGGAGGCCGGATGCAAAGCCAGCTCATCCAGCAGACGCTTGCCGATGCGCTGGCGCATTTCCATGGCGGCGGCATTGGTAAAGGTGACGATGAGCATCTCCCGCAGCTCCAGCCCTTCCGGCTCCAGCAGACGCTGTATCACCCGCTCCACCAGCACCGCTGTTTTGCCGCTGCCTGCGGCGGCGGCCACGATCAGGCTGCCGCCCCGGCTCTCAATGGCCTGGCGCTGTTCTTTGGTAAACTCAACGGCCATGGTGTGTTTCCTCCTCTTCTTCCTCTGTCAGACGGGCGTAGACCTCTTCCTGAGAAAGCACCCGGGCCAGCCGGGGTGCATCCTTGGCCATGGTCTCGTCATAGTGGCAGGCGTCTTTGTAGGGGCAGAAATTGCACACCGACGCCCCAGGGCCGGTGACCAAAGGCCGGGCCTCGATGTCCCCCCGGGTGATGAGGGCACACAGGCGGCGCAGCTGCCGGTCCACCCCTCGGGTGAGCTTTTCCAGCCCCTCCCGGCTGGTGACCGAAGAAGTGCTCTTCAGCCCGCCTCCTTTTTTCACGCTGACGGGCAGAAAGCGGAAGTCCCCCTCCTGCCGGTCCTCCATGGCCTGCAAAATCGGCTCTTCATCCAGCACAATGCCGATGCGGCGCAATTCTTTGCTCAGCTTTCCTTCCCCATCCTCACCGTAACCCACCTGCACATAAGGGGTCTTGGCCGGGATATAAAGCACCCCGGCGGTCTGGATCTGCTGGGCCCCGTCTCCCAGGCGCTCCCGGGCCTTTTCCAGCACCGCTTCCTTGCCGAAGCCCACCATCAGCAGATAGACGAACATCTGCATATTGATGCCATAGAGCAGATCGGACAGATGGAAGGTCTTTTTGCCGGTTTTGTAATCGGCCACCTTCACATACAGAGTGCCGTCCTGGATAAAACCGTCCAGCCGGTCGATCTTGCCGCTGAGGGTCAGTTTTACCCCGTCCCCTTCCAGCAGAATGGGCGGGTATTCTTCCCCCGGGCCGAAGGCCATCTCAAAGGCGATGGGACGGAACTGGGACAGGCTCAGCTCCTGCCACACATCCTCCACAATGGACACCACCATCCGCTGGATGCGGCGGAAAATGGCCCGGAACCGGGGACTTTCTTCCTCTAAATGGGGCAGGGTCTTTTCCTTCACCTGGGCAATGGCCCGCAGGGCGGCTTTCCGCGGCTCCTGCTCCTCCCCCTCTTCCAAAAGCCGCACCGCCCGCTCCACCACATCGTGAAGGAAGGTGCCGGTTTCCGGCGCGCCGAAAGTGGCCCGTTTCCGCTCCTTGGCATGAAGGCCGTACTCCATGAAGTAGGAGAAGCGGCAAGCGGCCGCCTTTTCCGCCCGGGAAGCGGTGATGCGGATGCGCTTACCGTAGGCGGCGGCCACCAGCTCCCGGGAGCGGATGGGCCCGCGGGGAGAAACGGCATAGCGGCGCAGGGCTTCAAAACGGCTCTGCTGCTCTTCCCCCTTCTCCTCTTCCAAAGAAAGGGCGGCTCTGGCCCATGTGTCCCCTTCCCCCTGGCAGGCGGCGCAGGCCAGCTCCCAGGCGGGCCGGGGAGCCAGCAAACGGAAATCCCCCGACGGACGGCTCATTTCCAAACCGGGCAGCAGGTGAAGCATCCGCTCCACCAGGTAGGAAGGGCGGCAGGCAGTACCGCCGGAAAGGGTCTGGGGGCAGAGCACCGCCAGCCGTTTGCTGGGGGCGGCAAAGGCGTGGTAGATCTGGCTCTGGGCCTCATAGGCCTGCTCTTCGGCGGTCTGGGTCAGGGTCACCCCTGCCCGCAATAGCGCATCCCGCTCCTCTTCGGTGAGCAGGCTTCCCCCGCCCACCGCCGGGGGCAAAGCCCCTTCTCTGGCCCCCAGGATGATGAGGAACTCCACCCCGGCAAAACTCTGCCGGTCAAAGGAAGCGGCCTGGACATGGTCCAGGGACACCGGAATGGCGGCCACCTGGTACTGGGAGAGCATCAGCCGCCACAGGCGGCAAAATTCCCCGGCGTCCATCTGCTGCCCGCCCATGGCGGCGGAAAACTGGCAGAGGGCCCCCTGCAAAATGTCATAGAGCTGACTGTATTCGGCGCTCTCCCGCGCCCGGCCCTGCTCTTCCAGGCTGCGGGCTTTTTCCGAAAGGGCCTGTTCCATGCCGGTCTCTTTCAAAAACCGTTCCAGGGCCTGGGCATAGTCCGGCCCCTGACGGCTCACTTTCAGAGCCTTTATCAGATTCTCAAAGGCCGGGGCGATCTTCTGCCGGATGTGTTCCAGCTCCAGCAAAGCCCCCGGGTCCTCCTTAGCCCCATAGCCACCGGGATTTTTCCGGAAGGGAGCAAAATACTGTTTGCCCCGGATGTTGTGCATCAGCACATAGTTTTCCAGCTTGTCGCATTCCTCCATGGCGAGGGGAGACAGGCCGCTTTTCAGATAGGCGAACACATCCTCATAGCCCATGCCCTGACAGGCGGCCAGCAAGGCTCCCTGCTGAGCGGCCAGCACCGGCTTTTGCAGAATGTCGCTTTTCTCTCCCAGAAACAAGGGCACCTGCCATTTCTGGAAGGCGCTTTCCAGCAGCGGGGCATAGGTCTCCATATCGGAGCAGGCCACCACCATGTTCCGGCAGCGCATCCCCTCTCCCATGGCGCCCCGGCAAAGAGATGCGGCAAATTCGCATTCTTCCTGGGGATCAGAAAGAGTGTAAAGTTTTACTCCTTGCCAGGCATTTTCCGTGGGAGTAGCGGCATAATCAAAGAGATCCCGCTCCAGCACCGAGAGGGCCGGCGGCACTTCCTCTTCTTTCCGCTGCAAAGGGCACACTTGGAAGGGGCGATTGATTTTTTGGCAGATTCCGGCCAAACGCTGCAAAAATTTCTCCTGCTCTAAAAAAAGACGGTCCTCTTTTTCCCAAAGAAGAGCAAAAGCGGCGGAATGGCATTTTTCCAGCAACACTTCCACAATGCTCCGCTCCTGGGCGGTCATGCCGGAAAAGCCGTCAAAATAAAGATCCCACCCCTGGCCGAAGTCCGATGGGCCCAGAGCCTCCCGGCAGGCCGTCAGCAGGTCTTTGTCATCCAGGGGCAGATCTTTTGTCACCCTTTGATAGGCAGCGTAACAAAGGGAAAGGTCACGGACTTTACTCCGGCTCTCCCCCAGACTTTCCGCAGCTTTTGCCAGATCCTCCGGGGCCACCTGGCAGCTTTTCAGCTCGCTCACCAGTTCCAGCATACCCCCTGCCAGCTCCGGCCGGGCCGAGAGAGAAAAATGGGTCAGGCTGTCCCCGCAAAGAGACAGCGCCCGGTGCATGGCCAGCACCCGGCCGCCGCCGTCCAGCAGTGCAGGCGGGTGTCCCCCCTCCCCCAGCACCCGCTGGGCCAACCGCTTGAAGGTGAGCACCTCGGCAAAGCGGGCGATGGGATTGCCCTGGGAAAAAAGCAGCCGCCGTTCACTTTCGTGGGAGAGCATTTCGGGCACAATCAGCAGCTGCCGCCGTCCGGCCTTGGCCCCCTCTCCCATGGCAGAAAGCAGGGCCTCGGTTTTGCCGCATCCCGCCCGGCCGGTGTAAATGGTCACCATAGATGTAAAACCTCCCCCCAAAGAGATAGCCAGAAAACATCAGCAAAAAAGTGGTATAATAACCGTTTTGCGGTTATTATACCACTTTGGGAGGAAACATCGCAACCGGGCAAAGATGCTTTGGTTTATCCCAGGGCATGGCACAGCTGGGCCAGCAGCTCGGCCACCTTGAAACGCACTTTGTATTGCAGGCCGTCCCCTGTCATATACCGGATCTCCCCGGGAGAAAAATTCTCCTGGGCGGTATCCAGAAACTCCTCCTCACAGGCCGGAGCGCAAAGGGGCGGCAGCAGCACACACCACCAGTTGTGACCCGCACCTTCCCCGATGGTCACCCGCAAAGCATCATAAACCCCGGCAGGCAAAGAGAAGGTATCATATTCCCGGGTGTCAAAATAAGTATCCCGCTTTTCCACCTGCACCGGGTAGTGGTAGCCCTCCTGCTCCACCACCTTCTGGGCGGCCTTTTGAATGGCGCCCAGGAAAGCTGCATCCATGGGCTTTCCCTCCCATTTTTTCGCTTCTTCCAGCACGCCGTCCCGCACCAGGAGCTTCAGGGCCTGATCTTCTTCGCTGTCGCTGTTGGCCAGCACATGAAGCCTTGTCACCTTGCTCTCTATGCTCTCCTGCTCCCCCGGCCAGAAAGCCCCCAGGGTGAAAGTCAGCAGCAGGCTCAGGAGAAGAGCCCATTCCCATTTTTTGAAGTTCAGTTTCTTTATCATAAGTAAAAACACCAGCCTTTCCTTCTGAGAGAAGTATGGACTGGTGTTTTTGTTTTTAAACCAGGTTTTCTCAAAAAACCGGCGTGCAGACGAAGGTCTCCACCGGCAGTTTCCGGAAGGCCTCTGCGGCTTTTTCCGCCTGCTGGGTATTTTCAAACAAACCATACAGAGCCGAGCCGGAACCGGTCATGCGGGCCCCCAGGGCCTTTTCTGCAAGGATTTTTTCCCGCAGCTCCTGCTCCTGGGGATGGAGGGCGCAGGCCACCGGCTCCATCACATTGCCAAGATTTGCGCCGATTTTTTCCAGGTCCCCTTCCTCCAGCGCCCGGAGCATGGCCTGGGTGTCGGGCCGCTGCTGCAAAGGCTCTGCATCCATTTTCTGAAACAGGCTCTTGGTGGAGATGGAATACCGGGGCTTGATCACCAAAATGCCGCAGGGGGGCAGATGAGGGGCGGGGGTGAGTTTTTCCCCGATGCCCCTGGCCAGACGGCAGCCGGTTTCCAGGCAGAAGGGCACATCGGCCCCCAGGGTAAGGGCCAGCTCATGAAGTTTTTTCCTCCCGAGAGGATAGCCGTAAGCCCGGTTGAGAAGATGCAGCACAGCGGCGGCATCGGTGCTGCCCCCGGCCATACCGGCTCCCACCGGGATGCGCTTTTGCAGCTTGATGTGCACTGCACCTTTTTTGCCGGTTTCCTGGAAAAAGGCCAACGCTGCTTTATAGGCGATGTTCCGGCTGTCCCGGGGCACATAGGGAAGGTTGCACCAAAGCCCCACCCCTTCCCCTTCTCCCGGCAGCAAGGTCACTTTATCGTGAAGGGACACGGTGTGCATAATGGTTTCCAGCTCATGGTAGCCATCCTCCCGCTTTCCCACAATGTCCAGCGTCAGATTGATTTTGGCCAAGGCCTTTTGTCTTTGTACTTTCATATCTCTTCCTCCGCCCAGTGTCTGGGCTCCCATGCCGCCCAGCGGAGTGCCTCCGCTCCCATGCCGCCAACGCCGGGCCTGATGCAGACAACAGCCACTGTGTTCGTGGGCACCCGGTATCCCTGGGTGCATTTGGGTGTATTTTTCTTTTCTGCGCTCGATACCCCTGGGTGCGCCACCGATATTTTTTCTCTCCTGCATCCAATGCCAACGGGCGCCCAGCGGAGTGCCTCCGCTCCCGTATCGCCCACGCCGGGCCTGATGCAGATGCCAACCATGGTGTTCGTGGGCACCCGGTATCCCTGGGTGCATTTGGGGTGTCTTTTACTCTTCTGCACCCCATATGCCGCTGGCGTCACGCCACTGACAGCGGCGTCACTCCGCCGCCCGCCTGCTATACATCAATGGCTTTGATGGGGCACATCTCATGGCAGCAATAGCATTTGATGCACTTCCGCTTGTCCAGATGAGCCTTGCCGTTTGCCACATGCAGTGCTTGGCGGGGGCAGGCCCGGGCGCAGTCGCCGCAGCCCACACACCGGGGCGTGATGTGGGGAAAGGGATTTGCGGCCCGCTCCAGCCATGGCCGGAGAAAATGGGGCGCCCAGGAAAACCGGCTGCCATTTTGCTGGATGGCCGGCACAAAGGGCGGCTGCAGCGGCTCCATGCTGTCTCCCCGCAAAGTAAGCCGCTTCCCTTCAAAGGGTACCAGCCCCAGCTTTCCGCCCTCCTGGTGCACCGGGGAGCGCTCGGGCACAAGACCGCAATATTCCATGGCTGCCAGATCCAGGGCAAAAGGATTCTGAGAACCGAAGAGCACACCTCCATGGCGCACCCGTCCTCCCGAGGGGCCTTTGCCGTCCATGCCCTCCACCCCGTCCAGGATGGTATAGGCCGGCTGCACATACCGGCACAGATCCACCAGCAGCCGGGCAAAATCCTGCCGCCCGGGGTGCTGGGAGTGATAGGCTGCCTTGGTCAGCCCGGGGATGACGCCGTATAAATTCTTCACGCCCCCGGAAAAATAGGTCATCATATGGGTCTTCATCTTGGCCACGCTGATGACCACATCGGCCTGGGCGATGGGGGCGATAATGTCAAAATTCCGCTGTTTCAGACCTTGAAAGCGGCGTTTCCGGCTGGAAAAATCCCAGTTGAGAAGAGTGCCGGTCTCCTGGGACACCCGTTCCATGCCGGTGAAACGATAGACTCTCCCCAAAGCGGTTTTGTTATAGACCCCGCCGGGGGAATCGGCGATGGTCACCCTGGCCCCCTGCTCCTGAAACACCCGGCACACCGCCTTGACCACCGCCGGATGGGTGGTGGTGGCGGCCTCCGGGGCCCGGGCCATGAGCAGATTGGGCTTGATGACCACATTCTTCCCTTTTTTCAGAAAAACTTCCGCTCCGCCCTGATCCTCAAACATCCGGCGGATGCACTCTTCCACCCGCTTTTCCTCATAATCAGAACAGGCGGCCACATAGACCTCGTCACGGACTGCCATAGCTTTCTCCTTTGCTTTTTTACACAATATCAAACTGCCGGGGTTTCCGGTTCTGGAACACCGTCACCTGCTCAAATCCTGCCTTCCGGGCCAGAGCACAGGCCTGAGGGATGCCCTTTCCCACATTCTCCACCGAATGGGCATCGGAGCCCATGGTGACCATGCTCCCTCCGTACTCCCGGAACTGGCGCAGAATCCACTCCTCCGGCCCGGGGCGATGGAACCATTCCCGGCAGCCTTTGGCGTTGATTTCCAGAGCCTTTCCCATTTGAGCCAATTTCTGCAAAATAGGGGCCACCCGCTCTTTGTATTCCATCAGAGTGGGCTCTTCCCAGGGGCCTTCCATCACCCGCAGGGGATAGTCCAGGTGGCCCAAGGTGTCAAAATCCCCGAATTTCAGAAGATTTTCCAAATCTTCAAAATAGATGTCCAGCACCCCGCGGCAGGCATCCTTGTCCGGATAGGGGGTATAATAAATATCCCGGCCATCGGCCAGAGTGTGCACCGAACCGATGACCATGTCATAGGGATGGCGCCGGAGCAAAGCCCGGGCCTGCTCCGGGTTGTGGTGGGGCTGGCCCAGCTCCACACCGTACAAAAGCAGCAAATCGTTCTCTTCCTGCTTTAGTCGGAACATCTCCTGCTGGCAGTCCTCTTCTTTGCGGACATAGTGAGGACAGGGGCCAAAATGATAAAAATCACAGTGCTCTGTCAGGGCCAGGGCCGAAAGACCGTGGCTCCTGGCACTTTTTTCCATAGCTGCGGCGGTATCGCTGCCGTCAAAGGAAAAACGGGAATGGGTATGGGTATCGGATAAAAACATTATAACGCAACCTTTTCAGCATATCAAATCCAGTTTGGGGCATACTTCCCATAGAGCCGTGGCAGCAGCCATGGCAGGCAACAACACGATTGGAGGAAAATTCCATGTTTGATAAGATCGCCCTGGCTATCGCCATCATCGGCGGGCTCAACTGGGGCAGCATCGGCATTTTCGGGTTCGACCTGGTGGCCGCCCTCTTCGGGGCCGGCAGCGTGGGTTCCCGCATTGTCTACACCCTGGTGGGTCTTTCCGCCCTGTGGTGCATCAGCCTGCTTTTCCGGGATTGGCACCGCTCCCCCGGCCACATGTAAAGTGGCGTGCCGCCACAGTCAGCAGAGTGCCTCCGCGGGCAAGTCCTCCCAGGGTGGCGTGCCGCCACAGGCGTAACTCTCCCAGGGTGGCGTGCCGCCACTGGCAAGCTCTCCCCGGCTGAGTGCGTCGTTGAGCTTTGGTGCTTCCTGGGTTCCAGGAAGGGGCCAGTTTGCTCTCTCGGCCATACGCTCTATCGTCTGCCAAGCGCGGAAGCGCAGGTTGACAACGGAGGCACTCTGCCACAAAAAATGCCGCCTATGAAGGCGGCATTTTTCTGTTGTTTGATTCCCATTGCCCTTGCAACAGGGCCAACGGGGCTTTGCACCTTTTGCAACCAAGGCTCAGGGGTGCCCGCAAGCACTCAGGTGCTTTTTCACACACCGCCCCCTTGCGGGCGATACGACTGCGGCGTCACGCCGCTGACTGCCCAGGCACTGGGCTTACTTGGAGGTCAGCTCCACAGTGTCGCGAGCGATCATCAGCTCTTCGTTGGTGGGCAGGACCCAGGCTTCCACCTTGGAACCCTCTGCCTGGAAAGCAGCTTCCTTGCGGGAAGCGTTCTGGCAGGCCTCGTGGTCCACCGTGAGGCCCAGGTATTCCATATCGGAGCAGATCTTCTCACGCATCTCAGCGTCGTTTTCGCCGATGCCGCCGGTGAAGACGATGGCATCCACGCCGCCCATGGCAGCAGCATAGCCGCCGATGAACTTCTTGATCTGATAGACGAACATATCCAGAGCCAGCTGAGCCCGCTGGTTGCCCTTCTGAGCAGCCTCGTTCAGGTCACGGCAGTCGCTGGAGACGCCGGAGATGCCCAGGAAGCCGGACTTCTTGTTCATCAGGTCGCTCATCTGGTCGGGGTCCAGGCCTTCCTTCTTCATGATGAAGGTAACCACAGAGGGGTCGATGCCGCCGCAGCGGGTGCCCATCAGGAAGCCGTCCAGGGGAGTGAAGCCCATGGAGGTATCCACAACCTTGCCGTCCTGGATAGCGGCCAGAGAGGAGCCGTTGCCCAGATGGCAGTTGATGACCTTCTTGCCTTCCAGGGAGCCCTTCAGCTCGCCCAGGCGATGAGCGATATAGCGATGGCTGGTGCCGTGGAAGCCATAGCGGCGGATGGAGTACTTCTCATAGTACTCATAGGGCACGCCGAACATATAAGCCTTGGGAGGCATGGTCTGATGGAAGGAGGTATCGAACACGGCCACCATGGGGGTGTCCTTGCCGAAGACTTCCTGGCAGGCCTTCATAGCGATGGCCTGAGGGGGATTGTGGAGGGGGCCCAGATCCTTGAAGGACATGATATCGTCGATGACGGTATCGGTGACAACGGTGGAGACCTTGTACTTCTCGCTGCCGTGGAGCACCCGGTGGCCGATGGCGGAGATCTCGCTCATGCTGTCGATGACCTTGCCCTCGCCGGAGCTCATCACCTTCACCAGCTCCATAAAGGCTTCCTTATGGGTGGGGAAGGACACATCATACTCCACCTTCACGCCGTCGGCGGTCTTGTGGCTGATCCGGCCGTCCACGCCGATGCGCTCGCACAGGCCTTTGGCCAGAACACCTTCGTTGGACATATCCATCAGCTGATACTTCAGCGAGGAGCTGCCCGCATTGATAACCAGTACTTTCATCTTCTGCACTCCTTATGATTGTAAATCTCTTATTTTTGTTATAAAATGAGACCGAATCTATTTTACACCATATTTTTTAAAAGTACAACCATCAAAATGGAGAAAATCCCTATGAACATCTGCGGCATCGTGGCAGAATACAATCCTTTTCACCGGGGCCACCGGTATCATCTGGAAAAAACAAGGCAAAAACTGGGGGAAGATACCCTGCTTGTGGTGTGCCTGTCCTCCTATTTTGTCCAGCGGGGAGAACCGGCTCTTTTATCCCCTCACGCCCGGGCCGAAATGGCCCTCAGCCAGGGGGCCGACCTGGTGCTCTCCCTCCCCGCCCCCTACGCCCTTTCCTCGGCGGAGGGCTTTGCCCGGGGAGCGGTGGGCATCCTTGCCGCCCTGGGCTGTGTCACCCACCTGTCCTTCGGCACCGAAGGGGTGGGGGAAGAAAAAATCATGGAGCTTTCCCGGCTGCTTCTGGAGCACGAGACGGCGGCAAATACCCTGCTCCATCTGAAAAGCGGCATCTCCTATGCCGCTGCCCGGGAACGGGCCCTCTATGAGCAGATCAAAGAAGAAGCCGCCCTTCTCCGCCTGCCCAATGTGATCCTGGCCACCGAATACGGCAAGGCACTTTTGCAGCTTTCTGCCCCCATCCAGCCGGTGGCCATCCCCCGGAAAGGGGCGGGCCACGACGCCATGGAGCCGGAAGAGGGCTTCCCCTCGGCCTCCTTCCTGCGGCAGAAGATCGCCGCAGGTGAAACCCAAGAGGCCCTTTCCTACCTGCCTCCCCAGTGCCGGGAAATTTTCCGCCGGGAGCAAAAGACCGGACGGCTGGCCCTGCCTGCCCTGGGGGAAAAAGCCATGCTGGGCAAGCTCTGGAGCCTGTCCCTTCGGGAGCTTTCCGCCCTGCCCGGGGCGGCCGAGGGCCTGGAACACCGGTTTGCCCGGGCTCTGCAGAAAAACCAAAGCCTGACCGCAGCTCTGGAAGAAACCAAAACCCGCCGCTATCCCCTCTCCCGGCTGCGGCGCATGGCTCTGTGCGGCTTTCTGGGGCTGACCAAGCAGGAATGCCAGAGTCCTCCTTCTTATATAAAGGTATTGGCCGTGGGCGAAAAGGGGCGGCAGGCCCTGGCCCTTTCCCGCAAGCAGAGTGCTTTGCCGGTCATCACCAAGCCCGCCCAGGGAAAAACCATCCCGGCCTTTCAGAAGGAAGGGGACTGTGCCCGGCTGTGGAGCCTGTTTTTAAAAGACCCCGCCGCCTTTTCCCCGGGAGAATACTATGAAAAAGGCCCGGTGACCCAAAAGGCGCGAAAATGTCTTGACTTTTAGAGAAAGGGATGGTATACTGGCTTCGCCGCATCGACCGGGCTAGAAGTGGGTCTGTCCCCGCCCCGAGAGCGAGACTCTAACAAAGAAGAGAGGTGCAAACCGCATGTACGCTATCATCGTAGCCGGCGGGAAACAGTACAAGGTCGCAGAGGGCGACACCATCTACATCGAGAAACTGGAAGCCGCCGATGGCGAAACCGTGTCCTTTGACAATGTTCTGGCAGTGGAAAAGGACGGGGCTATGACCGTTGGCGCTCCTTATGTTGAGGGAGCCAAGGTCTCCGGCAAGGTCGTCAAGACCGGCAAGGGCAAGAAGATTATGGTCTTCAAGTTCAAGGCCAAGAAGAACTACCGTCGCCGCCAGGGCCATCGTCAGCCCTACACCAAGGTGACCATCGAAGCCATCCAGGCTTAAGTTCTTCCCTTTTTTCATCCTAAACCAATCGGAGGTGTAACTCATGGCTCATAAGAAAGGTGTCGGCTCCACAAAGAACGGCCGCGATTCCGAAAGCAAACGCCTGGGCGTCAAGCGCGCCGACGGTCAGTATGTGCTGGCTGGCAACATCCTGGTTCGCCAGCGGGGCACCAAGATCCATCCTGGTCTGAATGTGGGCATCGGCTCTGACGATACCCTGTTCGCCATGGCTGACGGCCGCGTCAGCTTTGAGCGTTTCGGCCGCGACCGCAAGAAGGTCTCGGTCATCAAGGTGGAACAGTAAGAACCCCAAGACCCGGGCCCCATGGCCCGGGCTCTCTCAAAAAAGCGGCTTATGCCGCTTTTTTGTATTTTTGCAAGGGCCTGCATGCACGCCTGTGGCGCACACTTGGCCCTTGAGAAGTGCAAAATCTGCGCACAGGTCGCGGCTTTTTGCAAATTGATGAAGGGTTGGATACACAAATTTTGGCCCACATCTGTTTTGCTTCTTTGACCCGGGCCTTTTGGCCCGGGTCTTTCTTATAACTCCGTATGGTTATAATAGTAAGGGCCTGAGCGGCGAACCGCCGCACCCGACCATAGCATGATGCAAAGCACAGAGAAGAGGATTACATTATGTTTGTTGATGTTGCACGGATCTTTATCAAGGCGGGAAAAGGGGGCGATGGCGCTGTCTCCTTTCACCGGGAAAAATACATCGCCGCCGGCGGGCCGGATGGCGGCGATGGCGGCAAGGGCGGCAGCGTTGTCTTTCAGGTGGATGACAACCTCTCCACCCTGCTGGACTTCCGCATGAAGCGGAAATATGTGGCCCAGAACGGCGCCAACGGCACCGGCAAGCGCAGCAGCGGCAAGGATGGCGAAAACATCCTCATCAAAGTGCCCCGGGGCACTCTGATCCGGGACGCGGAAACCGGAGCGCTTTTACAGGATATGTCCGGTGACGAGCCCTTTGTGGCAGCCAAAGGCGGCCGGGGCGGCTGGGGCAACTGCCATTTTGCCACTCCCACCCGTCAGGCTCCCCGCTTTGCCAAGCCCGGCCTGCCCGGTGAAGAGCGGATGGTCACTCTGGAGCTGAAACTCATCGCCGATGTGGGCCTGATCGGCTTCCCCAATGTGGGCAAAAGCACCCTGCTTTCGGTGATCTCCAAGGCCCGGCCCAAAATTGCCGATTACCACTTCACCACCCTCACCCCCAACCTGGGCGTGGTGTATGTGGGCGAAGGGGAATCCTTTGTAGCCGCCGACATCCCGGGCATCATCGAGGGCGCCGCCGAAGGCGCCGGCCTGGGCCACGATTTCCTCCGCCACATCGAGCGGTGCCGTCTGCTGCTCCACCTGGTGGATGTGTCCGGCTCGGAGGGCCGTGACCCGGTGGAGGACCTGGAGACCATCAACCGGGAACTGAAGGAATACAGCCCGGCCTTGGCTTCCCGTCCCCAGATCATCGCCGCCAACAAAACCGACATCGCCCCCGATGGGGAAAACGCCCGCCGTCTGCGGGAAAAGGCCCAGGAGCTGGGCTGTGCTTATTTTGAGATTTCGGCGGCGGCCCAGATGGGCGTGCGGGAGCTGGTCTATGCCCTGTGGCAGGAGCTGGAGAAGCTGCCTCCCATCGAGGTCTACGAGGCCGAAGTGATCCCGGAAAAGGAAGCCGATCCGGAAGAGGATATCATCATCCGCCGGGAGAACGACACCTTCTATGTCACCGGGCGGCACATCGAGCGGATCTTTGCTTCGGTGAACCTGTCGGATTACGAATCCCGGATGTATTTCGAGCGGGCCTTGCGGAAAGCCGGTCTGTTTGAAAAGCTGGAGGAAAAGGGCGTCAAGGAGCACGACACCGTCAATGTGTGCGGCTTCGAGTTTGAATATATCCACTGACGAGCCAGAGCCTTCGCTGCGGCGAAGGCTTGCAAAAGAAATAAGCCCGATTGGAACGATGTTCCAATCGGGCTTATTTCTTTTGTTCCTGGCGGCGTGTTATTTCGGCCAAAGGCCGAAATAACGAGGATATAAGAAGCGGGCGCCGCCGCTGGCTCTCGGGGAAAAACTAAGTTTTTCCCCGACCTTTTTCGCGCCCCAGGCGGGGCCCTTATCAAACCTCTGTGCCTCAGAAAAGCCTATGTAAATCAAATTCCCCCAGCACGGAGCGGAAATATAATCTGACTACCTAGGCTTCCACACATACTACGACTGCAGCTCCACTTGCTGGCCATTGTCCAGCAGGATCAATGTCTCCGGCTGGCCCTCCAGACGATAGAGCAAGGGCTCCCCGGCGCCATCGGCCGAATGGAAATTCACCGTCAGCGTGCCGGTTTTTTCATCGTAATCGGCCTGCACCCCGGAATATTCCCGTTTTTCCCCATAAAAGAGCAGATAGGAAACCCCGTCCTTTTCCACCTTCCATACCCCGCTTCCGGTTTTGCCCTGGGTAAATTCCTGGGCCGAGACCTGGGTCTCCTGGACCAGAGCCGGGGTCACTTTCTGTGTTTCTTCCTTCTGGCAGGCGCTGATTAGCAGCATCCCCGCCAGCATCATGCATTGAAGCCAGGCTTTTTTCATAAAAAAAACCTCCTTTTCCGCTAGGGTTCTCTAAGGGCCTTCCAAATCCGTGATATGATAATGCTTTATCATGATTATATCACATTCCCCAAAAGGATGGGTGAATTTTGTGCAAAAATCCCACCGGCTTTTGGAAAAGATCGTGTGGTATACTCCTGTTATCCAATCACAAAGGAGGGTATTCTATGGATTGGCTGACCATACAGCAGCTGGAGAAAGACACCTGGGTTCTAAGCGAACCCCGGCACTGGGAGGAAACCCACGCCTATCTGCTGGCCGGAACGGAGCAGGCCCTGCTCATCGACACCGGCCTGGGGGTGTGTGATCTGTTTTCCGCTGTCCGGTCTCTCACCTCCCTGCCTGTCACGGTGGCTCTGACCCATGCCCATTGGGATCACATCGGCGGCTGCAACGCTTTTTCTCCCCCCTGCGTCCACCCTCTGGAAGGGCCTTGGCTGGAAAAGTTCCCCCTGTCCCGGGAGGCCGTACTGCAAAATCTGATCCAGGGCGCTCCCCCCTTCCCTGCCGGCTTTCACCTGGAAACTTACCAGATCTATCAGGGAGGAGCCGGAAAGCTTGTGGAAGATGGAGATATCTTCCAGCTTGGCAACCGGCAGGTATTCTGTCTCCACACTCCCGGCCACTCCCCCGGGCATCTGTGTTTCTGGGAACCGGAGCGGGGCACTCTATATTCCGGAGACCTGGCCTATGAAGGAAAGCTGGATTGTTTTTATCCCACCACCGATCCCTATGCCTTCGCCGCATCGGTGCATCGGGTGGCCACCTTGCCGGTGACCGCACTCCGCCCCGGCCATCATTCCCTGGAAGTGAAACCTTGTCTTCTCCGTCAGATCGATGAAGCATTCCAGCACCTGAAAGCCCGGAACGCCCTGGAACAAAAGGCCGTCCATTCTTTCCATTCCTTTTCCATCCACACATGCTAGCACTCCCGCAGGATACTGCCTGCATAGCAAAAAGATCTCCGGAAACCGAAAGGTTTCCGGAGATCTCTTTTTTGTTCAAAATTCAAATCAGACCCACAAGGGGTTCCGTCTGTCGAAAAACCCTTGTTGCGTGAGAGGCCCTTTGGCCCTACCCCTCATCAATCCGCAAAAAACGGCGACCTGTGCGGCGTTTTTTGCACCTCTCAAGGGGCCAGTGTGGCCGATTGGCCGCTTTCAGCGGCCAATCGGCTGCATGCAGACCCTTGCATAAACTCGAAAAAGTGGCTTTCGCCACTTTTTCGACACACTCAGACCCACAGAGGGTTATCCCACAGGTTCAGCTTCTGGCCGATGCCCATTTTTTTGGCGTTCTCATAGAGTTTGGCGGCGATGGCAATGTCCACGCTGCCCACACCGGCGCTGCCGCAATAGACAAACTGATCCTCGTTCTGGCGCACCTGAACGCCATTAACCATTTCCGGCAGCTCCACAATGTCCTCTTTTTTCAGCTTTCCGGCCTCATACAGCTCGTGCACCAGAATGCCCACCAGATGGGACATCTGGCTCCAGTTGTCCAGCACCACCCGGTCGGCGGTGAGCAGAATATCCTCTTCGCAGCTCTGGCCCTCCATCTGGATGACGGTCATATTGGGCTTCAGCCATTCCTTTTTGATAAAGGGCTTGCGGGAGGTAGTTTCGGTGACCAGCAGCTGGGCGTCCTTCACTGCTTCCTTTACATCGGTATAGGGAATGACCTTGATCTTGCCTTCAAACTCCTTGGCCAGGCCTTCGGCTTTCTCTTTTACCAGATCCACCATGTGGATCTCTTCCAATGTGGGCACAGCCTCCATCATGGCCATGATCATGGTGCGGCCAATGACGCCGGCGCCCACCAGGCAGGCCACCTTGGTTCCCTT
The DNA here is from genome assembly GCF_016901775.1 of Intestinimonas butyriciproducens. GTDB lineage: Bacteria > Bacillota > Clostridia > Oscillospirales > Butyricicoccaceae > Pseudobutyricicoccus. The sequence continues at coordinate 44,588 of NZ_JACJKW010000007.1, forward strand.
CAGGGCGTTGTATTTGGCCATGACGCCGGCGGTGGCAGAGGTACGCATGGCGGTGGTGATGGTGCCGTCCAGAATGGCCTTGGGGAAGACCGTCTTGGGGTCGGACAGAATGACGATATCGATGCCATAGGGCACCCCTTCCAACTGGGCGTTGGCCTTGGATTCGGCAGCCCACTTGAATCCGGCGGTATCCACATCGCCGCCGATGTAGGCGGGCATGGACATACAGTAAGAATCCCAGTTTTCATTGCTGGGCATACCCATAAAGACCTTGGTGGGATTGATGATCTGGTTCTGGCCGATCATTTTGAAGGTTTTTTCGGTTTCGGCCAGCACCATCTTCATATCCAGCAGCCCGGCCTTGATCACATCTTCCTGCTTGAGAAAAAGAATTTCCGGTTTCATTTTATCGCATCCTCCTTGTGGGATTTGTTTCTTTATGCTAAGAATAGCATAATTATTCACACCTGTCAACCCCTTCCCCCGTTTCTTTCCATCTTTTGTTCCGGCCCTTCCCCAGGGGAAAAGGCCAGCAAAAACCCCATCTTCCTTTTCTGTTCACAGTAAAATGCTGTAATTCATTCTTTACTTTACAAAAAGTTTTCTTTATGGCATGATATAGTCAATAATCGGAAGTATCCGGAAAAATCTGCATATTCCGATCTTCCCCATACCCGCAGAAAAAAGGAGGAAAGGCCTATGAGAAAACGATTGACAGCCTTGCTGCTCATCGTTTCCCTGCTCACTTCCCTGCTGCCTGCCACTGTTTTTGCAGCAGAGGAAGGCGGGACCACCGTCGTCATCGACGGCGACCATGTGGTAAAGGACGACCATGCCGTCCAGGCCATGCCGGAGGGCGTGAGCTACGACGAACAAACAAAGACCCTCACACTGAACAATGCTTCTCTGGGAATGATGCATATTTTCAGAGGCTCCCTGACCGTCATTCTCCAGGGAGATTCCACCATTCACAACGACGGACAATATCTGGAGCCGGACGGAGAGGCGGCCCCCGCCTTTTCCACCGGTGAAACGGCTCAGGACACCAGCGTCACCATCACCGGGCCGGGCAGCCTGACGGTGGATACCAGCGGCAGCGGCGCCCGGCGCACCTTTGTGGCAGACTATACCGATCTGACCATCACCAATGATGCAAGCGTCACCGTAAGCTCCAGCGATGCCTCCGGCGGCGTGATGGAGATCGTGGCCAGCCGTCTGATCCTGGACGATTCGGCCAGTCTGACAGGACGGGAGCTTTTTGTCTCGGAATACGGCTCCTTCCTCATGGACGGCGGAAAGCTGGCAATGCACGGCGCGGATTTTGCCCTTCACCTGCGGGAGGGGGGCCAGGCCACCATTCTGGACGGTACTGCTTCCCTGAAAGGCGGAGCGGATACCAATGTGCCGGTGCGGTGTGAAACCGATGGCGTGCTGGCCCTGCTGGGCGGCACCATCCATCTGGAACAACAGAATGCCAATGTTCTGATGACCACCGACAGCCAATCCTCCGTGGTTGTGGGAGCCGGCATGTCTGCTGTGAACAACAGTACCGGCGCCATGATCCCCATTGACGAAGATTTCCTCCGGCAGATTCCCGGCAGTTCGGTGACCATCTCCGGGGAACGGTCCCTGGGGGTGTATGACTGCCAGCTGTCCATTCCCAGCGGCCTCATTACCCAGGGCGCCCGGTTCCATGTCCGGGCCGTGGTCAGCCTGGGAGCGGAAGAAGGAACGGTTTCCTTCCCCCTGCCCGACGGCGTCTCCTATGTGCCGGACAGCCTGACGGTGGACAGCCAGCCAGTGGAGCCTGTAAGCTCCAAACCGCTGACGGTGCCCCTCGAAGGCTACGGCGTCATCCGTTTCAGCGCCATGTCCAGCCGGACCGGAGAGATGACACTGACGGCCGACACCACAGCAGAGGGAAAAAGTCACCAGGAAACCCTGGATTTCACTGTGGAAGGTTTCCGTCTCTCCCTGCCCAGCGAAACATCCCGGCTGGAAATCCCGGTTTCCGGCTCGGCTGTTCCCGGCAGCACCATTGCCTTTTATGAGGACAGCACCCTTCTGGGCCGGGTCTCATCCAACAGCCTGGGCACCTGGAAGGGCACAGTCACCCTGCCCGATGTTCCCGGGGAGCACATGGTATATGCCCAGGTAACGCCCCCTGGCGGCGACAGCTTCCGCACAGAGGCCCAGAGCGTATACTATGACCCGGCGGCCGACGCCGTCAAGACCCTGACGGTTGTCAACGAAGTTCACGGCCGGACCGATGCCGACCCGCCGGTGGAAGAAACCCTGGTCATCGACTTTCTCACCGGCGAGGACAGCGCTTCCTATTACACCTTTTGGCCGGATTACCCCACCTTCCGCTTCCAGGTGGATTTTGAAAAGGACGCCTCGGCCCAGGGCAGCGTCACCGTGGTGACCACCGACCGCATGGGAGAAGAGACCCGTGTGCCCCTGCGCTACCAGGCGGCCAAGGACGCCTGGGTGGGAAGCGCCGATTTTACCGAAGACACCGTTCCCTACCGGTTCCGGGTGGAATACACTCCCCGGGGACAGGAAGATGTGGAGTCCTCCGGCTCCTACACCTATGACGAGGAAGGCCGGGTGGCATCCATTTCTCTGGACGGCAAGACCCTGTCCCTGGCCTACAACGGCCAGGACCAGGTGGCGGAGTTCACCTACGGCGGTGAGACCGCCCGGTACACCTACGACCAAAGCGGCAACCTGACCGCCATAGAAGCGGAAGGGTATACTTTCCAGGTGGACGAGGTGTCCAACAGCGTTACCTTCGAGGACGGTACCGGCGGCACTGTTAAAGTGGAGTACGGTGACCAGGGCCAGATCCTGGCCATCACCAACTCCGACGGAACCTCCTCGGCCCGTTACACCTACGAAGGGGATGCTGTTATCATAAAGGAAGATGACGGCACCACTACCCGGATGGAGCCCATCTCTGACGAAGACGCAGCCTACGGGGCCACCGTCACCGCCCCGGAAGGCACCTCCAGCCGGTATACCTTTAACCAGCTGGGATTGCTGCTCTCTGTGACCGACGAGGCAGGTCTCACCGTCTATTATGACCGTGACGATGCGGGCCATGTCTCCGCCATCCGGTATCCCGACGGCAGCCGGGAGTCCTTCACTTACGATTCCCAGGGACAGATCGTGACCCATACCGACCGAGCCGGAACCACGATGTCCTACACCTACGACCAGAGTGGCAATCTGACCGCTGTGAAGTACGGCAATGGCGAAACCGTCACCCAGACCTTTGACAGCCGCGGAAACCTGCTGTCGATCACGGAAAACGGCCAGAAAACCACCATGACCTATGACGGCAGCGACAACCTGACTGCCATCCACTCCCCTGACGGCAGCGTGGTCTCCTACACCTATGACGCCCAGGGCCGCAGAACCTCCGTATCCGACGGCGTCTATACCACCGGCTACCAGTATGACAGCCAGGGACGGGTGGCCGCCGTCACCGACGGCAGCAGTCCCCTGGTGACCTACACCTACGACAGCGACGGGCGCCTGTCCCGCCAACAAAACGCCAACGGCACCTATACCCAGTACAGCTATTCCGGTGACCAGCTGGCTTCCATCGTCCATTATGACGCAGCCGGGGCCGTCCTTTCCTCCTATGCCTATACCTACGACAGCCAGGGCCATGTGACCTCCCTGAAAGAGCCGGCGGGCACCTGGCGCTACACCTACGACGCAGCCGGGCAGCTCACCCAGGCTACGGCCCCCGATGGCACCGTCACCACCTATACCTACGACGCAGCCGGAAACCGGACGGCCAAAACAACCGACGGCAAAACCACAAACTATACAGCAAACAGCCTGAACCAGTACACGGCCTATGGCGAGGTGCGGCGCACCTACGACCAGAATGGCAATGTGCTCACCGAGCAGAAGGGGGGACAGACCGCCCGCTACACCTGGAACGCCCAGGGCCAGCTGACGGGCTACACCGACTTTGACGGCACGGTCTATCAGTACGGCTACGATGCCTTTGGCCTGCGCAGCCGGGTGACGGTGAACGGCGAGACCACCCGCTATGTGAACGATCCTCTGGGCGACGGCTACGCCCTGGCCGCCTACGGCAGCTTCGGCGAACAGCACTACGCCCTGGCCGGCATGCTGACCGCCGCCAGAACCGGGGACGAAATGTACTTTTATCACTCCAACCTGCTGGGCTCTGTCACGGAGATCACCGACGGCAGTGGCGCCATTGCCAGCCGCTATGCCTACGACCAGGAAGGCAATGTGCTCTCTGCCAGCGGGACGGTGTTCAATCCCTACACCTATGCAGGAATCTATGGGATCGCAGACGACGGCAACGGCCTGCGCTATCACCGGGCCCGCTATGTCTCCGCCGCCTCCGGTAGCTTCCTCAGCCCGGACCCGGCCTACCAGTCCTATGATCTCAACCTGTACCGCTTCGTGTACAACAACCCCGTGTCCATGATCGATCTCTCCGGCGCCTTCGGCGGAGAGATTGGCGATGTATTCAGCCATGAGTCCGAAGTCAAAGGTATGACGACACAGGATTATGTGGACTCGTTCAAAAAAGAGCACCAGGCAGGGCAAAGACTCCGGAAGCTCAACGAAATGTTCGGTCCGCCCAAGGAAGCAGAACCGGCCCCGAAGCCCAATCCATCGGTTCAGAACAAGGGTACGCCCAACATACAGGGAAAAATCCAGCCCAGACCCACTCCCGCCAACCGCTTTCTCCTGGGCGGCAACCCCATGGGAAAAATGAATCTCTACGGCATCGCCCTGCCGGTGCTGATAGGCGTCCTGCAAGGCATGGTGGATCCGGATTCCCATCTGGGGCATATGCTCAATGACCCCGTTCTCACCCTGGGCCTGTCACTGGTGCCCTTTGTGGCAACCAACGGATATGCAGTGGCCGGCGTGCTGCTGGGTACGGGCCTTCTGGTCATCGGCCGGGAGTTCCTGCCCATCCTTCTGGAAAAACTAATTCCGCCCAAAGACCCTGCCATGGCTTCCACGCCCGACCGGGACAAAACGGTGATCCGGGACCCCTCCGGCTATATGTATGAAGGGATCGAAAGCAACCGTCTGTCCGGGGTGACAACCACTCTCTATTACAGCGCCGGAAGTGCCAAGCCCACAGGCAACGCTTCGGAAAGCCAGCGCTGGAATGCCGCAGACTTCGGCCAGCAGAATCCCCTGACCACCGACGCCCAGGGCCAGTACCTGTGGATGGTTCCCGACGGCTGGTGGCAGGTAAAGTACGAAAAAGAAGGCTATGACACCGTGTACAGCCAATGGCTGCCGGTGCCTCCGGTGCAGACCGAGGTCAATGTGGGCCTCACCTCCCGGGCGGCGGCTCAGCTGACCCTTTCGGGTAAAGCCGGAGATTCTTCTGTGATGCTGCGCTTTGACAAGCCGGTGCGCATTTCTTCGGTGAATGCCCAGACGGTGCAGATCCAGCAGGGCGGCTCGGTCCTCAGCGGCACGCTGACGCCGGTGGATCCAGGCGCCGCCACCGATGGACAGCTGTGTGCCACCACCTTCTCCCTGAAGCTGCCCCATGGACAGAGCGTAAAGAGCAGCGCCCTTTCGGTCCGTTACAAGGATGTCATCACCTACGCCGGAACGGCCAGCTCGGGCAGCGCCCAGGCGGAGATCACAGAGTCGGTGCCCTTCACCGATGTGGGCACATCGGACTATTATTACGATAGTGTCCTCTGGGCAGTGAACCATACGCCCCAGATCACCGCAGGCACCGGCGGCACATTCTTCTCGCCAAATAGCAGCTGCACCCGGGCCCAGGCCGTCACCTTCCTGTGGCGGGCCATGGGACAGCCGGAGCCTTCGGGCAAAACCAATCCCTTCACCGATGTGAACGAAGGAGACTATTACTACAAAGCGGTGCTCTGGGCTGTGGAAAAGGGCATCACCGCAGGCACCAGCGCCAACACCTTCTCCCCCGGCCTGCCCTGCACCCGGGCCCAGATCGTCACCTTCCTCCACCGGATGGAGAAAGAACAGGCGCCCAGCAGCACTCATAATCCCTTCCGGGATGTGACTTCCCAGGCCTATTACTATGATGCCGTCCTCTGGGCGGTGGAATGGGGCATTACCACCGGCACCAGTGCCGATGCCTTCTCCCCCGATTTGTCCTGTACCCGGGCCCAGATCGTCACCTTCCTGTATCGGGACATGGCCTGAACAACATGGTGATAAAAAAGATCCCGGCCGGTGCGGCAATGCCGCACCGGCCGGGATTTTACTTTGCAGGAAGCATATCTGCCGTCCTTATTTTACAATGATGATGCGCACACGGCCGCCCTGGAGGGGGTTTGTGTCGCAATACAGATCAAACTGTTTGAAATTCATCCGCGCTTCCGGAAGGGTGAGGAAACGGTCCAGCTTGGGTGCATAGATCTGCACATTCTCACTGATGGGCACATACACATCCCCCATGCGCACACCCAGCCGGCTGTCAAACTTGTCCTCACTTACCGTGGCCGCCTTTTGCAGCCGTTTTCCCGGCATGGAGAAGGCCACCGTCAGCCGTCCTTCCCCGTCCTCTGCCGCCGGCGTCAGCGCCACAGCCACAGCGCCGGGAACCGGTGTGCTGCCCATGTCTCCGCCGGAATAGAAGGAAGTGATCTCCCTCGTTCCATCCTTGGTGCGCAGACGGAGGGTATACACCGTACGGGTCAGATCGGAAGAGCCGGTGCCCGGGATGGGCTTGCCCTGCTCGTCATAATCCGGGCCTTCGCCGGGAATGATGACCTTTTCGCTCTTATACTGGCTCACAAGGCCATAGAGGAAGCCGTCGCCGGTCACATTGTCCAGCACCAGCAGATCAATACATCCCGCAGCATTCTCCCGGGCGTGGATCACCCGGTTTTTGGGCAGGGTCTCGGGCAGACTCTCCCAGGTGATGGGCCGCAAAGGCATCCCGGGAGCGGGCTGCTCATAAATGGCCGCATTTCTGGCCATTTTCCGCTCTCCCAGGGTTCCCTGACTCTTGCGCAGTTCCCCGGCCAGGGCCGTTTTGTAGTCCAGATGCCGCAGCACCAGCTGGCCCCGGCTGTTCTGGGTCACCTGCACCAGCCGCCCCTCTTCCCGGAAGAGAGAAGAGACAATCTCCTGGTTGGCAATGATCTGGGGGTAACCGTCAAAGGTAGCGCTGCCCTCCCAGGTTTCCCCGCTGGGCAGCCGAAGTGTGGCTTTGCCCTCCTTGCTCAGGCTGTGCAGCAGGGCCACGGTGTTGGGAGCCGCCGCTCCCTGGGGGAAGGCCCCGGCCACCTGACCCCGGGTGTCGAAGCAAAGGAGCACCAGCTGCCCCACCTGCACCTGTTCAAAAAACCCGGCGGCATTTTGGGGCACGGTGTATTCCTTGCCCCCCGCCCGGATGCGCTCCGGTGCGGAATAAATGGGCCCGGCTTCCTCCAGCAGCAAAAGTCGCTTATCCCGGCTCACCAGGTATCCTCCCTCTTCCGGGGCATAGGTGAGCACATCGTATTTTTCCAGCTTGTCAAAGGCCATGGCATGGCCGCCCAGCAGCAGCTTTGCATTCTGGGGCAGCGCCCGGTGGGAAGCTCCATAGACGAAGGTGTCATTTTCCGTTTCCTGGGTCATTTCATAGATCAGCTGCAAGTCTCCCCGGCTGTCAAAATAAAGCCGCACCCGGGCTCCCTCCCGCAGATCCAGAAATCCCTGCTGGTATTCGGCCATCTGCCCCAGGGAAAAAATCTTCACTTCCTTGCCCACAGGCAGGGAGCCGGATGGGATCTCCAGCTTGTTCAGGCCTGCCTTTTTGATCCTTTCCTCCCGGAAAGACAGGGCGGCAGGCAAAAAGCCCTTCACCTTACCCGGCTGGTTTTTGTCCCCCACCGGCGTGCCCATGGTCCCCAGCAGATTTTCCGGCAGAGGCGCAGACAGGCGCTGGGCTTCTCCGGAGAGAGAAAACAGGCTCTCCTTCCCTTCCTTGTCCCGGGCATAGAGCATCTGCCCCTCTCCCGGCGCAAAGCCCTGGCTCAGGAAGCTGCCCCCCTCTTTGGTGGGCAGGGTCAGAAGATTATAGAGCAGGATGGCCGCCTGGCCCCGGGGGATGGGGCCGTTGGGGCTCAGGCCGGAAAGAGCGCGGCACAGCCCCACCTGTTCCCCTTTGGCCAGGGCGTCCCGGGGCCAGAATGCCCCCAGATCTTCCCCGGTATACCCCAGAAGCCGCAGCAGAATGGTCACTGCCTGGCCATAGGTGATGGGCTCTTCCGGGCCGAACCGTCCATCGGGATAGCCCTGGATGATCTTGTATTTTTTTACTGCCCCGTACACATAGGGGGCATACCAGCTGCCGGCAGGCACATCGGGGTAAATGGTGTAGCCCTGATAGGCCGCTTCCCCCTCAAATCCCGCTGCCAGCACCGCCATTTTGCAGAACTGGGCCCGGGTCAGGCTGCTTCCCGGCTGAAAAGCGGGGCTGTCTGCCAGAATCCCCAAAGACCGCAGGCTTTCGGCAGCCAGGCTCTGGGAAACCTGGGGAATATCGGAAAAGGCCCGTGACCGGGAAGGCAGCGCCCCCGGCCAAAAGAGGCAAAGGGCCGCAAGCCCTGCCAAAAATCGGGTGTATCGTTTTTTCATAAGGAATTTCTCCCGCCGTGCGCCCCGGCGACAAACAAAGGGGCCAAACCGGCTCCCGCGCGGATTTGGAGCCGCCCCGAAACTTTTGCTATTGGCTGCGCAGCGCATCCACCGGCTGCATTTTGGAGGCCTTGCCCGCCGGATAAAAGCCGAAGAACATCCCCAGCAGCACCGAAAACAAAAAGGCTCCCAATGCCACCGGAAGGGTGGGCAGATCGATGCGCTTGAAGATGGCGGCGGACAAAAGGGCCGAACCCAGACTGCCCACCAGCAGCCCCAGAATGCCGCCGCAGGCACTGATGGTGGCCGCTTCGATGAGGAATTGGGCCACAATGGCCCGGCGGGGTGCGCCGATGGCCATGCGGATGCCAATCTCCCGGGTGCGTTCCGACACCGATACCAGCATGATGTTCATGATGCCGATGCCGCCCACCAACAGGGAAATGCCCGCAATGCCGCCCACCACCAAGGTGAGCGTGCCGTTCATCTGGTTGTCCTGTTCCGCCCATTGGTTGCTGGAATAGACATTGTAGTTGTATTCGGCCTTGGCCTGTTTTTTCAGAAAACCTTCCAGCAAGGGGATGGCAGCCTTGGTGGCCCCCGAGCTGTGGGCTTTGACGGTGTAGCTTTCGATGTTTCCCGAGCCGGTGATGGTCCGCTGCACCGTCTGGGGCAGCAGTACCGCATCGTCCTGGCTCCACTGTTTGCTCTCCGCCCGTTCTTTGTAAAGGCCCACCACCGTGCAGCTGACGCCTCCCACCCGCACCTGTTTGCCGATGGGGTCCTCCAGGCCGAAGAGCTGCTGGCGCACCGCCGAGCCGATGACGCACACCGGCAGCCGGTTATACAAATCGCTGTAAGACAGCTCCCGGCCCTTTTCCAGCTGGTAATTCTGGCACAGGCCAAAGTCCTCGTTGCCGAAATAGATGGTGGTGCTCCAGTTTTTGTTCTTATACCGGCATTTCATGCTCTGGCTGGTGTTGGGGGTCACTCCGGCAATCAGTTTGGGCACCGATTGGCAAAACTCCCGCAGGTCGCGGGAAATGTCCCGTCCCTCATAAAAACTGACGCTGATGGTGTTGGCCCCCAGCTTTTTGTATTCCTCGATGACCTGGCGCTGGGTCCCCTGCATCACCGACACCAGTGCAGTCACCGATCCCACGCCGATGATGATGCCCAGCATGGTGAGAAAGGAACGCATTTTATTTTGCAGAATGGACTTGAGGGCCATGGAAAAAGCCTGGAAAAATTTCATGCCCGACCCACCTCCCGCAGCAAAGATTCCCGCTTGTCCTGGGGAGTGATGGAGTCCTCCACCACCCGGCCATCCATGATGCGCACCACCCGTTTGGCCAGATAAGCCAGGTGCATATCGTGGGTGATGAGCAGAATGGTGGCCCCATCCTCATTGAGGGCGCACAGTTTGCCCATCACCTCGGCCCCGGCCTTGGTGTCCAGGTTGCCCGTAGGCTCATCGGCCATGATGATGGGCGGCCGGGCGGCCATGGCCCGGGCGATGGCCACCCGCTGCTGCTGGCCGCCGGACAGCTCCACCGGCCGGTGATGCACCCGCTTCCCCAGCCCCACTTCCTCCAGGGCGCTGAGGGCCAACTGCCGCCGCTCCGCCGCCTTCATTCCCCGGTAAATCAGGGGCAGCTCCACATTTTCCAGGGCGGTGAGGGCGGGAATCAGGTTGAAGCCTTGGAAAATAAATCCAATATTTTTATTCCGGATGGCCGAAAGCCGCCGGGGCGGGATGAGGGACACATTTTCCCCATCCAGCCAATATTCCCCATAGGTAGGGGTATCCAGGCAGCCCAAAATATTCATCAGCGTGGACTTTCCCGAACCCGACTGGCCTAGAATGGCGGTAAACTCCCCACGGCTGATGGAAAGATTCACATCCCACAAAGCCCGCACTTCGCTTTCCTTATTTTCGTTATAGACTTTGCGGATATTTTCCAGCCGAATGAGCATCCTGTCACCTCCCCCAGGCCAAGGGGGCTGCGGCCCCGAAGGCCATGCCCTCCACATCTTCTTCCTCCTGGGGCTGGGAGGTCATATAGATCTCTTCCCCTTCGGAAAGCCCTTCCAGCACCTGGGTGTTTTTGTTGTCCGCAATGCCGATGGCAATGGTCACCGGCACAAATCCTTTGGGCACGATGTCCTTGGGCACATTCTCTGCCCGGTTGGGGTAGTCCTTTCCCGGCTCCTGACGCACAAAAGCACACACGCCGCCATTCTGGTAGATCACTCCCTGGGATGGGATGAGCAAAGCGTCCTCCACCAGGGTGGTGTCGATCTTATAGCTGACACTCATGTTGGGCAGCAGCTTGCCGTCGTTCTCCAGGGCGATCTTGGCGGGAAAGGTGGCGGCTGTGCTGCCTTCTCCCACTTTGGCTTCCATGGCCACCTCGATCAGCGTGCCGGTGAGGGTGTTTTCGCTCTGGGTACCCTCGCCGGTGGTCACTGTTGCCGGCATCCCCAGGGCGACCTTGGAAATGTCCAGCTCATCAATGCTGGCTTCCACCAGGAAGGAGGAAATGTCGGACACAGCCACCAGGGGCGTGCCTGCGGCGGTGAGGTTGTCCCCCACCTGCACCGACACCGAGGACACCATGCCGCCGATTTCGGTGCGCACTTCCCGGCTGCCCAGGTCGGCTTCCAGCTGGGCGGCCTTCTTGGCTGCCAGGTCATAGGCTTTCTGGGCATTTTCAATGGCGGTGTGCAGCGAGGGGTTTTCCAGCCGCACCAGAACCTGCCCGGCGGCATATTCCCCGTAATCCATCAGGGAAGAGGCGGTCACCTTGCCTTCTCCCTGAAGGGTGATTTCTTCTTCCCGGGCATTTTGCAGCGTGCCGGTTTCGGCGGGCATGATCTCCCCCTGGGCCGTGGGGATGCTGGCGGCGGCCGCGGTACCGGCTGCCAGAGTACCCGGATTCTGGAGGGTGATATTGGCCCGGAAGAGCACCGCCCCATCCTGCACCTTGCGGATATGATCCACCGATTGGACCGTGCCTTCCACCTGGGTCATGCTGTCGGGAAGGGAGACCAGGGCGCCCATCCCCGGGACGATCTGGTTTTCATAGGCATAGCTGTAATAGGCGGCCAGGGTCAAAGTGCGGTCGTCGATGAGTTTGCCCAGGCTCATGCCCTGGGAAACCTGCTGTCCGGATCGCAAAGTGGGAGCGCCCACCAGCTTGCCCTGGAAGGGGGCGGATGTGGTGAGGGAGGAAAGAGCCTGCTGGGCTTCTTTCACCCGGCCCTGGGCGGCGGCCACTTCCTCCTGGGCGCTTTTCAGTTCATCCATCAATTCCGAGGGATCTACGGTAAAGAGCACATCCCCCGGCTGCACCTTGTCCCCTGGCTGGACAAAGACTTCCGTCACTTTTCCCCGGGCCTTGTCGCCGTATTTGGCTTCTTTCAAGGGGCGTACGGTGCCATAGCCTGAAACGCTCTGCACCAGGGAGCCCCGGGAAACAAAACCCGTGGCCAGCTCCTCGTTATTTTCCTTGTGCAAAAGCCGGGGAAAGAGGATGGCAAGCCCCCACACGCCGGCCCCCACCACCGCCAGAATCACCGCCCGGGGAATCCAGCGTGGCAGGCGTTTCTTCTCTTTTCCGGCGAATTTGTTCCGCCGCGGGCCTTTTTCCTCCTGTGCTTTGGGGGATTTGTTTTTGGAAAACAGCCCTTTCTTCTTTTCCGCTCCAGGGGCCGGATCCCCTGTCTGCTCTTGCTGTGCTTTTTTGATTTCCGTTCCTTCCTGGGAAGGAGCCACATTCTGTACAGGCAATTTGTTTTCGCTCATCCCTTTATACCTCCATCTGCTTTCATTTCTTGTGCCGTGTTTCATCCTTTTTCCCGGACTGTATCCTTTAGATGAAGGCCTGTTCCAAAAAGTTCTTACAACTTTCTTAACTTCTATCTGCCCGGCACTTTTTCCCCTTCTCCCCACTCCTAGCCAAGGAAAAAGAAGTATGGTAGAATGAGGGGGAATGAGAAACCGAAAGAGACGAGAAAGTGAGGGTGACGTATGCTGCACATTTTCCGCCAGCCCCGGCAATTTTACCGGGAGCTATTGCATTTGGCTCTGCCCATTGCCTTGCAGAATCTGATCAACTATTCCCTGGCCCTGGCCGACACCATGATGCTGGGAGCGGTGGGGCAAAATGAGATCGCCGGGGCCTCGGTGGTCAATTCCTCCTTTTTTGTCATCATGCTCATGGTCTTTGGCTTTCAAAGCGGGGCCAGCGTGCTCATCAGCCAATATTATGGCAAGGGTGACCACAAAACGGTGAGCCGTGTGATGGGCATCTCCTTCTTTGCCGCCTTCACCCTGGTCACTGCCTTTTCCCTGTTTGCCTTCTGTTTCCCCCAGGTGCTGGTGGGTATTTTTACCAATGACCCGGTGGCCGCGGAACTGGGCATCCGGTATATGCGCATTGTGGCCTGGGCCTATCCCATCAACATCTTCACCCAGGTTTATGTGGGAGCCCAGCGCAGCATGGGCAATGCCAAACTGGGGCTTTACATCTATTCTTCTGCCATGGTCATCAATACCTTTTTGAACTATGTGCTCATCTTCGGCAAATTCGGCGCGCCCAAGCTGGGGATGGAGGGGGCCGCCATCGCCACTGTCACCGCCAGGTGTGTGGAATTGCTTTTCACCCTGATCTATTGCGCCCGCTGCCGTCATTTCCGTCTGGACCTTTCCTGCGCCATGCGCCCGGGCAAAACACTCACCCGGGATTTCGTCCACTACGCCACCCCGGTGGTGGTCAATGAAACCCTGTGGGGCCTGGGCACCTCCCTGCTCCCCGCCATTTATGGACGGATGGGCACCGATGTGCTGGCCGCCGTCACCATTTCCCGAAATGTGGAAAATATCGCCAATGTCTTTGCCTTCGGCGTGGCCGGAGCCGCGGCCGTACTCATCGGCCGGGAACTGGGCGCCGGAAAAACCGATGGGGTCTATTCCATGGGCAAGACCCTTCTGGCGGTGGCGTTGTGCAGCGGCTTTGCCGCCTGCGCTCTGCTGCTGATCGCCTCCCAGGTGGTGACTCCCTTCTTCAACATTCCGGAAAGCACCAAGGAAATCGCCGCGGCCATCATTGGCTTCTATGCCCTGCGGGCCATTCTCATGCAGTTCAACACCACCTGTGTGGTGGGCGTGCTTCGGGGCGGCGGCGATACCCGGGCAGCTATGTATATCGACATTGGCCCGCTGTGGGTCTGGTGTCTCCCGGCCACCGCTCTTCTGGCTCTGGTGTTCCATCTCCCCATCATCCTGGTGCTTCTGCCCTGCCTGGTGGAGGATGCCGTCAAAATGACCTGGGGCCTGCTCCGTTTCCGTTCCCGCACCTGGGTGCGCAACATCACCCGTTCTGCGGCAGCGTGACGGGCAACAGAACCAAGGCCCGTTGTGTTCCTCCGGGCAAAGAAAGTTCGGCTGTCCGGCCACCGGACCGCTGCCGCGCCGGGCAACAGAACCAAGGCCGCCTTTCCTTGCCGGGCGGAGAAGCACTCCGTCCATCCGCTGTCTGCACATCATAAAAAATCCCCGGCGCCGTCTGCGCCGGGGATTTTTGTCTTTTTTTATCCATTTTTTTACGAAGGCACATTCTGCCGGGCCTGGTCATACTGGGCCTGGGTGACAGCGCCGGTGGCAATCAGCTTGCTCACCAAAGTCATATCAGAGTTTTTCAAAGCGGCGGACAGGCTGCGCCACAGCACAAAAGCGGCCTGATCCCGGCGGAAAATTCCTCGCTGGATGGTTTCCATTTCGCTTTGGGTCAGAATGCCGGTCTGCACCATCATCACCCGGTCGGTGCTGTTCCACACAAAATCTCCCAGCTTATCGCTGTACCCCAGTGCCCGGAGCACATAGGTATACATGGTGGCGGCGTTGCAGGGCTGATTGGGGGCAAACTCTGCGGCCGACACCCCATTGGTATATCCCATATGCACCGCGTAGGCCACATACCGATTGGCATCCTGCCAGCCGGTGATATCGGTAAAGGGATGGCTTCCCTCATAGGAAAGAGCGGCCTGCTCCTCACCCAGCAGCCGGATGAGCATGATCAGACACTCCAGCCGGGTGGGTTCCCGCTCCAGTTCAAAGCCCACATCGGTACCCTTGAACAGCCCCATCACGCTGAGGCCCTGGGCATAGGCCAGATACTGGATCTGATAACCATCCACTGCATCCTGAGAAGCGATGGCTCCATCCAGCAGCTGCACCCGGGCACTCTCCGATGTAATGCGGATGCCGCTTTGGTCATTTTGCGGGATCATATAATAGATGTTCCGGGCGATCTCCCAGCCTCCGGGCCGGGTGCCGCCGGCGGTGACATTCACCACTTCGGTGCCGGTGACTTCCGCCGTGCCTTCCCGCAGGACAAATCCGGCCCCCAAGGGCCCTGTCACCGTGTCTCCTTTTTCCAGCATCACCGTCCGGCCCTGTTCTCCCACCTGGGCCAGCACGCCGTTGAGCAGCGGCTCCATGGCCTGGGAAAGCAACGCATCTTCGGTCTCCTGGGTCTTTTCTTCCAGATAGGCATTGGCGCCTTGCTCCAGGCTGGCCGCCTTCTGCTGCGCCTTTTCCGAAACGGTGTCCAGATATTCCTTCCGCAGCACAGACAGCGTCACAAGGCTCTCCCCGCCCCCGGCGGCCAGCACCGCTGCCGAAAGCAAAAAGGCCAGAACCAACGCTGTGCCACGGCGTATCCATTTCATCAAAAAAAGGTCCCCCTTTTCCCATCGATACATCGATTATACCGGAAAAGGGGGAGCAAAGTCAAAAAAACTTTTTCTTTTTGAAAAAAAGCACTTCCAGAATCACAAGGGCTCCGGCCACCACAATCAGGGCCAGATAGCCATAGCGCCACTGGAGTTCAGGCATTCGGGCAAAATTCATCCCGTACCAGCCGGTGAGCAGCGTAAGGGGAAGAAACAGCGTGGTGACCACGGTGAGCAGCCCCATCACCCGGTTTTGCCGGGCATCCTGAAGAGCCTGAAACAATTCCCGCAGCTGCAGCAGGTCTTCCCGCAGCAGTCCCACATGGTCCTGAAGCCGCTGGGCGTGGGCGATGAATTTTTCCCACAATTCCTCCTCGCCGCCTTCCTGGAATTGCTCTGCCGCAGCGGTGAGCTGGGTATAATAGGCCCCCAGCCGGGACAGCTTGCGCCGGTACCGGGCCAGAGCCCGAAGAAAGGTATTGGGATCGGCCTTTTCCATGGCTCCTTCCAGCTCCTCCAGCTTTTCCTCCAACCGGGACAGGCGCAGCAGATCCTCTCCCATCAGCCCTTCCAGCAATTCCCGCAGCAGATGTTCCGGGCTTTGCAGCTGGTGCAGCCCAGGCAGGCGGCCTTCCACCCACCCTTTCACATCCCCCTCTTCCCCAATGAGCACCAGTCTGTCCGGAAGAAGGCAGAACCCCATCTCCAAACGGAAAGCGCCGGCCTTCTCCATCTCCGGCACCCGCAGCACCCCGGTCAGGCAATCGCCTGTCCATTGGGCCTTGCAGCAGCGGCTGGGGCCCCGGCCGCCCAGGGGTTCCTCCCCTTTCAGGTAGTCCCCTCGTTTTTGTTTCCACTCTTCCCGATCCATAAGCAGCAGAAAAGGGGAAGGTTCCCCCTTCCCCTCAGACCGCCGGAGTCTCCGGCGGCCTTCCTCTTCCACTTTCACATAACAATCCATTTTCTTTGAGCTCCTATTCCCCGGCCGCTTCCTGGCGTTTTACCCCTCGGCCCTTGCCCAGCAGAGCGCCCAGCAGTCCGCAAATGACAGCCGGCAGCACCCAGCCGAATCCCAGGGAAGACAGCGGCAGCTTCATGATGAACCCCAGGGAGGGGATGTAGCCGGACAGCACCTCCAGAAGGCTGATGACAAAGGCCCCGGCGGTGGCAAACTGGAAGACCCAGTCGTTTCCGATCTTCTTGTCGAAAAAGCTGAGGATCACCAGGGTAAGCACAGCGGGATAAACCACCGTCAGAATGGGGCTGGAGAAGCTGACAATGGTATCGATGCCGAAATTGGACACCACGGCGCTGAACACGCAGATGATGGTGACAAAGGCGGTATAGCTCACCTTGCCCCGGGTCAGACCGGAGAAATAGCTGGCCGCCGCCGATGTCAGGCCGATGGCGGTGGTCAGGCAGGCCAGGGCCACCACAATGGCCAGCAGAATCAGGCCCCCATGACCCATGGTGGTTTCCATGATGCGGATGAGCAGAGCGGTCTGGCTAATGCTTTGCTCATAGACTCCGGAGCCGGTGGCCCCCAGATAAGCCAGGCCGCCATAGACGATGGCCAGGCCCACAGCAGCCACGATACCGGAAAACACCGTGACCCGAAAAGCACTTTTCCCTTCATAGTTCCGCTCTTTCAAAGTGGCTGTGATCAGTACTGTAAAAATGATGGCGCCGAACATATCCATGGTCTGGTATCCGGCTTTCAGTCCTTCGGCAAAGACTCCCGCAGCGCCGGTATCCACCACCGTTCCCACGGGATTGGTAATGCCCCGGACGATCATCACCAGAAGAGCGATGTACAAAGCAGGAGTGAGGAATTTGCCGATGATATCGATGACCTTGGAGGGCCGGACGGTGAGAAGGAACACCAAAGCGAAAAACACCAGAGCAAAAGGTACCCGGGCATCGGTATTCAGCAGCGGGGCCACGCCCAGCTCAAAGGTGCTGGCAGCGGTACGGGGAATGGCCATCAAGGGCCCCAGGCACAGAAAGACGCTGACTCCCAGCAAAGTGGAAGCCCAGGAACCCACCCGGCGGGTGATACCCTCCAAAGAGCCGGTGCCCCGGATCATAGCCAGGATGGTGAGAAGGGCCAGGCCCGCATCGGCAAAGGTAAAGCTCAAAAAGCCCATGGCCCATTGGGAACCGGTCTGAAGGCCCAGTTTGGGAGGGAAGATCATGTTACCCGCACCAAAAAACATGGCGAAGAGGGCAAAACCAATGACCAGAATGTCCTTTTGCTGCTTTTTCACGCTAAAACTCCTCTCTGTGGGGGCACTCCCGCTTCATGAAAAATCCGGCCCTGGGGAAAGGACACCTGGGCCGGATCGGAAAAGATCCTGTGAACATTTTAACACTTTTTCCCGGTTTGCCGCAACAGCGGAATCCGATGTTATATCATATTTCCGTATAACTTCCTGAAACCTTTGTGCACATTGCCTGTTTCCCATCATCAAACTGCACAGAATCCCTTTCCCTTTTCTGAACGGAGCCGCCTATATATCCTCTGTTTTGGCTCTGCTCTTCCCTTCCGTTCTCCATGGAGCGTATGGTATTTTTTTCTTTTCATATTTTTTGCTCTTTCTCGCAAACTATGCCTGTAACCCCAAGCGAAAAACATTTTCAAATAAAAAGGAGAGTTTTATTATGTCTAGCAATTCCAACATGAATTCCGCCGCCAAGGACGCTCTGTATAACTTCAAGATGGAAGCCGCCAAAGAAGTGGGCGTCAACCTGAAGCAGGGCTACAACGGTGACCTGACTTCCCGCCAGGCCGGCAGCGTGGGCGGCCAGATGGTCAAGAAGATGATCATGCACGCCGAAAACACCCTGGCCAGCAACCCCTCCTCTGTGATGAACACCCAGGTTCCCACCAGCCAGAACCCCCAGCAGTACTAATCCAGATCCTGGATCGGTACGCATTTGGCAAGTCTGAGTGAAAAAGAATCCCCGGCGCCCTCCGGCGCCGGGGATTCTTTTTGAAAAAAAACATATCGTGTGAATTTTCTTCTTTCTGTCCTCACCGGCCTTCCGCTCCCTGTCCCCGCTCCCCGTCAATCCGGGCGGCATCCCTTGACCGCCTTGCGCAAAAAAGTAGGGAGTGATATGATAAAGATACTATCTTACATAAAAGGAGCGATGGGAATGGAAGAGATCAAATATGTGGACCGGGTCGGCACCGACTGCAACAAATGGGACAACATGGCCGAACGCTTCGGGGACAATGACCTGATGGCCCTGTGGGTGGCCGACATGGACTTTATGGTTCCTGAGTGTGTGCGGAAAGCCGCCCGGGAATATGCCGATTTCGGCATTTACGGCTATTACAAAGTGCCCGACGCCTATTATCAGAATTTTATCGATTGGGAAGAGAAATACCATCACTGCCATATTGAAAAACAATGGCTTCGGTTTTCCCCTGGCGTGGTCTCCCCCATTAACTGGTATGTGAACATGAAAACCCAGCCCGGTGATGGCGTCATCGTGCTCACGCCGGTATACTATCCCTTCCTGGACGCCATCCGGGACAACGGCCGCCAGCTGATCTCCTGCGACCTTGTGCGGAAAGATAAGGTTTATCACATCGATTATGCCGATTTTGAAAAGAAGATCGTGGACAACAAGGTAAAGCTCTTCATCCTCTCTTCTCCCCACAACCCGGTGGGCCGGGTGTGGAAAAAGGAAGAGCTGGAGCAGCTGCTGGCCATCTGCCGCAAACACCAGGTGTTCGTGGTGGCCGATGAGATCCATCACGACCTGATCATGCCCGGTTATGAACACACCGAGATCCTCAACATCCCCGGCTATACCGACATGATGGTGGTGCTCACCGCCGGTTCCAAAACCTTCAATCTGGCCGGATGCAAAAACTCCTTCGTCATCCTCCCCGATGAAAAACTCCGCCAGGAATACGATGATTTCCTGAACACGCTGCGCATCCGGGGCGGCAATGCCTTCGGTTATGTGGCGGTGGCTGCGGCCTTTGGCGGCGGGCGTCCCTGGCTGGACAGCGTCATTGATATCATCCACAAAAACGCTCAGTATGTGGAAGAAACCCTGGCAGAAAAGCTGCCTGATGCAGTGGTCTCCCCTCTGGAAGGCACCTATCTTCAGTGGGTGGATCTGGGAGCTTATGTCAAGCCCGATGAAACCCAGGAGCTGATTCAGAACAAATGCCGTCTGGCCGTGGATTACGGCGAGTGGTTCGGCGGCGAGCGTTTTGGCTCCTTCATCCGTCTGAACCTGGCCACCTCTCCCGAAAACATCAAGGAAGCTGTCAGCCGGATTGTCAACAACATCGGCTGATTTTTCCCTTCTGAAAAAGCAAAACACAATATGCACACAGCCCCCAGGCGGTACAAACCGTCTGGGGGCTCAGACTGTCGAAAAACCACTATAGCGAAAAGAAACCGTTCGCCCTACCCTTAATCAATTTGCAAAAAGCCGCGACCTGTGCGTGGCTTTTTGCACCTCTCAAGGGGCAAGTGTGCGCCAAAGGCGTGCATGCGGCCCCTTGCAAAAACTCGAAAAAGTGGCCTAAGCCACTTTTTCGACACACACAGCCCCCAGGCGGTACAAACCGTCTGGGGGCTGTGTGCTCTATCAGGCCATACACTTTTGGGGGAAAGACGCATAAAATGGGGTATCCATCACAAAAAGGAGTCGATTCCATGAATCCTCACCACTTTTACTCAGCCTACAACCATTCATCCAGCCCAGACCACGGACCAGGAGCCTTTGCCGCCAACATCACGGCGGCCGCAGGGCAAAACCGGAATTTCCGCACCACTTTCTGGACGGGGGATTCTTTGCAGATGACCCTGATGCACATTTCTCCTCAAGGCGAAGTGGGGCTGGAGACCCATCCGGACACCGATCAATTCATCCGTGTGGAGCAGGGACGGGCTCTGGTGTGCCTGGGAGACCGGCCGGAAAACCTGAGCGTACACCGGTATCTGACCCGAAACTGCGGCATTTTTATCCCAGCAGGGCTGTGGCACAACATTCTCAATGCAGGCCCCTGTCCTTTGAAGCTGTCCTCCATCTATGCGCCGCCTCATCATCCCCGGGGCACGGTCCATGGCACCCCGGCCGATGCAGCCCGGGATCATTGATCCTGGGAACCGGTTCCGTCCAGCGTGATGTCCTCCTGGGCCGGCCCGGAAATCAGCCGCCCATACCGGTCAAACCGGGAACCATGACAGGGGCAATCCCAGCTTTGTTCATCCGGATTCCATTCCAGCTGGCATCCCAGGTGGGGACAACGCACATCCACCTTGTGAACAGAGCCGTCCTTATCCTTGTAGATTCCCACTTTTTCCCCTTCCCACAGCACAATCCCTCCTTCTCCCGGGGGGATTTGCTCGGCCGCCTGGCTGGGCATTTGGAAAAAGCGTTTGGCCAGGCCTTTGACCGCTTTGCCGCCATCGGCTGCCATCCCCGGAATTGCTGCCGCTTCCAGCCGGTCCGGGGCAAAAACCTTGGCATAAGGGTTATCTTTTCCACCGATCAGATCCCGGAGAATGGTGGCGGAGACCATCGAGGTGGTCATCCCCCATTTCTGAAAACCGGTAGCCACATACCAGTCGGGACGGCTGGCGGCATACCGGCCGATATAGGGCACACCGTCCGGCACCCCGCCTCCTGCAGCAGAAAGGCGGTCAAAATCCCCGCCATGCCTCCGCCGATCACGGCGGCTTCCACCTCCAGATCCCCCTGCAAAGGCTGACGCGGGGGGATCTTACAGCTTTGAGACCAAATGGATTCCATCTTCTTCCTCCCTGTTCAGAGTGATCGGAAAGCTGGCACACGGCTGCTTTCTGTTATCCTTTATTCTTCACAGAAGGAACCTTCCTTAAACGCCAAACCTGCGGTTTTGCACAAACCGGCAGCTGGGGAAACAGCAAAAGACCCAGGCCTTTTGAGCGTTTCGAGAAAGTGGATTCAGACCACTTTCTCGAGTTTTGCAAGGGTCTGCGTGCAGCCGATAGACCACTTTCAGCGGCCTATCGGCCACACTGGCCCCTTGAGAAGTGTAAAAACCGACGCACAGGTCGCCGGTTTTTACCCATTGATATGGGAAAGGACAAACATTTCCCCAGCCGAATAAATTTTCCACAGTCTGAAACCGGCAGCTGGGAAAACAGCAAAAGACCCAGATCTTTCGACCTGGGTCTTTGTGGAGCGGCCCGGCAGATTCGAACTGCCGGGTGCGCCTTCCTGGAAGGCGTACCCTTTTCTTATTTTAAAGCGCAAAACCTACGGTTTTGCACAGGTCGGCAGTTCGGAAAACAGCAAAAGGCCCAGGTCTTTCGACCTGGGCCTTTGTGGAGCTGTTGAGCAGATTCGAACTGCCGACCTCGTCATTACCAATGACGTGCTCTGCCAACTGAGCTACAACAGCATATCTGGCGACCGTGAACGGGCTCGAACCGTCGACCTCTAGCGTGACAGGCTAGCGTTCTAACCAACTGAACTACACGGCCGTATGGCAGGGGCAGAAGGACTTGAACCCTCGGCACGTGGTTTTGGAGACCACTGCTCTACCAGCTGAGCTATACCCCTTTATCACTCAGCGCCTTCACCGTGGTTTCCTTCACCGTTACGACGCTCCCATAGTATAACGCCCTTTGCCCTGTTTGTAAAGGGGTTTTTTGAAATTTTTTTATTTTTTTTGAAAAAACTTTTCCCGGCGGAGAAATCCCCTCCGCCGGGATGCCTTTTCTCTACCGGAGTTTCTCCCATAAAATAGGGAGCATCTCCTCCAGCAGCACACCGTTGAGAGGGGGCGTGCCCGCCTTGTGGGTGTGCTCCACACACTGGTAGACAAAGTCCACCGCCATCTGCACGCCCTCATCCAGCCGATCCCTTCCCCGGCGCAGCAATGTCACCAGCAGCACCGAAGCAAACAGATCCCCCGTGCCCGGGAAATAGGCGTCCACCCGGGGACAGTCGGCCAGGCCCTGCTGGCCATCCCGGGTGAGGTACTGGGCGCCGGTGCGGCCTTCTCCGGTTTCCACTCCGGTGATCACCGCCGCCTGACATCCCATCTCCAAAAGCCCTTCCAGATACCGCTCCACCGGATGCTCTTCCCTCTTCCAGGCATCCGGCTCCTTGCCCAGCAGCATGGCGGCCTCGGTCAGGTTGGGGGTGACGATGTGGGCATGGGCGCAATAGTCCCGCATCTGCCGGGCAAACTCCGCCCCGAAGGCACCGGAATAGGCTTTGCCGTTGTCCCCCATCACCGGGTCCACCAAAAACAAACAGCCGGGGCGGGCGTTTGTTTCCAGCAGCCGCAGCATCTGCTCCCCCTGGCTCACATGGCTCATATAGCCGCTGTACAATGCGTCAAAATCACAGCCCAGGCGCTGCCAGCTGTCTATATATCCCGGCAGATCCTCTGTGAGATCCCGCACCGTCACCTGGGGATAGGCGGTGTGGGCCGAAAGCACCGACCCCACCACCGGACAGCACTGCACCCCCGCTGCCGAAGAAACGGCAATGGCCGTGGTCATGGACCCCCGTCCAAAACCGGAAATATCGTGAAGCGCCGCCAGGCGCAAATGTTCTCCCATGCAAAAACCTCCCATATCTCTTTCAGCTTGTACTATTTTAGCACAAAGGCCCATAGGATGGATAGGAGCACACCGAAAAAAATTTTTGGTGCCACCGGAAGAACAAAAAGGAGGAATGCTTGATGCTTCTGCGCCGTTTTTGCTTGTGCGCTCTTTGCCTGCTGCTTTTTTGCATTTTGCCCTGCCATGGCTCAGAGCTTTCCCTGCGTGGGGTGTTCGTCTCCACCGTTTCCAACCTGGACTTCCCTTCCTCCCCCGGCCTGTCTCCGGAGGAGATGAAGGAGGAACTGGACTCCATTTTGCAAAACACCCGAAAGGCCGGTCTCAACAGCATCTTCTTTCAGGTGCGGCCCTGTGCCGATGCTCTGTACCCTTCCTCTTTTTTCCCGTATAGCCGCTATCTCACAGGGAAGCAAGGGCAGGCCCCCGGGGAAGATTTTGATCCCCTGGCCTATCTCACAGAAAAGGCCCACGCCCAGGGCATAGAGGTCCACGCCTGGATCAACCCCTACCGGGTGACCCAGGGAGTGCAGGGAGCAACCAAGGAAGCCTGTCTCGACACCCTGGCAGAAAACCATCCGGCCCGGAAAGATCCCTCTCTGGTGATTTTCCATAACGGAGAACTGTATTTTGACCCGGCCCTGCCCCAGGTGCGCCAGCTGGTGGCCGACGGGGTGCGGGAGATTTTGGAAAACTACCCGGTGGACGGCATCCACCTGGACGATTATTTTTACCCCGGTACCGATTTCGGGGACAGTGCCTCTTATGCCCAATATGGACAAGGGGCCTCTCTGGATGACTTCCGCCGCAGCAATGTGACAGAGCTGATCTCTCTGCTCCACGATACCATTGAGGAAACAAACCCCCAGGCTCAGTTGGGAGTCTCTCCCTTTGGCATCTGGGCCAACGCCTCCCAGCTGGAAGGGGGCAGCGACACCGCCGGCACCCAGAGCTATTTTGCCCACTATGCCGATACCCGCCTTTGGGTGCAGGAAGGGCTGCTGGATTACATCTCCCCTCAGCTCTATTGGTACCGGGGCCAGGAAGGCTCGGATTTCACCACCCTGCTCCAGTGGTGGGAAAACACGGTGTCGGGCACCGATTGCCGGCTGGTGCCTGCCCTTGCGGCCTACAAGGCCATGGGTGGGGATTCTGCCGCCCCCTGGCAGGGTTATGATGAGATCCTGGGCCAGATCGACCTGCTGCAAAGTGGAGAAAGCCAGGGTCTGATTCTGTTCCGTCTGGGCTCCCTTTCCCCCATGACCGCCGCTCTGGGAAAAACGCTGACCGAACCTGCTCCGGTGAGCGATGAGGAACCACCCCAGGAAGAGCCGGAAGAAGAAAGCCCGCTGAAATTGTCCCAACCAAAGGATCTGACCCGCACCGATCTTTCTTCCTATTATTTCTACGGCATCTCCGATCCCAGCCAGCCCCTGACCATCAACAGCCAGCCGGTGCTTTCCCGTGGAGCGGACGGCAGCTTTGGAGTGCTGCTGTCTCTGGAGCCGGGTTTCAACACCTTTACCCTGGAAAACGGCTCTCATCGCCTGACCTGCCGTCTGCTGCGGGGGCTTGCCGCCCAATGCTGGGAAAAAGCGGCTCCCCAGGGAGATACCTATGTATCCCCGGGGCAGCAGGCCCTTTTGTCTCTCACCGCCCGGCCAGGCGCCGCCGTCACCGCCCTGTTTCTGGGAGAAAGCCTTCCCCTGTCCTGGAAGGGAGATGCCTATCAGGCCAGCATTCCCTTGCCCCAGGGGAATGCGGATCAGGTAACCCGGTACGGTTCCCCCCTCTATGTGATCCGCCGGGGAAACTTCGTCACCGCCGCACTGGCCCCAGGCGGCTTTTACCAAAGAGGAACACAGCTGTCTCTCTCCTTTCAGGTACAGACCGATCTGTGCGACATTTATCAATCCCCTGATTCTTCCAAAGGCTCCACCGGCACCCTGCGGGAAGGAATGACAGGGCCGGTATCGTCCATCTCCCAGGGCTATGCCCAGGTGCCTGGCCTGGGGTATCTTTCTTTAAAGGACATTTCCCTTTCCACTGAGGAGGAAAACAGGGAGATCACCGCTGCCTCCGTATCCCCGGGAGAGGAAGAGACCCTGGTCTCCTTCCAAAGCGGCAGCCCTCTGGCGGCCTGCTGCACATGGGAAGACGGGATGCTGAAAGTGCGCTTTCCCGGCGTGAGCCAGGGGGCCTCTCTTTCCGGGGAACAGGTGGCCCAATCCCTGTGCCAGGTAGAGGACGGGTGCCTGGTCTATTCCTTCACCTTGAAGGGCATCAGTCCCTGGGGCTTCTATTTTGAAAAAACCGACCAGGGAGCCCTGCTCCATGTGGGAAAAAAGCCCGCACCACAGGAGGGGCTTTCGGGGGTACATATTCTGCTGGACGCCGGCCACGGCGGAAGTCAGGAGGGGGCCGCAGGCTGTGACCCACTCTGCCTGGAAAAGGATATGAATCTGGCCCTTTGCCAGGCGGTAGGCGAAAAACTCCAGGAAATGGGAGCCACGGTGTCCTATACCCGGGAAGAAGACAAAACCCTCAGCCCCCGGCAGCGGTTTGAGCAGTCTTTCCAGGAGATGCCGGATCTCTTTTTGTCCTTCCACCACGGCAGCGGTGAGCCCGATGAAGATTTGTCGTTTGCAGGAGGTTTTTCAGCCTTTTGCCAGGGAGAGCTTTTCCATTCTCTGGCCCAGAGCATCTGCCAGAGGGTGGAGAGCACCGGCCGGGCGGCAAATCCGGCCCAAAGCGGCAGTCTGCTCTATGTGTGCCGGCAGACCCATTGCCCTGCTGTTTTAATGGAAAACGGATGCCTGACCAACCCCCAGGAGTTCGGCGCCATCACCGACCCCCAAAACATCGACCAGACGGCCCAGGCCATTGCCCAGGCCGTGGCATCCTCCTTCGCATCTTCCAGCGATTGACAAAAAGCAAAAAAGTGGCTTTCGCCACTTTTTTGATGCACGCAGGCCCCCGGCGCAGTCTGCGCCGGGGGGCCTGCTTCTGTCCGTTTCCTTCCGAGGCCAACGATATGGCCGTCCGGACACCGGACCGCCGCTAGATGTTGCGGAGCTTGTTCAGGTATTTATCCCGGAGATAATCCAGGAAATAGGTCTCGCTCAGCTCTTCGCCGGTGGCGTGGAGCAGTACCTCGGTGGGAGTCATGGCCCGGCCGAACTGGTGCACATTGTCATAGAGCCACTGGTTGATGGGAGCAAAATCCCCCTTTTCCACCAGCTCATCAAAGTTGGGCAGCACCTTCTTCATGGCATGAAGCATCTGTCCACCATACAGGTTGCCCAAGGTATAGCTCTGGAAGTAGCCGATGTGGCCGGATGCCCAGTGGATATCCTGCAAGACCCCTTCCCGGGCGTCCTTGGGCACAAGGCCGAAGGTCTCCTTGTATTTCTCCCGCCAGATCTCCTCAAAATCATCGGTGCTGGTCTTGCCGTCAAAATAGTCCTTCTCCATCTCAAAGCGGATGATGGGATGGAGACTGTATGTCAGCTCGTCGGCAGTGATCCGGTGAAGAGAGGGCTGCACCTTCATCTGAGCCATGTAGAATTTCTCCATGGGCACATCCTTCAGATAGGGGAAGTGCTTCACCGCCACCGGATAGGCCAGACGCCAGAACTCGGGGGATTTGCCGATGATGTTTTCATAGAAGCGGGCCTGGCCCTCGTGCATGGCGCCGCTCAGGCCGCCCCACAGGCCGCATTCCACCGCCCGGTCATTGGAGCTATAACCATAGCGGGCATGGCCGCCTTCGTGGAGCATGGTGAAGATGCCGCCCCACACTCCTTTGTAGCTGATGGCAATCCGGCTGTCCCGGGGGCCTACGCCGGTGCACATGCCGTGGAGCACCTGGCTGTCATGGGCGCAGTCGGGATCGAAGCCGGTGAGCAGATTGATCTCAAAGGCCGCATCCCGCCGCTGCTGATGGGTATAGGGGGTCTCCAGCACACTGGTATCGATCTTCTCATGCTGGGGCGCGATCTGCTCCATAATCTCCACAATGCCCTTTTTCAGCCCGGCAAAAAGCTGCTGCACCCGGTGGGTATCGATGCCCTCGTCCACGGTGCCGCACAGCACATCAAAGGCCGGCCGGTTGGGGTCGATGGCTTCCGCCACCCGCTTTTTCAGCTCAAACAGGCCCTTGATGGTGGGTTTATAGAACTCAAAGCTGTTTTTATCCAATGCATCCCGCCAGGCCATCTGGGCCTGACCGGTATAGTTGCGCACTTCCACCTGGAGATCTTCGGGCACCTGCACCGCCTCATCATACCGCTGGCACAGCTCATGAGCGGCCCCTTTCAGATAGATGTCCTCAAAATCTTCCGGCTTCCGCTCCTTCAGGGCGTCCACCACTTTCCGGGTCTCCGGGCTTTTCAGCTGGGCCAGAGCCTGGCGGGTAAAATAGCCGCTGACTTCCCCCCGGTAAGGCTGGCCCTTTTTGGAAAGACCTTCCCACAGATCCCAGCCCATCAGGCCCTGAATGCTGTCATAATATCGCTGGTGGCGCAGGATCTCCAGCGCCTGTTCCATGATTTTGTCTGCCATAGGAAAAAACACCCTCCTCTTTTTTCACTGTAAATTCAGTATAAAATACAAACTCCCCTGCCACAAGAGGGCAGGCTGCGGGATTCTGAAGGAGATTTTTTAGCTATTTTGCACAATGTTTACCCGACCCCCTTCCTCTCCCCCTTCTGCTGTGATACAATTTCCCCATATTTTTAAAAACAAAGGAGGCTTTTTTATGATCATCACCACCACCCCTACCGTGGAGGGACGCACCATCGGAGAATATAAGGGCATCGTGTTTGGAGAAGTGATCTCCGGCGTGGACATTTTCCGGGACATCGGCGCAGGGCTGCGGAACATTTTCGGCGGCCGCAGCACCGGGTATGAGGACGAACTGCAGAACGCCCGGAGCGAAGCTCTGGCCGAGATGCAGCGGCGGGCCAGCGCTCTGGGAGCTGACGCTGTGGTTGGCGTGGATGTGGATTATGAAGTGCTGGGCAGCGACAACGGCATGCTGATGGTCAGCGTCTCCGGCACAGCGGTAACGCTGCGATGAAGCCGGTGGTGCTCTATGCCTCCCGCTATGGCCATACCCAGCGCTATGCACAGTGGCTGGGGGAAAGCCTGGGCTGTCCTGTGTGGAATGTCAAAGGGCTCTCCCCCGCATCCCTGGCCTCCTATGACACCATTGTGCTGGGAGGCAGCCTTTATGCCGGAGGCATGGGCGGCCTGTCCTTTCTCACCCGGCACGCAAAGTCCCAAAAATGGGTTCTTTTCACCTGCGGCGTAGCCGATCCCAACTTGGAAGTCACCCGCAAAAACATCCGAAGTAATGTGGAAAAGGCCCTGCCGGAAAACCGGCGGGACACACCCTTGTTTTTCCTGCGGGGCGGACTGGATTACAGCCGCCTTTCCCCTCTTCACCGGCTGATGATGTGGGGATTGCGCCAGGCCATTCTGAAAAAGAAGGACCTGACCGAAGAGGACAGACAAGTCCTCCATACCTATGGCAAAACCCTGGACTTTACCCGCCGGGAAACCTTGCAGCCCATCCTGGACTTTCTTCAAAAAGCATAATAGTAAAAAAGAGACCCTGATGGTCTCTTTTTTTGCGATATCCCTATATATACAGGTCCCGGTGGCAAAAGCCCCACAGGGCCAGGGCGGAAAACAAAACGGCCAGCAAAAGGAGCATCCCGGCAGGAAGCATCCCTTCCCCCGCCATCAGCTTTTCCGGCTGGAACAGGGAAAACAGGGTCAAATACCGGAATTTTTCCAGTTTTCCTCCCAGGTTGGCCAGCATCTGCATCACCAGCATCAAGGTGGGAACACCGGCCATCAAAGCGGTGTACCGGCTCCCTTCCCCCAGGCAGGAAACCAGAAAGCAAAAGGCCCCCAGACACAGATGCAGGCACAAAAGCCCACCATTGAGACACAGAAGCCCTTTGATATCCAGCTCCCCGGGAAAGAGTACCTGGCAGGATACAATTTCCAAAGCAGTACAGTAAAGCAGCAGCCCCAGCTGGGTGGAAAAGAGCACCGCCAGCTGGGTGCCTGCCAGGGAAAGGCGGCTCACCGGAGCAGCACACAGGGCGTACATACTGCCCTTTTCCACATACCGGGCCACAAGCCCCCTGGCCCGCAGGATGGCATACACCATGGGAAAGGCCAGAAGCAGCATACCATATAGATAAGTGGAGAGAAAGGAGAGCAGAGTTCCTCCTTCCCCGGTCATACCCACCGCCGCCATCAGCTGGGGCATCATATCGTAAAACTGCCCCAGGGCCTGCTGTGTCTCTTTGTCATACATCCCGGCGATCATAAGGATATACAAAGTAAGCACGCCGCCAAAAATCACCAGCAGCCCCAAAGATCCACGCATCTCCCGCCAGAACAGCGTCTTGTTCATTCCTTTTCCCCCTTCCGGTAGCAGCGCAGGAAGATTTCTTCCAGGTCGGCTGTCTTCTTTACTTCCACCCGGCCATCTTCCAGGATGGTTCCCCCGAAATCCCGGGCAAAGGCCTGGGCATCCCCCTTCTCCACCTGGAGCACATAGCGGCGGCTGTGTTTTTCTTCCATCTCCTGCACAGTGTCCTGGGTCAGCAGTTTCCCCTGGCGCAGAATGCCCACCCGGCGGCAAGTGCGCTGCACTTCCTCAAAAATATGGCTGGAAAGCAGAATCACCCGGCCTTTTTTTCCCTCTTCCCCGATGAAATCCACAAATTCCTTTTGCATCAGCGGGTCCAGGCCGGAAGTGGGTTCGTCCAGAATGAGCACCTCCGGCTTGTGGGAAAAGGCGGCGATGATACCCAGTTTCTGCTTGGTGCCCTTGCTCATTTTATGGATGGGGGTATTCAGATCCACGGGAAACCGATCCAGCAGCAGCCGGCGGTATCCCTCCCCCGTAAAGCCCCGGTACCGGTCGAGAAAATCCAGATAGTCCTCTCCCCGCATCCCCTCCATCAGGGACATCTCCCCGGGGATATAACCTACCATGCGCTGCACCTGCTTCCGGTCTTTCCAGCAGTCCAGGCCGAAAATGGTGCACTGGCCCTTCTGGGGCCGGAGAAATCCCATCAGATGGCGGATCAGGGTGGTCTTTCCCGCCCCGTTGGGACCCAGCAGGCCGAAGGGCTCTCCCGGCTGCACCTGGAAACGCAGGCCGAACACACCCCGATTTTCTCCGTAATCCCGGGTCAGGTCTGTCACTTTGATCATGCTGTCCTCCTTGTGAAACACAGAGAAAAATGATATCCTGAAGAAAACCTTTACGAAATGCTGGTGAAACAA
The DNA here is from genome assembly GCF_016901775.1 of Intestinimonas butyriciproducens. Lineage (GTDB taxonomy): Bacteria > Bacillota > Clostridia > Oscillospirales > Butyricicoccaceae > Pseudobutyricicoccus. The sequence continues at coordinate 74,866 of NZ_JACJKW010000007.1, forward strand.
TGATCTGGTCCGATGGAAAAACGCGCTGCCCCTGGGCAACCCCCCATAATCCCCTGTACATCCGCTACCACGATGAAGAATGGGGCGTGCCGGTGCACGATGACCAAAAGCTCTTTGAAATGCTGATCCTGGAAGGCTTTCAGGCGGGGCTGTCCTGGGAATGTGTGCTGAATAAGCGGGAACATTTCCGTCTGGTCTTTGACGGCTTTGATCCCCGGAAAGTGGCCCAGTACGGCCCGGAGAAAATCGAGCAGCTTTGCCAGGACAAAGGCATCATCCGCAACCGGCGGAAGATCCAGGCCGCTGTCCGCAATGCCCAGGTATTTCTGGATGTTCAGCAGGAATTCGGCAGCTTTGACCGCTACCTGTGGGACTTTGCCGGAGGCGCTCCCATCCGGGAATATGGCCTGACTTCCTCCCCCTTATCGGACGCCCTGTCCCGGGATCTGAAAAAGCGGGGAATGTCCTTTGTGGGCACCACCATCCTCTATTCCTATCTTCAGGCGGTGGGGGTCATTTTTTCCCATGAGGAGCCTTGCTTCCTCGCCCCTTGTTTTCCCCGAACGCCCAGGCCATAGCCAAAAAGGAAAACAGCTCCTCATCCAGCTCTTCTTCCCGCTCCACCAGCACATGATGGGTAAAGCGGCCGGGATAGGGCTCCGCCATCACAGCCACACGAGGGGAGGGCAAAGGCTCTCCCAGGCCGAAAGTCACCAGAAGAAAGTGCTCCGGCCACTCCTTTTTCCGCCGTACCGGCGGAGAAAGGGCGGCAAAGAGATGTTTTCCATAAAAGCTCACCTGGCTTTTCCCCACCTTCACCCGGGCCTGGGGAAAAGCCCTCTCCATTTTGGCAAAGGCCTTATTGTAAAGCTCCAGCTCCCGCTCTTTTCCCGAGAACAGCTGGAACAGATCGGAAAAATACCCTTCCGGCTTTTCCACCTTTCCACTTCCTTTCTTTTCCGCCATTGTAGCACCGGGAAAAACCTCCGTCAATATTTGCTCCCCGCCTCTTTTTGTGGTACACTGGCTTTACTTTGCAAGGAGGGATTTTCATGCGCAAATGCCGGATCACCGTGATGAAACAGACCTGCTACCCAGACCTGATGGCCCAGTACGAAAACCCGCTGGAACACGCCTGTGATATGGAAGTGGGACAGGTGTATATTGCCAATGGCTGGAAAAAGCCGGAAGGTTTCTGCCAAAGCGCCTGGGACACCCTGTCTCCCTTTGTGCTGGCCCTGAGCCACGGGGCGGAGAATTTTTACGACGGCTGGATGAAAAACCCCCGCTCGGCCATGCTCTCCTGCAACGATGGCTTCCGGCCTGTGACCTTTCTTGTGGAAGCTTTGGAGGAACCGATATGAAATATGCCGCCTTCGATGTGGAGACTCCCAACAGCCAGAACCGGCGCATGAGTGCCCTGGGCGTCACCCTGCTGGACGAAACCGGCATCACCGGAAATTTCTCTTTTCTGGTCAATCCGGAGACTCATTTTGACCCTTTCAACATTTCCCTCACCGGCATCACTCCGGCCATGGTCAAAGACTCCCCTGCCTTTCCCCAGCTGTGGAAGAAGCTGGAAGAGCTGCTTTCCGGCCGCACTTTGCTGGCCCACAACGCTCCCTTTGACCTGGGAGTTTTGTCCAAATGCCTCATGGACTACGGCATCTCCTGGGGGCCGCTGGTTCCCTATCTGTGCACCTGCCGCATGAGCCGCACCCTTCTGCCACAGCTTCCCAACCACAAGCTGAATACCCTGGCCGATTATTTTGCCATTCCCCTGCGCCACCATGAAGCCGCCTCCGACAGCCAGGCCTGCGGAGAGATTTTCCTCCACCATGTGCGTTCCGGCGCAGATCCCGCACCCTTTCTGCGGCTTTATGACCTGGAAAGGCGCCGCACCCTCCCCCGTGGACGATGGGCTTGAATCCCGTGAAAAAAGCCGCCTTCCAATGCGGCTTTTTATTTTTACAAAAGTCTCAGCAATGCCACCGGTTTTTGCCCTGGGTGCGCCGGCCATATTCAATGGCTTCCGCCGGACAATGGGCGATGCAGGCCATGCAGTGGATGCAGTTCCCCTGCCACCGGGGTTTCCCCTCCACCATGCGGATGTTTCCCATGGGGCACAGGCGCTGACACAGGCCGCAGCTGACGCAGCCATGGGTGCGGAAGGCCTTGTCCTTGATGAAAAACCGGTACATCCCCTGATTGACGGCCCCGCTTTTCAGCCGGTCAAAAAAGGTGGCGGGCTTTTCCGGCAGCCCTTCCCCTTTTCGGATCAGCGCCGCCAGCTTGTCCGTCTGGGATTTGGCGCGCTCCAGCATCTTGTCTCCTTCTTCCTTAGAAGGTGGCGAAAAGAGCACCAGGTAGTTGTCGGGCATCACCACCCCGGCGGCGCCTTGATACTCCCAGCCCTTTTCCTGGCAAAGCAAGCGCAGGTTTTCCCCTGCATTTCCGATTTCTCCGCCGCAGGTCAGAACAAAATAGGCTTTCCGGCTTCCCTCAAACCGGCTGCGGCGGAGAAAATCCACAAACACCCGGGGAGCCTGCCAGCCATAGGTGGGGCAGACAAAGACCCACGGGGTTTCCGACTGAAAGGCCCCATACTCCCCTTTTCCCATGGTGGGAGCAACATCCACCCATTCCTCTCCCAACTTCTCCCCCAGCCAACCGGCACATTTCCGGCTGTTGCCGGTGCCTGTAAAATAAAGGATCATACTGCAAAAAACTCCTTTTGCTGCTTTTCACATAAAAAAACGGCCCTCAAAGGCCTTTTTTTCTATGCAGGCGGTCTTTTTCTCCAGTATAATATACCGCTTCCCAAAGGACAAGACCCATCAGGAATTGAGGAAAAAGACCCCGGCATTGAGATAGGCGGCAAAGAGCACCCACAAAAGATAGGGGATCTGAAGCCGGGCCGCCTTCCTGTCCACCTGGGAAAACAGACGGATCATGGCCGCGATCAGCCCCAGCATCACAAGCAGCCACAAAAGGGCCAGCCCATAACGGCCCAGTCCGAAAAAGAGGATGCTCCAGAAAAAATTGAACCCCAGCTGCAAAAGGAAGATCCCCAATCCCCGGCGTCTTGCCTCCGAGGGCGGAGCCAGATAGACCCGGGCAGCTCCCAGGCCCATGAGCACATAGAGCACACTCCACACCACCGGAAACACCCAGCCCGGCGGGGACAGAGGCGGCTTTTGCGCCGTCTGGTTATAAAGTTCCACCCCATCCCGGGTAAGCCACCCGGAAAGACCGCCCACAGCCAGTGCCAGCAGCACAAACCCGGCATAAGGCGCCCATTTTTCCATTTTTGGTCCATTTTCCATTCCTCCCTGTTCAGTATATGGAACAGGGCAGGAAACATTCCCCGCAGACCCTTAAAACGCCATATTTTCCACAGCCACCCGGTCTTCCGGAGTGACCGGACGCAGCACCCGGCAGGGAGAGCCTACCGCCACCACTCCCGGCGGGATATCCCGGCAGGCCACGCTTCCCGCGCCGATCACCGAGCCCCGGCCGATGGTAACGCCGCCACAGATCACCGCATTGGCTCCGATCCACACATCGTCCTCCAGGGTGATGGGCTTGGAGGTGGAAATTCCCTCCCGGCGCTGCTCCGCATCCAGGGCATGGCCGGCACAGGCCAGGCACACCCCAGGGGCGATAAAGGCATTGGCCCCGATGTGCACCGGGGAAGTGTCCAGTATGACGCAGTTGTAGTTGATCACAGCCAGGCCATGGGTGTGGATATTGAAGCCATAATCACACCGGAACCAGGGCTCGATAAAGGTGAGAGGATGGCAGGTGCCCAGCAGCTGTTCCAGAATGATCCGCCGTTCCCCTTCGGCTCCCGGCGGCGACTGGTTATACCGCCAGCACAGGCTCTGGGCCCGCTTCTTCAGCCGTGGCGGAATGTTCCGGTTCTGTCCCACATACCCTTGATCCATTTGAAGAATATCTGAAATTTCCATCTTTTTTGCTCCTTTTCTTTATCGGTCCATTTCTCTCAGGCGGCTGAGACAGGCCAGCACCTCGGCAAGCCGGGGCCGGGCCAGAAAAGGCAGGCTCCCCTGGCACAGTCCTTCTGTTCCCTGCTCATCCATGATCTTCTCCACCTGATAAGCTGCCCCCTGTAAGGTACACCGGCCATCCAGCAGCTTCCGGTGGGCATAGAGAAGTGCATAGCCCAAAGCGGCGCATTGTTCACCGTCTATCACCTGCTCCACCTGGCGCAGGTCGATCTCTTCTTTTCCCACAGTCACGGCCTCCCGGCCCATGGCACGCACCTTTACCCGCTCTCCCCGGAAAGGCGCAAAAGGCCGGGGAGCCCGGCGGCTTTCCGGCGCTTTTCCCTCCGGTGCCGGAACCAGTCCCAGGGTGAACCGGGCCGCTTCCTCCTTGGCCCGGGCCGTGATATCCCGGGGCATATACCGGTCCATCTGCACCACCTGATGGGCCACATGGAAAAAGCTCCCCGAGCTTCCCGCCGCCAGAATGGTGGAAACGCCCCACTTTTCATACAGCTCCCTCACCCGCTGGAGAAAGGGGATGATAGGCTCCTGACCAGGACTGACCACCCGCTGCATCAGCTCATCCCGGTAGAGGAAATTGGTGGCGCTGGTGTCCTCATCCATCAGCAGCACTCTGGCTCCGCCCTCCATGGCCTCCACCACATTGGCGGCCTGGGAGGTGCTGCCGCTGGCATTCCGTGTGGTAAAGCAGCGGGTAGAGCGCCCTGTGGGCAGATCCCGGATAAACAGGGAAATATCGGTATGCCACACGCTGCGCCCGTCCTCGGCCCGGATCTTCACGGCAGAGGGGTCTGTGATGACAAACTCCCGGCCATCTCCCCCAATGTGGTCGTAGACCCCATCCTCCAGAGCCCGCAGCAGGGTGGATTTTCCGTGATATCCTCCACCCACAATGAGAGTGACTCCTTTTTTGATGCCCATGCCCCGGATCTCGCCCCGGTGGGGCAGAGCAAAACACACCTCCATCTCCGGCGGCGAGAAAAAGGGGACTGCCCCTTCCATGGGCCGGTCTGACACCCCCGAAGCCCTGGGTAAAATGCTGCCGTTTGCCACAAAAGCACACAGCCCCCGCTCTGCCAGATGATCCCGGATATACTGCCGGTCGTCGGCCATCTGGGCCAGGGATGCAAAACGACTTCCATCCTTTTCCTTATTATACAATAAACTGGCTTTCACCAGGGCGGGAAGCTGATCCAGAAGCATCCGGCGCAGGCCTTCCCCATCCACCGAGCGGCCAGAGGCGGGAAAGCCCATTTCCAGCCGGAAGAGCACCTCACCGGTACGAGGATCGATGCGGCAGGCGGTACGCTCCACCACCTGCTGGGTGCACCGGCTTGTGGCGATCAGCCCGCTGTGCCCTGAGCCCTTCACCCGAAAGCTCTCTTTTTGTGCCCCGGCGGCAAAACGGCGGATCAGCTCGTCCTGCAACGCGATGCGGCGGCAAGGAGTTTCATACAGCTCCCGGGGAAAGGCTGCTTGCTGCCCTGTCAGGCGCAGGCTGAGCCGGGAAGGGGATGCAAAGGGGTCCCCCTGCACATGGTCGATAGACAAGGTGTAAAAGGGAAACCGGTATTCCCCCCGGATCTCTTTATAAGCAGGATACCCCCGCCGGTGGATCCTCTTCAGGGCCTGCTCCAGCTCCCGATGGGTCTCCATAACAGCCCCTCCTTTTTTTGCTTTTCCTCTATTCTACACCAAATTCTCTGTATTGCGCTACATAAAAATACTAAAGCAAGAAAAAATATTCTGTTTGAAAAAACATATTCAACGCCCTATTGCAACAGGACTATGCCTCTTTTTCCGCCTCCAGGCCTTCGCCCAGGTAAATCTCATACTTGGCGTTGTCTCCGTATTCCTCCTCCAAAGCCCGGCACAGCTCTTCCAGGGAGCCGAGAAGGTGCTGGCGCTGGTCTTCCTCCAGCTTTTCCACCCGGTAATCATGGGCCCGGACCGTGATATAAAAATCATACAGATCGCTTTCCAGATAGCAGGCAGCCGAGACCTTTTGAGCAGTGAACCACTCTTCACCGGCCAGATCGTCATAAAAGTCCGGAGGCGGATTGCCCCCATTATAGGAAATGTCCACATCCAGACAGGAAAGCTCCTCCTCCGGCAGCACCCGGCTCAACACCTGCTGTCCCACTTCCTCTCCGGCCAGGGCAAAGGACAGCTGCATCAGCTCCAGCGTCAGAGCCTGCCGGGCCGAATACCGTTCCCGGCTCAGCAAAAAGTGCTTGCTGTGGTTGATGCGCATGGTATGGTCGCTGATGGTCCATATCGCCTCTTCTCCCCGGGATGTCTGAAAGGCGATGTTCCACTCCCGGAACTCCCCGGGCCGGGTTGTCGTATAGGAAGAATAAGAGCGGTCAATGACCGAATACATCCGGCTTTCCTTTGTCTCCTGGGAAACACACTGCCATGCTCCCTCTCCGAAAAACCGATCCAATTCCCCCTGGAACCGCAGGGGCCAGGAAACAAACCAGTACCGCACCAGGAACACTCCTGCGGCCAATGCCGCTGCTGCCAGGATCAATAGCCCTTTTTTCCATGCTTTCATAGACTTTCCCCTCTGCTTTCTGCCGCTATTTTACCAAAAATTTTTACAGCAGGGAATCCCCTTGCCCCTTCCCCGTTTCCGTGGTATGATGAAGCCATTCAGCAAGGAAGTGTCTCCATGGCCCGCACCGATGTGACCCAAATGCTTTTTTCCAAGCTCTATCCCCTCTTGGTCAGCAAGGCGCAAAAGAAAGGCCGCACCCGGGAAGAAGTGGATCAGGTGACCAGCTGGCTCACCGGATACAGCCCGGAAGAGATCGCTCAGATGGAACAATCGGACATCTGCTATGGGGATTTCTTCCGCAGAGCCCCGGCCATGAATCCGAACCGATTCCTGATCACCGGCAAGATCTGCGGCGTGCTGGTGGAAGAGATCCAGGACCCTCTCATGCGGGAGATCCGGTATCTGGACAAGCTGGTGGACGAGCTGGCCCGGGGCAAACCCCTGGAAAAAATCCTGCGCAGCCCCGTCTCATCCCCGGAACAATAAAACAACGCCCTGGGTTTCTTTCTCGCAGGAACCCAGGGCGTTCTCTTTTTCATTCTTTATTATATAATATCTCTTCCATCCGTTCCAAAGGCAGGCCCAATCCCTCTGCGCCTGCACATCGGCTGAGTCGGGTATTGACGGCCTGATCCAGCAAAGGCTGTGCCTGCCGGGAGGTGTCCAAACACAGATCCAGCGCCAGCACATCCTCCCAGGCCCGGTTGAGAAAGGCCACCTCCCGCCGGCCATGAGTGCGGGTCAAACCAATGGCCCCAGCCTGCTGAAGATACCCGGTCACCGTTTCCGGCGAAAATCCAGCCCCGTGCAGGCTGTCCGCCAATCCCTCCCGAAACAACCCGGTAATATCTCCCCACTGAAGAGGGCTCACATCCCAGAGCACAAAAGCATACCGGCTGTGGCAATGAACGGCCAGCATACATTCCCGGCCCCGAAGGCGAATGTTGTGCACATCCCAGCAAAACCGCCTGTCCAGTTCGGTGCCGTAAAGAGGCGGTTTCATCTTCAAAAACCGCTGCAAGGGGAAGGTCAGTCCCAGCTCCATCCGCTTACCTCCCCTCAAAACGAACAGTCACGGTGCTTTGGCTCATATCTCATATAATGATCCCTTCGCAATGATCGATCTCATGCTGGATGATCTGGGCCGTCCGGCCGGTAAAGGTGCGGAGACGCTCCTGGAACTTTTCGTTCTGCCAGCGCACCTTGATGGACTGGAACCGACGGGCCGGGCGAAGCCCCACCAGAGACAGACACCCTTCCTGGGCATCATAGGGCCCGGACTTCTTCACAATCTCCGGGTTGAGCATCACCATGTATGTGCCATCGTCATCAAAGGCGATGATTCTTTTGTTGACACCGATCATATTGGCCGCCATTCCCACGCAGCCTTCCCGATGGTGTTTCAGCGTATCCAGCAGATCGGCGGCAACGGGAAGATCTTCTATGGTGGCCGGCTCTGCCTTATTTGCCAAAAATGCTTTATCTTTGCAGATTTCCCGAATCATTTCACACTCTCCTTGTGTTCCAGTATCACTCTGCCGATGGTCTCCGCCGCAAGGCGGGAGCCTTGCTCATTGGGGTGCACGCCGTCGGCGGCATAGAGCTGTTCCTTCTGGCTCAGCTGATAAAACCGCTGTCCTACCGGGGCCAGAAGAGCCCCATTGTCCCGGGCCGCTTTGCTGTACGCTGCGGACATGGCCCGGGCCATATCTTCATAATCCCAGCCTTTGTCCGTCAGCTTGCTGCTCCCTTTTTCATAAGCCCAGGTGGCATAGAGCACCGGCACAGCTCCATGCTGCTGTATCTGACTGCAAAGATGCTCCACGCTGGAAAAGAAACGCTGGACTTCCGTAAAGGGGCCGTGACTCATCTCCTGAAGCACCACATAATCCCAGCTTTCCTCCCGCAAAGCCTTCTGGGTTTTGGCGCCCAGTCTGGTGTTTTCCTTCAGATGCTCTGCCAGTCGGGCCCCGCCCCGGGTATGACAGACCGCTTCTGCTCCGGTGAGGCTGGCCAGCATCCGGGGCATTCCATTGGCCGTTGTCAAGCTGTTGCCCAGCAAAAGAATCCGCATTCTGCACCTCCCGTCCCGGTGCAGGCTTTTCCCATCACCGCCCGGTGTTTTGCATCTATCATAACAGAACGGTTGCATTTCCTCAACAGATCCTCCATTGATTCTTCAGCATATTCTATCTCTCCCCCGTAGATCAAACAAAAAACCGCCTGAAAAGGCGGCTTTTTGTCTTAAAATTCCAAAATCATCCGGTACTTCCATATTAAAATTTATATTTATTCTTCTTCCTCAAAAGCCATTGTGACGGTGGGTTCATCGATCATTTCCCGATCATTATGGATCTCAAAACTGACTTTAATTTCCTTGATTTCTTGGGGTGATGTGATTTGGTTCATTTCCAGAGCATCTTCCGGCAGAGTGATCGAAAGCACCGCGCTTCCCCCATCTTTCAATTCGTTAAAGGAGAAGGAATAATCGCTCATCATGCCGTTGACCGACAGGGAATCTGGCACATCCCGGATGTCCAGTGTATTTCCGCTGTTGTTTTCCAGCAAAAGCAGCACATGGCAGTCAGAACTGTAATCAGAATCATCCTGCAGTACCGTTTTGGCGACCATACGCAAACCATTTTTGTTGTAGACTTCTGTGCCTTTATCATCAAAAGAAGCCTTCACGCCAGGGATAGCGATCTCCACAGGCATTTTCTCTGCAACATTCATCCATTGTTCATCCATCAACCCGATGGAAAGAGAGATCTCCCCTATTTCATCGATGCCGTATACACTCTGCCAGGAAGGCTCCAGCACCTTATCCAGCTGTACATCCACAATGCAGCGTTTGCCTGGGGCAACAGCACTCCTGGACCAGAGGAAAGTGGTCGCTGTCAGACCATTGATCCCAATGTCGGATGTGGAAACATAGACCATTTTATCTCCTGTATTCTCCAGTTCCAGCAGCAAGGCCGTCTCCCCATCCTGATTTACTATCACGCTGCTGGAAAGCAGCTCCACCCTCTCCTGCTCATAGAGAAGATCCTGAGAAAAATGAAGCAACTCATAATCATAAGTGTTCATGGCTGCCTGGCTTGTGATGGTCTGCTGATAATGATCTGTTTCATAGTCATGTCCCTCAGACGCAGAGGTGCATACTGGCGGAGAGTTGAAATAAATGCTATTGTAATCGGCATCTGATATATCAAAACCGATTTCTATATCTGCAATTTCGTTGATGCCATAGAGCATCAGGGCATCATAGCTGAAACTGATGACATCATTGGCAACGGTTCCATTTAAAACATCGCAGTTCAAATAGCCGTCACTAACCATATATCCATTGACAGAGTTGCAGCTGTATCCCAAAGAACCGCTGGTGAATGACAGATCTTTGCCGCTGTTGTTTTCAATGGTGATTGCCAGATCGGCAGAACTCTCTGTATAAGTCAAACCGGTGGCTGTGATCTTCACGCCCCCTTCATCCATCATCACAGTCTCCGTCAATGTGGCCTCCTTGCGAAAAGGCTCCAGGGTTTCATTGCTCTTTTGCAATTTCTCCTCTTTGGGCAAGCCTTCCGCTCCTCCCTGCCCCGTTTTATCCGGTCCTCCGCAGGCAGCCAGACTGGCCAGCACGACCAAGATCAGCAAGACAGACAACAATTTCGTTTTCATAACATGTCCTCCTTTGTATGAGATGGATGGAACGCAATTTCCTGAAAGTCCAAAAACTCTTAGAGCGCAGCGATGTGTTCTTTCGCCTGACGGATCAGTTCCCTCAGATGAATATCCGCCTTTTCCAGCTCCGCTACCTTGGCCTGGAGAGCTGCTTTTTTGACAAGTCCGTCAGCATCCAGAAGTTCCTTGATCTCCTTCAGCTGAAATCCCAGTTGCTGATAAAACCGGACCAGTTGAATCCGCTCCCGTTCTGGCTCTCCATAAAGCAAATGTCCATATTTATTTTTTCCAGAAGCCGCTACCAGCCCTGCTTTTTCATATCCCTGGACCGCCCGCCGGGAGACTTTCAGTTCAGCGCATACCTGGCGCAATGTTCTTTCCATCTTCATTTCCTCCTCACCGTAAAACTGCACGCCGCGTGCAGTCAAGGACTTTGCAGAAAAATTGCATTCCACAACAGGGCTTGCAATTTTTGCGCGGTGTGGGAGGAAAATGGTAAAATAAATGGTGCCCAATCATTTGATCAGGCACCGTTTGCAGCAGATGATCCGCCAGATGTGAATTTTTTCTTGACTCTGACGCTCCGTCAACTGCTATCCTATTCACAGGGAGGGATGTTTATGGAGTATTCCATTCAAGAACTGTCGCGCCTGTCCGGAGTGACCACCCGCACTCTGCGCTGGTACGACCAGATCGGGCTGCTGAAGCCCAGCCGGGTAGCCGAAAGCGGCTACCGCTATTACGGCCGGGCCGAAGTGGACCGGCTGCAGGATATTCTCTATTACCGGGCTCTCGGGGTGGAGCTGGCCCGGATCAAGGAATGTCTGGACGATCCCTCCTTTGACCGTCTGGCCGCTTTGAAACGCCATCTGGCTGCACTGGTATCCAAACAGGAACATCTGGAACTGTTGATCCAATCGGTGAAAGATACCATCCAGGCAGAGGAAAGGAAGGAATTTATGCAGGACGAGAAAAAGTTTGAAGCTTTGAAAAAACAGACCATCGCCCATAACGAAGAAGTTTACGGACAGGAGATCCGCAGCAAGTACGGCGACAAAGAAGTGGATGAAGCCAACGCCGCCGTGATGAATCTGACCCAGGAGCAATACAGGGAGTGGACTACCCTGGGCCAGGAGATCCAGGGTCGGCTGGAGGCCGCCGTCCAGGCCGGTCTTGAGCCGGAAAGCCCGGAGGGGAAGGAAATCTATGGTCTCCACCGCCGGTGGCTCACCATCACAGACAACCGGTATGATCCCGCCAAACACCGGGGAATCGCAGAGCTTTATGTAATGGACGCCCGCTTTACTGCCTACTATGACAAACACCTTCCCGGCTGCGCCCGCTTCCTGCGGGATGCCGTGGTTTATTGGGCAAAATAAGGGACAGGCCCCCGGCTTTTGCCGGGGGCCTTAAACCGTTATCATGTTTTTTTCCGCGTCAGACAGACGCCGACGATGGCCGCAAGCAACGCCTATTAACATGGCTTATTTCAGCAGTTCTTTCCGCAAATCCTCCAGGTACCGCTTCTGCTGCCGCTTTAAATAGCCAGGCACAAAGGGACGCATCCACCAGTGCTTGGCCATGACCGTTTCGGTGCAGGTCAACTGTGTGCCGCCCTCTGTCTCCTGAAAGATGCCCTCCCAGGAGCCGGACATATTGCCGTTCTCCATGGTGAAGGCCCAGCGGCGGATTGGTTCGCAGGCCGTGACTGTAAACTCTGTGGCGTAGCCGTTTTTGGTGTGTTCCACAAATCGAGATTCGTCCAGAATTTCCGCCCGGGCCAGATCGCTGCGCCAGGCGGTATGGGAAAGGTCGGTTACGGTCTGCCATACCTTCTCCACCGGGCAGGGAAAGTGAACCGTCACTTTGGATATTGCCATAGTCTCACTCCTTTTCTCTCTGCTTGATGGGATGCCGGATCACCGTTTTCAGGTTTTCCGGTTTGCACCGCCGCACATCGCTTAAATAGATTTCATGGTGAAATCGGTTTTCTCCGAAATCCTCTGCACAGCCCTGGTTTTTCGTATATTCTTCCATGGCGGCCACGGTGGCCGGCTCGTCGTCATAGGGGCCGATGTGCATACACTGAACGCACAAGCCCTCCTCCCAAGGGAAAAACTCTACTTTGGAAAAGTCCCGCTGCTTCTTTTCGGCAGCCTCCCGGATGGCCCAATGAAAGACTTCTTCTGTTGCAAACTCCGGCAAGCGGATCAGGGAGATCCACTGAAAGTCCTTCTTGCGGGCGTAGTCCACGCCGTGAATGCTCTCCTGCCACCAGAGCCCCTCCAGAGGCGGTACCACATAATCAAAATAACCCTCCGGCTGGTACTTTCCCTTCTTGCTCATTTTAATGGTGAAGGCCACCCCATAGAGCATTTCCAGGGCCTGTTTGTAAGCGCCGCCCTCCTCATTGGGGTCCCCTTGCCCTCTCACCGCCAGAAAATTCATGGCAGGTACCATGACGATACCCGGGGTTTGGGGAGGCAGATAAAATTCCTTATATTCTTTCTTATAATCCAAAGCCATCGTCATCTTTTTCCTTTCTTTTGCATTTTCTTCCCCAGTGCCTGGCAGGTGATATGGGTCAGGTGGGTCAGAAGATCCCGGTTCTCCACATCCTCCACCAAAAAAGACTCCCTGGCCCCTTCATAAGGCGGAGCCTTGGGCAGGTCCGGGAAGGCCGCTTCCCCCTCCGGGGTGACCTTTACAAAAAGCTGATCACCGCAAATAACGGCGAAAAACACATCATCGCAGTAAAGACCGTATTCTCCAAACATCTTCCGGCTGCGGATGGATCCAGCTTCCCCCAGCTGTTCCGCTACAAAATTCACAAAATCCCCATGAGATGCCATGTTATCTCCCCCTTTGATAGCGTTGGGCCAGAGTTTCTGCCAAGTTTCCCAACTGCACCCGCAGTTCTTCCGGCTCCACCAGTTCTGCCTTGTCCCCAAAGGTCAGAACCCAGCTGAGCACACTATCTCCATCGGGAAAGACACCGGTGAAGCGGAGCCGGCCGTCTGCCTCTTCCGTAAAATGATCCGCCCCGTATTCCTCCATCAGTCTCCAGCGGCAGGCCGGATCAAAAAGAACTGCAACCCGGTATTTTGCCGGAAAGACCCTCTCCGGTGTAAAGTCCGGCAGCGGTGCACTGCGGGGAGAAAAGGGCTGGTCTTGGGTAAGGTCTGTCATGCGGTTCAGTTTAAAAAGGCGGAAATCCTTCCGCATCCGGCACCAGCCCCATACATACCAGGTGGACCAGTGGAAAACCAGATAGTAGGGCTCAATGATGCGTACCGACTCTCCCTTGGGGGAAAAATAAGCAAACCGGATGGTATGATGCTGTTCCATGGCCTCCTGGATGCGCTCAATTTTGGGCGGCAGGCTGGTTTTGTACCAGGAAGAAAGGTCGATGAGCATGTGAACACCGCCCGGCACCAATCCTCCCGTTCCAGGGGACAGCTTCTCCATCAGCTGGGCATAGCGCCGGGTCCCGCTGACACTGTCCAGACTCCGCAGCCCTGCCAGAATGGCCTGCATCTCCGGAGCGGTAAGCACCGTGCGGTCCACCCGGTATCCCTCCAGGATGGAAATACCTCCCCGCGGCCCCTGAGAGGTGGAGATGGGGATACCCGCCCGGCCCAAAGATTCGATGTCCCGCTGGATGGTCCGGCGAGACACTTCAAACTGCTGGGCCAGTTCCGGCGCCGTAACCTTTTCCCGCTGGAGCAGGATGGACAAAATGCCAATAAGCCGATCCATTTTCATGAAATGCACCGCCTTTTCGTTTTTCTGTATTATAGCACAGAGGTCGGACAACAGTCTGTCATGTTTGGGAAAGAATCACACCAAAACTCAGAAGAAAAGGCATAAAAAAATCCTGCAAAATCCAAAGATTTTGCAGGATTGATGGTCGGAGTGGCGAGACTCGAACTCGCGGCCTCCTGCTCCCAAAGCAGGCGCGCTACCAACTGCGCAACACCCCGGCGGCGTTTTTTATTATACCGTACCCTTTATCCTGTGTCAATTCCCGGCTTTCCCCTTTTCTTTTTCTTTTTTTTCCGGTATAATACCTGTTGTGAGAAAATCCAGACGCATCCAGTGTATGCGTCTTTTTCAAAAAGGAGAACCTGCCAATGAAAAATACCGAAAAGACCATGGATCAAATTGTCACGCTGTGCAAAGGCCGGGGCTTTGTCTATCCCGGCAGCGAGATCTACGGCGGACTTTCCAATTCCTGGGACTACGGTCCTCTGGGCGTGGAACTGAAAAACAATGTGAAAAAAGCCTGGTGGAAACATTTCATCCAGCAGTCTCCCTACAATGTAGGGCTGGACTGCGCCATTCTGATGAATCCCCAGGTGTGGGTGGCCTCCGGCCATGTGGGCGGTTTCTCCGATCCCCTGATGGACTGCAAGGACTGCCATACCCGTCATCGGGCCGACACCCTGATCGAAGCCTTCTCCGGCCAGGAGCCTGACAGCATGGATTTCGCCGCCATGGAGCAGTACATCAAGGACAACGGCATCCAGTGCCCCAACTGCGGCAGCACCAATTTCACTCCCATCCGCTCCTTTAACCTGATGTTCAAGACCTTCCTGGGCATCACCGAGGATAGTAAGTCCGAGATTTATCTCCGCCCCGAAACCGCTCAGGGCATTTTTGTCAACTTCAAAAATGTGCAGCGCACCACCCGGAAAAAGTTGCCCTTCGGCATCGGCCAGGTGGGAAAGGCCTTCCGCAATGAGATCACCCCCGGCAACTTCGTCTTCCGCACCCGGGAATTTGAGCAGATGGAGCTGGAGTTCTTCTGCAAGCCCGGCACTGAGCTTCAGTGGTTTGACTACTGGAAGAGCGAATGCAAGAAGTTCCTGGAGAGCCTGGGTCTGAAAGAGGAAAACCTGCGCTATCGTGACCACGAAAAGGAAAAACTCTCCCACTATTCCAACGCCACCACCGACATCGAATACCTCTTCCCCTTCGGCTGGGGCGAGCTGTGGGGCGTGGCTTCCCGCACCGATTTTGACCTGAAGGCCCATGAAGCCGCTTCCGGAGAGAGCATGGAATACTTTGACCAGGAAGCAAATGAGAAATTCATCCCCTATTGCGTGGAGCCTTCTGTGGGTGTTGACCGGATCGTTCTGGCCGCCCTTACCGACGCCTACGATCAGGAAGTGGTGGACGAAAGCAAGAATGATACCCGCGTGGTGCTCCACCTCCACCCGGCCCTGGCCCCCTATAAGTGCGCCATCCTGCCCCTGTCCAAGAAGCTGTCGGAGCAGGCCACAGCCCTCTATCAGCAGCTGGCCGGCAGCTTTATGTGCGATTACGACGAGTCCGGCTCCATCGGCAAGCGCTACCGCCGCCAGGATGAAATCGGTACTCCCTTCTGTGTCACCGTGGACTTTGAGACCGAACAGGACGGCTGTGTCACTGTACGGGATCGGGACACCATGGACCAGGTGCGCCTGCCCATCCAGGAGCTGGAGGCCTATATCCAGAGCAAGCTGGTATTCTAAGCCCAGAGGGCGCGGTTTTCCGCGCCCTTTTTCCTGCTATTTCACAATAAAGGAGACTTGTACGATGGAAACCTATCGCATTGCCGCCATCGGCGGCGACGGCATCGGCCCGGAGGTGGTGGAAGAAGGCCTGCGGGTGCTGCGGCACATTGAAAAAGCAGACGGCACCTTTTCTTTCCAGGTCACATCTTTTCCCTGGGGCTGCGAATACTATCTGAAAACCGGACAGATGATGCCCCCGGACGGCATGGAGCAGCTCAAAGGCTTTGATGCCATCTATCTGGGAGCGGTGGGCGCTCCCGGGGTGCCCGACCATGTGTCCCTGTGGGATCTGCTGCTCCGCATCCGCAAGGGCTTTGATCAATATGTGAACCTGCGCCCGGTAAAGCTTCTCAAAGGCGCTCCCTGCCCGCTGAAAGATGTAAAGCGGGAGGACATCGACATGATCGTGGTGCGGGAAAACAGCGAAGGGGAATATGCCGGGGCCGGCGACCACCTCTTCCCCGGCACAGACCGGGAAGTGGTGCTGCAAACCGGAGTCTTTTCCCGTCACGGCTGCCAGCGTGTGATCCGCTATGCCTTTGAGCTGGCCCGGCAGAAGGGCAAGACGCTGACCAACATCACAAAGAGCAACGCCCTCAACTATTCCATGGTCTTCTGGGATGAAATGTTCCGTGAAGTGGCCAAGGAATACCCGGATGTAAAGACCCAGAGCTTTTTGGTGGACGCCGCCAGCATGTTCTTTGTGAAAGACCCCGGCCGGTTCCAGGTGGTGGTGACTTCCAACCTTTTCGGCGACATCCTCACCGATCTGGGAGCGGCCATCTCCGGCGGCATGGGCCTGGCCGCCGGGGCCAATCTGAACCCGGAGAAAAAATACCCCTCCATGTTCGAGCCCATCCACGGCAGCGCCCCGGACATTGCCGGAAAAGGCATTGCCAACCCCTTGGCCGCCATCTGGAGCGTCAGCCAGATGCTGGACTTTTTCGGAAAGCCCCAGTGGGGAGAAAAAGTGCTGGCTGCCATAGAGAAGCTGCTGGAAGAGGGCAAATACCTCACCCCGGATATGGGCGGCACTGCCACCACTTCCCAGGTGGCCGACCGGCTGCTGACGCTTTTGTAGCCACGGAAACCATCCCCGAAAGGAGATCTATTTTTGCGCTTTACCCCTGGTTTTATGGCAAAAACCGCTCTTCTGGCCGCCCTGGCCGCCTTTTTGATGACTCTGGAGATCCCTCTGCCCTTTGCCCCCAGCTTTTATCAGATCGATCTCAGCGAAGTACCGGTGCTGCTGGGTGGATTTGCCCTGGGGCCCGCGGCTGCTTTGTGCATCGAACTGCTGAAAAATCTGCTGTACCTTTTGTTCAAAGGCACCATCACTGCCGGTGTGGGAGAGCTGGCCAATTTTCTCATCGGCCTGTCCCTGGTGCTGCCGGCCTCTTTGCTCTACCGGAAGAAAAAAAGCCGGAAAGGCGCTCTGTGGGGCCTTTTGTGGGGCACCCTGGCCATGACCGCGGCAGGCGTCGCCGTCAACTACTTTGTGCTGCTGCCTGCCTACTCGTTCTTCATGGGCATCCCCCTTTCCGCTTTGGTGGATATGGGCAGCGCGGCGAACAGTTCCATCACTTCCCTGGGGACTTTGGTCATTTTCGCCACTCTGCCCTTCAACCTGCTGAAGGGAGCTTTGTCCTCCCTGATCACCCTGCTGCTGTATAAGCGGCTGTCCCCTCTGCTCCACCGGTGAGAAAAAACAAAAGAAACAAAACGAAAGATTGATATTTTCTTAACATTTATTCATTCCGGCCTGTTGCCTTTTCCCTTTGGCCGGTGGTATAATGGCAAAAGAAGATGGAGCGGGGCTTTGTCCCCTTTCGAGAAACCGTACCTGGCTGCGGCGTCCGCCCGGCCGAAAGAAGGAGGAAAACAGCATCATGATCGATTATTCCAAGATCGTCCCCCAGCGGGTAGCCACTTTGAAGCCCTCTGGCATCCGCAAATTCTTTGATGTGGCGGCCACCATGGAAGATGTGGTCTCCCTGGGCGTGGGCGAGCCCGATTTTGTCACCCCGGAGCACATTCGCAATGCCGGTATCAAATGCATTCTGGACGGCAAAACCGCCTACACCGCAAACTACGGCCTGATGGAGCTGCGCCGAGGCATTTCCGCCTATCTGGAAAAGCGCTTTGACCTCTCCTATCATCCGGAAAAGGAAGTGCTGGTCACCGTTGGCGGCAGCGAAGCCATTGACCTGTGCATGAGCGCCCTGATCGACGATGGCGACGAAGTGCTGCTGCCGGAGCCGGCTTTTGTCAGCTATGCGCCTCTGGCCATTGCCCAGCGGGGCGTGCCAGTGATCATCGACACCAAGGAAGAAGATTCCTTCAAGCTGACGGCTCAGGCTCTGAAGGCCGCCATCACTCCCAAAACCAAGCTGCTGGTGTTCTCCTATCCCAACAACCCCACCGGCGCCATCATGACCAAGGAGGAGATGGAAGAAATCGCCGCCGTTCTGCGGGACACCAACATCGTGGTCATCTCCGATGAAATCTATGCCGAGCTGACCTATGGCCGCCGTCATGTGTCCATCGCCACCCTCCCCGGCATGCGGGAGCGCACCGTGGTGGTCAGCGGCTTCTCCAAGGCCTTCTCCATGACCGGCTGGCGTCTGGGTTATTGCTGCGCCCCAGTGGAACTGATGACCTCCCTGGGCCGTCTGCATCAGTACAAACTGATGTGCGCTTCCACCATGTCTCAGCAGGCTGCATTGGAAGCCATCAACAACGGCATTCCCGATATCGAATATATGCGGGAAAAATTTGACGAACGCCGCCTGTATCTCCACAAAGCTCTGATCGATCTGGGCTTTGAGTGCTTCCTGCCGGAAGGCGCTTTCTATATGTTCCCCAGCATCCGCCGCTTTGCCCAGAGCAGCGAGCAATTCTGTGCCGATCTGCTCAATGCCCAGCGGGTGGCCGTGGTGCCCGGCAACGCCTTTGGCGACTGCGGCGAAGGCCATGTGCGCATTTCCTATGCCTACTCTCTGGAAAGCCTGAAAGTGGCCATGGAGCGGATCGAAAAATTCGTCAACAAAAAATAAAAATTCCCATAGAAACAATCCCCCGGAGCCACTCTCCGGGGAATTGTTTTTTGCTTGATCATGTGATATGGTAAGGGAAAAACAAGGGGATGATCCCAATGAAAAAAGGCGAAAACTGCTTTTGGCTCTCACTGGTATCCTGCTGCTTTGCCTGGCCGGGACCGTTCTTGTCCGCTCCATCCTGCTGCACCGTCCCCAGCCCTTTCTGGAGCATACCAAAGATGCCGCTTCCATTCGCATTTCCACCGGTGACGGCACACGGCCAGAGGACTGCACCCTCACCATTGATGATCATTTCCCGGAATATCTGGACTGCGCTCTGAAAAACTGGGGCGCCATTCGCATGAAGCAGACAAAGGCCCCTGGGAAAGAATCAAAGGAAATCACCATTACCCTTTTTGATGACTCCGGCCATATACTGGACTGCATCACCCTGACAGAACATGGGGTCACAAAAAAGGTCTCCCTTTTCTCCCAGGGTTCTTTCCCCATTGTGCAAGGAGAGCACCCCTATGAGCTTCTGAAACAGATGCTGGAAGAAAAACGAATTGATCTCATTCAGGGGTAATTTCTATATACCAAATACCAAAAGGCGCTGGAAATACATTTCCAGCGCCTTTTTTCATGTCTGCTCTTTTGCATATTCTTCCAGGCAAAGCCCCCGGCTGTGGACAAATTCCGCCGCTTTCTTTCCCACATACCGGTAGTGCCACACTTCCTCAGCCACCCCGGTGAGGGACTGCTTGTCCCCCGGATAACGAAAGATGAATTACGGAAGATTTCCCTTTTCCAGGGCCTTTAGCATCTGCCGGGCCAGGGCCAGCGAGAGAAGGGGCGGTACGGCATTGCCGATCTCCAGCCGCTTCATGCCGTCGCCGCCATAGAAGCGGTAATCGTCGGGAAAGCTCTGAAGCCGTGCTCCTTCCCGGATGGATAAGGCCCGGGAATCCCGGGGATGAATGCACCGGGAGGAAGAAGGACAGGCAAAATTCCGGGTGATGGTGGTGGAGGGCCGTTTCCACCACAGCTTGGCATAGGTATTGCCATAGCCGCTTTTGGGCCGCAGCTCTTCCGGCAGGTCATTTTTCCCCTGTCCGTCTTTCAGGGCCTCCATGATGCGGATCAGGTGGGCCCCGTTCCTGGGAGAAGCGTGTTCGGTGACGGTCTCCTCCCCTTCCCGCCGGACAAAGCGGAGAAAGTCATTGTCAATGGGTCCCTGGTATCTGTCCTTCTTCTCTCCGCTTTTGATGGGAGGCAAGTCGCCGATGGCCTGCTCCAGGGTCACAAAGGGCCGTTTCCCTTCCCCATGGGTGGGCTGGGGATAAGTGAAGGTGTTTTTCACCTGCATTCCCACCAGAATCACCCGTTCCCGCCGCTGGGGCACGCCGTATTCCGCCGCGTCCATCACCTGGTATTTCAGGGTGTATCCCAGCTCTCCGAACTCCCTCTGGATCCGGGGAAACAGCCGTCCCCCATCCATGCTCAGCAGTCCGGATACATTTTCAAACAAAAAGGCCCGGGGGCGGAGCAAGGACAGCACCCTCTTATATTCCAGAAACAGCCGGGCCCGGCCGTCCATCTGCCGTTTGCCCAGGGTAGAATAGGACTGGCAGGGCGGGCCGCCCAACACCAGATCCACCTGCTTGCCTCCCAACGCCTGCTCCAGCATTTCCCCAGTCACCTGGCCGATATCCCGGCAGAGCATCTTCACCTGGGGATAGTTGAGGGAGTAGGCCCAGGCGATATCCGGCTCCACCTCATTGGCCGCCAGGATGGAGAATTCCTCCAGCTGTTCAAAACCGTAACTCAGGCCGCCCACGCCGGAAAACAAATCCACTACATTGTATTTTGTCGTTGCCATCAATCCACCAGCGCCACGGGCCAGGGAGCATCCCCATGTTCTCCCAGGGCCTTTTCCAGTTTTTTCAGCATCTTTTCCCGATCCTCCGGCAATTTGCCCCGCACCCGCAGAGGCAGAATGTCATGGAATCCATCGTACTCCACTTCCATATTCCACAGCTGGTGAAGCAGAACCCGCTCTTCCTCCAGATTTTCCCCTTCATCCGCCGGAACAAACTTTCCCTGCTGGATCAACTGATACAAGGGCGCTCTCCGATGGATGAACATGGAGAAATTCACCACCCGGCTGGGACGGGTACGGCGGAAAAATTCTCCCAAAGCCAGGGCGTTTTCCCGGCCCCGGCCTTTTCCGGCAACGCCGGTCATGATATGGGCGTCAAAGACCATCCCCGCCTGCTGGATACGGCGGATCTGCTCCATGGCCTGAGCCTTGGTGTGATCCTTGTCCATCAGCCGGAGCACATCGTCCAGGCCGCTTTCGATGCCCAGATACAGATGAGACACTCCGGCTTTTGCCAGCAATTCCAGCTGCTCGTCGGTCTTTTGGGCAATACTGGTCACCGTGGCGTCCATATTCACCCCCTGGCAGCTGGGAAAGGCCCGGCGGATCTCCTGCAAAATGGCGAGCAGATCCTCCGCAGGCAGGGAAAAGGCGTTGCCGTCTCCCAGAAAGACCCACTTGGGATCGCCTCCCAGGTCGGCCACCCGGCGGATATCGGCAAAAATCTGATCCATAGGCAGGCGGCGGTAGGTCAGGTGCTTGAACAGCATACAGAACTGGCACCGGTTATAGCTGCACCCCACCATCACCGGCAGCATGAAGGAGGAACGCTCCATGGGACTGCGGCAGATCTGGCCTTCGTATTCCATTTATCCTTCCTCCTTCCGGTAGCAAAGCAGCAGAAAGTCGGCGGTGATCTCCATTCCCTGGACCTGGGAAAGGACCTCCCGCCGCTGGGGATCGGTTTTATAAAAATAGGGCGTCATCTGGAACAGGCTCCACACATCCTCCCCGCTGAGGGCCATGGGGTATGTAACAGGCCTGGTCTCTTCCAGAAGAAATCCCGGCAGATGGGGCGCGCTTCCCGGGTTTTCATAGGGCTCATCGTACAGCCGCTCTTTCAGCTCCCACAGATGCCGTTTTCCCGGCACCGCCACCAGCAGCCGCCCGTTCTTTTCCAGCACCCGGGCAAACTCTTCCGGGCAATGGGGAGCGAAAAAGTTCCAAATCACATCCACCGATTCCTCCCCCATAGGCAGATGGTACAGGCTTCCCACCGCATAGCGGCCCTGTTTCAGCCCCTTGGCCGCCCGGTCCACAGCGAATTTGGAGATGTCCATGCCGTAGATTTCCAGTTCCCGGCCGCTCTCCCGGGCTTTTTCCCACAAACGCTGGGAATAGTAGCCCTCACCACAGCCGGCGTCCAGCATCCGAAGGGGCGTTTTTCCCTCCCCCAGGGTGATCTCCCCCGCCAGATCGGCCAGAGGGATGTAATAGCCTTTTTGCAGAAAAGCCCACCGGGCCCGGATCATCTCTTTGTTATCCCCCGGCTCCCGGGTCTTTTTCCCCGAAGGGGGCAGCAGGTTCAGATAACCGCTGCGGGCCTTGTCAAACCGATGGCCCTTGGGGCAAACCCCGCCTTTTTCCTCTTCCTGCAATTTCCCGCCGCACACCGGACACCGCCACAGCATGGACATTCCTCCTTTTGCTCTGCCCTTTATTGTAACACAAAAAAAGAGCCGGAAAAAGTGGCTCATCCACTTTTTCCGGCAGGTGGCGGTGGCGAGCCGCCACGGCCATACTGCGCTGCCGCGCTCAGCAACAGAGCCAGGGCCCGTTGTGTTCGTCCGGGCAAAGAGAGTATGGCTGTCCGGCCACCGGAGCAGCGTGACGCTGCACCCGTACTGCGCTGCCGCGCTCAGCAATAGAACGAACCTAGGCGCAATCAATGTGATGCTGCAATACCCGCAAGGCAAAAGCCCGGTCACTGGACTGTCAGGGAAACGGTGACGCTGTCCCCCGTCAGCCAGCAGCCGATCTCCACAGGAACGGCGGTGGGATTCTGAAAGCGAAAATCCAGGCTCCCATATTCCACTGCCGCATCCTGTCCCTCTCCTGCATAGGGCACCGGCAGCTGATGGGGATGCCGCTCCAGGATCTCCATGCCTCCCCGCTGGGCGGCCAGGAACAGGGTGGTGCTCACCTGGCACACGCCGCCTCCCACCTCCATCACCTTCTCCCCGTTCTCAAAGGCAATGGCCGGGCGGTAACCCTTTTCCTCGGTGCGCTCTCCCAGGGCTTCATTAAAAGAAAAGGAGCCGCCCGCCGGGATCACCGCCCCGTGAACGGCCTGACAGGCCAGGCGCAGGTTTTCCATGCGCCCTTCGTCCCAATCGTGCAAAGCGGTGCTCACAGCGGCCAGCTCCTGGGGCACGGCTTTGTTTTCCGCCGTCTCCGGCGGCTGTGCCGGATCGGGGGCGGGTGTTTCCTCCGGGGTTTGCTGCTGGGTCTGTTCCTGGGAATTTTGGGCCGGATCGTCCTTCTTTTCCTGGGCCTTGTCCTTTTCATTGCGGCCGCAGGCGGACAGCAATATGCTGCCTGCCAGAATGCCGGCCAGCCATGCGCTTTTCCTCATAGTCCTTCCTCCCTTTTTCTCCAGTATGGGCGGAAGGAAGGAAACTATGCGCTTTTAGTCCAGATCTTTTTGATGGGCGGTGAGATATTCTCTGGCTTCCCGGGCCACATTTTTAAGCGACCCCTTTTCCATGGGATTTTCCAGCCCGGCCTTGTGCAAAAGGCCCAGAAAGGTGTCATTGCCGCCCTGGCGGGTATAGGCCAGATACTGCTCAAAGGCGGCCTGCCAGCCCTTTTCCTCCATAAGACGGAAGATCTGCAGGGCCACCGACTGAGCCAGACAGTAGTCGATATAATAGAAAGGATCGGTGTAGATGTGGATCTGCCGCTGCCAGGCTGCGCCGTCGGCATAGAAGGGGACCGAATCAAAATCCAGCCAGGGACGGTATTTTTTGTCCAGCGCAGCCCACTGGGCGTTGCGCTCCTCCGGGGTCATATCCGGGTTTTCATAGACGATGTGCTGGAACTCATCCACCTGACAGCCATAGGGCAGGAAGGACAGGGCGCCGCCCAGATGAATGGCCCGGGCCTTGTGGGCCTCGGTTCCATAGAACCCTTCCAAATAGGGCCAGCACAAAAACTCCATGGACATGGAATGAACCTCGCAGCCTTCCAATGTGGGCATGGCGCACTCCATCAACCGGGTTTTGTCCGCTGCCATAAAGGCGGCCAGGGCATGCCCTCCCTCGTGGGTAAAGACTTCCACATCGTGGGAAGTGCCATTGAAGTTGGCAAAGATGAAGGGCGCCTTATAAGAGGCCAGATAGCTGCAATAGCCGCCGGTCATCTTGCCTTTTTTGGCGATCAGGTCAAACAGGTGCATGCTGTCCATCTTGTGGATGAAGTCCTTTGTGAGCGGGGACATCTTCCGGTACATCTCGATACCGGTGCGGTAGGTGTCCTCAAAAGTGCCCTGGGGATGAGGGTTCCCCCCCTGGCACACCACCGGATCATCATAGAATTTGAAGTCTGGCAAATGAAGCCGCTTCTGCTGCTCTTTTTTCATCTCACAGACGATGGGCACGATCTCCCGCACCACTTCTTCCCGGAACACGGCCACATCCTTTTTGTCATAGCAGTTGCGGCCCATGCGCAGATAGCCCAGCTCTACAAAATTCTCAAAGCCCAGCTTCCGGGCAATGGCGGTGCGCTTTTTCACCAGTTCGTCATAGATCCGGTCAAATTCCCCCTTGTGTTCCTGATAAAAACTCCCTTCGGCGGTGTAGGCCCCTTTCCGCACCTGCCGCTGGGGGTCTTCCTTATAAACACCCAGCTGGGACAGGTTGCACACCTTTCCCTGAAACTCAATCTGGGCGCTGCCCTGGAGCTTCTGGTAATCCATCACCAGCTTGTTTTCCTCTTCCAGCTCTCCCAGCACAGCCGGGGAAATGGTCTGGGCATCCATCCGGATGTTCTTGAAAAACACCGGAGGAAATTCCTTCTCCAGTTCTTTCAGGAAGGGAGAAGCCAGCACGGCCCGGTAGAAATCGGTGACCTTTTCCCCGAAGGCCGGGCCTTCCTGGGCATAAAATTCCTCTTCTGCGGTGTAGAAGGGATCTTCGGTGTCGATGGTGTGGCGGATGGAGCTGAGGCTCATCATGGTGCTGACCGGCTCATAGGTACGGGTGTGCTCGTCCAGCAAAGCAGCGGCTTCCTCTGCCGTTTTGGCCCCTTCCATCCGGGCTTTCAAGGTTTCGTAGACCTTGCACAAAGCGGCCAGGTCCACCCGCTCATAAGGCATTTCCTGAAATGTCATGGCAGTTCTCTCCTTTGCGTAAATATAGTGGCTGTCTCCAGTATACCGCAGAGAGGGAAAAAGTAAAACAGGCAAAAAAATTTCCCCTGGAAAACCAGGGGAAATGCAGATTTATCGCTTCCGGTAATGGCCCTTTCCATAGGCACCCCGCAAAAGAATGCCCGGCAGACTGGCGCCCGCTACCAGCCCCATCATGACCCAGTATTCCACCGGCGCGCCATAGCGGCCCAGATACTCATACACCAGATGCACTGCCACCAGCAGGGCAACGGTCACCACCAGCCGCAGGGCCGAAAAGGCATCAAACCGGAGATTCTGGGGAGACAGATCCTCCATCCGGCCCCACAGCAAAAGTCCCAGGCACACGCCCATGAAAATCTGCAGCAAAGTCAAAGGCACTGCATAGACCTGATAACTGCTTTCCTTTAGATATCCCAGATAGGTGCAAGCTCCCCAGGAAAGCGCAACAAGAAGTCCCAAAAGAATCCGCTTTTTCATAAATATTCCCTCCTTTTCATTATTTTACACGAACATTTGGGGAAAAACAAGGAGCGTTCTGTACAATTTCCCGACCCGCTTTTTGTCTTCCAGAATTTTTCTTATTTTGCCGCCGAAGGAAAGGAAAAATATTGAATTTTGTTATTTAATTATCAATTCCATGATTTTTCATCTTTTTTTCGGGGGATTTTCGCATTTTTGTTGCAGATTTCGTTTTTTTGTATTATAATAAACTGCATTGTGTAAAAGGGGAAACTGAGGACTTCCCTTCTCTGCATATTATCTTTGTGAGGTGAGACTATGGCCTACACATTCCGCGGGGGCATTCACCCCGACGATCAGAAGGCTGCAACCAACAAAAAGGCCATCGAGCCCATGGCCCCGCCCAAACAGGTGGTGCTTCCCGTCTCGATGCACATCGGCGCCCCGGCCAAACCGGTGGTCAAAAAAGGCGATCAAGTCTTTTTGGGCCAGCTGGTGGCTGAAGCAGGCGGCAATGTGAGCGCCAACATCCACGCCACCGTTTCCGGTACTGTGGTGGATGTGGCGCCCCGTCCCCATCCCAATGGATCCAAAGTGCTGTCGGTGGTCATTGAAAATGACTTCCAGGACACCCCGGACCCCTCGCTCCATCCCCTGGATATGGACGCCATGACCCAGGAGGAAATCATCAACGCCATTCGTGAGGCCGGCATCGTGGGCCACGGCGGCGCCACCTTCCCGGCCGATGTGAAGATCCGCTCCGGCCTGGGCAAGGCCGATACCCTGATCCTCAACGGCGCCGAATGCGAACCCTACATCACATCCGACCATCGGGTCATGCTGGAACAGACCGACGATGTGATCCTGGGCATCAAAGTTCTGCTCAAGGCTCTGGGCCTGCAGAAGGCCAAGCTGGCTGTGGAGGAAAACAAGGCCGATGTCTTTTCCCATGTGGAAAAGCTGCTGCCCGCCGACGGCTCCATCGAGCTGTGCCGTCTCAAGACCAAATATCCCCAGGGCGCAGAAAAACAGCTGATCTTCGCCCTCACCGGCCGGGAAGTGCCTTCGGGCAAGCTGCCTGCCGACGCCGGGTGCGTGGTGTTCAATGTGGACACCTGCGCCACCATCGCCCGGAAATTCCGCACCGGCATGAACGACATCCGCCGCATTGTCACGGTCTCCGGCTCGGCCATCACCGCGCCCAGAAACCTGGAAGTGCGGGTGGGCACCCCCATCGGGGAAGTGATCGAAGCGGCCGGCGGCTTCAAAGAGGAACCCAACAAGATCCTCATGGGCGGCCCCATGATGGGCGTGGCTCAGTTTGATCTCACCGCCCCCATCTTCAAAGGCACCAATGCCATCCTGGCCTTCTGCGGCGACGAAGCCAAGGGTTCCAAAACCCCTTCCTGCATCCGCTGCGGAAGATGCGTGGAGGCCTGCCCCATGCGCCTGATGCCCACTTACATCTATCTTTATGGAGAAAAGGGCAATCTGGAGGCCTGTGAAAAATATGACGCCCTCGACTGCATCGAGTGCGGCGCGTGCACCTATGTCTGCCCCGGCAAGCTGCCGCTGGTCCAGGGCATCCGCTCGGCCAAACAGCGGATCTTGAACGCGCGCAGAAAGTGAGGTTCCTATGGCTGATTTGAGCAAATTGACGGTTTCTTCCTCCCCCCATATCCGGCACGAGGACAACACCCGGCAGATCATGGTGGATGTGATCATCGCCCTGATGCCCGCCCTGGCCATTGCCATCTATGTCTTTGGCCCCCGGGCTCTGACCCTGACGGCGGTTTCCGCCGCAGGCTGCCTGTTTTTTGAGTGGCTTTATCAAAGACTGATGAAAAAGCCTGTGACGGTGGGCGATTGTTCCGCCCTGGTCACCGGCATCCTGCTGGCCTACTGTCTGCCGGTGTCCTCCCCCATGTGGATGGTGCTCATCGGCGATGCTTTCGCCATCATCGTGGTCAAGCAGCTGTACGGCGGCATCGGCAAAAACTTCATGAACCCCGCCCTCAGCGCCCGTGCTTTTCTCATGAGCTTCCCGGTGATCATGACCACCTGGCCCGCCATCCGCACCAAGCTCCCCCTGTTCGCCACCCCTGATGTGGTGTCCTCGGCCACTCCTCTGGCCAGCCTGAAACAGGGACTGATGCCCAACGCCTCTCTCACCGACCTGGCTCTGGGCATGGTGGGCGGCTCCATGGGCGAGATCTCCGCTCTGGCCCTTCTGGCCGGCGGGCTGTATCTCATCTCCCGGAAGGTCATCACCTTCCACACCCCTGTGGCTTATCTGGGCACCGTGGCCCTTCTGTGCTTCCTCTTCCCCCACGGCAACGGAAGAGTGGAGTTCATGCTGGCCGAGCTGTGCAGCGGCGGCCTGATGCTGGGCGCCATCTTCATGGCCACCGACTATTCCACCAGCCCTGTGACCAAAAAGGGTCAGGTGGTCTTCGGCATCGGCTGCGGCCTGCTGACGGTGTTCATCCGCTTCTTCGGCAATATGCCGGAAGGCGTCAGCTATTCCATTCTGGTGATGAACGCCACGGTGTTCCTCATCGAAAAGGTGACAAGACCCCGCAAATACGGCTTTGTGGCTCCTCCCAAGGCCGTTAAGACCCCGGAAGGAGGGAAAAGCAAATGAACGACAGCCTGAAAAAAGACCTGATCCATCTGGGCGGCGCCCTTTTGGCCATCACTGTGGTGGTTGCTCTGTGCCTGGGCTGCGTGGACGCTTTGACCCGGGATAAAATCGCCGCTCTGAAAGAGCAGCAGGTAAAGGACGCCATGGGCGCTGTGTGCGGCACAGACGCCACCTTTGAGCCTCTGGAAGCCGACATCGATGACGAGACCATCCAGGATGCCTATCAGATCATCCGGAATGGTTCTCCCGACGGCA
Source organism: Intestinimonas butyriciproducens (assembly GCF_016901775.1). Classification (GTDB taxonomy): domain Bacteria; phylum Bacillota; class Clostridia; order Oscillospirales; family Butyricicoccaceae; genus Pseudobutyricicoccus. The sequence goes on from NZ_JACJKW010000007.1 coordinate 103,382, forward strand.
TTTGCGTTCAGGTAGCTCCCTCGGGCTACGGCGGCGAAATCACCATGATCGTGGGCGTCAGCGGCGAAGGCGCTGTGCTGGGCGTGCAGATCGTGGAAATGAGCGAAACTGCCGGTCTGGGCGCCAACGCCGAAAAACCGGAATTTCTCCAGCAATATGAAGGCCAGCAGGGCGATCTCACCGTTGTGAAATCGGCCACCGGCGCCGAAGGGGAAATCGTGGCCCTGTCGGGCGCCACCATCACCTCAAACGGCGTCACCTCGGGCGTCCAGTCCGCTTTGGACCTGGCCGCTTCCCTGGCGCAGTAAGGAGGGTGCATCGTGAAAAATTTTCTCCGTCAGCTCTATGAAGGGCTTTTTACCAACAACCCGGTGCTGGTGCAGCTGATCGGCATGTGCCCCACTCTGGCCACCACCACTTCCCTGGAAAACGGCTTCGGCATGGGCATGGCCGCCACCGCAGTTCTCATCTGCTCCAATGTGGTTATTTCCCTTCTGCGGAAACTCATTCCTTCCAAGGTGCGTATTGCCGCCTATATCACCATCATCGCCGGCTTTGTCACGGCGGTGGATCTGCTGATGCAGGCCTATCTGCCCGATCTGTCCAAATCCCTGGGCCTGTTCATCCCGCTGATCGTGGTCAACTGCATCATTCTGGCCCGTGCCGAGGCTTTTGCCTCCAAAAACAAGGTCATCCCCTCTTTGGTGGACGGTCTTGCCATGGGTTTGGGCTTCACCTTTGCTCTGTGCATTTTGTCCACCATCCGTGAGATCCTGGGCGCCGGCACCCTGCTGGGCCATCCCCTCTTCGGGGACAACTTCCAGCCGGCCATCATGATGATCCTGCCCGCCGGCGGATTTTTGACCCTGGGCTTTGTCATCGCCCTGTTCCAAAAGATCCTGAAAAAGAAAGGGGCCTAATTTATGAGCTTTACCGAACTCTTTTCCCTGGCCCTGGGCGCCATTTTGCTGGAGAACTTCGTTTTGGTGAAATTCCTCGGCTGCTGCCCCTTCCTGGGCGTGAGCAAGAAAACCGAGACCGCCCTGGGCATGGGCCTGGCCGTCATGTTCGTTATGACGGTGGCTTCTGCCGTCACCTATCTGGTGAACAAATATATCCTTCTGACCTTTGATCTGGGCTATATGCAGACGGTGGCCTTTATCCTGATCATCGCCAGCCTGGTGCAGTTTGTGGAAATGTTCCTGATGAAGAGCATGCCCTCTCTCTACCAGGCCCTGGGCATCTATCTGCCCCTGATCACCACCAACTGCGCCGTTCTGGGCGTGGCGCTGCTCAATGTGCAGAACAACCTGAACTTCATCGGCTCGGTGGTTTACGGCTTCTCGGCCGCCGCCGGCTTTACCCTGGCCATCGTGCTCTTCGCCTCGGTGCGGGAGCGGCTGGAGTTTTCCGAATGCCCCCCCTCCTTTGAGGGCTTCCCCATCGCTCTGGTCAGCGCTTCCCTGCTGGCTATGGCCTTCATGGGATTCCAGGGGCTGAAGATCTTTTAACAAAACACAATCCCCGATGAAGAAGATGAGGTGAATCACTTTGTATACACTGTCGATCGTCGCCCCGGTGGTGGCCCTGGGGGCCATGGGCCTGTTTTTCGGCCTGCTGCTGGCGGTGAGTTCTAAGATTTTCCATGTGGAGCAGGATGAGCGCCTGCCCCAGATCACCGAAGTACTGCCCGGGGCCAACTGCGGCGGCTGCGGCTACCCCGGCTGCTCCGGCTTTGCCAGCGCTGTGGTGGCGGGGGAAGCTCCCTGCAACGGCTGCGCTGTGGGCGGACCGGAAACGGCTGCCAAAATCGCCGCCATCATGGGCGTGGAAGTCTCTGCGCAGGACCGGAAGGTTGCCCATGTGAATTGCCGCGGCGGCCATAATGCCAAGCGGAAGTTTGAATACGAAGGCATCCAGGACTGCCTGGCCGCCTCCAAGGTGGGCTCCGGCGACCTGGCCTGCTCCTACGGCTGCCTGGGTTATGGCACCTGCGAAAAGGCCTGCCCCTATGACGCCATCCATGTGGTGGGTGGCGTTGCGGTGGTACAGGCGGACAAATGCCGGGCCTGCGGCATCTGCGTCTCTGCCTGCCCCCGTCATCTGATCTCTCTGGTTTCGGAAAAGCAGGATGTGTTCGTCTCCTGCTCCTCCCACGACCGCGGTCCGGTGCTGCGGGAAAACTGCAACATCGGCTGCATCGGCTGTACTCTGTGCCAGAAGACCTGCAAGCATGACGCCATCCATGTGGTAGACAATCTGGCGGTCATCGATTATGACAAATGCGTCAACTGCGGCGAGTGCGTGGCGGTGTGCCCCCGGAAGCTCATCGTCCGGGCCAGCTCCATCACCAGCGAAACCCGTCAGTCGGCTCTGTAATGTGAAACACAAAAAGAAGGCCTTCGGGCCTTCTTTTTGTGTACCGAAAAAGTGGCTCAGGCCACTTTTTCCAGTTTTTGCAAGGGGCTGCGCGCAGCCAATTGGCCACACTTGCCCCTTGAAAAGTGCAAAAATCCACGCACAGGTCGCGGCTTTTTGCAGATTGATAAAATACTTCCTTCGAACTAAATCAGTTTTTGGATCGTCTGATGCGGGATTCGGGCCTTCTTTTTTTGAATTTTGCTTTTTGTCCTGGCGATTTTTCACTGTTCCACTAAAATTCACCATTTTCCGGTTGAAACCGGCGTCCATTTCATATAGTATATAAGAAATGACTTTTTCGGAAAACAAAGGAGGCGGGAGCTGTGGCACGCAAGGGCATCAACTCCACTCATTCGGTTTATCATGGCCGGGGCCGGAAAAAAGGCCGCCGGCTTCTCATCCTGCTGCTGGTGCTGCTGATCACGGCGGCCGTTCTGGCTGGCGGATATCTCTATCTCCAGGAGCACATCGTCTATACGGCCGATGGTTTCTATTTTGACTTTCCCTTCCTGTCGGGGAAAGAGCCCACCACACCGGAGGATGTACCCCTGGTAGTGGACGACGGCTCGGAAAAAGAGGAAGAAGAAACGAAGGAGCCCGCAGACACAGACGAAGAGGAAACACCCCCGGAATCCGTTCCTGCCGTTACGGCCATGGAAGGGGATCTGTCCCGCATTGGTGACGCAAACTACCGCAGCCAACTGATTGCCCAGGCCCAAAACGCCGGCTGCGGCGCTTTGGTATTTACGGTGAAGGAAGAAGGCGGCCGGGTGGGAATCCCCACCGATTCGACTATCGCCCAGCAGGCCGGTTCGGCGCAGCCCTATGACGGAGTCGCCGAGGGACTGGCCGCTTTGAAAGAGGCCGGTTTCTCCCTGACCGCCCGGCTGTCTGTGTGCCGGGACAACATCGTCCCCCGCGCCCTGCGGGACAATGCTTTGCGCACCCAGAGCGGCGCTGTATGGATGGACTATGACAACATCACTTGGCTGGCGCCCTCCGGCCCCCAGACCGGGGAATACATCGGTCAGCTGCTCACCTCCTGCCAGAGCCTGGGCTTTGATGGGGTGATCCTCAGCGACCTGGGGTATCCGCCCCGGGGCAAAACCGATCTCATTGTCACCGACCGGGATGCCGACAAACAGGCCCTTACCACCCAGCTGCTCCAGCAGCTTCAGCAGGCCGCAGGGGAAATGACCGTGACGGTGGAGCTGAGCGACACTGCCGCCCAAAGCCTGACCGACGCCATGACCGGCCAGAATCCCATGGAGCTGCGGGCATACTGTGACGCCCTGCTGGTCAACGCCGGGAGCGAAACCGATGCCTTTGTACAAAACCTGATCGCCCAGGTGGAGAACGGCTCCAACTGCCGCATTGCCCTGGCTCTGCCGGAAGGCAGCGCTCTGCCCCAGGGCCGTTCCTGCTATCTGGGATAGGGGCGAATTTCAAAAACAACAGCCCCCAAGGCAATGCCTTGGGGGCTGTGCGTATCTTTTTTGCCTGGAAAGACTACACAGATTCCGGAAAAAATGTCTCACTCTGCACATTTTCCACAGACGGACCGTTTTGAAAGGTGATATGCCATGAAAGTACTTTTGGTCACTGCTTCTCTTTCCGCCGCCACTTCCCATACTCTGCTCCGTAAAGGCGCCGGTGTCTATCTGGGAAAAGAGCCGGTTACAGAGCCGCTGGCTTTCGGAGAATGGGGAAAGCCCTATTTTCCTGCTTTTCCTCAGCTCCATTTTTCCATCACCCACAGCGGCGACACCTGGATGTGCGCCTTTGGAGACAAGCCCTTGGGCCTGGATTATCAGATTGCCCGTCCCTGCCGCAAAGAGGCCCTTTCCCGGCGTTTTTTTCACCCCTTGGAGCAGGAATACCTGAAAGCCCATCCCGATGCCTTCTTCCCCCTATGGAGCGCCAAAGAAAGCTATATCAAGTACACCGGCCGGGGATTGTCCCAGGGCCTGCCCACCTTTTCTCTGGTGGATGAAAGGGGAGCTTTCCCCCGCTTTCCCGGCCTGCACCTTTCCCTTCTCCCGGCGCCGCTGGGCCACGGCTTTTGCCTGTGTACCCCCAGGATGGTATCCCAGCTGACCCGCCTGATTCTACCGCAAGCCGCTGGCGCAAAAAACTAAGGTCAGTTCTGCCCTTTCAGTTTTCCATAGAGCCAAAGGTCATGGGGTCTTCCCTCTTTCCAGGCTCCCATTTTTACCACGCCTTCCCGCCTGAAACCGTTCTTTTCCAGCACACGGCAGGAGGGGATATTTTCTTCCATCACCCGGGCGCTAAGCCGCAGCACATCCAGCCCCTCAAACACCAGCGGGCAGAACAGCGCCACCGCCTGGCTCATGATTCCCCGTCCCCACTGCTCTTTGTCCAGCACATAGCCCAGCACGGCATCTTTCCGGTAGATATCCTCCTGGCCCTCGGCGGAGATATTCCCTACCACACGCCCATCCACCAGAATCTTGCGGAACAGTCCGGTCTTTCCTTCCTGCCGGGATACCATCTCCAGCCACCACCGGGCGTTTTCCAGGGTATAGGGCTTGGGCAGCCGGTCGCTGAGATACTGCCGGTCGGCTCTGTCCATCAGAAAGGCAAGCGCCCCTTCGTCCTCTATGCTCCACTTCTCCAATCGGATCTCCATGTCCTTCCCTCCCGTAAAGCCTAAGGCCCGGCATCTGCCGGGCCCTATGCTTGCTTATTTGTATTTGTTTTCCAGATCCTTCAGCTCCTTGTCCTCAAAGGTGCTGAGATCGGTCTCCAGGATCTTTTTGGTCTGTTCGGCCTCCCGGTTCTTTTGCTGCTTGGCCTTTTTCCACCAGCTATACAGCAGGGCCACCAGCAGAACCACGCCCAGAATGATGGCAGGCATCATCCAGGCCGGACGGGTCACCGACATGATCCGGTCCCCCGCCTTCTGGAAAGCCTGGGCAAACATCTCATCCTCATCCAGATCGGAATAGTAGTAATAATCCACATAATCCATCAGGATGTCCATGGCCTCGCTGTCCAGCACGGTTTTGGCCTGCTTGCCGCACACATACCACATATTGTAATTCCCGGAGGAATTGTACTCCTGGAACAAAAGCAGCATATGTCCTTCATCGGTGAACAGCTGATCATAAAGGGCCTGACAGGCCGTTTCCATATCCGACGAGGTGGGAGAAGTGGTGCCATTGACCGTGTCGGTGATGTACAGATAGGGCTGCACGCCGGTTTCCTGGTAAAAATCTTTCATGCCTTTTTCCAGGGTACTACCGCTGCGGATCCATCCCAGTTCATCGGTATAATAACCGGTTTCGTTCACATAGGCCTTGTCCAGAGGCTCCCGCTTGACGGTGGAACGGGTAATATCCTCACTTCCCGAGGGGAGGAAGGAACCGCCGTGAAGCACATTCCCCACGCCGGAGAAAAGGACGAAAAGCACCAGCACCAACAGAACGGGCCACAGCAAGGCGCCTCCCAGACAGCCGCAGCCTCCGGGGGAGGGCCTGGGGCCAGGTGCCGAGCGGCGCGGGCCCCAACTGCTCCGATAAGTGGGGCGCCAAGTGCCCATAGACGGCCGGGAAGGCCCCCGGGAAAAACCGCCGCCGAACAAACCGCCGGACCGGCCGCCGCGGCCGCCAAAGGAGCCGCCCCCCATCCGTCCGCCAGAGGAACGGCCTCCTCCGCCGCTTTGGCGGCCACCGCCGCCCCCTCTTCCGCCGCGGCCCATCTTACAGCCCCAGCTCGGCCTTGAGTTTGGCCAGCTCGTCTTCCACCGCAGCGCTGCCGCCGGAAGAATACTTCTCCTCCAAAGCAGCCGCCGGATCGACGGGACGCTGGTTCAGCTCCGCCATAGCGTTGGCCTGATCCAGCATGGCCTGGGCCTTTTCCTCCATGCGGGCAAAGCCCTGGATGGCGCCGCCTGCGCCGTCAAAGGCCTCCTGGGCCCGGTTGACCTTCTCCTGGGTGCGGGCCACTGCCATGGTAGCCTTCACATTCTGGCGGCGGGCCTTCAGGGTGTTGATATCCTCTGTCAGTTTGTCATGCATCTGACGCATTTTCTCTGCGTTCTGCCGGGCCGCCTGATAGGTCTTTTCCAAAGCAACTCCTGCCTGCTCCAGCTCCTGCTTCTTTTGCAGAAAGACACGGGCATCCCCTTCGTTTCCGGCAGTCAGGGCTTTTTTGGCCAGATCGGTGTATTTCTCCACATCTTTCCGGTTTTCTTCCCACAGACGCTGGCAGCGGTTTTCCTCTGCCATGACGGCAGCGGTCTCCTGCTTCACTTCGGCCAGATCTTCCATGGCCCGGCGCAGATATTCATCGATCATCTTTTCCGGATCTTCCGCTTTGTCCAAAAGCGCATTGATATTGGCCGAAATGATATCGGCAAAGCGAGACAAAATTCCCATGCTTCGTGTTCTCCTTTCCTTGTGAAAAAAGGTGTATCCTGTGGCTTCTGTTATGAAATCAGTATGCCATACCCCACTCCAAAAGTCAATTCACACCCACCAAAGCCAGGGTACCTTGGGAAATCAAACCCAATCCTGCACCTGAAAAAAATAAAAAAGACACGGTCAAAAACCGTGTCTTTTATGGAGCGGATGACGAGGCTCGAACTCGCTACCTCCACCTTGGCAAGGTGGCGCTCTACCAGATGAGCTACATCCGCAAGTGCCTTATTATAATAGCAAACCCCAAGGGGTTTGTCAAGGGTTTTTCCCCGGCAGAAAAAATATTTTCTGCCGGGGAATGTTTTTTCACGAAAGATCGGCATAGACCTGTTCATTCCAGGTGTAGCCATTCTGTTTACATTCTTCGGTGCTCATCAGGCCATGGTCGCCGGTGGGATCATAATGATACCATACCCCTTCGCTCTGCACCAGCAGCCACACATAACTGATGCCGCCGTTCTGCCCGGCGATCAGAGTGGAAGGCACTCCCAGCTCGTCCAGCAGCAGCTTGGCTCCATGGGCCAGCCCCGATTGGGCCGCCGTTCTTTCCACCAAAGCCCCATAAGCCGTATAGGTGGAAGTGCGGCTTTGCCGTCCTCCGGTCTCGGTCACCACCCGCATGGCCTTGTCGTCATACCGCACATGGTCGCTCAGGTACTGCTTGACGAAATCCAGGCGTTCGTAATCACTTTTTCCGTCAAATTCTGCACAGATCTCCCGGGCCCGCTCCTGGGCCTGCTGCCCCTGCTCCATCAAAGTCTCCCGGCTGTCGGTCCACTCCAGCTGCACCTCCACGATCCGCTTGGAACCTGTGGAAGGATATGTAGCAAGGCTGACGCTTTTCAGGCCGTAAGCGGTGTCGGCCGCACCATAAAAACACCGCAGAACCCGGTCATACAGATCCTCATCCTCATCCTCCAGGGCGCTCACCGAAAAATATGCCTCGGTGCCGAAACCGGAAAGCAGCTCGGTGAGCCGCCGTTCAAAATCCTGTTGGCTGGGCGCTTCCCGCACAGCGGCGATCTCCTCCGGCGTGCGCTTATACTGGATGGTAATGCTCAGTTCCTCATAAGTGAGCATTTTGGTCTGGTCAAAAACAATAGAGGACACGGCAAAACAACCCAGAGGATTTTCTGTGGTGATCTCCTGGGTGATACGGCTCAGGTCTTCCTCCAACGAGCCTTCGTAATTGCCCACAGGCAGAGTACTCAGCTCCTGGCCCGCGCCGATCATGCTCAGAACCGCGCTTTGCAGGGCGTAGTAATTGCTCACCCCGCTGCTGAAACTGAAACGGGATTCGCTTTCCGCCAAAGAGGTATGGGCGGTTTCCTTATAATACTCCCCGCTGGCGGCGCTGCATCCGGCACACAAAACCGCCAGTATGCCGGCTCCTGCCAGAGCCAGGGCTCTTTTGCCGCTCAATAACCCAGTTCCTCCTGAATGATCCACAATTCCACCTCCACAGCTCCCGGACGGTGCAGCGTGATGTCCATCACATTGCAGATGCGCTGGGGGCTTTGGCAGTTGTGGCACACCCCGTCCTTCACGCAGGGAGTCTCCAGCCCCAGGCGTCTGGCATTCCGGGGCGCCGCCACATTCCGGGCCCGGTTGATGGCCGAAGGCAGATCGGGGCACAGTTTGTTGACACCGCAGATGTAATAGACCTTCTCCGGTCCATAAGTCGCCATGGTCACCCGGTTGCCGGTGCCATCGATGTTGACAATCTCTCCGGTGCGGCTGAGGGCGTTGGCCGAAGTAAAAAAGACTTCACATTCCTTTTCCCTCTCCCGCCGGTTCTCTGCGGGAGTGACCCAATGCCAGAAGACCGGGTTATGCTGTTCCAGGGCTTCATAAAACCCCAGCTGCTGCAAAGTCACCGAGCCGCCAAAGGCCACCTTTTTCCCCCGAACGGCCTGGACGATGGCCTGCCTGGCCTGCTCCCCGGTTTCAAAGTACCGGGCTTTGATGCCGTGGCTCTCAAAATTCTTCAGCGTTTTTTCCATGGAAGCATCCATGTCCTCCACTCCCTTCACAAATCAAAATTCCTCGGCGAAATGGTCTTTGAAGCCCTCGCCGTAAATATCGCTGGCGGAAGAGACGATCAGAAAAGCCTGGGGATCTTCCTCCTTGACGATCTCCTTCACTTTGGGAAACAGCTGCTTTTTGGCAGCGCAGAGGATCACCCGTTTTTTCTTTTCGGTATAAGCTCCCTGGCCATAAACATAGGTGACGCCGATCTCCAGTTCATCCATGATCCGCCGGGCGATGCGCTCCTCTTTTTCCGATACCACATAAACCATTTTGGCCGTATCGCTGCCATAGAGCACCACATCAAACACAATGGCGAACACCATAATGGACAGGAGGGCATACAGGCCGGTGTTCACATTGTGAAACACCGCCATGGAACAAATGACCACCACCAGGTCGGTGCAGAAAAACAGCTTGCCCGTTTCGATATGTTTATACCGCAGTTTGAGCAGACGCACCAGAATATCGGTGCCGCCCGTTGTGGCTCCGGCCCGAAAGACCAGAGCGATGCCCACAGCCAGCACCACAGCCCCGAAAAAGGCGCCCAACAGCAGATCTTCGGTGAGCGGGCCATAGGGAGTAAGCAGATTGACCACAAAAGAGGAAAAGAAAGTGACATAAATGGTGGACAGCAAAAACCGCAGCCCCAGTTTCCACACCCCGGCCAGCAGCAAGGGGATGTTGATGCACAGCATCAGCGTGCCGGTGGGAAGGCCGGTAAGGCGGTTGAGAATGACACTGATTCCCACCACGCCGCCGGGAGCCAGCTCATTGGGGTCCAAAAACAAGGCCACAGCCGCAGCATAAATCACCGATCCGATGGTGAACAGGATATACTGCCACAACAGTTTTTTCCACTCAACTCCAGTTTTCTTCTCCACTGGGACCACCTTCCCTTCCTGCTGATTCCTTCTGTTTCTATGATACCCGTCCTTTTGTGGTTTTGTCAAGGGAATGTCCCCGCTTTTCCCTGTTTTCCGCCGTAATTCCCCTGTTTTCCTCATTATATCCCTTTTTCGTTCTTTTTCTTTTGATTCCGTCTGTTTTCTTTTATTTACTCCAGAATCAGTTCCATCTGGATTTCTCCATCCAGGGTGTTGCCTGTTTCCCCAAATCCCAGGCTGTGATACAGGGCCCGGGCCTTCTCATTCCCCGGCACATAGTAAAGCTGCGCCCGGCAAAACAGCGCCGCCCGGCGTATCTTTTCCAGGGCCAGCTCCATGGCCGCCCGGCCATAGCCCTTCCCCTGGTGCCGGTAATCGATCATAAACCGCCAGATCTCCGCCGTCTTTTCCTCCGGTCGCCAATCGAACATCATGAAACCCACCGGCTCCTCTCCTTCGTACAGGGTATAGGGGCGGGCGGTCTTCCTGAACACCCAGGCCTGGGCCAAAGACCGGACATTCTGAGCCACAAACTCCTCTTGTCCTTTCCCTGTGGAAAGGTCCAGAATCTGCTGATAGTTCTGCTCGGTAATGGCTCTCAGTTCCATAATATCCCTCCATAATTTACAATATTTTACTGATCTTATTATACCATACCGCCCCTCTTTCTGACAACCCCGTAGGAGCATTGCTGCATCGTCGCAGCCAAAAGCATGAAGTTTCCTTCACTTTTTCTTGACAGCCCGATTCTTTCCTGCTAACATGAAGTTAACTTCATGAGAAGTTTGCTTCATGTTGTTGGGAGGAACCCATGAAAACAAAAGTAAAAGAATTGCGTACAGCGGCCAGGATGACGCAGCAGCAGCTGGCCGATCTGGTTCATGTTTCATCAAGAACGATCATTTCCATTGAAAAAGAGCAATACAGCCCTTCTCTCATGCTGGCCTACCGGATTGCACAGGTGTTTGATGTCACGGTGGAGGAGCTGTGCTGCCTGCAAGAGAATAAGGAACAGGAGGATCGGGAATATGAAAATTTACCATAAAAAGAATTTTGTAGAGGGCCTGTTCATGCTGGTGCTGGGCCTACTGAACTTGTCCACAGGCATCAGCCAAAGCAGCATAACCGTCAAGGATGGTATTGTGTGCGCTGCGCTCTTCTTGTTTGGCGGGACTCTGCTCCTGCGAAGCCTATCCCCAAGTGCCAGCCGCCAGGATAAAATCGAGGCCATGGACGAACGAAATCAACTGATCAGACTGAAATCGGAAAGCCGGGCATTTGTCATTAGCCGATCGGTTCTCTTTGTGCTGATACTGGGCTGTGTGGCCGCCTATATCGCCACAAAAAACCTGGGCATCATCGGCATTATGGTAGGCCTTTCCCTGGCCTGGGGGCTTTCCTTCCTCACTGAGATTTTCACATACATTTATTATGAATCCAAGAATTGAAAAGGGAGAAACAGACCATGAATCCATCACCCAAACGCTATCCCTTAAAGGACGAACGGGACCAACAAATCGATGTACAGGCCAAAAGCCATGCACTGGAATATGTCATTGCAGCCACACAAATTTTAACGGTTCTGTGCCTGATCAAAGGCAATCCTGCATGGAGAGGAAGTCTGTCTCTGCTGTTCTTCGGCATCGCCTTTATGCTGTTCTATAAGTATCAGCAGTACACCGCAAAGCCGTACCGACAAGTTGGCATTGTTTTTCTCGCCATCGGGGTTGCACTCCTGGTTTGGTTTGCCGTGGCCGGATAAATCCAGCCCGACCCCGGGAAATTTCCTGGGGAATGGTTGCGAATGAAAGAACTTTTGAGTATAATAGATGAACTGACAAAAAATACGGAAAGAGACAGGTGAAACGCCATGCGAATGCGCCGCAAAAAGAATCTGGAGCCCCGCACGGCCCGATGCGAAAAGGTACACATCACAGAGCCCCAGGCTCTCAAGGGAAAATGGGAAGAACGGTTTGGCCGCAAAGGCCCCCTTTGGCTGGAAATCGGCTGCGGCAAAGGCCGGTTTGTGCTGCAAATGGCCCAGCATTTTCCCCAGGTGAATTTTGTGGCAGTGGAGCGGGATCCCAGTGCCTTGGTCATCGCCATGGAGGGAGCTATGGAACTGGGGCTCGGCAATGTGCTCTTTCTCAACCAGGACGCCATTGCTCTGGCCGATGTCTTTGACAAAGACGAGGTGGAGCGGCTGTTTCTGAATTTTTCCGATCCCTGGCCCCCCAACAACCGGGCCAAACGACGGCTGACCCATCCCAATTTTCTCCGGGTCTATGCTCAGTTCCTCTGCCCCGGCGGCAGTATCCACATGAAAACCGACAACCAGAAGCTGTTTGAGTTCTCCCTCAATCAGTTTGCCGATTTCGGTCTGAAGCTGAGCCAGATCACCTTTGATCTGCACAAACTGCCTTTGTTCAATGTGATGACCGAATACGAAGAGCGGTTTTCCTCCCAGGGGCTTCCCATCTATCGGTGCGTGGCCACCTTCCCTGGCCCCGCTCTCCCCAACCCTGCTCCCCTTTCTCTGAAAGACGCAGAAACCGAAGAATAATGTAACAAAAACGCCCGGATGCTTTCATCCGGGCGTTTTTTCTCTATGATCTGAACGGTTTTTAAAACTCCTTCTGGTGGAGCACCACGGCGCAGATCAGCCTGGCCCGCTGCGTGAGAGAGGGCACAAAGGCGTATTCCCGCTTGGTGTGGTTCCATTCTCCCTGCACGCCGAAGGAGCAGATCACCGGCGTGCCTGCCAGAGAGATATAGGCGGCATCGGAAAATCCGCCCAGCACCTTCCGGCCGGGCACCGGGAAACCTTCCTGCTCTGCCACCCGGCAGACATAGGCATAGAACTTTTCCACCTTCTCATCGGTTTCATAGATGGGAGCGTCCTTTTCAAAAACCACATGGCCCCGGGTGCCCTCCACCTCACAGTGTTCCACAATCTGAGGAATGGCTGCTTTGACCCGCTGCCGTCCCACTTCCTGCAAGACCCGGATATCCACATCCATCTGGCAGCTTCCTGCCACAGCATTGGGCACGGTCCCCCCCTGGATGACTCCCACATTCACTGTGGTTCCCTCATCCAGATCGGTGAGGGCCTGGATGGCCAGCACTTTGTGGGCCGCCTCTTCGATGGCGCTGCGGCCCGACTCAAAGTCGTTGCCCGCATGGGATTCCACCCCTTCCACCGTCACACGGCAGCCCAGATGGCCCTTGCGGCCCACGCACAGACAGCCGTCCATCAGGCCGGTCTCCATGTTGAAGGCGAAAAGGCAATCCTTTCCTTCCTGCAAAAAGACTTCGGCCCCGGTAGAGCCCTGGTGCCCCTTCTCCTCGTTGCCGGAAAAGATGATTTTGATGGGGCTCTCTTTGTAGCCCAGGTGTTTCAGAGCCTTGATGGCATAGAGAGAAATTACTGCGCCACCCTTCATGTCCAAAGCACCTGGCCCGAAGGCCTTATCTCCTTCGATGCGGAAGGGATTTTCTCCCCAGCTTCCTTTGGGGAACACGGTGTCCAGATGGCCGGAGAACAAAATGGGTTTCCCCCCGTTTTCCTCTCCCCAGATCCCCACCAGGGTACCGGCCCAACCGCCGCCCACATCCTCTATGCGGCAGGAAAAGCCTTCTTTTTCAAATTCCTCTTTGAGGCGCCGGAGCACTTTTTCCACATTCTCCGGCTCGCCCACATAACTCTCCATGTTGACAAGCTCTTTCCAAAGCTCCAGCATAGCCGGACGGTGGTCTTCCAAAAACGCGCCGATCTGTTCCATCTGTGTCATTTGTTGTTCCCCTTTCGCTATTTTATATTTCTTTCTGCGGCTTTTTCTCCGGGGAAAATCCCATTTTGGCAATCCTCCGGCGCATCCATCCTCCCTGGAAATAGTAAATCAAAAAGAGGACAGAGGTGAGGACCCAGCTCACCGGGTAACTGAGCACCAGGTTATGGAAGGTGTGATTCAAAGGCAGCACGGCATGGATCCAGACCACCCGAAGCACACAGACACCGCTGGTGGTGATGAGCATGGGAATGAGGGAATCCCCGGTTCCCCGGATGGCGCCGGAAAAGATTTCGATGCACACAAAAGTGATATACCAAGGGGCCAGAAACCGCATGATATCCACCCCTTCGGCCAGAACGGCCTGATCGGTGCTGAACAGACCGATGAGAGGGGATGCGGCAAAATAAAACAGGACGCTGAACAAAATGGTAGTCAAGGCGGCCATGCCCATACACACCCAGATGCTTTTGCGCACCCGCTGGTATTGCTGAGCGCCGAAATTCTGGCCCACAAAGGTGGTGATGGATACGCCATAGGCGCCCAGCACCATCCAGAAGAAGCTGTCCACCTTGCCTTGCGCCGTCCAGGCGGCAATGGTGTTGGTGCCGAAGGAGTTGACGCTGGCCTGGATGAGGATGTTGGAAATGGAGTACATATCCGACTGAATACCGGCAGGCAAACCGATTTTCACAATATCCCGCAGCAGCCGGGGCGTGAAGCGCACCTGTTTCAGATCCAGTTCATACACCGCCCCTTCCTTCCGCAGGGCCGCAAGGATCAAAGCAGCAGCCACCACCTGGGAAGTAACGGTGGCGATGCCCACACCGGCCACAGCCCATCTCAGAACCACTACAAACAAAAGGTCCAGCACGATGTTGGTCAGACAGGCGATGATGAGGAAGTACAGGGGGCGGCGGGTATCGCCCATGGCCCGGAGGATACCCGAGCCGATGTTATACACAAAGCTGGGGATGGTACCCACAAAATAGATCCGCAGATAGAGCTGGGCATAATCCATAATATCCACAGGGGTACCCATGGCGCTGAGGGCCCAGTGGGAAAGCCCCAGCCCCAGCAGCATAATGGCAGCTCCCACCCACAGAGCCAAAGCCATGGAGGTGTGCACCGCTTTTTTCACATCGTCAAAGCGGCGTGCGCCATAGGCCTGGGCAATGACCACCGTGGCGCCGGAAGAGATGCCCACAAACAGATTGACGAAGAAATTGATGAGCACGCTGGTGGTGCCGCCCACAGCGGCCAGGGCCTCTTTGCCCACAAACTTGCCCACGATCATGGCGTCGGCGGTGTTATAGAGCTGCTGAAAAAAGGTACCTAGCAAAATGGGGAAAAAGAAGGCCAAAAGCTGCTTCCAGATCACGCCGTCGATGATAGGATTTCCCGTTTTTTCCATGGTCTGTTTCATATTGGTTCCTCCTTTTCCCGGGGCGGATTTTTTCCTCCCCCTCCAGCCCAATATAGCATCCCCTCAGGAGGAAAGTCAAGGCAGGAGAGCCCTTTTGCCCCTTTAAAATTTTATCCCTTCTGCTTTACCCTTCTTTGTCCTGTTTGCACAGAAGGAGGCCGTCAGTTCCCGCCTTCCCTTTATCCTCTTTGTCCCTTTCCCTATCATTTTTTGCCTTCCCTCTGCAAAGTGCCGAAAAAAGGCCGGAGAGCCTTTTTTTGCAGCTCTCCGGCAGAATACAATCTTCTTATTTTACCGCCCGGCGGACCCCCAGGAAGTGCTGGATGTTCAGGTCTTCCGGAATGTCCAGACCATGGTTGCCGTGGACATCCTCCTGCTGGTGGACGCCATGGTCGGGGCAGAATGCTATGAGACTGGTCTTATTTTTCCAGCTTTCGGCAGCCTTGCGGCACAGCCGCTGGAAAATGCCGATCTGGTTGCTGAGGGCCTGCATGGACAGCAGGGAATCCACCCCGGTGCGGTGCATCACATCGTCATATTCCTGGGTATAGGCCACGATCACATCGTACTGATCCTTGTCGATCAGCTCCAGGGCTTTTTCTTCCACCTCTTTGTCATAGGGCAGATAGAAATAATCGATGGGACGATTGTTGTAGATCATGGCCATGCTGGAGCCTTCCACCGCCACCAGGGCCACCTTTTTTCCTGCCCGGGCCAGGACGTCAAACAGAGAATCGATGGCGATCACCGGTTTTTCATAGGCCTGGATGCCGTGGACTTCCGGCTGGGCGCCGGTATACATGGTGCCGAAGCACACCGGGGTCACCGAGGGCATCACCGCCCGCAGAGGCAGCACCAGCTGGGTCTGTTCCAGCACCGGCTGGAACATCAGACGGTTTTTGTGGAAAAGCCACTGAGCCACGGCGTCGGGATTGTAAATCAGCGCCCGCTGAATGGGGCCGCCGGCCTGTTCCTTGAGCAGCTGCACCGCCCAATCCAAGGGCGGCTCGGCCTTTTCCGGGGCGGGGACATCCAGTACCGCCGCCAGAGTGGAGCAAAGACGGGCCAGAGAAATGCTGTTTTTCGCTTCCATAAAAAGTTCCTCCTTCTGTGATGCTTTATTTCTATATTTCTTTTCATTTATGGGTTATCCCAGTTTTGCAATCTCCTGTAAACACCGCTCCATGGGAGTCTCGTCCGGGCCGATCTCAATATCCGGATGGGTGCCCTCTATATCGTTACAGGTGCCGTCCTCGTTGATAAAATAGAAAGGAGCATACTGTATCAGCATCCCACAGTTGGGCATGGCCGCTGCCATCACCATCGGCTGGGCCATTGTTCCGCCCATTCCCCCTGTCTGAGTCCCCACCAAAGTGCAAAGATCACTTTCTTTTCCAAACCGGGCCAACATTTCCGAAGAAGAAGCCACCCGCCTATCGGTCAAGATCCAGACCCGGCCTTCAAATTCCTGCCCATCCGGATTTTCCACATGGGTATAATCATCTACATCTGTTCGGATCGCCACGCCGTCGCACCCCTCCAGAGACTGCATATCCAGTTTGGGATAATCCATGGTGCTCAAATCAGAAATGGGCCGCAGCTCCACATCGGGATCGTTCTCCGGCCAGCCATCCCACATCTGCACATTCACGCTTCCCAGCTTGTAGGCCGCCACTTCCTCACTGGAAAAGGCCTTTCCGGCCCACAGAGGGTCCAGACCCTCAGACCAGATTCGACTGTTGCCGCCGGGATTTCCCGTGATGTCAATGATAAAATGCTGAGCGTCCAGATTCTCCCGGCAGAAGGTCCGCAGTTTTTCAATCACAACTTGAGAGACTCCCTCTCCATAAAATCCCAGGCTTTTCAACCGAACAATGGCAATCTCACCGTCACGGGACAACTGAATATTGGCGTCCATCACTGCATTGCTCTGTTCCCCCGCTTCATCCTCTTGCAGCCGAGTGGCTTCCTCCATGCTTTCCAGCTGCTTCCGATAGCGTGGAAGGGTCTCTGTCCAGTGGTAAAACGACTGCACTTTTTCTGATTGGAACACTTCTTTTGCCGTTTCGCTTTCCCAATAACCTACATTTGTATATTCATGATAACCCCGTGGGTCGATCACGCAAATATGGGCAAACCTCCCCAATCGGCTGCTCACCATTTCCATGATCTGCACAAATTGCTCTGCATCCCCATCCCCCAAACTGAAAATCATCTGCTGGTATTCCTGCTTGATCTGCTCCAGATTGATCCTTTTCGCCTGCTCAATCAAGTCAAAGGTGGCGCAGTTTTCCTCCAAAGTGGTCCAGAAAAAGTCATAGTCCTCCTGCATCATCTCCCGGGTGTAGGTAGCCGGGTCGAACACTTCCAGCTCCTGCTTCTGCGGCTTCTCCGGCGCGCCCTCCCCTGGAGCCGGGCCGGTTTGCACACAGGCCAGCAGGATCACCGCCGTGGCCAAAGCCAGAGCACACAGCCGCTTCACCATAACTTTTCCTCCTTTTTCCATCACCTGGATAGCAAAAAGGCCCCCGGGTGCGGGGGCTTTTTTGCGTTATTACTATACATTGATCTCGGCTTTACCGGCATGGATATCCGCATGGCGGTCCAGCACCGGCTGAACGCACTCACGCAGGAAGTCCTCGGTCTGCATTTTGGCGCAGCCGATGTATTTTTCCGGCTGGAGAATGCCCTCCAGCTCCTGCTCGGTCACTCCGAAAATGGGGTCCTGGGCAATGCGGTGCAGCAGGTCGTTGCTCTTGCCTTCCAGTTTCACCTGACGGGCGGCATCCATGGAGTGTTCCCGGATGTGCTCGTGCAGCTCCTGCCGGTCGCCGCCCCGGCGGACGGCGTCCATCATGATATTCTCGGTGGCCATGAAGGGCAGCTCTTCCCGCAGATGCTTTTCGATCATCTTGGGATAGACCACCAGCCCTGCGGACACATTCTCATACAGATTGAGCACGGCGTCGCAGCACAGGAAGGCCTCCGCAATGCTCAGGCGCTTGTTGGCGCTGTCGTCCAGGGTGCGCTCAAACCACTGGGTGGCGGCGGTGATGGCCGGGTTGAGAGAGTCGATCATCAGATACCGGGCCAGAGCGGCCATGCGCTCGCAGCGCATGGGGTTGCGCTTATAGGCCATGGCAGAAGAGCCGATCTGGTTCTTCTCAAAGGGCTCTTCCATTTCCTTCATATGCTGCAAAAGCCGCATATCGTTGCTGAACTTGGCGGCGCTCTGGGCGATCAGGGACAGCACGCTGAGCACTTTGAAGTCCACCTTCCGGGTGTAGGTCTGGCCGGACACCGGCACGCAGCTCTCAAAGCCCATTTTTTTGGCGATCAGCCCATCCAGCTGACGCACCTTGCTGTAATCTCCGTCGAAAAGCTCCAGGAAGCTGGCCTGGGTACCGGTGGTGCCTTTGCTGCCCAGCAGCTTCAGCTCGCCCATCAGCTTTTCCACTTCCTCGATGTCCATGAGGATGTCATTTGCCCACAAAGTGGCCCGCTTGCCCACAGTGGTGGGCTGGGCCGGCTGGTAGTGGGTATAAGCCAGCGTGGGCATTCCCTTGTATTCCTCTGCAAAGGCCGAGAGGGAACGGAGCACTTCCAGCAGCTTGGACAGGAGGATTTTCAGTCCCTCCCGCATGATGATCACATCGGTATTGTCTCCCACATAGCAGGATGTGGCTCCCAGGTGAATGATTCCCCGGGCCTTGGGGCAGCACTCCCCATAGGTGTGCACATGGGCCATCACATCGTGGCGGAACTTCTTTTCATACTCCGCCGCCTTGTCAAAATCAATGTCATCGATATGAGCCCGCATTTCTTCCAACTGTCCATCGGTGATGGGCAGTCCCAGCTCCTGCTCGCTTTCGGCCAGGGCGATCCACAGCTTCCGCCAGGTGGAAAACTTGTACTGGGAGGAAAAGAGGTATTTCATCTCCTCGCTGGCATAGCGGGAATTGAGAGGTGTTTCATAAGAGCGATAGTCCTTCATGGGCACAGCCGCCTTTCATCTAAAGAATACTAGAATACTGCTTCCATTTTACACAAAATCCCCCCTTCTGACAAGGGGCGCTATTTCAAAAATCCAGCCACCAGCCGTTCCTCGGCCTCTTCCCTGGTCAGGCCCAGGGTCTGAAGCTTCCACAGCTGTTCTCCGGCGATCTTGCCGATGGCCGCTTCGTGGATGAGGGAGGCATCCTCACACCGGGCCGCCAGCCGGGGAGCGGCGTCCACGGTGCCCTGACCCATGAGCAGCGCATCGCAGGCGGTGTGGCCGGTGCAGGGGGCAAAGCCCCGGATGAGAGAGGAAAAGTCCTGATGGGACTGATCCTTGGCCACCGCCCGGG
This sequence comes from Intestinimonas butyriciproducens, assembly GCF_016901775.1. GTDB lineage: Bacteria > Bacillota > Clostridia > Oscillospirales > Butyricicoccaceae > Pseudobutyricicoccus. The sequence continues at coordinate 122,723 of NZ_JACJKW010000007.1, forward strand.
AGACCAGATCGCAGCCGCTGTTTTCGCCCAGAAGATCCACTTCAAACTGGCTGTCGGCCTGCTGGTCCTTTTCGGTGAGCAAACGCTCCCGCACCAGAAGCCGGGCGTCTTTGCCCACTTTGCCTTTTGTAATACGGCAGGTGCGGTCCACGCCTCCCAGCTGGGTGGTGTCCATTTCCAGAAGGGAGCCTTCTCCCAGTTCAAACCAGGTCTGGGGGTCCAGCACCTTCTTGCCTTCTCCCTGGCCCTCGCCGGCGTGCTTTTCGATGTAATGGACTTTGGCTCCTTCGGCCAGGAAGAAGCGATGGATGCCGCTGTGGCGGCTGCCCTCTTCCCCTTCTACATGAACGCCGCAGCCGGCGTAAATGGTGATATCGGCGTTTTTGCCGATGTGGAAATCGTTATAAACCACTTCCTCCACGCCGCCATGGGTGATGCAGGCGGGAATATACACTGTCTCTCCCTGAGTCCCCTCATCCACCGTGATATCCAGGCCGCTCCCATCGGGTTTGGGGGTAATATGGGTGTGCTGGGTGGAGTGAATGGCGGCACAGCCTCCATCCTCCCGCACGGAATAGGCGGACTTTTCCCACAGTTTTCCTTTGAAATCAGAGACCACTTCCAACAGTTTTTCGGTGATGGCTTTCATCAGTCATTCCCTCCATCCCAGGGGCACTGCCCCGATTTTTCCCCAAAGAGCCGGGGAAGCATCTGTTCCCTTGGCCCGATGTCGACCAGTCTCCCCTGGCAAACAACGCCAATGGTATCGGCCACTTCCATCAGCCGCCGCTGGTGGGAGATGAGCACCAGGGCTCCCGGCCACCGGTCCCGGTCGCCGAACACCTGGATCAGCTTGTCAAAGCTCCACAGATCGATACCGGCTTCCGGCTCGTCAAACACCGCCGCCCGGGGCTTGCGGGCCAGCACGGTGGCGATCTCCACCCGCTTGATCTCCCCGCCGGAAAGGCCATTTCCCACTTCTCTTCCCAGGTAATCCCGGGCGCACAGCCCCACCTGAGACAGAAGATGGCACAGCTCTTCCCGGGAACACTGCTCCCCTGCCGCCATCTGCATCAGCTCTTCCACCGTCACACCCTTGAAGCGCACCGGCTGCTGAAAGGCATAGCCCAGCCCGGCCCGGGCTCTTCCGGTGATGTCCAGGCCGTCAATGCGCTGACCATCCAGCCAGATCTCACCCTCTGCCCCTTCCCGCAGCCCGGCAATCACCCGGGCCAGAGTGGTTTTGCCCCCGCCGTTGGGACCGGTGAGCACCAGCCGCTCTCCTTTCTGCACCTTCAAATTGATATCCCGCAGGATCCATTTGTCTTCTTCTTCCAGTTTCCAGGATACATTCTTCAGTTCCAGCAAGTTTTCATCATTCCTTTTCCCAAACTGCAATCTATACTGATTTTATCATCTTTTCTTCTGCCGTCAAGTGTACATAAGCGCAAACCCCCGGGGAAAATCCCCGGGGGCGCAAAATCAGGCGTGTTCCTTTTTATACAGCAGACGCACAGCGTTGAGCACACAAATCATGGCAACACCGCTGTCGGCAAAGACCGCCGCCCACATATTGGCGTAACCGAAGAGACCCAGCACCATCACCAACGCCTTGATGGCCAGGGCAAAAATCACATTCTGCCAGGCGATGGAATTGGTCTGACGGGCAATGGCCAGAGACTGGGGTACCGCTTCCATGGAGGAGGTCATAAAGACCACATCGGCGGCTTCGATGGCGGCATCGGCGCCGCTGCCCATGGCCGCACCCACATCGGCGCCAGCCAGCACCGGAGCGTCATTGATGCCGTCGCCTACGAACATCACCGCTCCCCGCTCTTTCCGCACCTGCTGGAGTTTATCCAGCTTCTCTTCGGGAAGCAGACGGGCAAAGACCTGATCCACTCCGGTTTTTTCTGCCACGGCCTGGGCGCTTTCCGGCCCGTCGCCAGTGAGCATCACGGTGGCGATGCCCTGGCTCTTGATCTTGCTGATGGCCGAGGGGGATTCTTCTTTCACGGTGTCGGCGATCAGCAGACTGCCCAGCATTTTTCCATCCAGAGCCACCAGCACCTGGGTGCCTTCCTTGTGGGAAGGCAGGTCGGACACCTGCACGCCATGGTTTTCCAGCAACTTCCGGTTGCCACAGAGGGCCAGGCCCTGGGATGTCTGGGCAGAAATACCCTGACCGGCCTGTTCGGTGACCTGCTGGGGCTTTTCCAGAGCAATACCCTTTTCCTTGGCGGCGTCCAGGATGCTGACGCCAATGGGATGGGTGGAGTTCTGTTCGCAGATGGCGGCCACTTCCAGCACCTTCCGGGAATCCACCCCTTCCAGGGAATCGATCTGCTGCAAAACGAAGTTGCCCTTGGTGATGGTACCGGTTTTATCCATCACCACAGCCTTGACATTTTTCATGGCTTCCAGAGAGACACCGCCCTTGAAGAGGATGCCCTTTTTGGAACCGGCGCCGATGCCGGCAAAGAAGGCCAGAGGCACACTGAGCACCAGGGCACAGGGGCAGCTGATGACCAGGAAGGTCAGGGCGGTATAGATCCAGTAGCCCCAGTCGCCGGTGAAGAGGGAGGGCAGAATGGCAGTGGCCAGAGCCAATCCCACCACCACCGGGGTATAGATCCGGGCAAAACGGGTGATGAACCGGTCGATTTTGGGCTTGCTGGCGGCGGCATTTTCCACCGAATCCAGGATACGGGTGACCATGGACTCTTCCAGCGCTTTTTCCGCCCGCATCTCCAGCAGGCCGGAGGTATTGACGCAGCCGGAGGTCACCGGGTTGCCTTCGGTCACCTTCACCGGCACCGGCTCGCCGGTGACCGGTGAGGTATCGATGCGGCTTTCCCCCTTTGTGACAACGCCATCCAGAGGGATCCGGTCGCCGGGACGCACCAGCAGGATATCTCCCACCTGAGCCTGGGAAGCAGGGATGGTTTCGGTTCTGCCTTCGCTCAGCACCCGCTCCACCACTTCGGGGCGCAGGTCCACCGCCTCCATGATCTGGCTGCGGCTCTTTTCCACAGCCCGGTGCTCGAAATATTCGCCAGCCCGGTAGAACAGCATGACACCCACCGCTTCGGGGAAGTTGTCGATACACAACGCGCCCAGGGTGGCAATGCTCATCAGGAAGTTTTCGTCAAACACATGGCCCCGGGTCAGGTTTTTCAAAGCGGTGAGCAGCACTTCGCCGCCCAGTATCACATAGGAAACCAGGAAAATGCCCCGCAGCCACAGGGAGTCTTCCGCCCCGCCCAGCACATGGCCCAGCACTTCGCCGGCCACAAACAGGCAGGCGCCCAGCAGGATAAAGAGAAGATCCCGGCGCTGCTCCTGTTTTTCGTCTTTCTTTTCCTTCTCGGTCTCCCGGCTATCTCCCCAAGGGGTGATGGTGGCCGTGCCCTCCACACTGCGGGCGATCTCCACCATCCGGGACAAAAGGGCATCCGGATCTTTGGCGGTGACCCGCAGCTGCTTTGTGGCAAAGGTCAGTGTGGCCTCTTCCACTTCCTCCAGCTGATTGATCTTCCCTTCGATCTTAGCGGCACAGTTGGCACAGTCCAGACCGTCGATGCGATAGGTCTTCCGCCGCATTCCCTGGGGTACACCCTCCCCCCGGGGGGTAATGGTTGCTGTGCCCTCCACACTGCGGGCGATCTCCAGCATCCGGGGCAAGAGGGCGTC
>NZ_JACJKW010000061.1 GCF_016901775.1 Intestinimonas butyriciproducens
TCCCATGGGGAAAGCATGCAGGCACTACATGATAAATTTTTCGGTGAAAAGGACAGCATGGCCCGCTAACGGGCCCACGGGCCCGTGCCCATTGGGCGTATGATCCCTTTGGCTTTGCCGGAGGGATCTATTCAAATGGGGCCCCCATGGGAGCCAAGCTCCCATGGGGAAAGCATGCAGGCACTACATGATAAATTTTTCGGTGAAAAGGACAGCATGGCCCGCTAACGGGCCCACGGGCCCGTGCCCATTGGGCGTATGATCCC
>NZ_JACJKW010000062.1 GCF_016901775.1 Intestinimonas butyriciproducens
CTTTCATTGGCAAAAGCACAATGAAAACTGAACAAGGAAGGAAACATGGAAACGAGGTTGCCCAATATTTTAGGTCAAGCCCTCGGCCTATTAGTATCAGTCGACTGAACACATTACTGTGCTTACATCTCTGACCTATCAACCACATAGTCTTTGTGGGGCCTTACTCCTTTCGGATGGGAGATCTAATCTTAGAGTTTGTTTCACGCTTAGATGCCTTCAGCGTTTATCAAGCCCGCACATAGCTACCCAGCTGTGCTCCTG
>NZ_JACJKW010000063.1 GCF_016901775.1 Intestinimonas butyriciproducens
TTCGGATCTGATAAAATTATCAAGCTGCACTTCGCAGGATGCCAACGAAATCAACGGTTCTCGGTTGAATCCGAAAGAAACCTTGAAAAAAGTAGTTGACAAACGCAAGCGAGTGTGGTAAGATAATCAGGCACCACAGCGAGGGACGCGGTCCTGAGCGAAGGGTGCGAGACAAATTAGCACATTGTAAATTAAACAACGCCAAAAGAGACAAGGACCCTGAGAGATTTATTTGAGTTTCGAAAGTAGTACTTTTG
>NZ_JACJKW010000064.1 GCF_016901775.1 Intestinimonas butyriciproducens
ACAAATTAGCACATTGTAAATTAAACAACGCCAAAAGAGACAAGGACCCTGAGAGATTTATTTGAGTTTCGAAAGTAGTACTTTTGAAACAACAAGGTTTTAAGCTGAGATAAACAGCTCTAAAAAGGCATGAAGCGCTTCGGCGCTTGATGAATAATTTTTTAGAGAGTTTGATCCTGGCTCAGGATGAACGCTGGCGGCATGCCTAACACATGCAAGTCGAACGGAGCACCCCTGACGGAGTTTTCGGACAAC
>NZ_JACJKW010000065.1 GCF_016901775.1 Intestinimonas butyriciproducens
CAGGAGCACAGCTGGGTAGCTATGTGCGGGCTTGATAAACGCTGAAGGCATCTAAGCGTGAAACAAACTCTAAGATTAGATCTCCCATCCGAAAGGAGTAAGGCCCCACGAAGACTATGTGGTTGATAGGTCAGAGATGTAAGTGCAGTAATGCATTCAGTCGACTGATACTAATAGGCCGAGGGCTTGACCTAAAATATTGGGCAACCTCGTTTCCATGTTTCCTTCCTTGTTCAGTTTTCATTGTGCTTTTG
>NZ_JACJKW010000066.1 GCF_016901775.1 Intestinimonas butyriciproducens
AAACAGAGTATCCCGTAGCAGTCATGTGCAAATTCTTCGGAGTATCCAGAAGCGGCTACTATGCCTTCGTTCATCGCCTTGGCAAGCCGGAGAAGGATGCGGCTCTTGCTGAAGTTATTGCACAACAGCGGGAACGCAGTTACCGCACCTACGGTTATCGGCGGATGTGGCTGTGGTTAAAAAGCCAGAATATTTTCTGTAATCCGAAAACCGTGCTGCGGATTATGAAAAAGTATGATCTGCTGTCTGAAA
>NZ_JACJKW010000067.1 GCF_016901775.1 Intestinimonas butyriciproducens
ATCGACGGCCTGGACTGCGCCAACTGCGCCGCCAAAATCGAGCGGAAGATCAACCAGCTGGAAGAGGTGCAGGAGGCCACATTGACCTTTGCCACAAAGCAGCTGCGGGTTACTGCCAAAAATCCGGACGCCCTCTTGCCCCGGATGCTGGAGATCGCCCGCAGTGTGGAGGGCACAGCAACCATTACCCCCCGGGGGGAGGGTGTACCCCAGGGAATGCGGCGGAAGACCTATC
>NZ_JACJKW010000068.1 GCF_016901775.1 Intestinimonas butyriciproducens
TCCCAGGCCGTCGCCAGCCAAGTATCTTCGGCACTCGTGAGCTTAACTTCTGTGTTCGAAATGGGAACAGGTGGACCCTCACGGTCATCGGCACTTACTTCGTATTTCTATATTGTGCTTTCATTGGCAAAAGCACAATGAAAACTGAACAAGGAAGGAAACATGGAAACGAGGTTGCCCAATATTTTAGGTCAAGCCCTCGGCCTATTAGTATCAGTCGACTGAA
>NZ_JACJKW010000069.1 GCF_016901775.1 Intestinimonas butyriciproducens
TCCCAGGCCGTCGCCAGCCAAGTATCTTCGGCACTCGTGAGCTTAACTTCTGTGTTCGAAATGGGAACAGGTGGACCCTCACGGTCATCGGCACTTACTTCGTATTTCTTTATTGTACTTTCATTGGCAAAAGCACAATGAAAACTGAACAAGGAAGGAAACATGGAAACGAGGTTGCCCAATATTTTAGGTCAAGCCCTCGGCCTATTAGTATCAGTCGACTGAA
>NZ_JACJKW010000070.1 GCF_016901775.1 Intestinimonas butyriciproducens
CCCGCAGCTGCTTTGTGGCAAAGGTCAATGTGGCCTCCTGCACCTCTTCCAGCTGGTTGATCTTCCGCTCGATTTTGGCGGCGCAGTTGGCGCAGTCCAGGCCGTCGATGAGATAGGTCTTCCGCCGCATTCCCTGGGGTACACCCTCCCCCCGGGGGGTAATGGTTGCTGTGCCCTCCACACTGCGGGCGATCTCCAGCATCCGGGGCAAGAGGGCGTC
>NZ_JACJKW010000008.1 GCF_016901775.1 Intestinimonas butyriciproducens
CGCTCTTGCTCTTGAGCGTTCCCACAAATTGTGCTACACTTTTGTAAGGCGGTATACTGACCAGCATATGAATGTGATCGACACATGCTTCTGCCTCTATGATTTCTACATTCATCTCTTTGCAAAGTTTGCGGAATCTCTCTCCTATATCCTTTCGCAGCTCTTTGTAAATGACTCGACGGCGGTATTTGGGGGCAAATACTATGTGATACTCACACCGATAACTGGAATGTGCTGTATGTTTTATCTCGTTCTTCATTTTGTTTAAAACCTCCATGTTCTTTCTGTGATGCGGTCGCCAAACCATTCACAGCGTAACATGGAGGTTTTATTTTACCAAGGTATTTTATTTACCCCTGGTAGAACCAGGGGTTTTATTAAGCCTAAAGGCACCAAAAACAAAAAAGAACGCTCCCTTTGGAGCGTTCTTTTTTTGCATCTGTTATTCTCCCATCTGCACCAGATGGAAGACCTTTTTGCCCTTTTTGATGATAAATTCCTGGGCAAAGTCTTCTGCGGTAAAGCGCACGGTGGGATCGGTGACCTTTTCCCCTTTCACCAGCACGCCACCTTGAGTGATCAGACGCCGGGCCTCGCCCTTGGAAGGCGTCAGTCCGCACTTGACCATCAGATCCAGCAGGCCGATGGCGCCACCCTGCAGATCGGCAGGGGTCAATGTGGTGGAAGGCATATTGCTGGTGTCGCCGCCGCCAGCAAAGAGACCCCGGGAGGCTTCCTGAGCCTTCTGGGCTTCCTCTTCCCCATGAACCATGCGGGTCAGCTCGAAGGCCAGAATCTCCTTGGCCTGGTTCAGCTGAGCGCCTTCCCAACTGTCCATCTCCTGGATCTGCTCCAAAGGCAGGAAGGTGAGCATCCGGATGCATTTGAGCACATCGGCATCCCCCACATTCCGCCAATACTGGTAGAACTCGTAAGGAGAGGTCTTGTTGGGATCCAGCCACACGGCGTTGCCTGCGGTCTTGCCCATCTTGTTGCCCTGGGAGTCGGTGAGCAGAGTGATGGTCATGGCGTGGGCATCCTTGCCCAGCTTTTTGCGGATCAGCTCGGTGCCGCCCAGCATATTGCTCCACTGGTCATCGCCGCCAAACTGCATATTGCAGCCTTCGTGCTGGAACAGATGATAGAAGTCATAAGACTGCATGATCATGTAGTTGAATTCCAGGAAGGACAGACCCTTTTCCATCCGCTGCTCATAGCACTTGGCCCGCAGCATATTGTTCACCGAGAAGCAGGCGCCCACTTCCCGCAGAAGCTCCACGTAGTTCAGTTTCAGCAGCCAGTCGGCATTGTTGAGCATCTTGGCCTTTCCTTCGCCGAACTCGATGAATTTCTCCATCTGGCGCTTGAAGCACTGGGCGTTGTAATCAATATCTTCCTTGGTGAGCATTTTCCGCATATCGGTACGGCCGGAGGGATCGCCGATCATGGTAGTGCCGCCGCCGATCAGAGCGATAGGCCGGTTGCCTGCCATCTGCAGCCGCTTCATCAGGGTCAGGGCCATAAAGTGGCCGGCGGTCAGGCTGTCGGCGGTGCAGTCAAAGCCGATGTAAAACACCGCTTTGCCTTCATTGATCATTTTGGAGATCTCTTCTTCGTTTGTCACCTGGGCCACAAGGCCTCGGGCTTTCAGTTCCTCATACACTGTCATTGATTCATTCCTCCTATGGGGGCAGGAACGCAAAAACGCCCTCTGCCAGAAATCAGCAGAGGGCGAAAATTCCGCGGTACCACCTCTATTTGCGTCCCCCTTGCGGAAAGACGCCTCCATGAGTGCAAACACACTCTCGCGCTGTAACAGGCGCACCTGTGACCGCCTACTCCCCCTTTGTGGGTTTTGGGATCCCGCTCACGGAGGTATTTCACAAAGCTCTTGCAGCCGTTTGCACCAACCACGGCCTCTCTGAAGCGGAGAACCCTTGTTACTTTTTCCGATCATCGCATTTGACAAAGCTTATTTTATCCTGTTTTCCTCTGTTTGTCAACCATCTGTCCGGCGATGCCGGCCGATTATTCCTGGGAATCATAAATGCCAAAGACAGCGGCCGGGACACGCTCCTGGAGAAACTCAAAGGCCGCTTTCAACGCTTTGGGCGATTTGAAATCTGTCAGTTGCTGGTTCTGCCGGCTGCCACTACCAGCAAAATGATGGCAGCCCACAACAGCTGGATCAGCCTTCCTCTTGTACGCTGGAGACAATAACCTTCTGCTGGGCCATCGGGCTGCTGTTTTTTTGTTCCACCGCATAATCAGAAGAATCACCGGAATGGCAAAAATACGCAGCACAATCACCAAAAGAATATAGACCAGGATATTCCAAGGCCATTTGAGATAAATCTGGCCTTTCGGATTCTTCTCCTTCTTTTCTTCCATGGTATCCCCCTCTTATTTGTTGCATGGAATTTGAAAGATGCTGCAAAACCTATAGCTGGCGCAGCATCTTTATTTTACACCAATGAGCGGAATTGTACAAATGGAGAAAAACAGCCTTTGAGAGCCTGCCCAAGACAGACTCCCAAAGGCTTGTTGACTCTTATTCCTGCCGCAGACGGTCTACCACAGAACGGCGCCGGGCCGCCCGGCCACTGAACAGAGGAATTGCCACCCCCATCACCGCAAACAGCGGCAAAATCATCAAAATAGGCCAAACCGTAAAACGATAGGTGAAAAACCACAGCATATGGTTTAAGGTTCTGCTCAAGAAGGGCACAGCAATGAGCGCCAGCACCGTTGCCAAAACGGCGGCCCCCAGCGTATACAGCAGTCCTTCCAAAGACAGCAGAATCTGCATTTGCCGGGTGGTCATGCCGATGGACTGGAGCACCGCCAGCTCCCGCCGGCGAGCTGCAATCCCAGTGAGAATGGCATTGAAGAAGTTCAGTACACCCACCAGCCCCACCACAAAACTCAAGGCCCCGCCCAGGATCAAAAACATCCGGCGCACATTTTCAAATTCCCCGGCATAGGTGCTTTTGCTCTCATAATCCAACTGAGGATTTTGGTTTTCCGTGTAATCCTGAAGAAAACTCTCCATGGATGTATTGGATTTTTTCGTCGTATCGAACGCATAGTACATCACACAGCGGGTACCGGTATCACGGACAAAGGCATCTGCTCCCAGAACAAACTCATCTGCGCCAAAATAGCGATAGCTGAACGCATTGGGAACGGTCACCAAGGCGGTCACCGTATACTCTACATCCCGGTATTCTACCGCCCGCGCAATGCAATTTACCTCGTCGGGAACATCCTCTAACTTCTCGTAGACCTGGCCGGTAATGGGATCATAATACTCATATCGCTCCACATACCGCAAAGTCACTTTGTCTCCCAGCTTGGCCCAATGGCTGTTCTCCTCTGCTTTCCCATAGTCGTCTTCCGAATAGACTGCGGCCATGGCGTAGCTATCCGGCTGACTGAGAGCGGAAAGATCGCCTTCCAGCACGGTCAAATGGTCCAGGGCAAAAGACTCCATGCCATAAAGCTGGGCCCTGTCTGCCAAAAGCCCCTCCGGGGTTCGCTCCATATAACCGATCATGGAATCGATCTGCTCCTGAGAGTTCCACTGGCTCTGAACCAAACGGTAATAATCTTCGGTGACAAATTCCTCAACGGGGGACACTTTGCCATAGATTCTGCCGCTCTCTGTAATGCCTCCCTGGGCATCAATAGCATCGATCACCTCTTCCGGTACGGCCGTTTCCTCGCTGAAGCTATCCGTGGATTGGAATTTTCCCCCGTCCGCCACAATGAAATCACTGGCAGTAAATCCGGAAATGAATTTTTCCATATCAAAGCTTCCGGCAAAGGTGACCGTCATGGTGAGAAGCACCACCGCCAAAGCCAAAGAAAGCATGGTCACAGCGGTTTTTCCCCGATTGCGTCCCAGATTGGCCCAGGCCATGGACAACAGGGATACCTTCCCATCTCCTTTTTTCTCCTTACTGCGGGAAACTTTTCCTTCGGTATAACGCACCGCTTCCACCGGCGAGACCCTCCCCGCCACCTTTCCCGGGCGCCTGCAAGAGATGAAAACGGTCACCAAAGCAAAAGCGGCCGATGCTGCAAAAAGAAGCGGACTGACCGATACCATTTCAGTGACTCCGTTGAGGCGGGCCGCCACCAGCGGGGTGAGAACCCCTCCCAGAAGCCAGCCCAGCACCAGACCGATGGGAATGCCCATCAACGAAAGGATCAGCGCCTGGATTCGGATGATCCGACGCAGCTGCCGGGGCGTGGTGCCAATGGTTTTCAGCAAGCCGTAAAAGTGGATATCCCCTGCCACAGAAATCTGAAACACATTATAGATGATGAGATAACCGGTGAGCAGAATAAGAATCAGCATGGCCACCAAAACCACGGCCGTCGTCGGGTCCAGTTTGCTGGAAAGCTGAGCGCCGGTGTAACCCCAGTTGACGCCGATGGCAATCCAGTTTTCTCCCTGGCCACGATGCCCTTTTTCATAACCATGGTCTTCCAGAATTTTCACCATGTCGGATTCGATGGAGCGGGAGCCGTTTTTCAGCATCACATCCATGGAATATCCACCGGTCAACTGGTCCTCCCCTGGGGGTGTAACGCCCGTTTCCTGCAAAACGGCCTCTACCCGGCTTTCCGGAATCAAAATGTGGCTGGCTGTGATGGCCTCATCGTACTCCCACCATCCGCACAATGTAAAGGTCTGAGTGGTTTCGTGGCCATCCACCAAAAAAGTGACAGTGAACTGCTCTCCCACCTTTGGTGTGATCCCCAAGAGCTTCAAAACACGGGTATCTGTGGCGGCCTCGTTGGTGTTTTCCTTGGGCAGCCGGCCTTCCACCGGGTCACAATATATAAAATGCGCTTCTTTTTCGTCGCAATAGCTGATTTCCACATGGGATTTGTGAAAGGGCGCCTCCTCGGGCATTCCCAAAAAGCGGCGTACGCCCCATTCCTTTATCAGGGGATCGCCTTTCAACGCATCAAACTGTTCTTTGCTCAAGCTCTTAAAGGTGCCATGAGCCCATCCCCCGGCCTGGCGGAAGGCATTTTCTTGTATTCCTTCGTTAATGGACAGTGCGATGGTGAAAAGAGAGGTGAAAAGCACAGCTGTCAATGCGATGGCCAGGACAGCCACGATGTTCCGCGTCCGGCTGGCCAGAAGAAAGCGCAGACTCAGACGGCGAATGCAGCCTTGATTGGAAACTTTCATCGGGGCACCTCCTCACCGTGTGACAATGCGCCCATCCTCAATGCGGACAATGCGATGGGCCATTTGTGCAATTTCTTCGTTGTGGGTGATCATCACCATGGTCTGAGCAAATTTCTGCCCTGTCACTTTCATCAGGCTGAGCACATCCTGGCTGGTTTTGCTGTCCAGGTTGCCAGTGGGTTCATCGGCCAATAATATGGCGGGTTTGGTGGCCATGGCCCGGGCAATCGCCACCCGTTGCTGCTGTCCGCCGGAAAGCTGATTGGGAAGGCTTTTCAGTTTCTTCTCCAGTCCCAATATGCCGATGACCTCCCGCACATACTCCCGATCCACTTTTCTCCCATCCAACTGAATGGGAAGAACAATGTTCTCCCACACGCTGAGCACCGGCACCAGGTTATAAGCCTGGAAGACAAAACCGATCTTCCGCCGGCGGAAAATGGTGAGGCCTTCATCTTTCAAAGAGAAAATATCCTTTCCGTCCACCAGAACAGAGCCGGAAGTGGGACGATCCAGCCCGCCCAGCATATGGAGCAAAGTGGATTTTCCCGAGCCGGAGGTTCCCACAATGGCCACAAACTCCCCTTGCTCCACGGAAAGATCCACTCCGTCCAGCGCCTTGACCTGGGTATCCCCTGAACCATAATATTTCTTCAGGTCTTTTGTCTGCAAAATACTCATATCGGTGTCCTCCAAAGGAAAAGTCTGTACCGCCTTTCGGCAATACAGACTTTACTCCTGAAATCTTTCCTCACACTTTCGAGAATATAACAGTTTTGAAAGAATCTTTTTATGGGCGGGGGAGAAAGAGAAAAAAGGTACTTCCCTGCCCCGGCGCACTTTTCACTTTGATATACCCGCCCTGGGCCTGGCTGATCTGCCGGGCCAGATAAAGCCCGATCCCCAGGCCCTCCTGCTGGTAAACGCTGGGGCTCCGGTGAAACCGGCCGAAGATTTCGGCCTGCTCTGTTTCCGAAATGCCCGGGCCAGTATCGGTTACGGAAATGGCGGAAAACATTTCATAATTTTCTGTTTTCACCTGTATTTTCCCTCCGGAACAGGTGTATTTCACCGCATTATCCAGCAGGTTGCACAGCGCTTCCTCCGTCCATTTGGCATCAAAAACAGCCGTACCTTCGAAAGGGCCTGTTTCGAACACAATCCCCTTTTCTTGCGCCTTTGGCCTGTATTGGTCCACGGCCCGGTTCACCATTGCCTGGATTTCTCCTGTTTCCGGGTGAAGTGCCAGAATTCCTGTTTCCAGGCGAGAGGTCTTTACCAAGGCCTCAATCAGGCTTTGCAATTTCATCGTCTGCGCAGAAATCGCCTGGGCGCAGTCCTGACCTTGCGGGGTAAGGGGCTGCTCCAAAAGCAGCTGGGTATACAGCAAAAGATTGGAAACCGGTGTTTTGGTTTGGTGGGAAATGTCCGAGATCAATGCACTGATCTGATCCTTTTGCTCCTGTATTTTTCGGGCAGACAGGGAGCTGGCTGACAAATACCGGCTCAAACGGCTTTCCAGCGCAGACAGGCGGCTTTCATCAAAGACTTTTTCCGTGAAATTCCCGTTCATGGCCGAGGTGAGCATTTCATCCAACCGTTGCATGGTGCGTTTTGTTTGCCAACGGTTCCAAAGAATCACTCCCACGGCCAGACATAGAGCAATAAAACCCAAGTTTTCCATCATGGCCCCACCGCCCATGTGTAACCGATGCCGTAAACGGTTTTCAGGTATTCCGGCTTAGAGGGATCTTCCTCCAGCTTCCCCCGCAGCCGTTTCACCGTAACAGACAGAGCGTTTTCTTCTACAAATTCCGCTCCATCCGTCCATACCCGATCCACCAGCAAAGCACGGGGCATGGTGTGGCCCCGGTTTTCCACCAGCACCCGCAATAGCTTCTGTTCGGTTTTGCTCAGTTCCACCGCTTTGCCATGACAATGGAACTCCATCCGGTCAAAATTGAAAACAAAAGGCCCCAGCACCAAAGCACCGGCCGCCGGAGGTGTTCCCCGGCGCAGCTGGGCATTCACCCGGGCCCGAAGCACTGCCAGGGAAAAGGGCTTGGTGATATAGTCGTCGGCCCCGGCCTCCAGACCGGTGACCTCATCCAGTTCCAGATCGTTGGCGGTGAGGAGAATCACCGGAACAGCATCGCCTCGCTGCCGTAGCTGCCGTAGCAAGGTCAACCCATTGCCATCGGGCAAATTCAAATCCAAAATCAACAAATCAAAGCGCTTTTCCATCAGGCATATTTCCGCCTGCTGCAAAGTGCCCGCTCCCTGCACGGTGCGCTCCGGCCCTTCCAGCGCCATGGCAATGCCCCGGGCCAAAGTTTCATCATCTTCCAGAAGAAAAATATGCTTCATCCAACTTCCCCCTGTTGCGCTTGGCACCCAATCTCTTGGGTAAAAAAGAACACTGTCAGCCCTTATTTTACATTCCTTTTCTCTGGAAGGCAAGCACAGGCCATTGCTCCCTTATGCGGATAATAAAAAAGAACGCCGGCTTTTCGCTGGCGTTCTTTTTACATTCATCACTACTATCGCAGGATCAGCGCTTTTTTGCCATGCAGTCTTCCTGGAACGCGCGGGCGATTTCAAGGATCTCCCGGGCCGAGCGAAGGGTCTGCTGGGTGACCCCCAGTCCGGCGGTGAGACGGGCGATCTCCATGGCCCGTCCTTCTTCGTCCAGAAGCTCCACCTGGGTCAATGTCTTATCCCCTTGGGCTTCTTTCACGATCCGGTACTGGTACTGACCCAATGCGGCGATCTGAGGCAGGTGGGTGACACACAACACCTGCTTTTCCATGGACAGGGCAAACAGCTTTTCCCCTACCTTATTGGCGGCCCGGCCACTGACACCGGTGTCGATCTCATCGAAAATCAGAGTGGACGCATCTTCAGCGGTGGTAAGCACCGTTTTGATGGCCAGCATAATGCGGGAAAGCTCACCGCCGGAGGCCACCCGTGCCAACGGCTTATAGTCCTCTCCTGGGTTGGTGGTGAGAAGAAAACGCACCTCATCGGTACCCCGGCGGGTAAACTTCACATGTCCCTCTTCCCCGGCATGGCACACCTGCACCTGGAAGCGGGCATGGGGCATATCCAGCTGCCGTAGTTCCTCCTGGATGCGCTCTTCCAGCTTTTTGGCGGCCTGCTGCCGCTTGTCATGAAGGGTCCGTGACAACTTCTGAACCCGAGCCCGCAGGGCGGCATATTGCCCGTTGAGCCGGGACAGATCCTCTCCCATGTGCTCCAGCTGTTCCACTTCCCTGCGGCTTTCTTCTTCCAGCCGCAGCAGACCCTCTTCGTCTGCGGCGTACTTTTTCATCAGCCGCTCCAGCAGTTCCAGCCGCTCTTCGGTCTGGGCCAGCTCTTCCTGGGAATAATCCACCGTTCCCAGAAAACTTCCGGCATCCCGCAGGAGTTCCTGGCACAGGGCCAGAATCTCCTGGCTGCGGCTGCGGAAGGTCTCACACTCCGGCGACCATTTTGCGCAGGCGCGGAATCGCTCTTCCGCCTGGCTCACAAGGCCGATGGCTCCTGTTTCCTCGTCATTTCCCGACAAGGCGGTCACCGCCATCAGCAGGCTGCGGGAGATCTTCTCCTGGTTTCCCAGCAAAAGGCGCCGCTGGCGCAGGCGCTCGTATTCCCCCGGCTGCAAAGAGGCGCTTCTGATCTCTTCCCAGCGAAAGCGCAGCAGATCCTCCCTCTGCTGCAGCAGGGCGTTCTGTTTCATTTTTTCCTTGATGGAGCGGCGCAGGTCCAGAAGCTTGCGGTACTGGGTGTAATATTCCTCCAGAATCTCCTGGTAACCCCCGAAGGAGTCCAGATAATCCATGTGGGAGTTTTCATCCAGCAAAGCGATGCCGGCATTTTGGCCATGGATATTCACCAAGGTTTCTCCCAGCTGCCGGAGGATGGACACCGAAGCCGGCCGGCCGTTGATGCGGCAGATATTTTTCCCATCCTGCACAATCTCCCGGCTGATGAGCAGGGTATCGTCCTCCGGCGGGTATCCCAGCTCTTCGGCCTTGGCCGCCGAACCGGGAGACAGAGGGGAAAACACCGCGCTCACCACCGCTTTGTTCTGGCCGTGGCGGATCAGCTCCCGGCTGGTGCGGGCCCCCAGAATGGCCCAGAGGGAGTCGATGATGATGGATTTGCCCGCTCCCGTTTCGCCGGTGAGCACATTGAAACCGGCCATAAACTGGATATCGGCCTTTTCAATGACGGCCACATTTTCGATGTGCAGCGTTTTCAGCATATCCCTTCCCCCAACCGCTTTGTTCCATCAGCGGAGCATTTCCTTGGTCTGCTCAAAAAAGTTCTGTGCACTGTCATTGTCCCGGAGGATGATGAGCACATTGTCGTCCCCGGCGATGGTTCCCACAATCTCGCCGATCTTCATGGTATCCAGAGCGAAAGCGGCAGCGTTGGCCATACCGGTGATGGTCTTGATGACCACCAGATTCTGGGCCACATCCACCTTGATGACGCATTCCCGGAAAATATTCCGTACTCTTGGCACAAAGCCGGAATCCTGCTCACTTTCGGCGATGGAATATTTGTAGCCGCCGTTGGAAGAGGCGATCTTGATCAGTCGCAGTTCCTTGATGTCCCGGGAAATGGTGGCCTGGGTGGAGTGAAAACCCATTTCCCGCAGTCTGGCGGTAAGTTCTTCCTGGGTGTCGATCTCATGATTCGAGATCAGATCGATGATGGCTGCTTGCCGTTGGAATTTCATAAGCGCATCCCTCCTCTTGATCAGATAGACAATTTTTTATAAATAAGCTGATAGAAGCCGATGCTCTTCAGGCGCACCAGCCGGGTCTGCCACTGGGAACGGCGGATGGTCACGGTGTCCGAAGGTTCCAGCTCCAGAGGAGCCCCTCCGTCGGAGGACAGATAGGCCTTGTTGTCCTCGGCCCCCGCCGTGATGGTGACCACCCGCTCATCGGAAAGCACAAAGGGCCGCACTCCCAGCTCATGGGCACAAATGGGCGTGACTGCCATACAGTTGGCATTGGGTTCAATGATAGGCCCGCCGGCAGACAGGGTGTAGGCCGTGGAGCCGGTGGGGGTGGAGACGATGATCCCGTCTCCCCGCATGGAAGTGGTCAGCGTACCGTTGATGCTGAGAGAAATGTTGATCAGCCGCACCAGAGGCCACTTGGTGATGACCACATCGTTGAGAAGGCAGGCCGAATAGACATTTTCTCCCTGGCGCAGCACGGTCACATCCAGCATCATCCGGTTGTCGATGGCATATTGCCCTTGCTGCAGCTGGCGCAGATACCGCAGTTCATGGGTGTCCAGCTCGCTCATAAACCCCAGTTTTCCGGTGTTGACCCCCAAAATGGGCAGATCGTGCCGGGCTGCATCCGGGGCGATGCGCAAAATGCTGCCATCGCCGCCCACAACCAGGACCATATGGCTCCCCGCCAGGCAATCCTCATAAGAGGCCCACTGGCACAGCGCTTCGGTCTCCCCGCCCAGCTGGCCCCGGATGGTTTCGTCGCAGCATACCTGAAACTCCAGTTCCCGCAGCCGCCGGACGATCTGCTGAGCGGCGTCCTGGGTGCCCTCTTTGGTGAAATTGGGGAAGAGAAAGATCTGCTTCATTGCTGTTCTCCGCCTTTCATCTCCCCGTGGGCCTCTTCCACGATAGCGGCAATGTCAATGGAGGCGTCTTCCCCCTCTTTTTTTAGATAGGCCAGAAACTCAATGTTTCCCTCGGGGCCGGTAATGGGGGAGTAGGTCAGTCCGGCCACATGGAAACCGGCGTTGCGAGCTGTGTCCAAGGTATTTTCCAGCACTTCGATGTGAGTGGCCTTTTCCCGCACCACTCCCTTTTTGCCCACCTTTTCCCGTCCGGCTTCAAACTGAGGCTTGATGAGGGTGAGCATCTCCCCCTGGGGACCCAGCAGCTGATAGACCACCGGCAGCACCAGGCGCAGAGAGATGAAGGACACATCGCACACCGCCAGATCCAGCTCTTCCCCGATCTGCTCCGGGGTCACATGACGGATGTTGGTGCGCTCCATCACCACCACCCGGGGATCGGTACGCACCGACCAGGCCAGCTGGCCATAGCCCACATCCACCGCAAAGACCTTTGCGGCCCCCCGGCCCAGCAGACAATCGGTAAAGCCGCCGGTGGAAGCTCCCACATCGATGGCGGTCTTTCCCGCCGGATCGTAACGGAAATAGTTCAGGGCCTTCTCGATCTTGAGGCCGCCCCGGCTTACATATTGCAAGGATGCTCCCCGCACCTCCACCTGATCTTCAGGAGAGCAGAAAAACCCCGCCTTGTCCACTTTCTGATTGTTCACATAGACGATGCCGCTCATGATCACCGCCTTGGCCCGCTCCCGGGAGCTTTCCAGCCCCCGCTGGACCAAAAGCATATCCAGCCGCTGTTTTTCAGACATTCTTCATCGCCTCCTGTATGGAATGGGCCACCTGCGCCCCTGTAATGCCGCATCTTTCATAAAGCTGGGAAACCTTCCCGGCGGGCACAAAATCATCGCCGCAGTTATACAGGCGACAGTATTCAAGGGAAATTCCCGCCTCCTGCACCAGAGCCTCAATCTCCTGGCCCACGCAGCCTTTGTTGCCGCAGTCCTCCACCACAGCCAGGCGCCCGGTTTTCCGAAGAGACCGGATCAGCACTTCTTTATCAAAGGCTGTCAAGCTATTGAGCTTTACTACTTCACCCTGGATTCCCGCCTGACAAAGCAGACGGTGAGCCTCCAGAACCTGATTGATCATGATGCCATAGGACACCAGAGTGATGTCGCTTCCCTCCTGAAGCACCGCCTGGGGATGATCAAAGGTATCTTCTTTAAATTCCAGTTCCCCGCCTTTGGGATAGCGGATGGCCACCGGCCCTTCCCGCTGCTCCAGTGCCCAGCGGAGAGCCCGACGAAGCTCTGGGAAAGAAGCGGGAGAAAGCACCTGCAAATGAGGAATGGTGCGGAGAAAGGGTACATCAAACAGGCCCTGATGGGTCTCCCCATCTTCTCCCACCAGACCGGCCCGGTCCACTCCGATGACCACCGGCAGACGGCTGATGGCCAGATCATGGATCAGTTGGTCATAGCCCCGCTGCAAGAAGGTGGAATAGATGCAGCACACCGGCTTCATCCCTCCGGCGGCCAGGCCACCGCTCATGGTGATGGCGTGCTCTTCTGCGATGCCCACATCGTAAAAGCGCTGAGGGAATGTCTGAGCGAACAGATTCAGCCCGGTTCCGTTTTTCATGGCAGCGGTAATTGCACAGACCGCAGGATCTTCCTCCCCCAATCGGGTGAGTTCGGCGCCCATCACCAAGGAAAAGTTCTGCCCGCCCTGTTTTTTTGGCAGACCGGTGTCCACATCAAAGGGAGCTACGCCATGGAAATACCCTGGATTCTGCTCGGAAGGGGCATAGCCCTTCCCCTTCACCGTTTTGAAATGGAGCACCACCGGCCGTTGCAGCTTTTTGGCTTCGCTAAGCAGATATTTCACTGTTTTGATATCGTTGCCGTCGGCCGGGCCCAGATAGGTGAATCCCATCAAATCAAAAATGGTCTGGCGCAGCACCATGGAACGCACCCGCCGCTTCACCGCCGAGACTCTGGCAATAGCCTTCTCCCCCCAGCTGTACCGGCGGAAAAGGGCCTTCATCCGTCGTTTCAGATCGATATACTGAGGCTTGAGACGAATTTTGCTCAAGCGCTTGGCCACCGCACCCACATTGGGGCTGATGGACATTTCGTTGTCGTTGTATACCACGATAATGGGCTCGCCCGACTGACCTGCGTCGTTGAGGGCTTCATAGGCCATACCGCCGGTGAGAGCGCCATCGCCGATGACGCAGACCACGCTGTGATCCTCTCCCTGCAATGTACGAGCCCGGGCCATGCCCAGCGCTGCCGAAATGGACATGGACGCATGGCCTCCGATAAAGGCATCATGGGGGCTTTCCCAAGGCCGGGGAAAACCGCTGAGCCCGTCCAGCTGGCGCAGCGAAGCAAACTGATTCATCCGCCCGGTGAGCAGCTTATGCACATAACATTGGTGGCCCACATCGTAGATAATTTTATCTTTCGGCGACTGAAACACGCTGTCGATGGCTGTGGCGATCTCCACGATCCCCAGATTGGAGGCCAGATGCCCTCCTGTGAGGGACAGGCTCCGGATGAGGAAAAAGCGGATCTCTGTGCAGAGATTTTCCAGCTGTTCCTCGGTGAGCTTTCCCACATCATGGGGTGACATAATATGAGACAGCAGCGGATATTCCTCCATCGTCCCATCCTTCCCTGCGGCATAGATCAGGCCCCGAACAAAGGCCACCCACAAAGGGACACAAAGCCGCGCATAGAGTGATTATCATGGGCAAAACAAAGCAATAAGCCCTGAAAGCCAAGGCTTACAAGGTAAATCCGCTCTGTTCCGGTGCAGGTTTCCGGAAATTATCATCCAAAAACCTGCGTCTCTCGCCTGGGGTTTTCACCACACAGGCAAAGGTGCCCATTGAAACAATATCCAAATTCCACAAAGAGCTCTTTTCCGCCCTTTTGATGAAATTGTGCAGCTATCGCCGCACCCATAAACCGGAAATCGATTTATGCAGCAGATATTATTATACCAATTTTGCATAATAAATGCAAACGCCCCTACAGCTGCATCAGAATACCGATGCAAAGGCCCAGAAGTGCTCCGGCCCACACCTGAAAGGGGGTGTGACCCACAAAAATCTTCAGGTTTTCCTGAAACACCTCCGGCTTTTTGCTGTGGTGCCAGTTTTTCATCATGTAATTAAGCACCCGGGCCTGTTTGCCCGTCTCCCACCGCACGCCGGTGGCATCATACATCACAACGGTGGAAAAGACGAAGGCAATGGCAAAAGCCGCCGAGTGAAGTCCCTCGGCAAAGGCCACCGCCGTGGTCAGGCCCACCACTGTGGAGGTATGGCTGGAAGGCATTCCGCCGGAGGCGAAAAACAGCTTCCAATCCAGTTTGTGATTGACCATAAAACCGCTGACCACTTTCAGGGCCTGTGCGGCAAACCAGCCCACAATGGCTGTCCAGAACACTCGATTGGACAAAAGATCCTGCAGCATAGTTTTTTCTCCTAATGATCCCGCTTCTGTAAGCTCCAGGCCAGCTCTGTGAGGAAGCCGCTTCCCGGCAGAAGATCCACCGCTTCCACGGCCAGCCGGGTGTTTTCCCTTGCCAGGCGCCGGCATTCCTCCAATCCGTAACAGCTGACAAAGGTGTTTTTGTGATTTTCTGCATCGCTGCCCACCGGCTTGCCCAGCTTTTCGGTGCTGCCCGTCACATCCAGAATATCGTCCTGGATCTGGAAAGCCAACCCCAGTTTTTCCCCATACAGCCGGGCTTTTTTCATTTCCTCCGGTCCCGCTCCGGCCAGGGCGCAGCCCATCTCACAGGCCGCCATCAGCAGACATCCCGTTTTCAGATAAACCATCCGGGAAAGCTCTTCTTTGTCCGGCCGCCGTGTTTCAAAATCCAGGTCCATCACCTGTCCGCCGATCATCCCTTCCATTCCCGCCCGGGCCGCCAGGATTCCGGCGGCTTTCAAGGCATTTTCCGCCGGAATTTCCGACGGACAATGGCAAAGCATGGTTTCAAAGGCCCGGGTGAGCAGACTGTCTCCTGCCAGAAGGGCGGTAGCTTCCCCGAACACCTTGTGGTTTGTAGGCTTGCCCCGGCGCAGATCGTCGTTATCCATGCAGGGCAGATCGTCATGGATCAAGGAGTAGGTGTGCACCATTTCCAGGGCGCAGGCAAAGGGCAGAGCCTCTGCTGCCTTTCCTCCGTGAAGTGCATAAAACTCCATCAAAAGGGCCGGACGCAGCCGCTTTCCTCCAGCCAGGGCACTGTACCGGGCGGCCTGGAAGATCGTTTCCAACGCCCCCGCCTGCTCCGGCAGATAGGTTTCCAGCCCTTCCTGGGTCAAGCGGGCATATTCTTTCAGTTTTTCTGCCATATCCATTTTTTATTCCTCCGGCACCTGGAAAGGCTCGGTCTCCGGGCCTTCCGGTGTTCTGACCAGCATTTCCACCTTTTGCTCCGCCTGATCCAAGGCCGCCGAGCATTTTTTGATCAGCCCCGTGCCCTCTTCAAACAAAGCCAGGCTCTGATCCAGGGGCGCATCCCCCTGCTCCAGCAGCCGGACGATTTCCTCAATGCGCTTCATGGCGCTTTCAAACACAAACTGTTCCGACAAAACGCTTCCTCCTTTCCCCTATGCCTTGTCTACCTGTTCCACCAGACAGCTGGCGCTGCCCCCCTGCAAACGCAGGTCGATCCGGTCGCCGGGGGCGATATCTGCCGCTGTCTTGATGATTTTTTCTTCTTTTGTCACAAAACCATAGCCCCGGCTGAGCACCTTCAGCGGACTGATGGCATCCAATGTAGCCGCCTTGCCGATAAAGTTTTTCCGCTTTCTGCCCACATTTTCCCGGGCCGCGGCAATCATCCGCTCCTGGGAGAAAGACAGACTCAGCCGCCGCTCGTTGAAATATTCTTTTGGGCTGCTCATGATTTTTTTCTGGGAAAGGGCGGAAAGCTGCTGACATAGCAGCTGCACCCGCCGCTTTTCCACCAGAATCATGCGCCGGTGGCTTTCTTCTATTTTTTGGCTGAGAAGCTGGAGACGCCTTGTTTCCAGCATCTCCAGATGCCTGTTCCAATCCTGCAACCGCAGCCACAGCTCCCCTTTGTCGGGCACAGCCATCTCGGCGGCGTTGGAAGGGGTGGCCGCCCGCAGATCGGCCACATAATCCGATATGGTCACATCGGGCTCATGGCCCACGGCAGAAACCACCGGGGTGCTGCACTGGGCAATGGCCCGGGCCACCGGCTCTTCGTTGAAAGCCCACAGATCTTCAATGGAACCGCCGCCCCGGCCGGTGATGATCAGATCGGCCAACCGATGCTCATCCACATAGCGAAGCATCTCCGCCACCTCTTGGGCGGCTCCTTCTCCCTGTACCTTCACCGGACACACCAGCACCCGGCTGAGGGGCCAGCGTTTTTTCAATATCCGCACCATATCCCGCACAGCAGCGCCGGTAGGAGAAGTGACAAGGGCAATGGTGCTGGGATAAGCGGGCAGGGGCTTTTTCTTATCCTTGTCAAAAAGCCCTTCCTGATAAAGGCGCTGCTTCAGCTGTTCAAAAGCGATGTACAGAGCCCCCACCCCATCGGGGAGCATCTGGCTCACATAAATCTGGTATTGGCCGCTTTTGGGGAACAGGCTCACCCTGCCGTAGACGATGACCTTCATCCCCGATTCCGGCCGGAAACGCAGTTTCTGGGCATTTCCGGCAAACATCACCGCGTTGACAACGGCGTTTTCATCCTTCAGGGTGAAATAGTGATGGCCGGAATGGTGTATTTTATAGTTGGAGATCTCTCCCCGCAGACAAAGGGACTGGAGAGGCGTGGCCCGCTCCAGCAAGGCCTTGATGTAGTTGGTCAGCTGGGATACCGTGATGGGCTGTCCGCTCACAGCACCCCCTCCTTCCACATGGCGGCCAGCAGCGCCGCCCCCAGGGCATTGTCCCCGCCCCAGCCATTTTGAGCAAAGGCCACCTGGTCTTTTCCTTCAAAGCGCCGCTGCAGCTGGGAGGAAGCCGAAACCCCGCCGGAAAAAAGCACCGGCAGGCCTTCTTCCTTCTGGGCCTTTTTGGTCACCCGATACACCGTTTCGGCAATGGACTGGGTGACGAAAGCGGCCACCTGCTCTTTCGGGCATCCTTTGTCCAGCAGCGCTTTGAACTTATTTTCCAGCCCGGACAGGGAGAAAAACAGGCCCTGCATCTTGGCGGCAAAGGGTTTTTCCGCCGGTTTTTCCTCTCCGGCCAGCTTGTCCAGATGGGCGCCGCAGGGGAACGGCAGGCCCATGGCCACTCCGGCCCGGTCGATGATCTGTCCGGCGGAAGCATCCTGAGTGCCGCCGATCACACGCACCTCCAGCAGTTCTCCCGGGCGGGATTCCACCCGCAGAAGCTCTGTGGTGCCCCCGGAAAGATGCCAGGACAAAAAGGACCCCTTCATCCAATCAAGGCAATTTGCCGACCAAAGAGCCGAGGCGATGTGCCCCTGCTGGTGGGAGAAGGCAAAAGCCGGCATCCCTCCGGCGGCAGCTGCGGTACGGGCCGCCATCTCTCCCGCCAGGAAACAGGGCATATAGGACCCCTCCTGATTGCGGGGGCGGGCGGAATATCCCACAGCGGCCAGAGGAAGCCGGCCGGTTTTTTCAAAAAGGCTCTCGGTGATTTGTCCCAGGGAACGCACATGCTGAAACAGGGCCTCGCTCTGGCGCAGGCCCAAAGACCCTTCGGGTACCTGAAGGAAGCGGCTCTCTCCCCAGGCCTTACCGGTCTGGCTGTCGAAAAGAGCAGCCGAAGTCTTGTAATTGCTGGTATCGAACCCCAGATAAATAGCCATCAGGCAGTCAGCTCCTTCTGCACAAAGGAAGCCAGCACTCCATTGAGGAAGGAAGCGGTTTCCGGCGATTCATAGCGTTTGCACAGTTCCAGTGCTTCATTCACCGACGCCCCCACCGGGATCTGCATATACAGCATCTCATACATGGACAGGCGGAGAATGCACTTGGCCATGCGGGAAATGCGGGACACCGACCAGCCTACGGCATATTTTTCAATATAGCCGTCCAGTTCCGGTCCATGGGTCAGCACGCCAGTGGCTGCACGGCAGATGTAATCCAGCTGGTTTTCCGGCGGAGCCTGCTGATACAGCTCATATTCCCCGGCCAGCGAGGAAAACCGCTCAGGGGAAAGACAGTCTTTGACGAATTGTTCCGGCTCCTTCTGGGAGTATTCCCCGGAATAGATCATATGGAGCGCCAGCTCCCGGGCGTTTCTTCTGCTCATAATCTCATCCAATCTGCCGCTCAGAGCGGCGGTTTCTATCTGGCTTTGTCAAAATTGCTCTGTGATTATTATACACAATCCCCAAAGAAAAAGAAAGAGCCTGAAGAAAGAAAGAGCCGGCCGCTTTATTGGCGGCCGGCTCTTCTGGTGCAGAAGGCGATGGGGCTTTTACTGTTTTTTGGGCAGCTGGATGCCGCAGACCTGCACATCCACCCGGGCCACATGGATGCCGGCCATGGATTCGATGGCGGTCTTCACATTTTTCTGCAGATTCCCTGCGGTTTCGGTGACCGAGCTGCCATATTTGAGAATGACGCTGCATTCCACCACACAACCCTGAGCTTCCTCGTCAAAACGGATCTTGACGCCCCGAGGCGTACTGCCCTTGCGGCCGCTGAACATCTCGGTGATCTCCGCCCCCACGGTGGAAGCGGCCGCCGCCACGCCTTCGGTCTCGGTGACGGCAATGGTGGCGATGGTAGCCAACACATCCTCAGAAATCTTTATATTGCCATCGGCGATCTCTCCGGCGCAGGGCCAGTACTCCTTTACATCGCTCATGTCTCATTCCTCCTCGGATGAATATGTACAATATATTGTACCCTATCCGGGGGCTTCATGCAAGAGAAATCAGGCAGTTTCAATAATTTTGATCACATCGGCGGCGAAATCGGTTTCGCTCATAACGATATCCCTTATTTTGGCCACATCCTCTTCCCCCAGACCGTTTTCGGTTTTCTGCACGATCACATTGACCCCTTCCTCATTGATGAAGGTGACGCAGTCGGCAAATCCCTTGGCCACCACCAGGTTTTCAATGCGGGCCTCTTTCACGGCGTTTTCCGCCATGGTAGCAATGGAAGCTTCGGCCTGCTCCTTGGACTGGGCGTCGGCGGAGGGATTCTCACTGGTCTGCTTGAAGATGCTCACCGCTTCGTCTCTGGCCTGCTGCCGGGAAAGCCGGGCCTGAGAGAAATAGTCGGAAGCAGCAGTGGTCTCTCCAGCGGCCTGCTCTTCGGTCTCCGACACGGTCTCCAGGGGTTCTTCCCCGCTTTCGGTCTTATCCACCAGCTGACTCTCCCCCAGGATCTTATTGTCGCCGGTCTGGCCGGTCTGCATCACCGCTCCATCTTCTCCGCCCCGCTGATAGCTCCAGTTGAGATAGACCGCCACGCAGAGCATGAGGGCGATCACCGAATAAATCGCGCTTTTTCTTTTGATGACCATACTGTGCTTCCTCCTACTGTTTCATTTTGGAAATTTTGATGTGATCGGAGGTGATCCCCGTCAGCGAGCGGATGGCCTGGGTGATCTCCAGGCACACCCTGGGGTCGTCGGCCCCATCGCACAGGACCACTGCCCCCTGGTATTCCGGCGAGCTGACGCTTTGCACCACCGGGCTTTCTTCCCCACCCCGGCTGATGACTACCAGCTCTTTCTGCTCTTCTCTGCCGAACTGGGCCTCACCTCCATCTTCCCTGGTGCTGCTGTTATAGACATAGTTTTGCTGGCTTCCCTGGCGAAGGGTGAGAAGCACCTCCACCCGGCCCACCCCCTCCATTTTTTCCAGAAGACGGGCCAGCTGCGCTTCCAAAGCATCGGGAGCGGCGTCTTCCCAAAGAATCCCTGACTCTTCTTCCGCCGCCTGCTTCGCCGTTTCATCCCCGCCGGAAGGCCACAGGGCCAGCACCAGCCCCATGCAGCACACCAGCAGGACATACTTATATCTATCAAAAGCCTTCCGGATATATTCCGGCATCGTCCATTTCTTCTCCATGTCCCACTCCTTCTCCGATGATGACCTGCTCTCCCGTAATCCCCAGGCTTTCTTCCGCCAGGCGGCGCAGGGACTCCTCCTCCTGGGCGCTGAGGGAAGCCTCCGGGAGGATTTCTGCCTTTTTTACCGAAAAAGCACCCTCCTCATCGATCTGCCCTTCCACCATCGCCCGGCAGAAAATCCCCTTTGCCAGGGCACGGCTCTCCAGATATTCTTCCGCCTGGGTGCAGATCAGTTCTTTCTGGCTCTCCCACCCCTCTTCCAGGCCTTTTTGGGCGGCCTGTTCCATGGTTTCCTTCTGGGGCAAGGACCAATCCACCCCGGTTTTCATCTGGGGCAGCGCGCCAAAAATGGTGATGACCATCAGGCAGGCGCAGCACAGGCGCATGGTGTTTTCCTGGCTGCTTCCCTTCACCAGGGTCATACCCATGGCCGAAAGCATCCCGCAGAGAAAAAGCCGCCGGGCCAAAAACAAAAGGTTTTCCATCATGCTCCATTCACCACCGCTGTACACACCACCATGGAAATGAACACCAGAGCACAGCAGCTGCCCAGCAGCCCCAGGGCCATGGCATAGGCATCCCCCACGCTGTCCAGCATCCGGGAAACGGTACCGCCGGAGAAGGAGTGGCCCAAAGCGGCCATCACTTTATAAACCAGGGAAAAGCACAGACAGCGGAGAAAGGGAGACAGGCACACGGCCACGGCGGCAATCATGCCAAAGACCCCTACCCCGTTTTTCAGCACCCGTGCGCCGGTGAGCAGGGTATCGGTGGCGTCGGACAAAATGGACCCCAGCACCGGCACCACCCCGGAAATGGTCACCCGGGCCGCTTTCACCGCTGCGGCATCGGCCCCGGAGGACATGACGCCAGACATGGTGATATACATGGTAAAGCCGATGAGCAGAATTTTGAATGAGGCAAAACACAGCCACCGGAGAAATCCCGCCGCCTTTTGCAAGGTGGGATTTTCGCTCATCAGCCCTGCGGCCCACAAAATGATGAACAACCGGATGGCGGGAAAAACCAGGTTTTTGCCCAGAGAAACCAGCAGTCCCGCCCCCATCAGCGTGGCGCTGGAAGCCATCACCGAAGACACCGGATTGCCCGAGGCCGCCATGGCCGACACAAAAGCAGGCATCATTCCTTTGAGCAGCGCATCCATTTCCTCCAAAGCCTCCTGGCAGGTGGTGAGCAGGCTCCCTGTGCCCGCCAGGGCGATGAGGGCGATGGCGCACACCCCCACCATGGACAAAAGGTTTCCCGGCAAGGTGATGCCCGAGGCCCCTGCAAAACTCTGCCCCAGCCCCAGCAGCACGCATACCGCCAGAATGGACAGCGATGCCTTGCAGGACTCCCGCAGATGCTGCCGCCACAGCCCCACCCCTTTTTCCAGCAGAGATCGACTGGAGGAAGACACCATGGAATCTCCCAGATCGGTGGTGACTTCCTGCACGCTTTCCGGCATTTGGTCCCGCACTTCTTCCAGCCCCGCTCCCCGCACCGGCAGAATCAGCAGTGGCAGAAGAAGCAGCAAAAGGCATAGTTTTTCCATGGCTCCTCCCCTCTTTTTCAAAGGACTCCCACAAGCCCCAGAGCCTGCTCGATCAGAGGCAGAGCGCACAAAAGGCCGCAGACGGCCCCGCACAGCTCCACCTGAGCGGCCAGGGCCCGGTTCCCGTTGTCCCGGCACAGTTCCGCTGTCAGCCGGGTGCAAAGAGCCACTCCCATCACCTTGCAGAGAGGCAGCAATTCCTTCTGTGAAAGTCCGGCCTGGGCCGCCAGGTTCCCCGCCGCCGAAACCAGGGCGGAAAGCTGGGGGATGAGCCAGAATAACAGCAGGGCGCAGGCGCAAAGGGCGGTGAGAAGTGCCATCTGGGGACTGTACCGGTGGAGAAACACCGCCAGCACCAGGGCCACCAGAGCCAGTGCTGCGCTTTTGATCACAAGCTCCATAACTAAAACCCAAACACATTTTTGATGGTCTCAAACAGCTGGCCGATCTGCTGGACGATGATCATCAGCACCACGATCAGCCCGGCCAGAGTGGTGAGCATGGCCTGTTCCTCCCGCCCGGAGCGGATGAGCAGCTGTCCCAGCACCGCCACAATGATGCCGATGGCTGCCACTTTGAAAATCAGATCGATCTGCATGGTTTTCTCTCCTGTTTTTTCAAATCACCAGCAGCGCCAGAGCGATGCCGGCGGAAAATCCTGCGGCCCGGGCGATCCGGCCCCGGCTGCTCACTTCCTGTTCTGCCGCCAGAAGGTTGCGCTCCAGCCGTTTCTGGCACTGGGCGATGGCCTGCACCTGAATGTCTCCATAGTACCGGCCCAACACCGGTCCCAGAGCGGCCAGCTCCCGCAGATCGCCGCTCTCCAGCCCCCAATCCCCCTGGAAAAGGGTCCGCCGGTAGATCCCTGCCAGATCTTCTCCCGGCTCTTTGTCCAAAAGGCGGCAAAATTCCTCCCAGAACCTTCTCCCGCTCCCCCGGCTCTCCCGGGCGCAAAGGGCTGCGGCCTGGGGCAAAGGCGTCCGCTTTTCTCCGATCTCACTGGAAAGCAATGTCAGCCCGTCCACAAAGGATCGGATGGCAAGCACTCTTTTTTGCAGCAGAAAGCTGGTCAAGTACCCAGCCGCCCCCAAGCCTCCGGTAATGAGCAGCGCTCCCAACAGTTTCAGCATTTGCTGTTTCCTCCTTTCGGATGGCATAGACTTCATAGACCCGCTTCCCTTCCCGGGAAACAATGCGCACCAGGCGGGAAAAGACCCCTTCCTCCACCAGCCTGCGATAGGCCGGACGGCGCCACAGATCTTCCGGCTCCTTGCCGTGGGCCGTGGCCAGAAAACCGCAGCCGCAGCCCCGGGCCAGCAGCATCGCGCCGCAATCCCCCGTTCCGGTGATCTCGTCCAAAGCGATCCACTGAGGACCCATAGAACGCACCATAGCCTCCATGGCCACCCCCTTGGGACAGCCGGTGAGGATATCGGTCTGGCTCCCCACATCGTATTGAGGAACTCCTTCCCGGCAGGCCGCCACTTCTCCCCGCTCGTCCACCAAAGACACGCTGCCTTCTCCGGAATAGAGCTTCACCAGCTCCCGCAGCAGAGTGGTTTTCCCCCCTCCTGGCGGCGAAAGCACCAGCACGCTTTGCAGCCGGCCTTCTTCTGTGAGACAGGGCTGCAGGGGCTGGGCCAGGTGGGGCACCTGCCGGGCCAGGCGAAGATTTGCGCTGGAATACCGGCGGAAAGCGGTGATCTCTCCCCGATCTCCCAAAATTCCCTCGCCGCATACGCCCAGGCGGCATCCTCCTGGCAAAGGCACATAGCCCTGGGCGATCTGGGGTGCGTAGGTGTGCACCGAATAGCTGGTGCATCGGGCCAACAGATGATCCAGATCCCCGGCCGTCACCAGTATCGGCTCTCCGCCCCGGGGCAGCGTGACCATTTTTCCTTCTGTCCTGGCCAGAAAAGGCTGCCCGGCCCGCAGACGCAGTTCTTCGCAGGAAAGCCGCTCTCCTTCGTCCAGGGTATCCGCGGCCCGGGCCAGATTCTGAGGCAGAAGCCCCAGCGCCATCTGAAACAGATCTTTCCTTTGTTTTTCCTCTTTCATTTCCGTGTCCCTCCCATAAGAAGATATACGGCTCGTCCTTCTGTTTTAGAACACCTTGTCCTTTTCGCAAAAGAAAAAGCCCGCCGGGAAACCCGGCGGGCGAGCGCGTCGAAAAAGTGTCTTCCGCCACTTTTTCGAGTTTTTGCAAGGTGCTGCATGCACGCCTTTGGCGCACACTGGCCCCTTGATTGGTGCAAAAAGCCACGCACAGGTCGCAGCTTTTTGCGGATTGATGAGAAGTAGGGCAAATAGTTTCCCCTAGCTAGATAAGTTTTTTGACAGTCTGGCCCGCCGGGAAACCCGGCGGGCGAATATGCCCCCAAAGTGGCAAAAGGGTTCATTCAAAAACAGATGAAAGAAATAAGGGATGGAGCAAATAACGATGGCGCCTGCAATGCAAACGGTGACAACAAATATCGCTTTTCCCCGTTCCGCTTTTTTCATTTGTTTTCTCCTTGTTTGGCCAGAATGTCTGGCGGCAGCATCTGAATAAATTCTTCTTCGGACAAAACAGGCACGCCCAAAGACAGGGCCTTCTCCAGCTTGGAGCCTGCTTCCTCCCCAGCCAGCACATAGCTGGTCTTTTTGGACACCGAAGAGGACGCTTTGCCTCCCAGGCTTTCAATGAGCTTCTGCCCCTGGGAGCGGGAGAAATGGCGCAGAGTGCCGGTGAGCACAAAGGTCTTTCCTTGGAACAGATCCCCCACCTGGGTCTGGGGCTGGGTAAAGTTGACCCCCGCTTCCTTCAGCCGATGAATCAGATGCTGTCCCTGTTGGGAGTGGAGCCACTGATGCAGGCTGATGGCGGTCTTGCCCCCGATGTCCCGCACGGCGGTCAGCTCTTCTGCGCTGGCCTCTTCCAGTTTTTCTATAGTGGGGAAATGCCGGGCCAGCACCTGGGCGGTCTTCTGGCCCACATGGCGGATACCAAAAGCATAAAGCACCCGCTCCAGGGGATTTTCCTTGCTCTTTTCCAGCTGGGACAGCAGATTTTCTGCCGATTTGTCCCCCATCCCCTCCAGGGCGGCCACATCTTCCTTTTTCAGGAAGTATAGGTCGGCCTGGGAGCGGATCAGTCCATTTCTTAGCAAACTGTGGACGATGGCCGGGCCCAAGCCCTCAATATCCATGGCGTCCCGGCTGGCAAAGTGGGTGATGTTCCGGGCCAGCTGGGCGGGACACTCGGCGCCGGTGCAGCGGACAGCGGCTTCCTCCGGGTCTTCCAGCACCGGAGCGCCGCACACCGGGCAAGTCTCCGGCATATGGAACTCCGGCAATTCCCCTTCCCGCTTCTCCCGCACCACTTCCAGCACTTCGGGGATGATCTCCCCGGCCTTCCGCACCCGGACAATATCTCCAATGCGGATGTCCTTGCTTTTGATGAAATCCCGGTTGTGCAGCGTGGCCCGGCTGACGGTGGTGCCGGCCAGACGCACCGGTTCCAGCACGGCGTTGGGAGTGAGCACCCCGGTGCGCCCCACCTGGATGGTGATGTCCAGCAGCCGGGTCTCCTTCACTTCCGGGGGATATTTGTAGGCCACCGCCCAGCGGGGAGCCTTGGCGGTGCTGCCCAGCTCCTCCCGATAGGCCAGCTGGTCTACCTTGATAACGATGCCGTCGATGCCAAAAGACAGTTTGTCCCGCTCTTCTCCGGCCTTCTCAATGAACCGGATCACTTCATCCATGGAGCTGGTGCGCAGTCTGGGCTCCACCACCGGAAAGCCCAGGGCCGAAAGGCTTTCCAGGGAGTCATAATGGCTCCCGAAGCCCGCTTCCTGGGCATTTTGCAGATTGAAGCACAAAATGCGCAGGCCCCGCTTTGCGGCCACCGCCGGATCCAGCTGCCGGAGGGAACCGGCCGCCGCATTCCGGGGATTGGCAAAGAGAGGCTGTTCCTCCTCTTCCCGCAGGGCGTTGAGCCGCTGGAAGGCCTCAAAGGGCATATACACTTCCCCCCGCACCACCAGCCGGGGGATGGATGTGTCGATCTTCAACGGAATGCTGTGAATGGTGCGCAGGTTCTGGGTGATATCTTCTCCCACCACTCCATTGCCCCGGGTGGCTCCCTGATAAAAAAGCCCATCCCGGTAATCCAAAGCCACCGAAAGGCCATCAATCTTCACTTCCACCGAATAGAGGGCCTGAGGGAACTGCTCCTTGATCTTCCGGTCGAACTCCCACAGTTCCTCATAGGAAAACACATCCTGCAAACTCTCCATGGGGTAGTCGTGGCGCACCTCGTCAAACCCCTCCAAAGGTTCGCCGCCAATGCGCTGGGTGGGAGAATCGGCTCTGGCCCACTGGGGATACTCCTGTTCCAGCTGGCGCAGCTGACGGGACAGAGCGTCATATTCAAAGTCGGAGATCTCCGGGGCATCCTCTTCGTAATATTTTCTGGCATGAACAATCAGCTCATCGGTGAGCTGATCCATTTGTTCCTTGACGGTCATGGCATTTCCTCCGTCCCAGGGGATCAGGTCGCCTGATCCCCCTTGTTTTTCAAAAGATAATAATCCTGAAGCAAATTTTCTCCCTGGGTGTCCAGGTAGGTATAGCTGTCGGGCACATTGCCGATGAGCACTGTCTCGGCCACCGAAATCTGGCTGCTCACCGTCAGAGTGGTTTCCGAACCGGGAGCCAGCACACTCAGCTCCACTTCCGCCTGGATGACCACCTGGTGCCGGGTCTGGTTGATTCCCGCATTGGTAAAGACGCTGACAAAGTCTGCATTGGCGCTGCCCAGGGGAATCATCCGCAAGGGGATCTTGGGGCCCCGGCCATAGAGCAGATCCATGCCGGTGGCATTGCCCAAGGGGATTCGGATGGTGGCGGCGGATGCATCGTTTAGTTTCTGCGACACCCGGGCAATCATACGGGATTTCATGGTATTGACCTTGACCACATCGGTCTGCACCGCCAGTATCTGCCCGAACTGATCCTTCTCAAAGCGAACCAGATCCTGGTATTCATCTCCGTTTTCTTCCAGCTCCTGGCTGATGGCCTGGTTGATGGCCTGGGTAGCCAGATACCGGGCCCGGGCCTGGCCCCATTCCCTGATTTGGGGACGCAGCTGAAGGTCCATGAGCAAAAAGGCCAGAGCCCCAAAAGTGCCCAGAGCCAGCAAAACGGCCAGGCGGGCATTGCCCCTGTGCTGCACATAAAAAAAGATCTGCCGCCGGGAGCGTCTTCTTCTTTGGCCCATTTTCTCGTCCTCCCCCTGTTTGCCCTTAAGCCATTCTATGCGTTTTTTCAGGGGGAAGTACCAAAAAAGGGCGTGGGGCTTATCCCCACGCCCTGTCAGGCAAATCAATGGACCCTATCAGGCCTTATTCGGCGTCGGTCTCCTCGGCCTCCACCTCTTCAGGCTGGTTGTTGGAAGCGTCCAGCAGAGCGCGGATGCTCAGGGAGATCTTCTTCTTCTCGCTGTCGATGTCGGTGATCTTGGCATTGACAGTCTCGCCGATGGTCAGCACCTCTTCGGGCTTGCCGATGCGGCGGTCAGCGATCTGGGAAATGTGGATCAGGCCGTCCACGCCGGGCAGAACCTCAGCAAAGGCGCCGAAGGGCATGAACTTGACGATCTTCACAGGAACCACATCGCCCACATTGTAGTTGGACTCGAACTTGGTCCAGGGGTTGTCCTCGGCCTTCTTGTAGCCCAGGGAGATCTTCTTCTTCTCCTTGTCCAGAGCGATGACATACACCTCAACGGTCTGGCCGATCTTCAACACATCAGAGGGATGCTTCACCCGGGACCAGCTCAGCTCGGAGATATGGATCATGCCGTCCACACCGCCGATGTCCACAAAGGCGCCATAGGAGGTGAAGGACTTGACAGTGCCGGTGTACACCGAACCCACTTCGATCTCTTCCCAGATCTTAGCAGCAGCTTCCCGGCGGGCTTCCATGAGAGGAGCCTTGATGGAGCCGACCACCCGGCGGCGGGGACGGGTCACTTCGGTGATGCGCACCTTCTGATGGGTCTTGACCATCTGGGACAGGTCAGCTTCCCGGGGCAGGCCGGTCTGGCTGGCGGGGATAAAGACCCGGATGCCCAGCACATTGGCGATAACGCCGCCCTTGTTCACATCGGTGATGACGCAGTCATAGACTTCGCCGGTCTCCACAGCCTTCTCCAAAACTTCCCAGTTCTTCACAGCGTCCAGGCGCTTCTTGGACAGCATGATGGTGCCTTCCTGGTCGTTGACGCGCATGACATAGGCTTCGATTTCGTCGCCGATGTGGATGTTGTCAGCGATCACATAGTTGGGGTCGTCGCTCAGCTCAGTGGTGGGAATGTAGCCGGCCTGCTTGACGCCCAGGTCCACATGGATGTCCGTGGGGTTGATCTGTGTGATAACGCCCGTCACCTTTTCTCCTGTATGTAAAGTTTTCAGAGTCTGCTCCAGCAGCTCAGCGAAGCTTTCTGTTTCCTGGATGTTCATTTCGTCAGTCATCTTGTCATATACCTCCTTAATTATCAGATCTGGCGTGGACGCACCGGCGGCAATGGCAATCGCTTGTTTCCCACGACAGTGCCCCTGAGGAATCCCCTGGGCATTTTCCACAAAAAGGGTATCGGGGCACGCCTGAAGGCAGATTTCGTAGAGCCTGCGCGAATTGCTGCTTGTCTGGTCGCCGATGACGATCACAAGGTCAGATCCAGATGCCAGGGTGCGCGCCTCTTTCTGACGCTCATCCGTAGCATTACATATTGTATCAAAGATGTTGATGCTTTTACAAGCGTTTTTTAATATTTTTGTGCAATTTACAAAAATTTCACGATTGAAGGTGGTTTGGGACACCACCGATACAGCTATTTGACTGTTTTTTTCTGCCCACTCCCGGGCCTGGGCCTCATTTTCCAGTATCGTACAGCTTTTGCACCGGGAAGCGATGCCCAGAACCTCGGGATGTTTTCCCGCGCCGATCAGCAGGATATGCCGTCCCTTCCCGCTCTCTTCCTCCACGATCCGGTGAATGCGCCCCACATGGGGACAGGTGGCGTCCTCCAGCTGGCAGCCCTTTTCCATCAGCCGCTGCTGCTTTTCCAGGGTGATGCCGTGGGCCCGCACCACCACAGCGGCCCCATCGGGGATGCTCTCGATGTCCTCCCGGGAAAAGATGCCCTTTCCCTCAAGCTGCTCCACGACAAATTTATTGTGGATCAACGGCCCGGCGGTATACACCTTCCGTCCTTTTCCTCCCAGGCTTTCGGCCTTTTCAATGGCCCGGCGCACGCCATAGCAGTATCCGGCGTTTTTGGCCACAGTGATCTTACCCACGAGGTGTTGCCTCCCCCCGGCTCTTGCCGATTTCCCAGATCTTCTCCATGATCTGATCGGCGCCTTTTTTGTAAGGGTCATGTTCCCCTTTTTCCGGCTTGGGCAGATAGAAGGGATCGCCGAAGGTGACAGTGCAGCCCCGGAAGGCCTTCCGGCCAGGGGTGATGTACACCGGCAGCACCGGGCTCCCGGTGCGGACGGCCATCATGGCAGCGCCGCTTTTGGCTTCGCTGCTCATGCCTTCCTTCACCCGGGTGCCCTCAGGAAAAATAATCAGTTTCTGTCCCTTTTTCAGCACAGTCAGGGCTTTTTTGATGGCCGTCAGGTCAGCCTTGCCCCGATCCACGGGAAATGCGCCCATATAGGTAAAGAACCACCGTGCGATGGGATTGCGGAACAGTTCCGCCTTGGCGATGATGGCCGGCCGGTTACCTTTCAGGAACAGGGCCAGGAACACCACCACCGCATCCACCCGGGCGGTGTGGTTGCCGCAGACCACTGCGGCCCCTTCCGGGATCTTCTCGGCCCCCTGCACCTTGAGACGGTAGATGGGAAGCAGAGCAAAATGCACCACATACACAATGAGATTATACAGCATGGCCGGTTTTCTCCCTTATGATTTTTTTCAGCTCAAAAAGCGTTTCCTCCAGGTTGTATTCCGTGCTGTTGAAAAGCACGGCGTCCTCCGCCGGACGAAGAGGGGCCGCTGCCCGGGTGGTATCCTTTTCGTCCCGCTGGAGCAAGTCCTGATAGACCTGCTCATAGGAGATATTTTCCCCTTTTTCCAAAAGCTCCCGATGGCGGCGGCGGGCCCGCTCTTCCGCCGTAGCGGTGAGGAAAATCTTTACCTGGGCCTGGGGCAGGATCACCGTGCCGATGTCCCGGCCGTCCATCACCACATCGTTTTCCTCTGCCAGACGCCGCTGCAATCCCAAAAGGAACTGGCGCACCGGCGGCAGAGCCGACACCAGGGAGGCATACCGGGAGATTTCCTCGGTGCGGATCTTGTCCGACACATCCTCTCCATTGAGGAAGATATGCTGGAACCCCCCTTCGTAGCGGATGTCAATGGAAATGCCGCAGAGCATTCCTTCCAGCCGCCCTATGTTCTCCTCTTTCAGCCCAGCCCTTTGGGCAAACAGGCCGATGGAGCGGTACATGGCCCCGGTGTCCACATAGACAAAATGGAGCTGCTGGGCCAGCAGCCGGGCCATGGTGCTCTTCCCTGCACCAGAAGGGCCGTCAATGGCCACATTGATGGTTTCTTTCCCCATATCCTATCTCTCCTCTCCCTGGGCCATTCCAGCGGCATGGCCGGTGGACCAGGCGATCTGCAAATTAAAGCCGCCGGTATAAGCATCCACATCCATCACTTCCCCGGCAAAGTAAAGACCCGGCACCAATTTGGATTCCATGGTGCGAGGGTCGATCTCCTTCACTTTCACCCCACCGGAAGTGACGATCGCCTCTTCCATAGGGCCTGCATCAACCACTGTCAAGCGGAAGGCCTTTATCGTCTCGCAAAGGCGTTCCCGCTCTCCTTTTGTGATCTCGTGCACCTTTTTCCGCCCGTCGATGCCCGAGCGCTCCACCACCACCGGAATGAGTTTGTGGGGCAAAAGCTCACCCAGGGCATTGATAAAGTCCCGGTTGATGTTCTTTTCAAAATCCCGCAGCACCCGCTTGTCCAGAGTCTCTCTGTCCAGGGCGGGCTTCAGGTCGATGAGCAGATCAAATGCCTCTTCCGGCAGTTTCCGGCAGATGTGGGCCGAAGCACTGAGGATCACCGGCCCCGACACCCCCTTGGAGGTAAAGACCATTTCTCCGAAATCCTCATAGATCTTCTTTTTCCCCTTGCGGATGGACACCTGCACATTCCGCAAAGAAAGCCCTTCCAGCCGGGCCGGGTCTTTTTCCCGGGTACGCAGCCAAATCAGGGAAGGCCGCAGTTTTTCTACCGTATGCCCCAGGTTTTGGGCCATCCGGAAGCCGTCTCCATCGGAGCCGGTGGTGGGATAGGAAAGACCCCCTGTGGCCACAATGACACTCTGGGCCGTCAGACGCTCCCCCTTGGATGTGAGTACCCCGGAGACTTTTTCTTCTTCTGTTAAAATCTCCCTGGCCCGGGCGGAAATGACCCCCACGCCCAGACGGTGCATCCTCTCCCGCAACGCACCGCTCACATCCCTGGCCCGGTCGCTCACCGGAAAGACCCGCTGGCCCCGCTCGGTTTTCAGCGGCACGCCCAGCCCCTCAAAAAAGGCCATGGCATCCTGGGAAGTGAAGCCGTGAAAGGCGCTGAACAGAAACCGGCCGTTGCGGGGCACATTGCGAATCAGGGTGTCCACATCGCAGTCATTGGTCACATTGCACCGGCCTTTGCCGGTGATGTTCAGCTTGGTGCCCGGCCCTCTGCCCTTTTCCAGCACGGTGACCTTACAGCCCTGCTGGGCGGCCCGGATGGCCGCCATCATGCCGGCCGCTCCGGCGCCGATGACCAAAACTTCTTTCATCGGCTCTCCTCCCGCAGCAGATACCGGGGAAGCTCGTCCACCAGACGCAGCCGCTTTTCCGCTTTGTCATCGCTGCGGACGATGAGACACACCAGAGTATTGAGCAAGGTGAGCAGCGGGGCCAGCGACCCGGCCGCTCCATAATCGCCGCATTCGGCGCTGAGATTGATGTCCGCCATGGCCGCCGTCTCCGACTCGGGGCCTTCACTGACGGTGATGATGCAGGCATCCCGCTCCTGGGCGTATTCCAGCAGCATCCGGGTCTGCTCGGTGTGCCGGGGCAGGCTGATGCAAAACAGCAGATCGCTGCCGCCGATGGTGGCAATGGAGGTCAGCGGGTCCTCCCCCGTCTGATTGACCACGCACACGCTGCCCAGCAAAGTGCGCAGATAGGAGCCCAGGTACACCGCCCCGCACTGACAGGCCCCCTGGCCGTATATGTAGATCTTGGAGGCAAATTGCAGCCGGGTGCATACATTCTTCAGCCCGTCGGAACTGTTGACCGCCAGCGTCTTTTTGATGTTCAGGGTGTCGGCCTGGGCCAGGCTTTCAAACACCGAGGAATCGGAGAGCTCCTCGCTGTTCAAAAGCTCGAATTTTTCCAAAGCGGTGATCCGGTATTTCAGCTCGTTCTGAAGGGCGTTGCGAAAGGCGGTAAAGGTCTCATACCCCAGGGCCAGGGCAAAGCGCACCACGGTGGACTGGCTCACCCCTGAGGCTGCGGCGATTTCCGCCGCTGTCATAAAAGCGGCTTTGTCGCAGT
Source organism: Intestinimonas butyriciproducens (assembly GCF_016901775.1). GTDB lineage: Bacteria > Bacillota > Clostridia > Oscillospirales > Butyricicoccaceae > Pseudobutyricicoccus. The sequence goes on from NZ_JACJKW010000008.1 coordinate 32,077, forward strand.
AGCTGAGGATAAACTGAGACAATACCTTTTGGTTTTTGGTAAAATCCCCGAAGGATTCGTTGATGGCGTCATTGATTCGTTTCATTCTCTTTTTCCCCTATCCTCTATCCTTTATGGATCCAAGGTTTTTCAAATAGGCCACTTCACCAGCCGTAAGATGCCGCCACTTTCCCGGCGGCAAATCCCCCAAAGAGAGCCGGCCCATGGCCACCCGCTTGAGCCGCCGCAGCCGGTAACCCCTTTGCTGGCACATCCGGCGGATCTGCCGGTTGCGGCCTTCATGGATGGTGAGAAGCAAAAAAGTACGGCCCTTTTCCTCTTTCACCCGCTTGGCCTGCACCGGGGCCAGCGGGCGGCCATCCAGGCTCATGGGACTGGTCAGCCCCATCACCGGGTCTTCCTCCGGTGTATCCAACTCCAGCAGATATTTTTTGCCCACCTCATGGGAAGGGTGGGTCAGCTGAAGAGTCAGATCGCCGTCGTTGGTCAGAAGCAGCAGCCCTTCCGAATCCATATCCAGCCGCCCCACGGGATAGACCCGGCCGGGTACGCCGCCCAGCAAATCCAGCACCGTTCTCCGCCCTTTTTCATCCTGGGCAGTGGTCACATAGCCCCGGGGTTTGTGGAGCATGATGTAAAGGCCAGGGGGTTTTTGGCCCAAAGGCTTTCCTCTCACGGCAATGATGTCTTTTTCCGGATCGGCGCCGTCTCCCACCTGGGCTTTTTTCCCATTCACTGTCACCAGTCCCTGGGCGATCAGCTCTTCCCCTTTGCGGCGGGAGCAAACGCCGCTGGCCGACAGGATCTTTTGCAGTCTTTCCTTCAAGTCCATTCCCCCTTTCCTGTTTTTCTCTATTTTCCGCCCCATAATCCCTGCCAGATCTTCTGCCAGAAATTTTTGGCCGGGGGCAGTTTTTCCACTGTTTCTTTGTAATAGACCGGGGTTTCGTAGATCACCCCATCCCCCAGCTGCACCCGGAGCGCACCGTAAACCTCCCCGGCCTGCACCGGAGCGCACACCGTCTGCGGGCCTACTACCTGCACGCTTACATTTTGCCCTTCTTCCTCTGTCAGAAAGGGCGCAAAAGAGCCATTACAGTAAAGCTCTACCTGGCTTTTTTCCCCGGAAAGCACCAGGGCGCTTCCCACCGCTCCGCCCTCCAGCACTTGCCGGGGAGCACACAGGGAAAAGGCGCTGTCATAGAGACGCAGATGGTCATTCCAGTCGTCGGGGGCGTTCAGAGTCACGGCAATGAGCAGCCGCCCTTCCCGCCGGGCCGCCGAAACCAGACACCGGCCTGCCTTTTTGGTGAAGCCGGTTTTGACGCCGCAGACCTCCTGGGAAAGGGTGAGCAGCTTGTTGTGGTTTTTCATCACCCGATCCCCGGTAGAAATGGTCTTTTGTGAAACAATAGCGGCAAATTCCTCCTTCTCCATGGCCGCGCCGGTCAAACGGGCCAGATCCTTGGCGGTGGTGTAATGTGCATCACCATCCAGGCCGCTGGCGCTTTGGAAATGGGTGTTTTCAAGCCCCAGCTCTGCTGCCTTTTCATTCATCAAACGGCAAAAAGCCTCTTCGCTGCCGGAAACCAGGCAGGAAAGGGCCACTGCCGCATCATTGCCGCTTTCCAGCAAAAGGCCGCAAAGCAGATCATAGGTGGTCAGCGTTTCTCCCCCCTTCAGATAGATGGAGGAACCTTCAATCCCCGTCCACTCCGGCCTTATGATGTGCTCTTCTTCCAGCGGAAGATGCTCCAGCACCAGAAGTGCCGTCATGATCTTGGTGGTGCTGGCCATGGGAAGCTGGGTATCTCCCTGCTTTTCATAGAGGAATGTGTTGGCTGCGGGATCATACAAAGCGGCCCCTTTGGCCGACACCTGCGCCCCTTCCAATTCCTTCCACACCCCCAGACTCTCCAAGGGAAAAAGGAGCAAACACACCAAAGCCGCTGCTGTCAATCGTTTTTTCATTCTTCTCACCTGCCCATGGGATACTTACGGGCAGGCGGGAAAGATTATTCTTTGCCTTCCTTGTATTCCTTGATCTTATCCACCACCTGGGGCACCAGGTCGATGATCTTATCCACCGCCGTGTTGGCCGGGGGATCCACATACAAAAGCCGTGCATTTTCTCCGGTGAGAACGATGAAGGCCACCGGCGAAATGGTCACGCCTGCGCCGCTTCCCGCGCCAAAACGCACCGGCGGCTTCCCCCCTTCCTTGGCTTTTCCATCGCTGCCTCCGGCGGCAAAGCCGAAGGTCACCTTGGAAACCGGGATGAGGGTCACCCCATCAGGGGTGGTGATGGGGCTGCCCACGATGGTGTTTACATCCACCATCTCTTTGATTTTGGACATGGTCTCTTTCATCACATCGCTGATTTCATTCATACAGACACTGCCTCCTGGTCATGTTGTTTCCGAAGCCGCAGGAACTCCCGCAGCACTTTGATTCCAATGATCAGCAGCTGGAATACCAGCGCCGACACCTGTATCTCCAAGAAAATCTGGCTTTCTGTTTTTTCAAAATCACAAGTTATCTGGATATCTTTTTCCCGCACCCGCAGGCTTTCCTCCAGCAAGGGCAGAAACATCCCCACGCCCGCAGCGGCGGCGCCATAAGCCATGGCGGTTTTGGCGGCATCTTCTGTGGCAATGACACAATCCAGCAGAAACCGATCTATCCGCAGCGCCCGCCGGAACTGCTCCATGGCCGAAAGCCCCAGATGGATCAGGTCCATAATATAGGGGATGTCCAGCTTCTCCATGCCGCCAGAAGGTATGGTGCTCTCCTTTTCCTTGCGGATCTGAGGCGCCGTTTTTTCTGGGACCTTTGCTCTTTCCGCCTGAGATGGCGGCGAAGGCGGAGTTTCCTCCTTCTGTGGCTTTGGGTTTTCCCGCTTTTCAGACTTTTTCTGTTTTTTGGCTTTTTTCTCTTTTGGGGGCTTTTTCTCTTTCCATGGCAGCAGCCGCAGACGGAAAGGCCCCAGTCCTGCCCACAAAAAAAACTTTTCCTGCCGCAGCTGTATCCGCACCCGGGCCGGCAGCAACAGAACCAGGATCAAAAGGATCAAGAGGAAAAGCAAGAGTCCTCCCAACCCCATCAGCACCCATAACAGGATCTTCACTTCGCTGCCGCCTCCGCCTCTTCGGTGTCCGTCTTTTCTTCTTTGTCCATCATGGGCAGGGTTGGCTGCTCCATTTGCTCTCCCTCCAGCCCCTCGATCTCCGGCAGTTCGGTGAGGGAGGAAAGGCCAAAGGAACGGAGAAAATCGCCAGTGGTGCGAAACAGGGTGGGCCGGCCGGGCACATCCAGCTTCCCACATTCTTCCAACAGCCCCTTTTCGCACAAAGAGCGAATGGTATAGCTGCTGTCCACACCCCGCACCTGCTCGATATACACCCTGGTTACCGGCTGCCGGTAAGCGGCGATGGCCAGCACTTCCAGGGCCGCCGCAGACAAAGCAGGGGCCCGGCGCATTTCCAGCGCCCGCCGCACCCATGGGGCGTAATCGGCCCGGGAACACAGCTGATACCGGTCCTCCAGCCGCACCAATTTGATACCCCGGCGGGCGTAGTCATATTCTCCTGCCAAGGCCTGGGCAGCCTCATGGAGGGTCTGCTCCGGCACTTCCAGCACCTGGCACAATTTGTCCACGGCCACCGGCTCCCCTGCGGCAAAAAGCACCGCTTCCAGAGCGCACTGCAATTCATTGGCTTCCATTCTATTCTCCCGCAAGCGTCAAAAGATATCCCTCTTCCTGCTCCACAATGGCCAGTTTATTGGCTTTGGACAGTTCCAGCACCGCCAGAAACAAAGCCACCACCTCGGAACGGCTGCGGCACTCCAGCACCAGACTTTCAAAATCCAGGCGGTGTTGCACAGCCAGTCTTTCGGCCAAAAGCTGCAGCTTCCCCGCCACCGGAACCGGCTCTCTTCCCACCACCCCATGAAACAGCCGCAAAGGAGGCGGGCTCCTCCGCTCCCGGCGCTGGAGAATGGTCTCAATGGCCTTTTGCAGCACCTGGGCGGTGTAGTGGTATTCCGGCTTTTCCTCCCTTTTCTGCACCTCAGGGGGCTTGGTATAAAGATCCCGGCCCAGCTCCATCCGCTCTTCCAGAAGGCCGCTGGCCTTCTTGCACTTTTTGTATTCCAGCAGGGCCTCCACCAAGGGCTTCCGGGGATCTTCCTCCCCTTCCTCCGGATAGACCGGCAGGAGCATTTTGGACTTGATATACATCAGCTGAGCCGCCATGGCTACAAAATCGCTGGTGACCTCCAGATCCATTTCCTCCATCCGGCGCAGCTGCTCCATATATTGCTCCAGAATCTGAGCGATGGGAATATCGTAAATATTCACCTTATTTTTGGAGATCAAATGAAGCAGCAGATCCAGCGGCCCGTCAAAGGTCTCCAGATGATAAGTCAGCGGACTTTTCATAGAAGGCCCAGCACCGAAAGCACCCGGGCCGAACTGTCTACAATAAGGGAAAGCATATCCACCTGGAGGGTGTAGAGCAGGTTGTTGAAGGCCCCCAGAAACAAAAGCACGATCAGGCCGATCTGGAAATAGGCCTCATATCGATAAAGCTTATAATAGATCTTGTTGGGCAGCAATACCTGGAGCACCCGGGAGCCGTCCAGCGGCGGAATGGGGATCAGGTTGAATACGCCCAGGCAGACACTGAGCTGTCCGGTCTGGATGAAAAACCGGCTGAGGGCCAGAAGGATCCGGTTCCCAGGCGAAAGGGTCTGCATCAGAAGCGCGATAAAGATCAGCACAAAGCTCAAAAGGAAATTGGCCAGCGGTCCTGCCAGGGCGGTAAGGGCCATGCCCACCTTCCGATGGCGGAACCGGCTGGTGTTCACCGGCACCGGTTTGGCCCAGCCAAAACCGAAAAAGATCATGCACAATGTACCCAGAGGATCCAGGTGATCCAGGGGGTTGAGGGTGAGCCGTCCGGCCCGCTTGGCGGTATCGTCCCCCAGCCAGTATGCCACAAGTCCGTGAGCCAATTCATGGAACATCAGGGCAATAAGCACCGCCGGGATGAGGATCATGTAGTTTCGAAGAGAGTTTCCCAACATGGTATCTCCTTATCAAGGTTCCAATCACATATCGTTCTGCACCAGCTGCTCATAGCTTTCCCGCTTTACCAGCAGCCGGTCTTTCCCATCCCGCACCATGACGATGGGCGGCCGGGGCAGGCGGTTATAATTGTTGGCCATGGAATAGTTATAGGCGCCGGTGGCAAAGACACACAGCAGATCCCCGGCCTGCACCGGCTGGATCAACGCATCTTTCGTGACAAGATCTCCGCTTTCACAGCACCTTCCGGCAATGGCCGCCCGCAGGGTGCGCTCCCCTTTAGGATCGGCAGCATTCACAGCCTGGTAACTGGCGCCATACAGGGCGTAGCGGGGATTGTCGGGCATACCTCCGTCCACCGCCACATAGGTGCGCACATTTTCGATGTGCTTCACCGAGCCCACCCGGTACAGCGTCACACCCGCCGGGCCCACAATGCTCCGTCCCGGCTCGATGGTGATAAAGGGCTGGGGCAGATTGTGCTTCTGGCACCCTTCCCGCACAGCCTCTCCCAGGGCATCGATCATCTCATCCACCGGCAAAGGCTTGTCCTCCGGGCCATAGGCGATGCCGAAGCCGCCGCCCAGATTGAGCCCCGGGGGCACTTTTCCGGTCTCTCGGCCGATCTCGGTGAGCAGCTGGAACATCACCTGGCAGGCCAGCTTGTAAGGCTCTGTGAGAAACACCTGGGAGCCGATGTGGCAATGGATGCCGCAAAGCTCCAGATGGGGCAGGCTGGACACCAGGCAGGCCGCCTTCAAAGCGTGGCCGTTTTCATAGCCGAAGCCGAATTTGCTGTCCAGATCCCCGGTGGAGATAAACTCATGGGTATGGGCGTCCACTCCCGGCTTGACCCGCAGAGCCACCTGGACGGTCTTGCCCAGCTGACCTCCCAGCTCATTGAGCGTGTGGATTTCCCCCTCGCTGTCAGCGATGAAGGAGCCAATGCCCGCCTTGATGGCCATCAACATCTCTTCCCGGGATTTGTTGTTGCCGTGGAAATGCAGCTTCCCGGGATCAAACCCGGCCTGCAAAGCGGTGTAAAGCTCTCCGCCAGACACCACATCGGCGCACATTCCCTCTTCCTGCAAAATGGGATAGATGCCTTTGACGCACAGGGCCTTGCTGGCATAGGACACATGGAACGCTTCCCCGAAGTTCCGCTTCATGGCCCTTTGATAGGCCCGGCAGGTATGGCGGATCTTTTCTTCATCCATCACATACAAGGGGGTTCCGTATGTTTGGGCCAGTGCGGGAAGGCTCACCCCTCCCATGGTCAATTCCCCTTGGCTGCCCAGGGAAAAGCTCTGATATTCTTCCATGGTCTCCCCTCCTGTTTCTCTAACGGTTCAAAAGCCCCAGGATATCCCGGCGCACCTCTTCCCGACCGTTCCCCTTTTCAGCAGAAAAGGGGAACAGCGGGGTGCTTTCATCCAGTTCCAACACCTGACGGATCCGCTCCATATTGGGCTCCACCTGGCTTTTTTTCAGCTTGTCCACCTTGTTGGCGATCACCGCCATGGGAACTCCATAGGCCCGGAACCAATCGGCCATCAGCCGGTCGTCGGCGGTGGGATCGTGGCGGGCGTCCACAATGAGATAGGCCCTGCCCACATTGTCCCGGTCAGCGTTCATATATTCCTCAATCAGCTGAGAAAACCGCTGTTTTTCCCGCTGGGATACCCGGGCATAGCCATATCCCGGCAGATCCACCAGCCACAGCGCCTTGTCCACCAGAAACAGGTTGACAAAAACCGTCTTTCCCGGCACGGCGCTGACCCGGGCAAAGTTCTTCCGCTGAAGCAGGCAGTTGATGGAGGAGGACTTGCCCACATTGGACCTGCCTGCAAAGATCACCCGGGGCAGGCCGTCCCGGGGAAAATCCCGGGCCGATGCCGCCGAGCGCACAAATTCCGCTTTGGAAAAATTCATGTTACTTCCGCCTTTTGTTTCTTACTGCCGCAAAGGCAGGCTTTCGCTTTCCTTTGTGGGATGGGGCAGCACCTGGGGAGACTCCTCCGGCCCGGTGCGCACACCCAGAGCGGCCTCCAGCACATCGTCCATGTGTTTGGCATAGACAAAGTGCAGATTCTTGGCCACCACCGGATCGATCTCGCTGATATCCGGCTCATTGTCTGCCGGCACGATCACGGTTTTCATCTGTGCCCGGTAGGCCGCCATGGTTTTTTCCTTGAGTCCGCCGATGGGCAGAACCCGGCCCCGGATGGTCACCTCGCCGGTCATAGCGATGTCCTGGGGCATGGGCACATCCATCAGGGCCGACACCAACGCAGTACAGGTGGTGATGCCCGCCGAAGGCCCGTCCTTTGGCACGGCCCCTTCGGGGAAATGGATATGAATGTCCTTCTTCTTGTAGAAATCATCCTGGATACCCAGAGTCTTGGTGCGGGTACGGATGTAGCTGATAGCCGCCCGGGCCGACTCTTTCATCACATCGCCCAGGTTTCCCGTCAGCTCCAGCTTGCCGCTGCCTTCCATCACATTGACTTCCACTTCCAATATCTCGCCGCCTACGCTGGTCCAGGCCAGACCGTTGACCACACCGCATTCGCTGCGCTGGGAGTGGACTTCTTCCTTATACCGGACAACGCCCAGGAAATCTCCCAGGTTCATGGGGGTCACCGACACCGACTTCTGCTTCTTTTCCAGCAAAATCTTGTCGGTTTTCCGGCACACCCGGGCGATCTGCCGCTCCAGGGTACGCACACCGGCCTCCCGGGTATAGCCCGAAATGATCTTCCGCAGGGCATTTTCGCTGACTTTCAGCTCCTTGGCTGTAAGGCCGTGCTTTTCCATCTGTTTGGGGATCAGGTGGCGCTTTGCGATCTGCACCTTCTCTTCCTCTGTATACCCCGGCAGCTCAATGATCTCCATCCGGTCCAGCAAGGGCCGGGGAATGGTGTCCAGGGTGTTGGCGGTGGTGATGAACAGAATATCGGTGAGATCAAAGGGCAGTTCCACAAAATGATCCCGGAAGGCATGATTCTGCTCGGTGTCAAAGACCTCCAGCAGGGCCGAGGCCGGATCGCCCCGGAAATCGCTGGCCATCTTGTCGATCTCATCCACCAGAATCAGAGCATTCCGGCTGCCCGCCTGCTGCAAAGCGTTGATGATCCGCCCGGGCATGGCTCCGATATAAGTTTTCCGGTGGCCCCGGATATCGGCCTCATCCCGTACGCCGCCCAGGGAAAGCCGGGCATAGTTCCGCCCCAGGGCGTCGGCCACCGACCGGGCCACCGAGGTTTTGCCCACGCCCGGCGGGCCTACCAAGCAAAGGATCTGGCCCTTGATGCTGCCCACCTTCTGCTTGACGGCAAACAGCTCCAGAATCCGCTCCTTCACCTTTTCCAGACCATAATGCTGGCTGTTCAGAATGGTTTCCGCCTTTTTCAGGCTGGTATTCTCTTTCGTCTCGGTTTTCCAGGGCAGATCCAGGCAGGTGTCCAGCCAGGTGCGCACCACGCCGGCCTCAGGGGAAAAGGATTGGAGCTTCTGAAGGCGGGAAGCCTCCTTGAGCATCTTCTTTTCCGATTCTTCCGGCAAACCCAGAGCCAATATCCGCTCGGTGTAACGCTGCACTTCGGCAGCGGCGTCCTCGTCCTCTCCCAGTTCCTGATTGATGGCCTTGATCTGCTCCCGCAGATAATAGTCCCGCTGGTTCTGATCCATCTGGCTGCGCACCTTGTTCTGGATCTCGTCCTCAATGCGCAGGATATCCACCTCGCTGGCCAGTTTCTTGATGAGCAAAGCCATCCGGCGGCGGGGATTGAGCTGTTCCAGCACTTCCTGTTTATCCGGGTATTTGAGGGCGGTGTTCTGGGCCACATAGTCGCACAGATAGCCTACCTCCCGGCTTTCCATCACATTGAGCACCACATCGTTGTTGATTTTAGGCACCAGGTCGGTGTAGTCCACAAACAGCTCCTGCACATTGCGGATCATGGCTTCATCCCGTTTGGTGAGATGGGCCGGCTCTTCCGGCTGAATGGGCTCCACCGTGGCGGAAAACACAGGATCCGTGCCCGTCAGCTCCAGAAGCCGGCCCCGGCACTCCCCTTCCACCAGCACCCGGAACACATCTCCGTGAATTTTGAGGATCTGCTTGATATGTCCCACGGTACCGATGTCATAAAGATCTTCCCGCTGGGGATCCTCCACCTTCATATCCCGCTGGGCCAGCAAAAACACCGGCTCCCGCCGGGACATGGCCAGTTCCAGAGTTTTAATGGATTTGGGTCTCCCCACATCAAAATGAGACACCATGCCCGGAAAGACCGCCAGGCCCCGCAGGGGCAAAAGCAGCATCGACCGGGCCGGGGTGTTTTGTTCTTTATTCTGCATAAGTTCTCCTTCCCATCCCCATAGGGAACGGTTTTATGTAAGTCATCATAGATAAAATCAGTATAGCACATCGCCGTAATTTTCACAAGTTTTTGCCGAAAAAGATTGTGCACTTCGCAAAAAATGACGCCTCTTCATTCACAGGCCGGAAAAAAAGAAAAAGTGGCCCGAAAGCCACTTTTTCAAAAACAGATTGGAATTTTATCCTTTTTTCTTTGCCGGTTTCCGATCGTGCTCCACCATGGGCGCGGCCTTTTTCTCCACCGCATCCCGTGTGACCACCACACGGCTGATGGTGGGATCGGAAGGCACATCGAACATAATGCCGGTGATGATATCTTCCAGCACCGAACGAAGTCCGCGGGCGCCGGTGTTCCGCTCCATGGTCTTTTCGGCAATGGCCTCCAGAGCGTCCTCCTCAAACTCCAGCTCCACCCCGTCCAGATCAAAGAGATACTGATACTGCTTGGTCAAAGCGTTTTTGGGTTTTGTGAGGATGCTGACCAGAGCCTCCTTGTCCAGGGGATCCAGAGCGGTGATGATGGGCAGACGGCCGATCAGTTCGGGAATGATGCCAAACTTCAGGATATCCTGAGGCTCCACCTTCTGGAGAATGTCGTTTTTCTCGCTCTGCTTTTTGGACAGCACCTGGGCGCCAAAGCCCAGTCCCTGGTTGCCGCAGCGCTTTTCGATGATCTGGCCCAGACCGTCAAAGGCGCCGCCGCAAATAAAGAGGATGTTGCTGGTATCGATCTGGATGAACTCCTGCTGGGGATGCTTCCGCCCGCCCTGGGGGGGCACATTGGCCACCGTGCCCTCCAGGATCTTCAGCAGGGCCTGCTGCACCCCTTCCCCGCTCACATCTCTTGTGATGGAGGGATTTTCGCTCTTCCGGGCGATCTTATCCAGCTCATCGATGTAGATGATGCCCTTCTGGGCCTGCTCCACATCGTAATCGGCGGCTTGGATCAGGCGCAGAAGGATGTTCTCCACATCTTCGCCCACATACCCGGCCTCGGTGAGGGTGGTGGCGTCGGCAATGGCAAAAGGCACATTGAGGGTGCGGGCCAGCGTCTGGGCCAGCATGGTTTTGCCGCTGCCGGTGGGGCCCAGCATGAGGATATTGCTCTTCTGGATCTCCACATCGGTCCCGTCCTCGCCGCCCTTTTCCAAAGAGCGGATGCGCTTATAGTGGTTATACACCGCCACCGAAAGCACCACTTTGGCCCGGTCCTGGCCGATGACATATTCGTCCAGGATCTTTTTCAGCTGGGCAGGCCGGAGCAGTTCATCCTCTTTCTTCTTGCCCCGGGAGCGGGCTTCCTCCGCCCGCTCCTCGTCCAGAAGATCTTTGCAGATCTCAATGCATTCGTTGCAGATATAGGCCCCGGGGCCCGCGATGATCCGGCGCACTTCCTTTTGAGAACGGCCGCAGAAACTGCAGCGGATCTCTTTTTGTTCTTCGGACATGACTTACCTCTTCCATCGGTTTGATTTTTTGAAAATCAGAGATTATTCCCGATGCTCAAACACCTTGTCGATCAGGCCGTATTCCTGAGCCTGCTGTGCGGTCATGAAATTATCCCGCTCGGTGTCCTGCTGGATGACCTCCAAAGGCTGGCCGGTCATCTGGCTGAGCAGACGGTTCATCCGGTCCTTGATGCGGATGATGTGGTCGGCGTGGATCTTAATATCGGTGGCCTGACCCTGCATCCCGCCCAGGGGCTGATGGATCATGATTTCGCTGTTGGGCAGCGCATAGCGCTTGCCCTTGGCGCCGGCCGCCAGCAAAAAGGAGCCCATGCTGGCCGCCATGCCGATGCAGATGGTGCTCACATCGCACTTGATATACTGCATGGTGTCATAAATGGCCATACCGGCACTGATGGAACCGCCGGGGCTGTTGATATAAAAGCTGATATCCTTGTCCGGGTCCTGGCTTTCCAGATAGAGCAGCTGGGCCACTACCAGGCTTGCGGTGGTGTCGTTGACTTCCTCGGACAAAATGATGATGCGGTCGTTGAGCAGCCGGGAATAAATGTCATACGAACGCTCCCCTTTGCTGGTCTGCTCCACTACCATAGGTACAAGAGACATAATGGGAAAACTCCTTTCTGCGCCAAAGGAAGGAAGGCACGGCAGGACTTACTTGCTCTCCTCTTCCTTTTCCTCTGTCTTTTCCGCCTTCTTGGCCGTCTTCTTGGCGGGCTTCTTGGCGGTGGACTTGATGAGCTCCACAGCCTTCTGAGTCAGCAGATCGTCCTTCAGGGACTGGGCAGGCAGCAGCTGCTTGACCCGCTCCACATCGATCTTGTTCTGCTCGGCCAGGCTGGCAAATTCCTTCTCCAGCTCTTCTTCGCTCACTTCCATGTTCTCCAGCTTAGCGATCTCTTCCAGAGCCAGGCGCACCTTCACCTGCTTCTCGCCCTGCTCACGGAACAGCTTGCGGAAGGATTCCATGGACATATCGTTCATCTTCAGGTACATATCCAGTGTGATGCCCTGCATGGACAGTCTATACCCAAAGTCCTCAACAATTCTGTCGATTTGTGCCTCGATCATCACTTCGGGGATATCGGCTTCAAAGTTTTCCAGCATGGCGTCGATCAGCTTCTCGTCATACTCGTTCTCGGCAACCTTTTCCTTCTGCTCCCGGATCTTGGTCTTCAGGTCGGCCTTCAGCTCATCCAGGGTGTCGAACTCGGACACATCCTTGGCGAACTCGTCGTCCAGCTCGGGCTTCTGGGTCTCCTTGACCTCGTGGATCAGGCACTTGAACACGGCGGGCTTGCCGGCCAGCTCCTTGGCCTGGTACTCTTCGGGGAAGGTCACATTCACATCAAAGGGCTCGTCCACTTTCTTGCCCACCATCTGGCTCTCAAAGCCGGGGATGAACATGCCGGAACCAATGCCCAGGGTGTAGTTTTCAGCCTTGCCGCCTTCAAAGGGCTTGTCGTCCACAAAGCCTTCGAAGTCAAAGACAACGGTGTCGCCGTCCTTCACTTCCCGCTCCACGGTGACCAGACGGGCGTTGCGGTCCACCATGCGGCTCAGCTCTTCCTTCACATCCTTCTCGGTGACGGAAACCCGGCCCTTTTCCACGGTCAGGCCCTTGTAGCCCTCGATCTTCACTTCGGGCTTGACAGTGACAGTGGCCTTGAAGGTGAAGCCTTCGGGAGAGATGTCGTCCACCATGATCTGGGGATGATCCACGGGCTGGATCTTGCTCTCTGCCACAGCGTTGTCATAGGCTTCGGGATAGCACATATTCACAGCGTCCTCAAAGAAAACGCCTTCGCCATACATCTTCTCGATGATCTTCCGGGGAGCCTTGCCCTTGCGGAAGCCGGGGACGCTCATACGGCCCACATTTTTCCGATAGGCCTGTTCCATGGCCTTTTCGAACTCTTCCTTGCCGACTTCGATGGTCAGCTCCACCTGATTCTTTTCCTTTTTCTCAATGCCCTTCAGCTGCATTTGAGTTTCCTCCTCATACAAATATCTTTCTTTTAAGGTTTTATCATCACTGGCCGGAAGCGGAGATAATCGGCGGATACCACCTGGTAACTCACCCCGTCCCGCTCGCCGGAAAAGGCCCCCCGCAGGCTTTCCCCGTGAAGGTGGCCGTAATAGCACCGACTGACGCCATAGCGGCGCAGAAGCCCGGTGATCTCCCGCACCTCATAAGGGTCCTTCCCTGCCAAGATGGGGGGATAGTGGAGAAAACAGAAGATTTCTCCCTGGGGACTTTGCTGCCGGGCCGCCTGCAGCGACGCTTCCAGACGGCAAAGCTCCCGCTTGAACACCTTTTCATCCCCTGCGGCCGGGTCCGATGGATCATAGCACCATCCCCGGGTGCCGCACAAGGCGGTGTCCTTATAAAAAATACAATTATTATGCAAAAAAGACAAGGTCTTTATTTGATGATTTTCAAAAAATTTATTCATTTTGGTGACCGTCTGCCACCAAAGATCGTGATTGCCCTTGATGAGAATCTTTTTTCCCGGGAAGGAATCCACCAGCTTGAAATCGGCCAGGGCCTGCTCCAGGTTGAGCCCCCAGGACAGATCGCCGCAAAGCACCACGGTATCGTCCTCCTGCAGGGTCTGGGAGAAGGCTTCCACGATCTTTCGCCGGTAATCCTGCCACACACCCCCGAACACATCCATGGGCTTGCCGCTGGACTCCGACAGGTGCAGGTCACCAATGGTATAGAGCGCCATGCTCTCCTCCTTTTATTCAAAGGCGTTTTCCAGGTGATGGATCTCACCGCCGGGATAGACCTCGATCACATCAAAGCGGATCTGAGGCGGCTTTTCCTGCTCCCCCAGCCATTGCAGAGCGGTCAGCCGCAGCCTTTGCTGCTTGTGGGCGTCCACCGCCTCCAGGGCCTTGGCAAACCGGTCGCTCTTCCGGCTTTTGACCTCCACCATCACAACGATCCCCCGTTTTTTCACAATGAGATCGATCTCCCCATAGCGGCTGCGGTAACCGGCCTCCAGCAAGGTATAACCCTTTTTCCGCAGGTATTCCGCCGCCAGAGCCTCCCCTTTCTTTCCAGCCAGGGTGGTGTTCATTTTTTGCCACCGCTTAAGATCTTGCCCAGAAAGCTCTCCCGGTGAATGGGACAGGGCCCCTTTTCCACAATGGCCTGCCGGTGATCCTTGGTGCCATAGCCCTTGTGTTTTGCAAAGCCATAGCCCGGATAGGCCTCATCCATTTTTTCCATGTACCGGTCCCGGCTCACCTTGGCCAGGATGGATGCGGCGGCCACACTGGCGCTCTGCCGGTCTCCGCCTACCACACACACTGTTTCGATCCCGGAAAATCCAGGGTCCCGGTTGCCGTCCACCAGCAAAAGATCCGGGGTAAGGCCCATCTGCTCCACGGCCCGGTGCATGGCCAGAAAAGTGGCCTGCAAAATGTTCAGCTGGTCGATCTCTTTTTCGTCGGCCCACCCTACCCCGAAGGCCAAGGCTTTGGCCGTGATCTGGCTGAACAATATTTCCCGGCGGCGGGGCGAGATTTTTTTGGAATCATCCAACCCCTCCAAAGGCTCCGCGGGGTCCAGAATGACCGCCGCGGCGCACACCGGCCCGGCCAAGGGCCCGCGGCCGGCTTCGTCGATGCCGCAAAGGGCGGAAAACCCCTTTTGCCGGAAAAGCTGGTCAAACAGATACAGCTCGCTGCTTTTTCCTTTATGCATGGGCATCCTCCGGGGTGTCTTCCGGCGGAGACTGCAAAGTGATCCGCCCCAGTTTCCCGCTGCGGAATTCATCCAGCAGCACCCGGGCCATCCGCTCGGTGTTGCAGTAGCCCCCGGCCTGAAGGAATCCCCGGGCCCGGGCCAGCTCTTCCAGCACATCATAGGAAGGCTTGTCCTCTGTGTTTTCCACCTTGTAACGCTTTTCCAAGGCACCCGGCGCCTGCTGGCGCAGGGTGTCGATGAGATGACAGGCCAGCTCTTCCAGCTCCAGAATCTCGTCGTTGATGGTACCGGTGAAGGCCAGCATCAGGCCGGTTTCTTCATCTTCGATTTTGGGCCACAGCATACCCGGGGTGTCCATCAGCTCCACGCCCCCTTTCAGGGCGAACCACTGTTTCTGCCGGGTGACGCCGGGCCTGTCCTGAGCCACCGCCGAACGACGGCCCAAGATCCGGTTGATAAAAGAGGATTTTCCCACATTGGGAATGCCGCAGGCCATAATGCGGATGCTTTTGCCCTTCAGCCCCTTTTCCTCATTGCGTGCGATCTGCTGGGCCATCACCTGGCGCACCAGGGGAAGAAACTCCCCATAGCCGCCGCCGTTCTGGCTGTCCAGAGCGATCACCGGAAAGCCCTTGCTTTTGAAATATTTCTTCCATTCTTCCGTCTGCCGGGGATCGGCCTGATCGGCCCGGTTGAGCACGATGATCCGCTTTTTCTGCCCGGCCAGGGCGGAAAGATCCGGATTTCGGGAAGCCCAGGGAATCCGGGCGTCCAGCAGTTCGCACACCAGGTCAATCTGACGGATATCCTCCTGCATCAGGCGCTTGGTTTTGGCCATATGGCCGGGATACCAGTTGATCTTCATGACAAAGAACCCACCCTGCTGAAGGGGAAGATACGGAAGATCGCCTTCCCCACGATTTTTTCATAGGGGATCGTGCCGATTTCATAGAGCTTACGGCTGTCCGAGCTGCCGTTGCGGTTATCGCCCATGACAAACACTTCCCCTTCCGGCACAGTAAAAGCGCCGGTAAGGTCACCGGTGTACATCATCTGCCCGGCCAGATCATTGATATAAGGCTCATACAGAGCCTGGCCATTCACATAAACCGTGCCCGCTTCCCCGTCGATCTCCACGGTGTCGCCCCCCAGGGCGATGACCCGCTTGACCAGGGGCTCATCCATAAAGCCGTCGGCCATGAGCACCACGATGTCCCCCCGCTCCGGCTCACCATAGCCGAAGGAAGAAATCAGAAGCTGATCCCCCTCGTGGAGAGTGGGATACATGGAAGACCCCTCCACACCGGAAAGGCGCACAAAAAAGGCGCAGATCACCACCAGGACGGCCAGGGCATAGACCAGCGCCTCCGCCCAATCGAACAGATCGGCGCTGACCGAATGTTTTTTTCCATCGTCTTCCCAGGGCTCTGTTTGCTTTGAAAGCTCTGTTTCCTCTTCCTTGCGGAATTGCTGTTCGTCCATCACATCATCCTCCAAAGCGCGGGACGGGCCATTGCGGCCCGGCTGGGTATAAAAAGAAGAGGGACAGAATTACTCCGTCCCTGCATCCTCTTAGATATCCTGTTTGACTTTAGCAGCCTTGCCAACTCTGTTACGCAGGTAGTAAAGCTTGGCTCTTCTGACTTTGCCCTTGCGGACCACTTCCACCTTCTCCAGGTTGGGGGAATGGACAGGGAAAGCCTTTTCTACGCCTACGCCGTAGGATACGCGGCGAACGGTGAATGTCTCCTGGATGCCGCCGTGCTTCATAGCGATGACGGTGCCCTCAAAGACCTGAATTCTTTCACGGTTGCCTTCTTTGATCTTGGCGTGCACCCGCACGGTGTCGCCGATGCCGAAGTTGACAGCGTCAGGCTTCAGCTGGGATTCGGTCAGTTTTTTTACGAGATCCATAATTCTCTTTCCTTTCGTTCATAGATGTTCGTGCCCTGACTGCGGCAGAGGACCATCCGTAATGCATGCCCGATTATAATACCATACAAATCCCCTGATTGCAAGGGTTTCCTGGTTTTTTTGAAAGTTTTTTCTTCTCCGGGCGGCAAAGATGATTTTTTTCATTCCACTTTTCCCGTCTGGAAAAAGTCCTTTCCTTCTCCGTCCAGGATGCTCTGACGCACATAAAGGGGCCTGTCCTCCCGCTTTATTTTGTCGTGGAAACGGAGAATGTCGGTGATGTAGCTGGGGTTCAGCGGATCATCTCCGGCCCTCAGCACGCACCGGCAGCAGAAACCTTCCTCCTCAGGGAAAAATTCCAGGGAGCGCACATAATCCCCCAGCACCACTTCCCGGTCGCCCCGCTTGGAATGCTTGAGGATCTTCACTTCTCCTTGGAACAAAGAAGGAATGCTCTCATCCCAGGGGGAGGAATAGTGCACCTCATAGCCGCAGAAAGCGATCTGGTTCACCGGACGGGAGGCCTGTCCCACTTCCAGCACCCGCAGGCCGTGGGGCAAAACCCCATTGAGCCGGCTCTCCAAATCCTCCGGCAGAGTGTCGGTAGTCAGATCAAAATCGGCCAGCTCGCACTGGCTTTGGTAGCCGGTGGACAGAGGCACCAGAATGGACAGATAGATATGGGGATTGAACCCCTCGGTGTACCGCACAGGCAGTTTGGCCCGCACCAAAGACCGCTGGAGGGTGTTCATCAGGTCCAGATGGGAAATATAGGCAGAATATTCGTTTTTCTCAAATTTGATTCTCACTTTAAACATCACAGGGCCTCCCGCAGGACAAAGTCAGCGCACCGCAATTCCGGCATCCGGCGGCGCAGTCCGGTGTGGCGACCCCCTTGAGGGCCTGCTGGTATTCGCTCCACAGATAGCTTTTGCACACGCCGGAGAAAACGTGATCCCAGGGCAGCACTTCTTCCTCCCCCGGCGAGCGGTAGGCATAGAAATCCGGGTCCAGGGAGCACTCCTGGAAAGCTTCCATCCAGGCATCGAACTTGAAATATTCATCCCAGGCATCCAGATTGCAGCCCTTCTCCCAGGCCTTGTAAATCACCTGAGACAGCCGACGGTCACCCCGGGCAAACACAGCTTCCAGATAGCTTGCATCCCCATGGTGCAGGTTGAAGCTGACATTCTTGATCTTCAGCTGCTCCCGCAGCAGTTCCTGCTTCCGCCGCACCTCTTCCCGTGTGGCCTGTCCCACCCACTGGAAGGGGGTCTGGGCCTTGGGCACAAAGGTGGACACGCCCACATTGATCTTGATGCCCCGGGCCTTATTCTTGGCGGTCTTCCGGAAGGTGTAGATCACATCCCGCACGATCTGGGCGATACCACAGAGATCCTCGTCGGTCTCGGTGGGCAGGCCCATCATAAAGTACAGCTTGACGCTGTTGTAGCCTGCGCCGAAGGCGATGGCGCAGGAATGGAGCAGATCCTCTTCATACAGGTTTTTGTTGATCACATCCCGCAGCCGCTGGGTGCCTGCTTCCGGGGCAAAAGTCAGGCCGCTTTTGCGCACCTTCTGCACATTCTCCATCAGCTCCAGGTTGAAGTTGTCCGCTCGGAGAGAGGGCAGAGCCAGGTTCACATGGCGGGGCTCGCAGTAATCCACAAGCTGGGTGCACAGCTCGTCCAGTTGAGGATAGTCACTGGAACTGAGGGAAGTGAGAGACACCTCGTCATAACCGGTGCTCTCCACCAGTTTCTTGGCCTGCTCCACCAGGGTGGCGGCGTTTTTGGCCCGGATGGGCCGGTAGGTATACCCGGCCTGGCAGAACCGGCAGCCACGGCGACAGCCTCGGAACAGCTCCACCATGGCCCGGTCAAAGACGATGTCGGTGGAGGGGACGATGAAGCTGTCGGGATAATAGACCTTGTCCAGATCCCGGATGATGGCCTTCTTCACCTGCTGGGGCGCTCCGTTTTTCGCCGTAATGGCCTGCACAGTGCCGTCCTCATTGTAGGCCACATCGTAGAAGGCAGGCACATACACCCCTTCGATGGAAAGGGACTCTTTCAGGAAGGTTTCCTTGTCCCAGCCCTCTTTTTTGGCTTTGCGGTAAAGCTCCACCAGGGCCGGCAGGTTCTCCTCCCCTTCGCCCACCAGAATGATGTCGAAAAAGTCCACCACCGGCTCCACATTGTAAACGCAGGGGCCGCCGGCAATGACCAGCGGAGTCAGCTCTGTTCTCTCCCGGGAGAACTTGGGCACCCCCGCCAGATCCAGCATATTGAGCACCGTGGTATAGTTCAGCTCATACTGAAGAGAAAAGCCGAAAATGTCAAATTCCGAAGCGTAGTCTTTGCTCTCCAGTCCATAGAGGGGCACGCCGTGGCGGCGCATCTCCCGCTCCATATCCGGCGCAGGAGCATACATCCGCTCACACCACACTCCCTCCATGGCGTTTAAGCGGCCATAGAGGATCTTGGAGCCCAGATGGCTCATGGCAATCTCATAAAGCTCCGGAAAGCAAAGGGCAAAGCGGCAGTCCACCTGCTCTTTGTCCTTCACCACCTGATTGTATTCCCCGCCGGTATACCGGGCGGGCTTTCGCACATTGTCCAGACATTGTTTGATTTTATAGTCCATGTTTCCTCCCGAAAAGCCATTCGATACCTTATACTATAAAGCTTTTCCGGCCCGGTGTAAAGTAATTTCGTACCAAACGCCCCAGCACGGCCCCGGCACACACCAGCAGGGTACAGTTTCCCCCGGAGGAAACAAAGAGGACCGCCCCGGCACAAAGGAGCAGCACCCCCACCGCCAGGGAGGATGCGGTGAGCACCCGGTCGCTCCATTCCAGCTCTCCCCTGCGCAGCAGCATGGCCCGGAGGAAAACGCCCCCATCCAAGGGCAGCGCAGGCAGCAGATTGAAACAGCCCAGAAGGGCGCTGCATCCGCAGAACAGATAGATCCCCTCCCAGGGCAGCCATTTGGCCAGAAAGGCCCCCGCCCCGCAGGAAAGCAGATTCATCCCCGGCCCCATGAGGGCGATGAAAGCATCCTTACCATAGGTGTCCCGGATGCACCGGTAGCGGATATCCATGCCCCCCAGTCCCAGCACCAGCCGCTCCACCTGTCCGCCGCACAGCCAGATGGCTCCCATGTGCCCGCCTTCGTGGATGGCCACGGCCAACAGAAGGGCGGCCAGAAGAGAGATGCTCTCGCAGCACAGCAGCAGGGCGCAAAGCAGCACAAAGGCCCCGGAAAGACCGTATTTTTTTCCCATATTTCTAAGCCCCCAGCTTTACATAATCGTTGGGATCGATGATCTTGCCGTCCTTTTTCATCTGGAAGTGAAGATGAGGCCCGGTGGACTGGCCGGTGGAACCCACTTTACCGATCTCCTGCCCCATTTCCACCTGCTGGCCCTCTTCCACCGTCACGCTGTCCATATGGCCGTAAAAGGAGGTAAAGCCGTCCCCGTGATCCACCAGGGCATAGTTGCCATACACCGTGCCCACTCCCACTTCCAGCACCGTTCCCCCGGCAAAGCTGCCGATGGGAGTGCCCATGCCCGCCCCGATGTCCACCCCATGGTGAAATTTATATTCCCCGTCGATGGGGTGATCCCGCCACCCATAGGGGGATGTGACCACTCCCTGCAAAGGCGCAGTGCAGGGAGCGGAAAAGGTATAGGTGTTGCCGTCTACCTCTTCCGGCAAAGAGGAATCGGCGCTTTCCTCCCCCTTCCCCCAGATCAGCTGCAACTGGGACACCTCCCAGGCGGGATAAGGAGCTTCACACACGCCGCCCGTTTCGCTCTGCCATAAAAAAAGGCGGCCGGTTTGCACTCCGGCCGTCTTTTCGATCTGGGCGCTCTCCGGCGAAATTTCATCGATCTCCTCCTGAGAAGGTTCCTGATAGTCCGCCGCGTTCCCCTGATCTTCTTCCTGTTTTTCCTGTGTTTCCTCTTTTTCCTCTGTCTCTCCGCTTTCTTCCCTATCCTCTCCCAGCAGCTTTTTGCCAAAGACAAAAAGGGCATCCTCTTCCTCTTCCTGCCCGGCCACCTGGCGTCCCAGCACGGCCACCGCTTCCTTCAGATCCATATCCCCACCAAAAAGGGATGCCACCGTCTGCCGCAGAGCCTGGGGTGTCTCGCCGGGAGAAAAACGGAGATAAAGAGCCAGCGCCACAAGAGCGCAAAGCAGAATGGTCCGTATCCGGGGCCCTCCCTCTTCTTCCCGGCCCCGGCCATAGCCCCGGCTGTAAGCTCTGCGGGCCGCCTTTACCGGTTTGTATCTTCGGCTTTGCATGGAATCCCTCCTTTGCTTCCCTGCTACAGAATGATGCAGATCAGCCCGCTGCTGTTTTCGTTGACGATCCGCTGCAAGGTCTCCTGGATCTTGGCCCTGGCCTCTTCGGGCATCCGGTAGAGCTTGTTGTTCAGCCCCTCGTTCACCAGCTCGTGGAGGGATTTGCCGAAGATGTTGCTCTCCCAGATCTTCTCCGGTGAGTCCTCGAACTCGCTGAGCAGGTAGTGCACCAGCTCCTCCGACTGCCGCTCGCTGCCCACAATGGGAGAGACCTCGGTTTTGATGTCGGCCCTGATCATGTGGATGGAGGGGGCGCTGGCTTTGAGCCGCACCCCGAAGCGTCCCCCCTGGCGGACGATCTCCGGCTCATCCAGGGTCATTTCGCTGCGGGAGGGCATGACGATGCCGTAGCCCGTCTGCCGCACCTGATCCAGGGCGCTGCGGATACGGCCATACTCTTCCCGGATGCTGGAAAGTTCACAGAGCAGGGGCAGGAAGTCGGCCTGGTCCCGGATCTCGATGCCGCTGCGCTGGGAGAGGATGGTGTAATAAAGGGAATCCTCCGCCATGATGCGGATCTCCACCGCTCCCTCTCCCAGGGGCATGGAGGTGATCAGGCTGTCGCTGATGTAGGGACATTCCGAAAGCCCTTCCAGAGCCTGCTTCACATCCCGCATCCGGCTGATTCCCCCGGTGCAGCGATAGATGGTGTCATAGATCTGGCAGCGGATCTCGTTGTCCGGCTCCAGCACATTGACCCAGCTGGGCAGAGTGTAGCGGAACTCCTTGGCGGGAAATTCGTACAGAACGGTGCGCAGCACCCCTTCGATGTCCCCCTGGGTGAGGTTGGCGCAGTCCAGGGCCAGACAGCTTACCTGGTACCGCTCTTCCAGCTGCCGCCGCAGCTTCTGGGCCTCGGGAGAACGGGGCTCCACGCTGTTGAGCACCAGCACAAAGGGCTTTTGCAGCTCCTTCAGCTCTTCCACCACCCGCTCTTCCGCCTGGATGTATTCCTCCCGGGGCAGATCGGAAATGGTGCCGTCGGTGGTGACCACAATGCCGATGGTGGAGTGCTCGGTGATGACCTTCCGGGTGCCGGTCTCCGCCGCTTCCCGCAGGGTGATTTCGTGATCAAACCAGGGGGTGGAAACCATCCGGGGCGCGTCTCCCTCCATCTGCCCCAGGGCTCCGTCGATCATATACCCTACACAGTCGATCATCCGCACATTGAAATGGGTGTTTTCATCCAGGGCGATGTCCACGGCGTCCTCGGGGACGAACTTGGGCTCCGCCGTCATGATGGTGCGGCCGCTGCCGCTTTGGGGCAGCTCGTCTTTGGCCCGCTCCCGCAGATACACATTGTCGATGCGGGGCAGAACCATGGTCTCCATGAAGCTTTTGATAAAGGTGGACTTGCCTGTGCGCACCGGCCCCACCACGCCGATATAGATATCCCCTTCGGTGCGAAGGGCGATATCCTCATAAATGCTGCTCTTTTCCACTGCTATTCCTCCCTGCGGATGTTTGTCTCTCAGCGCTGAAAGGGGATCATCACCAGCTGGCCCTTTTCCAGAGCGCCGCCCGTTTCCAGATGGTTTGCCGCCATGATATCCCCCGGGGATGTGCGGAAGCTCTTGGCCAGAAGCCACACGGTTTCCCCGCCCTCGGCCCGGCGAAGAATGAGGGAAGCCTTGGGGCGGGCGGGCGCCGGAGCATTTTCCTCCATCTGGCAATCCACCACCTGGCGCACCGGCTTTCCACTCTGGCCGGTGAGATGGAAGGCCACCGGCCCCGTGAGCTGGCATGTGCCGTCGGCCCACTTCAGGCTCAGGCCGGAAATATCACACTGGCACAGGCAGTCCTCCCCTTCCATGGGTGGGAAGTGTCCCTCCCAGGAAACCACCTGGTCATACTGCATGGGCTGGCCATCCCTTGTCATGCACAGCAGATTGACGCACACTTCTCCATGGGCCACGCCTTCTTTTCCAATGGCGCCGCAGCTTTTCACGCTGGCCGACCAATCCAGCAGCGCATCGGCTTGCTCCGGTGGAGAAAGAGTGACCCGCATTTCAGCGGAAGCCTCTCTCCCGCACCGGGCCAGCGGCAGATCCAATGGCTCCTGCTGCAAAGTGCAGCTTCCTTTGGTGGAAAAGGCATCCATCAGCACTTCATACTGTACCGGCCGGTGAATGGACACCATCACATCGGCGGCAATGTCCCAGGAAAGGAAGGGACCTTCTTCATCAGAGGACACAGTGCAGGCACAGTTCTTCACACTGTATTCCACCTGGGCGGTGTCCCCTTCCTCTGCCCCTTCCAGCTCCACGATCTGGGAATAGGGAATGGAAAAACTCTCCTTTTCCATAGCGCCGGTACTCTGGCGCAGCAGCAGGGCCTCCCCCTGGGCGCTGCCCCGGAGCATCACTTTTCCTGAGATCACCCGGATGTCCTCGGTGACCAGTTTGCCAAAGGTGCGCAGCACTTTGTCTCCCGTCGATCCTTCCGGGCTTTTCTGGCGCACATCTTCGTGGAGGGAAAATCCCTTTTCCTTCATGGAGAGGGCGGACTCAAAGGAGAAAGTCTGGGTCAAAGCCTGCATCCCCTCTTCCTCCCCGTCCCGGATTCCCTGGCACACCTCATACTCTTTGGGGGCGCACACCTGGGTTTCCAGTCCCAACTGGGCCCGCAAAGTAAATTTCCGGGGATTGAGCATCCGCCCCTCCAGCCGGTGGAGGGAGCCTTTGACAAACACCAGATCCTGCCCCTTACACCCTCTGGCCTCCACCAAGGCGGCAAAGGGAATGGCGCAGTCCAATGCGCACAGCGGCCCGCCCTGCTCCCCTTTATAGACCAAGGTCCCCCGGATGTTCCCCGACACCATCACCCGATCGGTCTGCACCAGCTTTTCCCGGATCTCCAGCGAACCCAGAGCACAGCAGATGGTCTCTATATCGGGGAATGTATCCGGCACGATGGCATCCAGGGACTCTTCGTGGCTGGTGGACGCGCGGGATACCGTTGCATATTGGAGGGCGCGGCTTTTGATCAGTTCCATTGTAACCCTTCTTTCCCGAATTTTGATCATTGCATCTATACGCCCTCGTCCCGAAAGATATGACAAAAGGGCCGCTTCGGAAAAATTTCCGAAACGGCCCCCTTTTTTTGCTTCATTCTTCGCCGCCGATGCCGAACACCTTCCGCAGCAGGCCGCGGAACATTTTCGGGGCCTTCACCACCATGATCTTCACCCATCACACCTCCCAATCCAGCGTCAAAGCAGGCACAGGCAGACAAGGACGGCCATGATGATGACAAAGCACAGCCAGGGCGGCAGAAGCATCGCCAGCAAAATGCCGGCCACCAGCGCAGCCAGGCAGGGCAGGCATCCCCGTCTGTTACAGCAAGGTCTCATGTGCAACACTCCAATACTCTGTACTACCAGTATATTGGCCCTGGCATCTTTTTGTGATGGGATCTTGCATTTTTCAGAACAAACGGGCACCCTACGCTCTGCACATTTCCCGATGACAAAAGGGCAGCGCCTTCTGGCGCTGCCCTTGCAGAAATCAGTATGGTGTCAGGCGGCAAACCGCTATCGGGAAAAGATCAGGAAGGCCCGACCCTCTTTCACCTGGATGGTCACTTCCCCCGAAGGGGCTTCGTTGCTCACAGTGAGAGAGTCGTCCCTCCGGACCACAGCATCCTGGAGGGGATACTTCGCCCCCCGGATGGTCACTCCCCGCAGCTGCTCATCGATGGGAAGAATGGAAAAGTACCGGTAACAAGACGGCACCTGCACCGAGCCGCTTTCCAAAAGCTGCACCAGATTATATCGGTCTGCAATCAGCCCATGGACCCCTTTCTTCTCCAAAGCCTCCAACAGATGAAGATTACACAGCAAATGATCCAGCCGCCCGCCGGTGGCGCCGGTGATGAGCACATGGCTGCATCCCCGCCCCGCCGCTTCCTCCAGACAGCTTTGAGTGTCAGTGAAATCCTTTTCCATGGGAAGGCGCACCACATCTTTTGCCCCGTCCCCCCCGCCGGAATCCATGTCGCCGATGAGGATATCACAGGGGATGCCCAGCTTTTCCGCCTTTTGCAGTCCCCCATCGGCACAAAGCACCAGGGGAGACGACAGAGCGTCATAGGCCGATCGGATATAGCCGATCTCATCTTCGGGAGATGCGGCAATGACAAAGGCCCAGCTCATTTGTTTTCCCACTCTTTCCATTGGGCCATCTCCTCATAGAGCTTCCGGTAGCTTTCCAGCCGGGAGGGAGCAATGGCCCCTTCCCGGGCCCCTTGATCCACGGCGCAGTCCGGTTCTTTGCAATGGGCGCAGCCGGAAAAACGGCACTGACCCAAAAAGGGCTCAAACTCGGGGAAATACTGTTCCAGCTCCTCCTTGGGGATGTGCTCCATCCGGGAAATATCAAAGGAGGAAAAACCGGGGGTATCGGCCAGATACCCATCGGCCACGAAAAACAGCTCCACCCGGCGGGTAGTATGCCGGCCCCGGCTGATGCGGCTGATGGAGCCGGTCTCCATCAGCACTCCTTCTTCCAGGCGGTTGAGCAGGCTGGATTTGCCGATGCCCGAGTTTCCGGTAAAGGCCGACACCTTCCCATGGAGCATCTGCCGCAGCTGCTCTACCCCTTCGCCGGTCTCAGCGCTGGTGGAGAGCACGGGAAAACCGGCTTTTTCATAAATCGCGCGAAAATCCTGGCTCGGGTCCACATCCTGCTTGTTCAGCACCAGAATGGGCTGAATCCCCTGGCGCAGAGCGATGACACTCACCTTATCGATGAGGTAAGGGTCTGTCACCGGGCTGGCCTGGCTGGCCACAATGAACAACTGATCGATGTTGGCAATGGGTGGACGCTGGAGAAAGTTTTTCCGGGGCAGGATCTGGGTAATCAGCCCTTCTTCCCCCCGCTCTTCCACCATCACCCGGTCGCCCACCGCCGGTTTTTCCCGGCGGTTGAGACGAAGCCGTCCTCCGGCTTTGCATTCGATCTGCCGGGTACCGGTGTGGACATAGTAAAAGCCGCCGATCCCCTTGAGGATCACCCCTTCCACTTGGCTGCTCATTGGAAGGTCACCGTTTCCCGGGAAATGGTCTGGCCATTTTCCATAATGTGCACCTCATGATCCCCTTCCAGCGCCTTGAGCCGCACGCTCACCGTGCCTTCGGAGGGATCGTGCTCCTTTTCATAGGCCACCTGGCCGTCCACTTCCACCACCACGCGGATGGGGGCTGTGGGATCCTCTTCACTGGGCGTCAGCGTGATCACCTGGGTGATGGTCACTTCTTTCAGCTGAGGCCCTTTGCTCACTTCAAAATTCAGCGGTGTGTTTTCGTCCACCATATCCCCCGGCTCGGGAGACTGGCCCACAATGGTCCCCGCCGGCTGGCTGCTCTCCACTTCGGTGGTAGAGCCCATAGTCAGACCATATTTCTCCACCTCGCTGCGGGTCACATCATTGATGTTCCACTGGAGGAAATTGGGCGTCTTTTTCTGAGGGATTTCCGGCCCCATGCTCACATACAGGGTCACCACATCCCCATCGCTCAGTTCTTCTCCCTTTTCCGGCACCGTGCGGATGACGGTATCTTCGGCATCATCGTCCGAGTACTCCTCCTGGGTCTGCACGGTGATGGTGATCCCCGCTTTGGTGGCGGCGTTTTTCACATCCAGTTCAGCCTGGCGGGAGGTCTGTCCCACCACATCCACCATCTCCATAGCCGGTGCGCCTTTGCACACCTCCACATAGATCACCTTGTCCTCGCCCAGATTTTCTCCGGCTTCCGGTTCCTGGCTGAGGATCTCGCCTTCTTCGGCGTCCTTGTCATAAATGCGGGTCTTTTCCTTGATGATGATCCCTTGCTCGGTGATCTCCGGATCGGCAATCACATCCTGATAGACCTTGCCCACCAGGCTGGGGGCTTTCAGAGCGGTTTCGGTTTCGGTCTTTTTATCGTTGCCAAAGGGATTGATGACGGCAAAAATAAAGAACCCTGCGCCAATGGCAAAAATGGCGATGGCCAGGATGGTGAAGATCAGCGAGCTGGAAAGACGCCGCTTACTCCCCTCCTCCTCTTCATCATCCTCTTCTTCCACCACAGGAGCCGTTTTCAGCCGCTGGGCATTTTTACGCTGGGCCGCCGCCTGAAGCTCCGAAGAATACTGGATCACCTGGGTCTCTTCCGGGGCCCGGGTGCGGACAGCACTCACCGGCGGAACCGCAGCCACATCGATCTTGTAATGAGGATCGTCCCGGAAATTTTCCATATCACGGATCATATCCGTGGCGCTGCGGTAGCGGTTGGCGGGCTGAGGCGCCATGGCTTTCATCACAATGTCTTCCAGGGTTTTGGGAATGCCGGGCACATGATCCCGGGGAGACAGGGGCACCGAGTTGATGTGCTGCAAAGCCACCGCCAGAGGGGTATCCCCCTCAAAGGGCAGACGCCCTGTGAGCATTTCATACATGACAACGCCCAGGGAATAGATGTCCGAGCGGTTGTCGATGTGGCCGCCCCGGGCCTGCTCGGGAGACACATAATAAACCGAGCCGATGGCCTCTCCCATATTGTAAGTATTGTTGCTGGCGGCCTGGCGGGCAATGCCGAAATCGGCCACCTTCACCGTGCCATCCCGCAGCACCATGATGTTCTGGGGCTTGATATCCCTATGGATGATGCCCCGGCCATGGGCGTGCTCCAGTGCCTTTGCGATCTGGAGGGCAAAGAAAACCGTTTCTTTCCACCCCAGAGGGCTTTTCCGCTCCATGTAATCCTTCAGGGTAATGCCGTCGATCAGCTCCATGACGATATACTCCACATCCCCTGTGCGGGACACATCGTACACCGATACGATGTTGGGATGGGAAAGCATGGCTACCGCCTGGGATTCATCCCGGAAACGCCGGCGGAACTCTTCGTCCTGGGCCAGTTCTTCCTTGAGGATCTTCACCGCCACAAACCGGTTGAGTCTGTGGCATTTTGCCTTGTATACAACGGCCATGCCGCCGCGCCCGATAACCTCCAGAATCTCATAGCGGTTATCGAGCATTTTGCCGATATATTTATCCACCGTACACTCCTCCTAGAATGATGCCAGCAAAACAGTGATATTGTCCCGTCCGCCACGATCCTTTGCGATGTCGATCAGGGTGTCACAGGCCTTTTCCGGCGCCTGGGACTGGAACACTTCATAATAGATCTCCGGTTCGCTGACCTCATTGGTCAAGCCGTCGGAACAAAGCAGCACAAACTGGCCTTCCTCCGGTGTCAGAGGAAACACATCACAGCTCACCGACTGCTCCACACCCAAAGCCCGGGTGATCACATTTTTGTTGGGATGGTGACGGGCCTCCATGGCAGACAGCTCTCCCCGCCGCACCATCTCGGCCACCAGGGAATGGTCGTTTGTCACCTGGTGCAGGCCTTCCCCATCGATAAGATAGGCCCGGCTGTCGCCGATATTGCCCACCGCTCCCTGTTTGCCGTCGGTGAGCAGACACACCAGCGTCGTACCCATCCCCATAAGGTGGGCATCCTGCCTGGCGCTTTCGTACACCGCCCGGTTGGCCGCCTGGGCCGAGGCAGTGATCACATCGGAAAAGGAAGGCGCTTCCCCCTCTTCCTTCTGAAGA
Organism: Intestinimonas butyriciproducens; assembly: GCF_016901775.1. GTDB lineage: Bacteria > Bacillota > Clostridia > Oscillospirales > Butyricicoccaceae > Pseudobutyricicoccus. The sequence continues at coordinate 60,626 of NZ_JACJKW010000008.1, forward strand.
AGGCGGCGTGCCTCTTCTTCAAAGGCGCGGCAGGCAATGGTGCTGGCCACTTTGCCTCCCTGGGCGCCGCCCATGCCGTCGCAAACCAGCAAAAGCTCCGCTCCCTGGGGCAAAGATGCCATCCGGTAGGTATCCTGATTTTCGCTGCGCACCATTCCCCTGTCGGAATTTCCCCAGAATTTCATTTGTTTTCCTTCCTCTTTTCCGCCATGGCCTTGCGCCGGAGCTGGCCGCAGGATGCATCGATATCCCCGCCCAGACTGCGCCGCACCGTCACATTAAAGCCCTTTTTCTGCAAAATCTCCTGGAAACGCCGGATGGTCTCCCGGCTGGAGGGAGCCAGGGGGCTTCCCTCCACATGATTGAGGGGGATCAGGTTGATGTGGCACATCAGCCCCCGCAGAAGGGCGGCCAGCTCTCTGGCACATGTGTCGCTGTCGTTGACCCCGGCGATCATGGCATATTCAAAGGAGATGCGCCGCCCGGTGGCGGCAAAATAATCCCGGCAGGCCCGGATCAGTTCCTCCACCGGGTATTTGTTGTTCACCGGCATGATGGTGCTGCGGATCCTGTTGTTGGGCGCGTGAAGGGAGATGGACAATGTCAGCTGGAAATCCAGCTGAGAGAGCTCCCGGATCCGTGGCACCAGCCCGCAGGTGGAAAGGGAAATGTGGCGCATGCCGATATGGAGCCCTTCCGGACAGCTGACCAGGCGGAGAAACTGCACCACATTATCGTAATTGTCCAGCGGCTCTCCGGTGCCCATCAGCACGATGTTGGAAATTTTCAGCCCGCTGTCCTTCTGGGCAAACAGCACCTGGTCCAGTATCTCCGCGGGAGTCAGATCCCGGGTCTCCCCTTTTTCAAAGGAGGCACAGAAGGCGCAGCCCATATGACACCCGGCCTGAGTGGAAAGACAGACGCTGTTGCCATGCTCATAACGCATGACCACCGTTTCCACACAGTTGCCGTCTGCAAGACCAAATAAGTATTTCACCGTGCCGTCCCGGGCCGAGACCTGTTTCCGCACGATCTCCGGTTTTGTGATAAAGGCCTTCTCTTTCAGCTTTTCCCGCAGGGACTTTGACAGGTCACTCATATCGTCAAAGGAAGTAACCCCCTGGGTCAGCCAGCGAAAGACCTGCTTTCCCCGGTAAGAAGGCTCTCCCAGGGAAACCATGTATTCCTGCACCTGCCCGGGCAGCATGGATTTGATGCAAACTTTCTCCATATCAGGACTCCTGATTCCGGCACAGACAGGCGATAAAGAACCCGTCGGTGCCATCTTTGTGGGGATAGAAGGTGCGGTATCCCTCTTCCGCCCCCATGTCCCCGGGCAGCACCAGAGGACAAAGGGAAAACGCCTTGTTCTGCTTCAAAAAGGCCTCTACCACCTGCTGGTTTTCCTCCGGCAGAATGGTGCAGGTGGAATAGACCAGCCTTCCGCCAGGCCGGCAATAGGAGGCGGCCGCCTGCAGAATTTCCCCTTGGATCTGGGGCAGGCCGGAAAGATCTTCCTCTTTTTTAAAGCGGATGTCCGCTTTTTTCCGCAAAATGCCCATGCCTGAGCAGGGCACATCACAAATCACCTTGTCCGCCTGGTCCAGAAGATCGGAAGCGGCCTTCCGGGAATCCCAGCATCGCACAGAAAGCTGCTCCAGCCCCATGCGCTTTCCGGTCTCCTCCAGCTGGCGGCATTTGAAAGGGTGGAGATCCATGGCAATGAGCCTCCCCTGCCCCTGCTGCATCTGCCCGGCGATGAGGGTTTTGCCGCCGGGGGCGGCGCACACATCCACCACATTCTCCCCCGGCCGGATATCCAGCGCCCAGGGCGGAAGCTGGCTGGCGGTGTCCTGGATGGTAAACAGCCCCTCTGCAAAACAGCGTGTGCCTGTCAGATCGCCCCCTGTGTCAAAAACGACACAGTCGGGCAGCCAGGGATGCAGATGGGCCGTAATCCCTTCCTGCTCCAGGCGGGCGATCAGCTCTTCCCCGGTCAGGTGCTGCCGGTTGACCCGGGCGGTCACAGGGGGCGGCGTGTTGTCGGCCTCCAGAAGCTTCCAGGTCTCCTCTTCTCCCAACAGGGAGACCATCCGCCGGACAAACCACAAGGGATGGGAATAAAAGACCGCCATGCGGGATGGAGCGTCCTCCCCGGTCACTTCCGGCAAGTTTTCCCGCTGAGAAGCCACCTTCCGCAAAATGGCGTTGACAAAACCGCCCGCCCGAGCTCCCCCGGCCTTCTTGGCCAGGTTCACCGACTCGTTCACCGCGGCGCTGACAGGAATCTTCTCAAGAAACACCAGCTGATAGACCCCCAGCCGCAGGCAGTCCAGCACCTGAGGCATAATCTTGCGCAGTTTCACCGAGGAATAACAGCCAATATAAAAATCAATGCGCTGCAAATTCTGGATGGTGCCATATAACAGCTGCACCGAAAGGCCTTTGTCCTTTGGAGAAAGGCCCAGGGCTGGCAGCTCTTTTTTTACAAACTGATCGGGCCAGGTTCCCCGCAGCCGCCAGGCTTTCAGCCCTTCCAAAGCGGCAGAGCGGGCCGAGGAGGCCATCAGTCGTCCCGGCGGCCGCCAAAGAGCAGCAGCAGCCGAAGCAGTTGGGCCAGGGAGACGGCCAGCGCCGCCACATAGGTGAGAGCGGCGGCCCGCAGCGTCTTTTTGGCCCCGGGCAGCTCTTCCTGGGACAAAAGCCCCTCGCTGCCCAGTGTGGCAATGGCCCGGCGGGAAGCGTCAAACTCCACCGGCAGAGTCACCGCCTGGAACACGGTGGACAGGCCGAAAAAGGCGATGCCCAGATAGACCAGATTCAGGCTGGAAAGCACCAGGCCGATGATGATCAGGGGCAAAGCCAAAGAGGATCCCACCTGAGTCACCGGGATGATGGCCGAACGCACTTTGATAGGGAAATAGTCCTGGGCGTGCTGCACAGCGTGGCCCGCTTCGTGAGCCGCAACACCTACTGCCGCCACACTGGGGCTGTCGTACACCGAATCGGACAGGCGGATCACCTTGGCCCGGGGATCGAAGTGGTCGGTGAGGTTGCCGTGTATGCGCTCGATGCGCACATCGTAAACGCCCCCGGCCCGCAAAACGGCTTCTGCCGCCTGGGCGCCGGTGAGGCCCCGCATGGTGCGCACTTTGGAAAACTTCTCAAATGTGCCGCTCACCTGGGCCTGGGCCCACAAAGCGAACAAAATGGCAGGCATGACCAGGACCAGATAGTAATAATCAAAAAACATAAAGATCGTCCTTTCTGCTATTCGAAACGGTCGTCCTTATTATACGGATGCCCTCTGAAATAGTCAACACAGGCCATTCTCTTTCCCCCGGGGGCCTGAAGCTGGGCGATGACCACCTGTCCATCGGGACAGGCCACCGTCAGCCCTTCCGGCGTGCAGGAGAGGATGGCTCCCGGCTCACCGCCAGACCCCTCTTTCACATGAATTCCGAATAATTTGATAGTCTTCCCCTGGAAAGTGGTGAAAATTCCCGGCCAGGGCGTCAGGCCCCGGGCCATCCGGTCGATTGTGACAGCACTTTCGGTAAAATGGATCTGCCCGTCCTGCTTTTTGATCAGCGGCGCATAAAACCGGCATTCTTTGGGCTGAGGCTCCGGGATAATCTCCCCTTTTTTCAGTTTTTCCATAAAGAGGCACAAAGTCTCTTTGCCCAGCAAAGCCAGTTTATCGTGGAGGCTGTCCGCCGTCTCCCGGGGCTCAATGGGGATCTCCCTCATCAGCAGAATATCCCCGGTATCCAGCCCCCGGTCCATCTGCATGATGGTCACGCCGGTTTTGGTTTCTCCCCGCAAAATCACCTGCTGGATGGGGCTTGCTCCCCTGTAATCGGGCAGCAAGGAAGCGTGGACATTGACACAGCCGTACCGGGGCAGCTCCAGCACCCGCTTGGGCAAAATCTGCCCATAGGCTGTCACCACCACCAGATCGGGTTCCAGGTCTTTCAGCTGCTGGAAGGCTTCCTCTGTTTTGAAGCTCTCCGGCTGAAAAACCGGAAGATCATGCTCCAGCGCCGCCTTTTTCACCGGCGGCGGCGCCATTTTCATGCCCCGGCCCTGGGGTTTGTCCTGCTGGGTAAAGACCCCTACCACAGTTTCCCCCATTTCCAGCAGCCCTTTCAAGGGGGCCACGGCAAATTCCGGCGTTCCCATATAAACAATACGCATCATTCAAAATCCTCAGGGTTCAGATATCTGGACACCAGACGGGTGTACAGCAAACCATCCAGATGATCGATCTCGTGGCAGGCGGCCCGGGCCAAGAAGTCTTCCAGATGGATTTCCTGATCCTTGCCGTTTCTGTCCTGGAAGCGAACGGTGACCTTTTGGGGCCGCTCCACCATGCCGTAACGGCCCGGAACGCTGAGACAGCCCTCGGGGCCATCCTGGCTCCCCTCTTCCCAAGTGATCACCGGGTTGATCAGCTCGATATAGCCTCCCTGACCGTCCATGATCAAAGCGGCCCGGCGAAGAACGCCCACCTGGGGGGCAGCCAGACCGGCCCCTTCGGCCTTTTCCAGGGTGTCCCGCATATCGTCCAGCAGCATGTGGAGACGGTCGTTGAAATCGGTGACAGGACGGCAGACCTTGGCAAGGCAGCTGTCCCCTTCCGTGACGATGGTACGAATTGCCATTTTCCAAAACTCCTTCGTGATATAAAGTAACGATCTTTCGTTTATAAGGAATAGGGATCGATGTCGGCCACCAGGGTAATTCCCCGGTTGGCTGAATCCCCATAAAAAGCCCGGAGAAGATCCATCACCAAACGGCGGGTTATGGCGTCATCTTTTCCCCGGAAAGACACCTGATACCGGTACTTTCGGTTGAGCACCTGAATGGCCGGCGGCGCAGGCCCCAGCACTGGGGCACGCAGGGCAGCATAAGGCCCCTCAAAACACCCTTCCAGTGTGGCGGCCAGACGCTGGGCCGAGCGAAGAGTCCGCTCCTGAGTTTCTCCGCTGAGAAGGAAGGAAATCACATGGGCAAAAGGCGGCGCCAGCAGCGCCTGCCGCACATTGATCTCATACTCATAAAAACCATCGTAATCCTGGGCAGCGGCCGCCAGAATCACCGGATTTTTCGGCGTATAGGTCTGGATCACCGCCCTCCCTTCCCGCTCCCGCCTTCCCGCCCGGCCAATGACCTGGGTGAGCAGGGAAAAGGTGCGCTCTCCCGCCCGGTAGTCTCCGCTGTACAAAGACAGATCGGCGTCCAGCACCCCTACCAGGGTCACATTGTCAAAATCCAGCCCTTTGGCGATCATCTGGGTTCCCAGCAGCACCTGGGCTTCCCCCCGGCCGAAGGCGTCCAGCAGTGTTTCGTGGGAGGTGCGCTGCACCGTGGTGTCAGCATCCATGCGAATGATCCGGATACCGGGAAATTTGCTTTCCAACTCCTGCTGTACCTTCTGGGTACCGAAGCCCACCAGCCGCAGATGCTCTTCCCCGCACTGGGGGCACTTTTCCGGCATGGGCTGGGAATAACCGCAGTGATGGCACATAAGCCGTCCGTTTTTGGAGTGATAGGTCAGAGCCACCGAACAGTTTTCGCACTGGGGGATATAGCCGCAGCTGACGCAGGTGACCAGGCGGCTGTTTCCCCGGCGGTTGAGAAACAGTACACTCTGTTCCCCTTTCTGAAGATTGTGCTCCAGCTCCTTCTGTAAGGCCCTTCCGATGATATCCGGTTCCCCTTCCCGCAGCTGCTGCCGCAGATCGTCCACGATCACCCGGGGCAAAGGGGTATTCCGGTACCGGTGATCCAGGCGGAAAAACCGGTATTTTCCCTCTTCCGCCAGAAACCGGCTCTCCATGGCCGGGGTGGCGCTGCCCAGCAAAAGCAAAGCCTTATGATGGACGCATCGGTATTTGGCCACTTCCCTGGCATGATACCGGGGCGTCACATCGGATTTATAGGTCCATTCCTGTTCTTCGTCCAGAATGATCAGGCCGATATTGTTCAGAGGGGCGAACACGGCGCTGCGGGTGCCCAGAACCACCCGGGCCTTGCCGGTTTTCACCCGTTTGTATTCGTCATAGCGCTGTCCCGGCGTGAGGCCGCTGTGGAACACCGCCACATCCTCTTTAAAATAAGCACAGAACCGGCGAAGCAGCTGGGGTGTCAGGGAGATTTCCGGCACCAGCACCATGGCGGTGCGCCCCTGCTCCAGCGCCCACTGGATCAGCTTGATATACACCTGGGTCTTACCGCTGCCGGTGACTCCTTGCAGCAAAGCAGCCCCGGGCTGCTGCAGTCCCATGGCCTGGATGCCCTCGCAGACCTTTTGCTGCTCCGGCTCCAAACACAAAGGAGTTGCTTCCTCCCCTTGGGAGACCGTCACCCGGCGGAAAGTTTCTTCCATCCGGCAGGACAAAAGTCCATTTTGCTCCATACGCCGCAAAGCGCTCTGGGGAATACCGGTGAGATAGCACACCTCTTTTTCCGGTATACCCTGGAAGCCTGCGATGCACTCCAGAGCTTCCACCCGTTTTTCATAGCCCTTACCCCGACGCAGTGCGGCCACGGCCTGAGAAAGGGGCATGGCCAGACGCAGAATCCGGATGGTCTGATCCCGAGGGCCGCCGTCAAAGCGCACCGTCTTTTCCATGGTATGATCCTGCAAAAGGGCTTTGCACACCCTTTTCAGCGCTGTGGCCGACAGGCTTTTTTTCAAAACCTCCTCCGCCACGGCCTCTCCCTTGTCTCCCAGGGTCTGGCAGACTGCCTGGGCATCCCAGTCATTTTCCCACCGGGCGCAGGCTTCTTCCACCGTCAGCCCGGGAGCCAGCCGGTAATAGGTCCGGCGGGACCAGACGCCCGGAGGCATCATCAGGTTGGCCGCTTCGAAAAAGGTGCAGAAATACCGGCGGCGCAAGGTACCCGCCAGGGAGAGCCCTTCTTCATCCAGTGCCGCTTCCGGGCCGAAGATATGAGCCAGGGCCTTGACCCCCCGGGGCTTTTCCTCCCTTTGTTCTGTTTCCAGAATAAAGCCATCGGTCAAATGATTGCCCCGGCCAAAGGGAGCGGTGACCCGCCTTCCCCTTTGGGCTTCTTCCTCCAGAGAGGGCGGCACCAGATAATCATAGGCTTTGTCGATGGAAATGACCGCTGCGGCCACTGCCACCTTTGCAATCAGATACATACCATCCCTCACCGGCAAAAGGGGCCGCCTTGGCGCAGGGAGACAGGCGGAAAATTTCCCCGCCTTTTCCCGGCCGCGCTAAGACAACCCCTCATCTGCAAATCCTTACTCTTCCTCGTTTTCCGTTTCCATGTCCAGCCCCGTCTCCTGCTCTTCCGGCGCTGTCTGCTCCAGAGCAGCCAACATGGCTTCCGGGCTGGTGCTCTCGGTCTCGGTCTCCTCCACAGGATGGAGCACCGGACGGATCCGATGATCGATGATATCATAAAGGGCCAGCTTCACCGGCTTGTCCTCCAGGGGCTCCTCCGCCATTTCAGCGGCATCGGCAATGTCCCGGGCACGCTTTGCAGCAATATTCACCAGCAAATACCGGTTGGGAATCGTCTTGAGCAGATCGCTCATGGTAGGTTCCAGCATCATAACTTATTCACCTCAGCAAATTGATTCGGCGATCCACGGTGCACCGGGCCGCTTTGATGATGGAGCGCAGCTCTTCCACTGCCTGCTCCACTTCCCCATTGCACACGATATAATCATAGTGGTTCGCCATGGAATATTCTTCCTTGGCCTTTTCCAGCCGTTTTGCGATCACTTCATCGCTTTCACTGCCCCGGGAGCGCAGCCGAAGCTCCAGGTCGGCAAAAGTGGGAGGGATGATAAAGACCAGTTTGGCCTCGGGCCGCTTGCTTTTCACCGTCAGCGCGCCCTGGACCTCGATCTCCAGTATCACATCCACGCCCTTTTCCAGGCACTCGTCCACCGGGCCTGCGGGGGTTCCATAGAAATTGCCCACATACTCGGCATATTCCAGAAACTCGCCCCGATCCACCATATTGAGAAAATCATTCCGGTTCAGGAAATAGTAATTGACCCCGTCCTCTTCCCCCTCCCGGGGAGCCCGGGTGGTGGCCGAAACGGAATATTGCAGCTGCTCCATGGAAGGCAGAAGCCGCCCCAGCACAGTGCCTTTTCCGGCGCCGGAAGGGCCGGTGACGATAAACAGATTGCCTTTACTCATCTTCCTCTTCCCCTTCATCCTCGTCATAATCCAGGTTGCCCAAACGGTTGGCCACGGTCTCCGGCTGCAGGGGCGACAAAATCACATGCTCCGAATCGGTGATCAGCACCGCCCGGGTGCGCCGGCCGTAGGTGGCGTCGATGAGCATATTCTTCTCTTTGGCATTTTGGATAATCCGCTTGATGGGCGCCGATTCCGGGCTGACGATGGCCACCAGACGGCTGGCGGAGACCATGTTTCCAAAGCCGATGTTGATCAGTTTCATAGCCGCTCACTCCAGGTTCTGGATCTGTTCCCGGATCTTTTCGATCTCTGCTTTGATCTCGATGACGATCTGGGCCAGCTCATAGTCGTTGGCTTTGGAACCGATGGTATTGGCTTCCCGGTTCAGCTCCTGCACCAGAAAATCCAGCTTCCGGCCCACCGGGGCATCTCCCTGCACCATTTTCTGAAGCTGGGAAAGGTGGCTGCGCAGACGCACCACTTCCTCGGTCACCGACACCTTGTCGGCAAAAAGGGCCGCTTCGGCCAGGATGCGCTGTTCGGCAATGTCGCTGTCACCCAGGATCTCGTTCATCCGCTGGGCGATCTTCTGACGGTATTCCTCCACCGACTGGGGAGAGCGGATTTCCACCTGGTCCACCATTTTGCCGATCTCCTGGCCCCGACGGGCAATGTCCTGGCAAAGACGCTCGCCCTCGGTGCGCCGCATGGCGTTGTACTCTTCCAGAGCCCGCCCCAGAACTTCCAGCACCTGGGCTTTCACTTCCTCGGCGTCCGGCTCTTCCCGGGCCACGGTGAGAAGATCGGGCATACGAGAAAGCTCCATCACCGAGATATCGTCTTTCAGAGAGTAGGTGTCCCGCACCTGCCATAAAGCCCGCAGATATTCCCCGGCCAGAGCCAGGTTGGGCGATACCTTCACATCCCCGCCTTCCTTGGCAGCGATGGACAGATAAATGTCCACTTTACCCCGGGCCACAGCGGCAGAAACCGCCGTTTTGATGGGTTCTTCCAGGAAAGAATAGATGCGGGGCACCTTCACATTCAGGTCCAGATACCGGTGATTCACCGATTTGATCTCCACCTGGACTTCCCGCCGCTCGTTCTCTCCTTTTTGCCGGCCATAGCCGGTCATGCTCTTGATCATTTTTATTCCCCCTTGTTTCCAAGGTAACTTGTTAATTATAGCACATTCCGCCTGTTTTGGCAATCAGCCCCGGCGAAGAGGACGGATGACAAACAGCACCCGGCGATTTTTCTTCATCCGCCGGGAATAGAACATGCAGAAAGCGACTCCCACAGCCAGTCCCGCCAGAGAGCACAGAATCCGCACTCCCTCCCCACCGGGTACCGGCACAAAATAGCAGGCGATCATCAGAATCACCGGCATGAGATATACCAGGGCCGCAATGGACAAAATGCTGGCCGTATGGGCTTCGATCACCACTTTTTCTCCCACCTTGGCGCCGCAGCCATTGGGAGCCTCCACCAGCATGGTCTGCTCCGGATGGGAACAGCCGCCGCATTTTTCACAGTCCGAGGCACAAGCGGCCCGGCGCTGGATCTCCACCTGAGCCCGGCCGCTGGGCAAAATTCCCACCACTCTTCCTGTCTGTTCCATATTCTCACTCCTCCAAAGGACGGTATTCTTCCATAATCCGCTCCGCCGCCCGGATGCCGTCCACGGCGGCGCTCATGATCCCGCCGGCATAGCCAGCCCCTTCCCCGCAGGGAATGAGCCCCCGGCAGCCGGGAGCGAACAGATCCTCTCCCCGCAGGATGCGCACCGGCGAAGAAGTCCTGGTCTCCACCCCGGTAAACAGGGTGTCCTCTCCGTCAAACCCGGGCACCTGACGGCCAAACCGGGGCATGGCCCCCAGCAGCATCTCCCACACAAAGGGGGGCAGCACCTGCCGTAAGTCGGCAAATTCCGTCCCCCGGTCATAGGTGGGCTGTACCCGTCCGAACCGGCTGGACACCCGGCCTTCCCGCAGATCTCCATAGGTCTGCACCGGAGCGGCAAAATGGTTTCCTGCCATCCGGAAGGCTTTTTGCTCCAGCTGCCGCTGGAAGTGTACTCCTTCCAAAGGATCGCTTCCGGGAAGGTCCTCCGGCAGCACCGACACCGCCAGAGCGGCGTTGGCATTGCGCCCATCCCGGGCGTGATAGCTCATGCCGTTGGTGACAACGCCCCCTTGCTCGCTGGCCGCTGCCACCACCTGGCCTCCCGGGCACATACAAAAGGAATAACAGGCCCGCTCTCCCTGCCGCCAGGACAGGTTGTATTCCGCCGGGGGCAGCTCTGCTTTCCCGGCATAGGCCCCATAGCGGCCCCGGTCGATGGTCTCCTGAAGATGCTCTGCACGCACTCCCACGGAAAAGGCTTTCCGCATCAGGGCAAATCCCTCTTCCGCCAAAGTGCAGAACAAAGGCCGGGCACTGTGGCCCACGGCCAGCACCGCCACCTCACAGGGGATCTCCCCTTTGTCGGTAACAATGGCTTTCAGCCTGTCCCCTTCCCGGCGAAAGCCGGTGACAGTGCAATGAAACTCCACCTGTCCTCCCAGCTGCTCTATGCGCTGGCGGATGGAGGTGACCACTCCTTTGAGAAGATCGGTGCCGATGTGAGGCTTCTGGGCCAGAGCGGTCTCCGGCGGTGCGCCATGGCGCAGAAGCTGCTCCAGCACCAGTTCGCACCGGGGATCATGGATACGGGTGGTGAGCTTTCCATCGGAATAAGCTCCCGCCCCGCCTTCGCCAAATTGGATATTTGTTTTTTCATTCAAAGGGCCGCCATCCTGGAAAGCTTTTATCACCCGATCCCGCTCCGGGAGAGGCGCGCCCTGCTCCAGCACCAAAGGCCGGTAGCCCTGCTCGGCCAGGCTCAAAGCGGCAAACAGCCCCGCAGGTCCCAGGCCCACCACCACCGGCGGATGGGCCATCTTTTTTTCTCCCCCGGGAGAAAGCTGCAATGGCGCCGCTTTTTTCCGGATGGAACCTTCTCCCTTTTGCTGCAAGACCCGCTCTTCCAAGGGGGTATCCAACAAAACGGAAAAGACCTTGGTCAATTTCCCATGGCGCAGATCCAGGGATTTTTTATAGATCCGGCTGGCAGTCACCTGGTTTTTCCCCAGGCCGCACTGCCGGCGCGCATGTTCCAGCGCGGATGCATCCGCCTGCTCAAAGGGCAGGCGGATGCCTGAAACAATCAAACTCATTCTTCCGGTACCACTTCCACTACGGCTGGCGTCACCGTCAGCTCATATCTGCCCAGCACCACCACATCGTCGGCGCCGCAGGTCACCACCGCCGAAACGGTAGCCTGCTCACCCTCGGCCAGCTCACCCAACTCCGCAGAATCAAAGGTGACCGATACATCCTGGGTGGTCAAGGCGCTCACAGCCTGTTCCACGCCCAGCAGCCGTACTTCCAGAGACTGGGTCACAAAGTCATATCCTTCCACAGAAGTGAACTGCTCTGCGGGGATCTGGAGGGTTTTCTCATCCAGATGGCTGAAATCAAAAGTGACTGTGGCCTCCGGCGGTACGCTCTCCGATGTGACGCCATTGGGAAGGATGATGGGCAGGGTCACCTGGGTCTGACCCTGGGCCAGCAAAGCAGCCAGACTGACGCTGCCCAGATTGATGCTGTTGATGGTGGCCAATGTTTCCGGTGTTCCCTTGATCTCCACATTGGCCGGGTCGATGGTATAGGTGACGGCGCTGTCCGGCAGACCGGGGATGCCGGTCACATCCAGCACCAGGGGCACGACGCCCGCTTTGTGCACCTGAATGGTGACGCTCACCGCTGCCTCTTCCACTGTGATGCGGCTCATATCCACCGGCTCGCCCTGGGCGTCCAGCAGCGTATAGGAGACCTTCATGGTGGAGGCCTGCTTCAGATCGCTCACATCCACGGTGGCATAGGCGGTTTCGATATTTTCCAGCTGGCTTTCCGGCCCCTGGACCTCCACCGCCGTGGGAGATACCACATAGTTGTCATCCAGCAGATAACCGTCGGGCACCGAGCCGGTGACCTCCAGATCCACCGGAACGCTCTTGTTGATGATCCGGTCGATGGTCAAAGTGATCAGGCGGGGGTTTTTGTCGGCCACCCGGGCCCCGTCCACATTGGTGGCCACAGTGTATTGCAGTTCATAGACGCCGGGAGCGGTGATATTGGATACATCCACTGTAATAAGGAATTTATCCTGCCGCACATTGAGCAGGGAGTCCCATTTGCCAATCACCGTCACATCCACTGTGGTATCGGCGCCATCGATCACCGTCATGCCGTTTTCCCGCAGGGTGTCCAGGCCCTGGATCTGTATGCCGATGTTCCGATAGGTCTTGGTGGTGTCCTCATCGTTGTTTTCCACCACATAAAGCCAGAGCATCATGGCCACCAGCACCGAAAGCACCCGGGTGAGAATATCGTGTTTTCGAATCCATTCCATCATTTTTTCTTCCCCCTGAGCTTTGCAAACAGGTTGCCCGAAGAGGTCTTTTCCTCATCAGCAGGCATCAGGCCGTTGATGAGCAGCCGCTCCAGGGTCTCCACCGCCAGATGCCGTTTGAGCATGCCGCCCTCGGCCAGGGAGATGGAGCCGGTTTCCTCGGAAACCACCACGCACAGGGCATCGGAGTTTTCGCTCATGCCCACGGCAGCCCGGTGGCGGGTCCCCAGCTCTTTGCTGATATTCAGATTGGCCGAAAGGGGCAGAAGGCATCCCGCCGCCTTGATCCGGCCCTGGCTGATAATGACGGCGCCGTCATGCAGGGGCGCTTTGTTGTAAAAAATATTTTTCAGAAGTTCCGCATTGACTTCGGCATCGATGGTGGAGCCTGTTTTGACGATATGGTCCAGGTTATCTCCCCGCTCGAACACCAGCAGCACACCGGTTTTGGACCAGGCCATGGAAGAGACGGCCTCCATGATGCGCATAATGGCCACCTGCAAAGTCTTTTCATCCCCCATGGCGCCCGTACGGTGCAAAAAGGGCAGCTTACTGCGCCCGAACTGCTCCAGCATTTTCCGCAGTTCGGGTTGGAAGATGACCACCACCGCAATGGGGCCCATCCGCATCAGCTGATCCAGCAAAAACTGGATCACTTTCAGTTTGAATACGCCGGAGACCAGCGTGGCCAAAAGCAGCAGCACGATGCCTTTGACCAGTTTTTCCGCATTGGTGTGACGGATGAGTTTGAGGGCCTTGTAGACCACCACAGAGATCAGCAGGATATCCACCAGGTCCGCCACGGTAAGCAATCGGATAAAATGGGTCAGATTATCGACAAATTCCATGGAAACACCTATTTTCAATGTATAATTTACTTATTATACTATCAATAAGCGCTCTTCTTTTCAATATCAAAAAAGAAAAAATGGGAAACATTTTTAAATTCGTTCACATTTTGGCGATCAGATCGGCCGCCCGGATCATCTCCCGCTTTGTGTTGAAAGCCGACACGCTCAGGCGCACAGTGCCGTCGGGCAAGGTGCCTGCGGTGCGGTGAGCCAAAGGCGCACAGTGGAGCCCGGCCCGCACGCAGACCCCCTGGGAAGCCAGCTTTTCCGCCGCTTCCTCCGATGGGATGGGAAAAACCACCGACAGCACCCCGGCCTGGTTCTCTCCCCCGGCAAACACCCGGAGGTTGTTCTGCTCCCCAAGCTGCCGCGCCAGCAGACCGATCAGTTCCTGCTCCCGCCGGAGGATCGCCTCGCATCCCTGTCTTCTGATGAATTTCAGCCCTTCCCATAGCCCGGCGATCCCCGGCACATTCAGGGTGCCGCTTTCCAGGGCATCGGGGAGAAAATCCGGCTGCGTCACCTCCAGCGACCGGCTTCCCGTCCCGCCTTCCATAATGGTATAAAGGGGAATGTCTTTACAGCAAAGAAGCAGTCCTGTCCCCTGGGGGCCGTAAAGCCCTTTGTGTCCCGGCATGCAGAAAAATGCCGCACTGGGATATTTTTTCACCGAAAGAGGCAGCATCCCTGCCGACTGGGACGCGTCCACGATCATGGAAAGCCCATGCCGCAGACAGATCCGATCCAACTCTTCCAACGGAGCGATGGAACCAAACACATTGGACACATGGCATACGATCATGCACCGTGTCTCCTTTGTAATGGCCCGTTCCATCTGCCGGGCCATGTCCTCCGGATCAAACAGACAGGAGGACACCGCCGTATAGGTGACACCCTGCCCCTTCATGGCCTCCAGGGGCCGTACCACGCTGTTGTGTTCATATCCGGTAATGACGGCATGGCTCCCCTCATGGAGCAGGCTTTTGATGGCCAGATTCAGACTGTGGGTGGCATTTTGGGTAAAAACCACCCGCTCCGGCCGGTCCAGGCCAAAAAATTCCGCCGCTTCCTCCCGGCAGGAATACACCACCCGCTCGGCCTCCCGGGCCGGCCGGTGGCCGCTTCGCCCCGGATTGGCACAAGATTCCATGGCCTTCTGTACCGCCCGGAACACCTGCCGGGGTTTCTGCCAGGTGGTGGCGCCGCTGTCCAGATAAATCATCCCATTCCCCTCCTGTTTTATTGGGCCTTTTGGTAATGTCCCCACTTGTCCAGCACATAGACTCCGTTCACCGGGATTTGGCATTGGCGCAAAATTTCCAGGGAGTGCTCCAGCTGCCTGGGCGCCACCTTCAGGGCATAGCTGCAGGAACCGCCGCCCAAGATGGCCTGGCTGCGCAGCATATAGGTGGTGATCCCCTGCTTTTCCAACACCCGCCCAGCCCGCTGGGCATAGGTTACCGAACGGAATATCATCAAACTGGCATCCTTCATCAAAATCACCTCTTCCCTTCAGTCTATGCGCCGCTTTTTCCAGCGTTCCCTCCTTGCGCCCGGAGAAAAATTCTTATATAATGGGTGAAAATGGGCTGTGAAATAAAAAAAGGAGGGTTTCCGGTGAAAAAACGGTTCTGTGCTTTGGTGCTTCTTCTGCTGTTTTTCTGCGCCTGCTTTTCTCCCCTGCCAACCCAGGCTGCTCCCGGCGTCATTTTCACTGCCATCAACGACACCTTCCTTCGAAACCCCACCCCTTCCACCATGCCCACCATCATCGGCGGCCTGCCCTATGTTCCCTACTCCACTTTCACCGCCGCTCCCAACCCGGGCCTGATGGGAAAATACGACAGCGTCAACAACCAGTTGGTCCTTTATAATATCAACCACATTCTTACCTTCGACATGGCCAATGCCATTACCCGGGATGAACAGGGCAATGTGTATCCCGCCAACGCTGTGCGCCATAACGGAACCTACTATGTACCGGCCCGCGTGGTGTGTGATGCCTTCGGTTTCCGCTATTCTTATCTGTCCAGCACATTGCTGGGGCCGGTGATCCGCATCAACACCGACGACAGCGGCATATCCGATGAGGATCTGGTGAGCAAAGGCTTTTCGGTGATGCGCAGCATCTATGAGCAGTACCAGGCCACCTATAACCAGAGCACCTCTCCGGGCCCGGATGACCCCACGCCCTCTACCCCCGATGATCCCGGCACTTCCACAGACCCGGGAGAGCCCGACATTCCCAGTACTGGCGGGGAACCGGACACCCCGGAAACCCCCAACGCCAAGGTGGTTTATCTGGCCATTCAGGGGGATATGAACGAATATACCGCTGAGATCCTGGACATTCTGGACAGCAACAATTATACCGCCGCCTTTTTTGTCACTCCCCGGAGCCAGGGAGCAAACAGCGATTATCTCCTGCGTGCGGCGGCCAGCGGCCATGTGATCGGCAACAATCTCTATGGAGACGGCTCCACCTTCCAGTCCACTGAGGAACTTCTCCGTCAGGCCCAGGACACCCAGGATGTGATCCAGGCGGTGACCAAGACCCACAGCCGGGCCCTGATGGTGCCAGGAGGCAGCCAAAACCTTTCCCAGGAAGAACGGGACGCTTTGATCACAGCCGGTTACCGGCTGTGGGATCCCAGCGGCGACACCCGGCTCTGGAGCTCTTCTTCCGCCATTTATTCCTCCTGCGTTTCCCTGCTGGAAAATACTCCGGGCCATGTGGTGCTGTCCCTGATGAGCAATTCCTCCAGCGTCCAGGCCCTGTCCTCTCTGGTCTCTTATTTCCGCCAGAACAACTGCGAGATCCGCCCGATCTCCGAAACCATCACCCCCATCAATCAGATCCAGGAAATGCGGTAACATAAAAAGAAAGAACAAAAAAGCCATGGGCCTTTGCAGCCCATGGCTGAGCGTGTCGAAAAAGTGGCTCAGGCCACTTTTTCGAGTTTTTGCAAGGGCCTGCATGCACGCCCTTGGCGCACACTTGCCCCTTGAGAGGTGCAAAAACCGACGCACAGGTCGCCGGTTTTTGCGAATTGATGAGGGGTAGGGCAAACCCTTCCCTCTGGCTATATCGGTTTTTTGACAGTCTGAGCCATGGGCCTTTACAGCCCATGGCTTTTTTGTTCGTGTTGTTCTTTTTATTTTTCGAATGTCAGCACATCGTCATATCCTTGGATGCCATACCGGGACAAGGGTTCTCCGCCGATGCGCAGCAATACGCCCCGAACGCCATGCTGGGCACACATGGTATTCACGATGGCCTGAATGGACAGTTCGTCCAGCTCCTTCACCTTCTCCACCCCGATCTCCAGAAAATCCAGCTCACACACGCCATTTTCCGAAGAAAGCCGCCGGAGCATCATACCCTGGGGGACCGGAGAACGAAGATCATCTTCTTCCGGCTGGCGCACCAGTTCGCTGAACACGCCGTTGAGATACACCTGATCCTCTTCGGTTTTCAGGGTGCGGACCACTTTTTCCAGCTGATCGGTCTGGGTATTCACCAGATACAATGTGATGTCAAAGGTGTTGAACTGGATGGCGCTTTCGTCCAGAATCACATTGTCTCCATTGAGATAAAAATCATTGGATGCGTTATAGCTGTCGGTGGCACAGGAGACCTTCACATAATCGATAGAATCCAGCTGGGTGAGGGTCAGGGCAATGGCAGCGGCCGCCAGACTTTTTTCCACCTCCGGCAGTTCATCGAAGGTGGAGGACAGACTGACGATGACGCTGTTTCCATAAAAAGCCACCTCGTTCACCGTTACACCGGCGGGAATGGCCGCAGATTTCCCCCCGCCGCTGACCTGTTTGATCTTCAGCAGGATGTTCTCCACCGTTTCCTGGATATTCTCTCCCTGAGGCACGGTGACTTCTTCGGCCTCAAGCCCCCGGGGCTGCTTTTTCTCGTCATTCATGCGCAGGCAATAGATCTGGAGCTGAAGCTCTCCTTCCTCTGCTTCTTTTTCCCGCTGATGGCAGCTGGCCGCAATGGCGGCGCACAGCATCAGCAGGCACAAACAGAGGAACGCCATCCGCTTCATGGTTCGCTTCATGACGCCGCCTCCTCACAAGGCCCCGCCAGCAGCGTGACCCGGAATGTGGTTCCCTCGCCCAATGTGCTTTCCACCTGGATATCGCCTCCGGCATTTTTCAGCCAGTCGGCCACAATGGCCAGGCCCAGACCGGTGCCGCCCTTCTCCCGGCTGCGGGCTTTGTCCACCCGGTAAAACCGTTCAAAAATATGGGACAGCTCGTCCTCCGGGATACCAATGCCGGTGTCCTGCACCGTCAGGCACACCCGCCTTTCCTCTTCGGTCTCTTTCCAGCCTTTCAGCACCACTTTTCCGCCTTTTCGATTGTATTTGATGGCGTTTTCCACCAAATTGAACACCACCTGATAAAGGCCGTCCCGATCAAACAGCACCCACAGATCCTCTTCCATCCGGTTTTCGATTTCCACCTGGGCATGGACAGCGTTCTCTTTCAGCAGGTCGGTGATCTTCTTCACAAGACCATTCAGATTGCAGGACTGCATCTGATTGGAGGATACATAATCCAGCTTGGTCAGCTGCAAAAGCCGCTCGGTGATCCGGGTCAGACGATCGATTTCCTCGTTGATGTCGGTGAGAAACTCATTGACCGACTCTCTGGGGATATCCTTGGTCTGCAAAATGGAATCGGAAAGCAGCTTGATGGAAGCCAGGGGTGTCTTCAGCTCGTGAGACGCATTGGAGACAAACTCCCGGCGCAGCTCTTCGGTTTTTTGCAGCCGGTCGGCCAGCTCATTGAACTCATCGGCCACCTGGGACAGTTCGTCCTGTCCCTGGAGATGGATGCGGGAATCATAATTGCCGGCGCTCATGGACTGGATGCCCCGCACCAGCTGACCCACTCTTTTGCCGAAATAGACCATCAGGAAGCCCAGGGCCGCCGCCCCCACCACAGCCAGCACCAAAGAAATACGGAAAATATTGCTGCGGGTGCTGTTGAGAAAGGCGGCCTGCTCGGTGTCATAGTCATAGATATAAACGGCGCCGATGGCCTTTTCGCCTTTCATCACAGGGGATGCGGCGTCGGAAATAAAGGCCGTTTCCCCATAACGGCAGCGGAACACATCGCAGCCTTCCAGTGCGGCTACGATATCGGGCAGAAGGGCATAAGTCCCCGCCAGAGAACTGACTTTGGAATTGTCATAAATCACGCTGCCAAAACTGTCAGTGACCAAAATCCGCTGCTGTTCGTCCAGATCCAGCACCTGCACCGACACCAGGATATTCTCCTGGGTCAGGGTGGTAAACTCTTCCAAAGTAGCGGAAAAGGTCTTGGCCCTCTCCAGAAGCTCCGTTTCCTTGGAGTTGATAATCAGCTTGCGCACCGCCTGGGCCGGATAAAAATTCAGCACCAAAAGCAATGTGACCACCGTCACCAGCATGGAAAAGGCGATGCGGAAGCGAAGGGTTTTAATCAGCTTGAGCGCTGCTGTTGGGCTTGAAATAGTAACCGACCCCCCACTTGGTCAGAATGTATTCGGGATTGGCGTCATCTGTTTCCAGTTTCTCTCTCAGGCGGCGGACATGCACATCCACTGTGCGGATATCTCCAGGATAGTCTTCGCCCCACACCACGCTGAGCAGCCCTTCCCGGCTGAACACCCGGCCCGGATTGCGGGCCAGCATCACCAGAAGGTCAAACTCTTTGGCGGTGAGATCGGTGGCACGGCCGTTTTTGAACACAGAACGCTGAGCGGTGTCGATCAGAAGATCCCCCACCTTGATCTGATCGTCCTGGAGGTCAGAGGTGGGCTGGCTGCCGGCCCGGCGGAGAATGGCCCGGATGCGGGCTTTCAGCTCCAGGATATCAAAGGGCTTTGTCACATAGTCATCGGCCCCGTATTCAAAACCGATGAGCTTGTCCACCCCTTCGCTTTTGGCGGTGAGCATGATCACCGGCACATTGGAGTTTTCCCGGATCTTCCGGCAGACCTCCAGCCCGTTGACTTCCGGCAGCATCAGATCCAGAATGATGATGTCATACTTCTGCTCCTTCACCATGGACAGAGCCTGGGCCCCATCATAGGCGGTATCCACCTGATATCCGTCGTTTTCCAAGTTGAATTTAATGCCTTTTACCAGCAATTTTTCATCGTCTACTACCAATACTCGCATAGGTTCCCCTCCGTCAAAATTGTGTCCGCAGACATTCAGTCCACGGTGATATGCTCCCTGATCTGCTGAAAGATCCCATCTCCAATGCCGCTGACCGCCCGGATCTCCTGAATGGAGGCAAAGGGCCCGTTTTTCTCCCGGTATTCCAGGATGCTCTGCGCCCGGGCCGGTCCGATCTGGGGAAGCTGGCAAAGCTCTTCTTCCCCGGCCTGATTGATGTTGACCATCAGCTCTTCCGGCGTCTCGTCATTTTCCTCCACCTGATATGCTTCCAAGGACAACTGCGGCAGCCGGACAAGCTGTGCTCCCTGGGACCAGGACAGGGTGGGGCCTTCCAGCATCACGCTCATCCTTCCGCCCAAAAATCCCAGACAAACAAGGAGACAGGCGGCCATCAGAAAATCCAACGCCCTTTTTTTCATATTTGCTCACTCTGGTGTGTCTTTCTCTCCATTTTCTTAAAAATCCACCCTTATCGTTGCATTGCTGCTGCTCTTTTGATACAATAGCATTCGTATCCCCAAAAATCGGGGAGCAGAGATTTTGATGATGCAGGAGGATGGATATGAAACCCAAACAGCTGACAGCGCTTTTCCTCGCGCTAATTATGATCTTCGCGGTGTCGGCCCAAGCCGCACCGGTAACAGAAGAGCCGGATTTGACCATCAACGCCAAAGCGGCTTTTCTGGTGGAAATCACCACCGGTCAGGTCCTCTATGAATACCATGCTGACGACAAGCTTTATCCGGCCAGCACCACCAAACTGATGACCGCCCTGGTGGCCTGGGAACACTGTTCCCCCGGCGACATGATCTCGGTTTCCTTTCAGGCGGTGGATGGTCTTGCGGAACAAGGCAGCAGCGTCTTCCTCAAAAACGGAGAGCAGATGGAGTTTATGGATATGCTCCACTATCTTCTCATCGCCTCGGGCAACGATGCCGCCAACGCCCTGGCCGAACACATCAGCTCATCAAACAGCGCTTTTGCCGATCTGATGAACGAGAAGGCTGAGGAACTGGGATGCCAGAACACCCACTTTGCAAACCCCAGCGGTCTCCATGACGAAAACCACTACACTTCCGCCCGGGATCTGGCCATCATTGCCCAAGCGGCCATGGAAATTCCCGAGCTTCGTGAGATCGTGGGCAAGACTCAGTATAAGCTCCAGCCCACCAATATGCACGAAAGCGAAACCACCATCACCACCACCAACCACCTGATCTCCCGTCTGAAAGACGGCCGTTACTTCTACAAAGGTGCCTACGGCATCAAAACCGGCACCACCACGCCCGCCGGCTACTGCCTCATCGGCGGCGCTCAGAGCGGCGAGCTGGACTACATCACCGTGGTGCTGGGTGGTGAGAAGGACCCGGAGACCGGCGATATCGGCTGCTACACCGAGACCATCAAGCTGCTGGATTACGCCAAGAAGAATTTCTCCCTCCAGACCGTTACCTCAGCCGACACCCCCATCCAGGAAGTGCCCGTCCGCTTTGCCGCCGGCAAAGAGCATACCAAGCTGGTGGCTTCTGCCGACAGCGAACTTTTGCTTCACAATGACACCGATCTGAGTCAGGTGACCTACGAAGTGGATGCGGTGGCCACCGCCGATGCTCCCATCAAAAAGGGGGAGAAACTGGGCACGGCCAAGGTGTTCATCGGCGATACCGAATACGGTACCATCGATCTGGTGGCCTCGGAGGATATTGAGCGTTCCGATGTGCTCTATGCCCTCTTCCAGGTGCAGGAGTTTTTCAGAAGCCCCTTGTTCCGCATCATTCTGGTGGTGCTGATCCTGCTTCTTCTGTTTCTGATCTTTGTATCCACCAAACGGCGCCGCAACCGCCGCAAAAAGCGTGCCCGCCGCCGCTATTATTCGGGACAGGGCAGACGGTAACATGCTTTCCCATTCCGGGAGGAGACATTGGGTCTCCTCCCTTTTTTATGCCCTTTATTCCGTGCCGAAAATCCGGTCTCCCGCATCCCCCAGGCCGGGGACAATATAACCGTTTTCATTGAGTCCCTGATCCAGGGCGGCGCAGTAAATGGGAATGTCGGGGTGCTCCCGTGTGATGCGCTCCACCCCTTCCGGAGCGGCCACCACGCACACAAAGCTCAAACGCCGTACCCCCTTCTTTTTCAGCAGCTGGATGGCCGCCGAAGCACTGCCGCCGGTGGCCAGCATAGGATCCAGCAGCAGCACATCCCGCTGAGAGATATCCGAGGGCAGCTTGCAGTAATACTCCCTGGGCTCCAGAGTCTCATGATTCCGCTCCAGGCCAATATGCCCGGTTTTGGCAGCGGGGACCAGCTGTAAAATGCCGTCCACCATGCCCAGCCCCGCCCGCAGAATGGGGACGATGGCCAGCTTTCGCCCGGCCAGCATCTGTACATCGGCCATCCCCACCGGGGTTTCCACCTGCGCCGGGCGCAGGGGCAGGTCCCGGGTGGCCTCCAGGCACAGCAGCGTGGACACTTCCCCGATCAATGTGCGAAACTCCTTGACCCCGGTGTTCTTATCCCGCAAAAAGGCCATCTTGTGCTGAACCAGCGGATGATCCAGCAGATGCAGATTCTTGTGTTCCATGATTCCTCCGGCCGTTTTCCGGCCCTATGATGGAAAACGAAAATTTTATTTGCCGTTTTCGATGTCGGTGATCATATCCAGACGGGTCTGATGGCGTCCGCCTTCAAACTCGGTCTCCACAAACAGCTGGGCGATCAGGCAGGCCAGGCCCGAACCGATGACTCTGGCGCCCATGCACAGCACATTGGCATCGTTGTGCATCCGCACCGCCCGTGCGGTAAAGCAATCGGACACAGTCACTGCCCGGATGCCCTTGATCTTGTTGGCGGCGATGGCCATACCCGCTCCGGTGCCGCAGATCAGAATGCCCTGACCGGCCCGGCCGCTGACCACTTCCATGGCCACTTTCTGGGCATAGATGGGATAGTGGCAGGACTTTTCGTCATAGGTGCCCACATCCTCCACTTCGCAGCCCATCTCTTTCAAATGCTTTTTGACCTGCTCTTTCAAAGCAAAGCCTGCGTGATCCGATCCCATTGCGATTTTCATACTGATCGTTCCTTTCTTTTATGTGAAAATTTACTTGTTTTGCAGTTTCATCCGCTCGGCCTGGGAAAGCCGCAGATAACTGGGAGTCAGGTGGTGACAGTCGGTCAACTCTCCCCTCTCCGCCATCTGAAAGGCCCGAAGGGCTGTGGCGGCGGCATTCTGCCGGCATCCCTCTGCCAAAAGGGGAGAAAGCCCGGCTTTTTCTGCATATTCCATCAAAAGCCCGCCGCCGTCTCCGGTGACCCAAAGGGGGCCCGTTTCTTTCTCCATCTGCCGGAGGATCTCCTGGGCCTTTCCCACCTGATCGGCTGTTCTTCGCCGGATTTCCCCGTGGTTTTCAAAAAATGCATAAAAGAACTCATCCTGTCGGGCCTGTACTCCGGCGCAAAGGAGTCCTTCTTTCTCCTTGGCGGCCCAGGCGGCCGACTCCAGAGTGGACACGGCAGCACAGGGCCTTCCCAGCGCCATGGCATAGCCTTTGATGGCGGCCACGCCGATGCGCACCCCGGTAAAAGAGCCGGGACCCACGGTGGCAGCAAACACATCCACCCCCGAAAGGGCCAGTCCGTTTTGTTCCAGCAAATGCTGCACCACCGGCAAAATGGTGCGGCTGTGGTTCATCTGGGAATCTTTTTCCCCGTAACCGATGATCTCCCCATCCCGGCACAAAGCAGCCGAAGCCACCCGGGATGTGGTATCCAAAGCCAAGATCAGCATCTTTCCTCCTCCTTTTTCAGCAAAGTGATACGGCGGCTTTGTTCTCCCGTCTTTTCGATGCGGACAAACAAGGTGCCGTCCGGCAGGGCGTCCAGAATGTTTTCGCTCCACTCCACCACGCACAAGCCGCCAGAGGAAAGATAGTCCTCCCAGCCGATATCATACAGGCTGTCGCTGTCTGTGATCCGATACATATCAAAATGATAAATGGGGTGCTTTCCCCGGTATTCATTGACAATGGCATAGGTGGGGCTGGAAACCGGATCCACCGTCTGCCGCTGCCGGGCCAGGCCGCGGACAAAGGCGGTCTTTCCCGCCCCCAGCTCGCCCAAAAGAGCGATCACCTGGGCATCCGGATAGGTTTCCCCCACATAAGTTCCCAGGTTTTCCGTTTCTTCCGGGGAATGGGTCTCTTTTGTTTCGATTGGGATCAATGGCAATTCTTCTATCATAGTGTAAAACTCTCCTTGGCCAGTCCTCGGGGCATCTCCATGATGCAGCCTTTGGCCGGATTGACCACCTGGCTGATGCGCAGGTTTCCCGCCAGAGACAAAAGCATACCCGCCTGTTCCAGGGAAAGTCCGGCATGGTCCTGGAGGAATTTCTGCATTTTCCGGGCGGCCTTCACGCTGCACACATCCAGAGAAGGATCGGCCGCTGTGGTAAGATACCGGTCCTTTGTCACAAGGAAGGGAGTGGGGATGTCGGCCCGGTCTTTCAGCACAGTGACCCGCACCGTTACTTCTCCCGGCACTTCCAGCGCACAGATCACCGTCTCCCCGTCCCCCTGGACGCCGTGCAGGTCGCCCATGGACAAAAGAGCTCCCGGCACATTCACCGGCAGATACAGAACAGCCCCTTCATTCATGTCCCGGATATCCAGATTGCCGCCGTGCTCACCGGGAACGGTGGTGGGCACGCTGCCCTCTGCCGGAGCCACACCGATGACGCCGATCATGGGACGCAGAGGCACACGGATGTCCTGGTCGAAAACCATTTCCTCCCCTTCCACCGGAAAACGGCGGCAATGGCAGCCGGTGATTTCATAGATCCCTGCTCCCTCCCGGGCGCACATAGATCCTTCTTTTGCGATCTGGATGGAGAGAATCTCCACCCGCAGTACATCCCCGGGAGCAGCTTCCTCGATATAAAGCGGACCGGTGGCGGGATTATTGTGGGCCATATTCATGCTTTCCATCTGCTGGCCGTCCTCAATGAGCTGGCCGGCATAGCAATCCTGGCACTGAAACAGGACGGTATCCCCACTGTGAGCCCAGGCCATGGGGGCATTATCCGGCGAAAAGGCATAATGCACCAGATTTCTTACGAGGGTCTGCATATCTTTCACTCCCATCCGCACCCCCGGATCCCATCCCGGGAAGCGCTGTCCATTCGGTATTTTGGTACTTATTTATGATTATACCATCCGCGTGCCTGCATGGAAAGTGAAATTGTTAAAAATAGTTCCTTTTCTCATTTAGCCCGATGTTGTCCCAGGTGTAAACTTTTTATAAATCTCCCCCGGGAAGGGGCGTTTCTTTCCGGGGAAGAATTGAATAATCCGTCGTCAGATGATAGAATAATAGGAACACAAGAAAGGTTGTGTCCCATGGTCAAAGTATTCAAAGCCATCAAAAGCTATCTGCGTCACACCGATCTGCTGCTTTTGAATCTGGCGATCCTCTCTTCCCTTCTGGGACTGGTGGCCATATACAGCGCCACTTTCAGCTATCAATCCAACAAATATGTCATTGTGCAAAGCGTCGCTCTGGTGCTGGGCATCTTTTGCTTTGTGGCGGCTTCCCTGATCGATCTGGAAAACATCGCCCGGTTCTGGAAGTTTTTCTTTGTCTTCAACATTCTCTTCCAGCTTTCCCTTTTTGTGCTGGGAACCGCCGGCGACACCGGCAACCGCAGCTGGATCCGTTTCGGAGGCATCGGCATCCAACCGGCGGAATTTGGAAAGATCATCTTCATCTGCACACTGGCCTGCCACATCGACCGGCTGAAAGACCGGATCAATTCGGTGAAAGCCATTGTTCAGCTGACCCTCCATTTTCTCCTGACGGTGGCTGCCGTTTACATCCCCTCCAAGGACCTGGGCATGGCGGTGGCCTATGTGTTCATCTTTGCCATTATGATGTTTTCCTCCGGCCTGAGCTGGAAATGGATCGGTGGCATCACGGCGGGCGCTGTGGCAGTCTCTCCCCTGGTATGGAGATTTTTGGGGGATTACCAGAGGAACCGTATTCTGGTGCTCTTCGATCCTGCCATCGATCCCAGCATCTACTACCAGACCGATCAAAGCGTCCTGGCCCTGGGGGCCGGGCAGTTTCTCGGCTCCGGCTATATGCAGGGACGGCAGACCCAGTACAACATCCTCCCTGCCAAATACACCGACTCCATCTTCTCCGTGATTGGTGAGGAATTTGGCTTTGTGGGCTGCTGTGTGGTCATTGTGCTGCTGGGCACCCTGGTGCTGCGTCTGTTTTACAACGCCAGCCAATGCGACAACCGCTTCAGTTATCTGATCTGTGCCGGCATGGCCAGTATGTTCACCATTCAGATCCTCATCAACATCGGTATGTGTGTGGGCGTCATGCCGGTGATCGGCCTGACTCTCCCCTTCTTCAGTTATGGCGGTTCCTCTCTTGTGACCATGTTCCTCTCTCTGGGCATTGTGGCAGGCTTTGTCCTCCGCCAGCGCCCGGCCTGGCTGCGAAGCAGCGACGAGTAATCTTAACATAGACAAAGAAAAAGCCATTTCCGCATTTTGCGGAAATGGCTTTTCTTTTTATCATTCCATATTGTCCAGCCGGAATAGGGTGTGCAGCAGCACATCCGCCCCGGCGGCGCAATCCTCCCACCGGGTGTATTCCTCTTTGCAATGACTCAGGCCGCCCACACTGGGCACAAAGATCATGCCCGACCGGGTCACCTGGGACAAGGTCATGGAATCGTGTCCGGCGCCGCTGACCATCCGCTTATGGGAAAGCCCCAGCATCCTGGCCGCTTCCGAAATGGCATCCATCACATCGGAATCCATGGGATGGGCCGGCTCCTGCCAAAGGAGCCGGAAGGAAGAAACATCCTGCCCACACTGCTCCATCAGCCATTCATAGGCCTTGTCCACCATCCAATCCTCCCGGGCCCGGATCTCCAGGCTGAGACGCACTTTTTCCGGCACCACATTGGTGGCCCCCGGGAATACCTCCAGCCGTCCCACAGTGATGACCATGTCCTCGCTGACCAGCTTTGCCACAGGAGCGCAAAGGGAGATCAGCCGGGCAGCCTTCACCAAGGCATCGTCCCGCAGATCCATGGGGGTGGTTCCTGCATGGTTGGCTTTTCCGGAAAACTCCAGCTCATACAGCTTCTGGGACACAATGCCGGTGACCACGCCGATGGAAATGCCCTGGGTATCCAGCACGCCGCCCTGCTCAATGTGCAGTTCCAGAGAGAAATCGATGGGATGTGTCTCCCGGCAGGCTTCCACATCCTGGCTTGTCACCCCGAACTGGGCGATCTTTTCCTGCTGCAGCGGCTCCAGGGGCAGGCCGCAGAAGGCCCGGCTGCCCACCAGGCTGCTGATGGTGGCGCCTTCCTCTTCGGCAAAGGCCACCACTTCCACTGTATGCCACAGGCGGAGACCCTTTTCATGGAGAGCCCGCACCGCTTCAATGGCCCCCATCACGCCCAGGCAGCCATCGAACATCCCGCCATTCGGCACCGAATCGATGTGGGAGCCCAGCACAATGCGCCGGTCGGTCTCTCCGGGATAGATCCCCACCACATTGCCCAGCTTTCCCCGCTGAACGGTCATTCCCGCCTGCTCCATCTTCTCCTGCACATAATCGCAGGAGTGGGCGTAGGCCGGGGTAAAGGTCAGGCGGCAGATGCCCTCCGGGCTGCGGGCCAGATCGGCCAGCCCCTCCAGGCTCTCCCGCAAGCGGGAAGCATCAATGTGAATTTCTTCTTTATACATTGGCATAGAGTTTCTTGGTGTTCTGTTCATTTTTGCTTTCGTCCCGCACACCCACCGGCGCCATATACACGGCAAATTCCTCCTTGCCGTCCACCTGCAGCAGCTTGTCGGTGTCTTCCTGGCGGAACGCAGCGATGGCGCAGGTGCCGCAGCCGATGGCCTGGGCGCTGAGATACAGGTTCTGCACCACATGACCGGCGTCGATGAGCATCACCCGATGGGCATTGATGTTATACCGCCACTCGCTCCGGTAGGCTACGGCCGTATAGACAAAGGTCACCGCGGCCTTGCCCGCCCACTTCTGATCGCAGGCACAATGGATGGCCTTTTCCGCCATATCCCCTTCCAGGGAGATGGGCTCCAACGCGTGCTCCATGGGCAGATAGTGGTAGACCCCTTCTTTCAGCCCTTCCACCCGGCTGACCAGCAGATAGGTTTCAAAAGCATGACGGGCTCCCGCCGAGGGCACCGGACGCAAAGCGGCATAGTTCTTGCCTCGGATGGCCCGCACGCCTTGGGTGGACCACAGCAGGAAGGCCAGCTGATCCAGGGTCATGGGGTCCTCGGCATAAAACCGGTTGCTCACCCGATCCCGCAGCAGGGCCACATAATCGTGCTCTTTTACCACTTCCCCGAACTCCATAGTCAGAGGAATGCGCTCCTCACTCTTGGCCGCTTTCACCAGAGGCGGCTGAGGCAGCAGTTTCTGCTGGTCGGACACATATTCCACATGGCCGAAGTTGCTCTTCATAAAATCCCGATTCTTGGCGATGGTTTCTGCAATCATTTTCTCGTCCATTCCAGTGTTCTCCCTTCTTTTTTCAGCGGATAAAGTTCATGCCGATCTTTTTCTCTTTTTCCGGCTCTCCCGCCTGCTGTCCGGCCATGTCACGCATTTTCAGCATCCAGGCCATGTTCTTTCCCAGAAGGCGCATGATCTGCTGGCCTTCCAAGTCCTGCTGGGCTTCACCCGGCTTGGAGCCGTGGATCACATTCCAGTAGTTGGAGGAAACCACCAGCATTTCAGAAATGGTGAAAAACCGGTTGATGTCCTCCAGTGCGGTCATACCGCCGGTGCGGCGCACAGCGGCCACGGCCGCCGCCACCTTGTGGCGCATCTTCCGTCCCCGGCTGTAAAAGGCCCGGTCCAGAAAGCACTTCAGCGTGCCGTTCATCCCGGCATAATACACTGGCGTACCCACCAGAATGCCGTCGGCCTGCTCCAGCAGATCTACATGCTCGTTAAGCCCATCTTCATAAATACACCGGCCGGTCTGGGCACAGCCGCCGCAGGCAGTACAACCATAAATTGCTTTGCCGCCCACCTGGATGACCTGGGTCTCAATTCCCTCTTTCTCCAGCTCCTCCAGCACCAAAGACAGGGCGTAAGCCGTGTTCCCTTCCGGCTTCGGACTGCCGTTGATGGCGCATACTATCATCTTCCCCTTCTCCTTTCCTTGCTGCAATTCATCCGCATTGATACCCCTATCATACCCCAAGGAGGTGCCCTTTGTCTACGCCCTCCCAACAGGTTCGTTCTCTCTGCCATCAGGTTGACAAAGAAAAGAAGATGTACTATCATCCAATTAGTTGATAGTACATCTTTTTTTGGAATGGGTGGCGATACCATGGACATCTCCCAGCGGAAAATCACAAAAATTGCCCGTGCGGTGGGAACCTTTACCGTCCGCACCATGAAGGTGGACGGGGTGGGAACGGCGGAATTTGATCTGATCCATGTGATAAGGAAGCATCCCGGCATCACACAATCGGAAATCTGCCGCATCCTGGGCGCAGACAAAGGGGCCGTGGCCAAGCAGACGGCCAACCTGGAATCCAAAGGCTTTCTGCGGCGGGAAAAGAATCCCGCAGATGGCCGCAGCCAGCTTCTTTATCCCACAGAGCAGTCTCAGAGCCTGAAAAACTCCAAGGCCCATATTGAATCCACCTTCTATGAATGGCTGCTTTCCTCTCTGGATGAAAAAGAGCAGCAGGAATTTGCCCGCTTGCTGGATGTGCTCTACACAAAATGCAAAGAGGAAAGCCGAGCGGGTTTTCCCCATATGGAGCGTCTTTTGGCGTCCCGTGATTGATCTGTAAAAAACCAAAATGGCTTTGGGAGGTAAAGTTTTATGTGGACGATCTTTGCTTTTGGCTCTGCTTTTTTTGCAGGCCTTACTTCGATCCTGGCCAAATGCGGCATTCGGAAAACCGATTCCACTGTGGCCACGGCCATCCGCACCATTATAGTGCTTCTCTTTTCCTGGCTCATGGTGTTCATCGTGGGTTCCCAGGATCAAATGGGCTCCATCGGCGGGAGAACGCTCTGTTTTCTGATTCTGTCCGGTCTTTGCACCGGGGCCTCCTGGCTGTGCTATTTCAAAGCGCTGCAGCTGGGAGATGTGAACAAGGTGGTTCCCATTGACAAATCCAGCGTGGTGCTCACCATCCTGCTGGCTTTTCTGTTTCTGGGAGAGCCCATCGGGCTGTTTCAAGGAATGGGCGCCCTGCTGATCGGCGCAGGCACCTTTTTGATGATCGAGAAAAAAGCGGCAGGAAACACCCCGGCCCAGGGCAAAAGCTGGCTGCTTTATGCCTTGGGTTCAGCCATTTTCGCCAGCCTCACCTCCATTTTGGGCAAAGTGGGCATCGCAGGTGCGGAGTCCAACCTGGGTACTGCCATCCGCACCGCTGTGGTGCTGGTGATGGCCTGGGTCATGGTGGTGGTCACTGGCAAAACTGGTGCTGTGAAAAAGGTTGCCGGAAAAGAACTGGCATTCATCTGCATTTCCGGTCTTTGTACCGGCGCATCCTGGATGTGTTATTACCGTGCCTTGCAGATGGGTCCGGCCAGCGCAGTGGTTCCCATCGACAAGCTGAGCATTCTGGTCACCATCGCCTTCTCCCGGCTGGTCTTTGGGGAAAAGCTGACGGCCCGCTCCGCCTGGGGTCTGGCGCAGATCACAGCCGGAACCCTGGTGATGCTGCTGTGATAAAAGGCCGCACCCCGGCAGACACCCTTCGATTGACAAGTTTTCTGCGCAGAATTAAAATAAATTATAAGAAACAATTTCATATCTGAAAAGGGGGGATGCGCTTTGAGACGCGTCTTTCACTATCTGCGGCCCCAGGCGGGCCGCATTGCCCTGGGGCTCAGCTTCAAGTTCACCGGCACCATCATGGACCTGCTCCTGCCCTGGGTACTGGCCCACATGATCGATGTGGTGATCCCTCAGCAGGACCTGTCCCTGGTGCTCCGGTGGGGGGCGGCCATGCTGGTGTTTTCCATCGCCGGATGGTGTACCAGCATCCTGGCCAACCGCATGGCATCCCGGGTGGCCAAAGAAACCACCCGACGCCTCCGCCACGATCTGTTCGCCCGTATTGCCCGGCTCTCCAGCGCACAGATCGACCGCTTTACCATCCCCTCCCTCATCTCCCGCATGACCTCGGATACCTACAACATCCATCAGGTCATCGGCATGATGCAACGCATCGGCTTCCGGGCGCCTATTTTGCTTCTGGGCGGCATTCTCATCACCCTCACCCTGGACCCGGTGCTCACACTGGTGCTGTTGTCCCTTCTTCCCTTCATGGGCCTGCTGGTCTTTCTGATCTCCCGGCGGGGCACCGGCCTTTTCACCCAGGTACAGCAGTCGGCCGACCGGCTGGTGCGGGTGGTGCGGGAAAACATCGCCGGTGTCCGGGTCATCAAGGCCCTGTCCAAGGAACATTACGAAAAAGAACACTTTGAAGGGGTCAACCGCCAGATGATGGAGCGGGAACAGCGGGCCGCCCGGAATATGGCCGTGATCAACCCTTCCTCCAACCTGATCATGAACCTAGGGCTGGTGCTTGTCATCCTCACCGGCGCGTTCCGTGTCAACGCCGGCACTTCAGAGGTGGGCACCATTGTGGCCTTTCTCTCTTACTTCACCATCATCCTCAACGCCATGATGTCCATCACCCGGGTCATCACCATGTATTCCAAAGCCAGCGCCTCGGCCCAGCGGATCGTAGAAGTGCTGGACACTCCCCCGGATCTGCTTCAGATGGAAGAGGCCCCCGCAGGGGATAGCGGCTTCCGGGTGGTTTTTGAGGATGTGTCCTTCTCCTATAATAAGAAGGAAGACAACCTGTCCCACATTTCCTTTGCCCTGCGCCCGGGAGAGACTTTGGGTGTCATCGGCCCCACCGGCGCGGGCAAATCCACTCTGGTCTCCCTGCTGCTTCGCCTGTACGACCCGGACAAAGGCCGTATTCTGGTGGATGGACGGGATGTGCGCAGCTATTCCCTCCACGCTCTGCGGCAGAAATTTGGCGTGGTGTTCCAAAACGATGCTTTGTTTGAAGACACCATCGGGGAAAACATCCGCCTGGGGCGGAATCTTTCCATGGATCAAATCGAAAAGGGCGCCCGGGCCGCCCAGGCCGCCGAATTCATCGAAAATGGCCGTGGCTATCAGGGAGAAGTGGCCATCAAGGGCGCCAACCTCAGCGGCGGACAGCGGCAGCGGCTGCTCATCGCCCGTGCTCTGGCCGCAGGGCCGGAGATTCTGATCCTGGACGATTCCTCCAGCGCTCTGGACTACAAAACCGACGCCGCTTTGCGCCAGGCCATCGCCAAAGACTACAAAAACACCACATGGGTCATCATTGCCCAGCGCATCAGCTCCATCCGCCATGCCGACCATATCCTGGTGCTGGAAGAAGGCGCTGTGCTGGGCTATGGGAACCACCAGCAGCTGATGGAGACCTGTCCGGTCTATCAGGAAATCAGCCGGATTCAGATGGGAGATGATTTAGATGCCTAAAATGGGAAATGCCCCTCCCTCCTTTGGCTCGGCCCCTCAAGGTACGGCTCATCAAAGAGTGACCCCCGGCCGGAAACGGGCCACTTTGCTGCGGCTTTGCCGCTATGTGATGCGCTTCCGCTTCTGGGTGATTCTGGCCCTTTCGCTCACCGTCCTCTCCAACTATTTCGGACTGATGGGCCCCTATCTTTCCGGCCTGGCCGTGGACAGCATCGGCTCGGAAGCCGGCGCTGTCCGGTTTCCTCTGGTGTTCCGCTACTGCCTCTTTATGGCCCTGTTCTATGTGGCCTCTGCCCTTCTGTCCTATCTTTTGTCCATGATCATGATCACCATCAGCCGGAAGGTCACCTATCAGATGCGCTCGGATATCTTCAGCAAGCTGTCCTCCCTGCCGGTGGGGTATTTCGACACCCACCAGGCCGGAGACATCATCAGCCGCATCTCCTATGACACCGACACCATCAATTCTTCCCTTTCCACCGACCTGGTGCAGGTGCTGGCCAGCATTATCACCGTGGGCGGCTCCCTGGGAATGATGATCGCCATCTCTCCCCGGCTGGTGCTGGTGTTCCTCATCACTGTACCCCTGTCCATCTGCATCACCCGGTTCATTACCTCCCGCACCCGTCCCCTGTTCCGGCTTCGTTCCCTCAAGATTGGCCAGCTCAACGGCTTCACCGAAGAGAACATCACCGGTCTGAAAACCCTCCAATCCTATTGCCAGGAGGAACACACCATCCGCAAACTGGATCAGGTGAATGACGAGACGGTAAACGCTTATTATAACGCCGAATATTACAGCAGCCGGGTGGGCCCCAGCGTCAACTTCATCAACAATCTCTCCCTGGCCCTGATCACGGTGTTCGGCGCCATCCTTTTTATGCAGGGGAAAATGAGCGTGGGCAATATTTCCTCCTTTGTGCTCTATTCCCGGAAATTCTCCGGCCCCATCAATGAAATCGCCAACATCATCGGCGAACTGCAATCGGCTCTGGCCGCAGCAGAACGGGTATTCCGTCTGCTGGATGAAGAGCCGGAAAAGGCCGATTCCCCCCAGGCTCTCCCCCTCCACGACCCTCAGGGAGATGTGGAGCTTCAGGATGTGAGCTTCGGCTATGAAGAAGGGAAAACCATCCTTCATCACCTTTCCCTTCACGCTCCCCCTGGCAGCATGATCGCCATCGTCGGCCCCACCGGCGCAGGAAAAACCACCCTCATCAACCTGCTCATGCGCTTTTACGACAAAGACAGCGGCGAGATCAAGGTGGACGGTCATTCCATCTACGACCTGCAGCGGAAAAGTCTGCGTCTGGCCTATTCCATGGTGCTTCAGGACACCTGGCTCTTTTACGGCACCATCTATGAAAACATCGCCTATGGCAAGCAGGGCATCACCAGAGAAGAAGTGATTGAGGCCGCCAAGGCCGCCAAAATCCACTCCTATATCCAGCGTCTGCCCCAGGGCTATGATACCCTGCTCACCGACGATGGCACCAATATCTCCAAAGGCCAGAAGCAGCTTCTGACCATTGCCCGGGCCATGGTGATGGACTCCCACATGCTGATCCTGGACGAAGCCACCTCCAATGTGGACACCCGCACGGAAATGCAGATCCAGGAGGCCATGCGCCGCCTGATGGAGAACAAGACCTGTTTTGTGGTCGCTCATCGGCTGTCAACTATCCGGGGTGCCGATCTCATTCTGGTGGTGCGGGACGGCAATGTGGTGGAAAGCGGAACCCACGAAGAACTGATGAAGAAACGAGGGTTTTACCGGGAGCTTTATGAGGCCCAGTTCAAATAAACATCTATCGCAAACGCACAAAGCCCCGCGGCATACGCCGCGGGGCTTTTGTATCATGCCAGGGGGGATTGAATTGACAGCACAATCAGATGCGGAACAGCAGATCGGAATAGGTGGGGAACGGCCAGTATTCCTTGTCCACCAGAAGCTCCAGTTTATCGGCCACTTCCCGCAGAGAATCCATAGCCACGCGGACTTTATCCCGGTAGGCCTCTGCCTTGGCCAGGGCGCCTTCTTCCTGGGATGCCTTTTCCACAGCCTTTTCCAGCTTGCTCACGGCAGCCTTCATCTGGGCGCCGGCAGCGGACACATCCTTCAGCGCACTGGATTCCATGGTCATATCCACCGTCAGGCCGGTTTCCTTGATGGCATTGACGCTGTCGGCCAGGAATTTGGTGTATTTGATCACCGCCGGGATGATCTGGCGGCGGGTCATATCCAGCATGGTATTGGCTTCCAGAGAGATGGTCTTGATGTAATTTTCCAAACGGATCTCATAGCGGGCTTCGGCTTCCTTCCGGCGGAAGATGCCGTGCTTTTCAAACAGCTCTACCGACTTGGAAATCACCAGGCCGCGGGCGGCGTCCACATCGTTTGTGGCGCAGGGCAGGCCCCGCTCCTTGGCCTCTTCGGCCCATTCCCGGCTGTAATTGTTGCCGTTGAAGACCACCCGTTTGTGATCCCGGTAGATCTCCCGGATCAGTTCCCGCACGCAGGCATTTTTGTCCTCCGCCTTTTCCAGCCGGTCGGCAATGCGGCTGAGGATCTCGGCCACCGCTGTATTCAGCGCATAATTGCAGCCGGCGATGGACATGGAAGAACCCAGCATACGGAACTCAAACTTTTTGCCGGTGAAGGCAAAGGGAGAGGTGCGGTTGCGGTCGGAAGTATCCTGAGGCAGCCAGGGAATGGTGGTGACGCCGATTTCAATGTTGCCGCCCTGGCGGAACTGGGAAGGACGGCCGGTCTCCACCTCTTCCAGAATGTCGGTGAGGGCATCGCCCAGGAAAATGGAGATGATGGGAGGCGGCGCTTCGTGTCCGCCCAGACGGTGATCGTTGCCAGGGCAGGTGACCGAAGTGCGCAGCACCTCGGCGTACTCATCCACGGCCCAGATGACGGCGCAGAGGAACAGCAGGAACTGGGCGTTGTCCGCCGGGGTCTTGCCCGGATCCAGCAGGCTGGGGCCGTTGTAGATATTCAGGGACCAGTTGTTGTGCTTACCGCTGCCATTGACCCCGGCAAAGGGCTTTTCATGAAGCAGGCACACCAGGTTTTTCCGCAGAGCCACCTTTTTCATGGTCTCCATGATCAGCTGGTTGTTGTCGCAGGCAATGTTGGCGGTGGTATAGACGGCAGCCAGCTCGTGCTGGGCCGGAGCCACTTCGTTGTGCTCGGTTTTGGCGGGCACGCCCAGACGCCACAGTTCCTCGTCCAGCTCCCGCATAAAGTCCATAACCCGTTCTTTGATGTTGCCATAGTAATGGCCATCCATCTCCTGGCCCTTGGGCGAACGGGCACCGAACAGGGTACGGTTGCAGAACATCAGGTCCAGGCGCTGATCGAACAGGGCCTTATCCACCAGGAAATATTCCTGCTCGGCGCCGGCCATGGCCATCACCCGTTCCACATCGGTTTTGCCCAGCAGATGAAGCACCCGCACCGCCTGATTGGAGAGTACCTCCATGGAGCGGAGCAAAGGGGTTTTTCTGTCCAGCACTTCTCCTGTGAAGGAGCAGAAACAGGTGGGCACATACAGGGTGTTGTCCTTGACAAAGGCGGGAGAGGTGCAGTCCCAGGCGGTATAGCCCCTGGCTTCAAAGGTAGCCCGCAGACCGCCGGAGGGGAAGCTGGAAGCATCGCTTTCGCCCCGGATCAGCTCCTTGCCGGAGAATGTCATGAGCACACTGCCATCGGACA
Organism: Intestinimonas butyriciproducens; assembly: GCF_016901775.1. Classification (GTDB taxonomy): domain Bacteria; phylum Bacillota; class Clostridia; order Oscillospirales; family Butyricicoccaceae; genus Pseudobutyricicoccus. Next base: position 96,629 of record NZ_JACJKW010000008.1, read on the forward strand.
GCGGATTGAGGAAAGAATCGTGCTTTTCGGCGGTGAAGCCGGTCATAGGCTGGAACCAGTGAGTATAGTGGGTCGCCCCCTTCTCCAGGGCCCACAGCCTCATCCCGTTGGCCACGCTGTCGGCAATGGCCGGGTCCAAAGGCTTGTTTTGGTCGATGGTGGCCCGCAGCTGCTTATAGATGTTGGTCGGCAGATACTTGCGCATGGATTCATCGTTGAACACGTTTTCTCCGTAAAGCTGAGAAAGATCAAAACGATCCATTTTTTCACCTCATCATCCTGATTTTATGTGGAGGGCGTCCCCTTCCTTTCTGAGTGTATCTTACCTCTTTCTTTTTTGTTTTGCAATAGGAAATGATAAAATGATTTTCAAAATTTTATTTGTTTCATTTTATCTGTTTATTTTGAAATAAATTATGATTATATTTCAAAAATGATTTTAAAAGATTCATTTTCACCAAAAAGAAAACCCGTGATCCAGAGGACCACGGGCTGAAAAACTTATTTAGTCCTTTACTTCATATTCGGCACGGCCAGTGACAAACTGGTTGCCGCCCTCGCTGTCGATGGTGCACACCACCGGCATATTTTCAATGGTCAGACGCTTGAGGGATTCGCAGCCCAGCTCTTCAAAAGCCAGCACTTCTACCTTTTTGATGCAGCCGGAAATGGCAGCGCCTGCGCCGCCGATGGCGCAGAAATACACCCCGCCGTTGCGGATGATGGCATCCACCACAGGCTGAGCACGGCCACCCTTACCGATCATAGCCACCAGTCCCAGATCCAGCAGACGGGGGGCAAAGGGATCCATCCGGCCGGAAGTGGTGGGCCCGATGGAGCCGATGACCTCACCAGGCTTGGCCTGAGTGGGACCGGCATAATAGATCACAGCATCCTTGATGTCAAAGGGCAATTCCTTCCCCTCATCCAGCAAAGCGAACAGGCGCTTATGAGCGGCGTCTCTAGCCGTATAGATCGTGCCCGTCAGGTTTACCATGTCGCCCACTTTGATCTCTTTGGCATGGGCGCGCAGTTCCGAAGTGTTCAGATTCCATTCTTTCATAATGCACCTACATCTTTTCTCCAATATTTTTGACTCTGTCCAGAATCTCTTGTATGGAACGCAGTCTCGTGCCTGCAGGCTGAGACTGGGAGTCGCTTTTTTTCGCAGCAGCAGACCGGGTCTGCACAGGGGCCTTCGGCATTGCCGGCGGCGGGGCCGAAAGAGTATGGCGGGAGCGCTGCTCAATCTCATTCATAGCCCGGACCAACTCGTCGATCTCACCGGTGATGGAAGCAATACGGGTCTTGAAACCGCTGAAGGCTTCCTCGGCCATGACCACCTTTTCCCGGGCTTCTTCCGCCACAGGTGTCATCACAGCGCCGGCGTCCTTGATGGTCTGGGTCACTTCCTGGGCATGGCGGCTGGCTTCCTCCTGCACTTCCCTGGCCCGCTTGTATGCAGAAATCTCAATGTCGGCGATATATTCCTTCAGCTCGCCATATTCCCGGCGCAGGGTCTCCGCCCTCTGCCGGGCCTGTTCCGCCTGCTGACAGGCCTGGTCCTTCTCTTCTTCCAGGGCGCTGATCTGCTCCCTGGCCCGGGCCAGCTCTTCCTCCAGACGCTGGTTTTCGTCCTTCTTTTCTTCCAGCTGCCCATAAGTCCGCTTTTCTTCTTCCCGAATCTGCCGGAGTTCTTCCTGCAGACGGCGCTCTTCCTCGGCCCAATCGTTTTTCAGCTTTTCAATGTATTCGATGACTTCCTCTTTCTGAAAGCCGCCGACCAAGGCCGTTTTGAATAGCACGCCCATCTTTTGCTCCCCCGGTTCGATTTACAGATATTTGACAACGACCTTTTCCAAGTCGGGATAGGCCCGCAGACCCACGATCCGCTCGTCTTCCTTCCCTTCCCGGCAGATGACCAGAGCAGGAACACCGGCGATATGGAAATCCCCGGCAATCAGCGGCTGTTCATCCAGATCCACCTGGTAAAAATCTGCCTGAGCGTAATGGGCATCGGCCAGTTCTTCCACCAGCCCCTGCATCTGCCGGCAGGGCTCCGACCACTCCGCTGTGAAAAAGATCATTTGAGGTTTTGCTTTGCCCTGGAGTTTTTCTTTGTAATCGGCTTGTTCCAGCCTTTCCAGCTCGTGCCGCATCGGCTCCACCCCTTTTCTGATATATTATATCATAGTTCTGTCAAAAAAAGAAATAATAAATTCTTCAAATAATCCTTTACATTTTTCTCAAGCTGTGCTATACTAAATGAGCTGAAACAAGATATGCGCCTGTGGCTCAATGGATAGAGTAGCGGCCTCCGACGCCGTTGGTTGGACGTTCGAATCGTCTCAGGCGCGCCAGAAAAAGACACGACTTCTGGTCGTGTCTTTTTTTTTTAAAACCAGCAGCAATTTGCCCCTTTGCTCCATCCAATAAGGGACACGCCCCAAGGCGTTCCCATTTTGAAAGGAGCTGTTTTCATGAAAAATCCCAAAAAGATCCTCATTCCCCTGGCAGGCGCTCTGTGCCTCAGCGCCACTCTAACCTCCGCCATGGCCGCAGCCTTTCCGGTAACCATTCACGCTCTCTCCTCCTCCCAACGGGAAGAACTGGAGGAAAGAGGCCAGGTGGGCACCGCCTATCTGGCCCAAAACAACGAAACAGGCACCAACGGCAGTCTCTGCGCCCCCTTCACCGCCCGGAGTACCGGCGCCGCCTTTGCCCTGGCCAGCGCCCCCGGCGCTGAAAACTACAATGTGCAGCTGTATCAGGGCGCCCCCGGCAAAGGCAAAGCAGTATCAACCTACACCGTTTCTCCGGTGGACGACGGAGTGCTCTTTACCGACCTTCAGCCGGGGAAAACATACTATATGAAAATCAGTTCTTCCACCCTCCGCTCTTCCGGCTGCACCGCCACCTACGAGCTGCTCGACGGCTTTCATGGAGCCACAAATGGACAATAATTCCATCAAACACCTTTTTCTTGCTTTCGGATTTCATAGATTCCCTGGATAAAAGCCCTTTTTCCTTCTGTATAGGCCACCCGATCCAGGGGATATTGTGTGGCCAAAGATTTTTTCAGCGCTTCATATTCTGCTGCCTTCTCCCCATGAGCCCGGAGATAATCCCGAAACCCTACCAGCTGGAAAAATTCATCATCTCTTTTGTCGTAGCAGTGGATGTGATGCAGCGACAGCTCCCCCGCTCCCCGCAGCACAAAAAGATGATAGGTTTCTTTTCCATGCTGAGGGCCCCGGTAATCATAGCCCAGCTTCTCCAGTTCGTCTCTGTTCATGCTTTCCATGGATCCCAGGCGCACCGCCACATCCAAAATGGGCTTGGCCCAGATGGAGGGGATGGCTGTGCTGCCCACATGCTGGATATCCAGCACATTTTCTCCCCAGACTTCTAGGATTTTTCGCTGCACCTGCTTATATTCTTCATCCCATGTCCCTTGATGGGGCATAAGGCATACCTGGTTTCGTCTGACTCCTTCCATTTCTACTCCTTTCAGGCTGCTGAGAAACCTGTACAACGAAAAAAGACCATTTTCCCTCCCTTTCATCAATCCGCAAAAAGCCGCGACCTGTGCGCGGCTTTTTGCACTTCTCAAGGGGCCAGTGCGGGCCAAAGGCGTGCATGCGGCTCCTTGCAAAAACTCGAAAAGGCGGCTTTTTAGCCGCCTTTTCGATTTACAGATTACAGACTCCAAAATTCGCCCGGCTCCCGCAGGGACAGGATGAAAGCCTGAAGCAGCTTCAGGCACTGATCCATGTCTCCCCAATCGATGACCTCGTGGGGGCAATGGGCATACCGGGAAGGAATGGAGATCGCACCGGTAGGCACACCGGCCTTTTCCTTGTGCATCTCTCCGGCATCGGTGCCAATGCCCGGGAACACCTCAATCTGACAGGGAATGTTCAACTTGGCGCACAGCTCCTGGAGACGGCGGCGCACTTTGGCGTTGGCCACCAAACTGCCGTCCATGGCCTTGATCCCCGGACCGCCGCCCAACAGAATGGTGCCGTCATTGACGCTTTCCGGCGTATCGCTGGCCGGGGTGGTATCCACCGCCAGAGCCACATCGGCGGCGATCTGCTGGGAAGCTACCCGAGCGCCCCGCAATCCCACTTCTTCCTGGGAGGAAAAGACGAAATACACCTTGCCGTGGACCTGGGAGAAATCGGTCTCTTCCAGAGCTTTCACCAAAAGAGCACAGCCGGCCCGGTCGTCAAACCCATGGCCCAGGGCCCGGTTCTGTCCGAAGTCCTGAAGAGGTGTGGCCCAGGTGATGCCGTCCCCCTCCGAAATGCCCATTTCCCCCACTCCGGCGTCATCTCTGGCCCCTACATCGATATAAAGCTGACGATAATGCCGCACCAGCTTTTCATCGTCAAAGCGGCGCATATGGCAGGAAATCGTGCCGATGATTCCATGGCAGGCCCCCTTGGCCCCATGCACCAGCACATGCTCCGAAGGCAGTACCCGGTCATCGTGACCGCCCAGTTTTTCAAAACGCAGCAGGCCGTTTTTCTCGATCTTCCGCACCATAAAGCCCACTTCATCCATATGGGCCGACAGCATCAGGGTGGGGCCTTCCTGTCCCCCCTGCTTCATCACGATGAGATTTCCCAACCCATCCACATAGGCTTCATCGGCCAGAGGCGCCACCCGGCGGTAAAGGTATTGGGCCACATCTTCTTCAAAACCGCAGGTGCCCGGCAAGGACACCAGTTCCCGCAGCAGCTCTTTCATCCTTCCTTCCTCCTACTCTTTCTCCGGCACTTCCCCGGTGATCTGGATGTACTGGGGGATATGGCCGGTGTGCTTCAGATATTCCTGGAACCCTTCCTGAGAGATGACCAGACTTTCGGTGTTGAGGCAGGGATGGACACAGAAGGCGGGCAGTGCAGCCACATCCTCATCCACGATCAGATGGATCTCATGGTCTTCATCAAACACCAGCCCCATGGGTGAAATGGAGCCGGGACGCACACCCAGAGCCTGATACAGCTTCTCTTCGTTGCCAAAGCTCAAGCGGGAACGGCCGATTTTTTTGGAAACCTCTGCCGTGCGGAACTTCTTATCTTCCCCGATGAGCAGCAGGAAAAATTCCGTTTGCTGCCGGTTGGCCAGAAACAGATTTTTGCAAAAAGGCGCTCCCAGCTTTTCCCCGATGGCTTTGCAATCCTCCATGGTGGCCGCTTCCGGATGAGCCATGCTTTTAAAATCAATGCCCCATTCCTTCAGCAAATCGTAAATCGCCTGAGGCGAACTTCTCTCCACTGGCCTTTCCTCCTGTTCAGGGCAAAAGCGGGGCATGTTCCCCCGCTTTTCTGCCCGCAATTTTTTACATTTCTTCCCGTGTGAACCCCAAATGCTGCACTCGTCCCCCGTCCATCACAAGGCCGGTGACCCGATTACCGGAACCTCTGGTGAAGGTCAGGCGCAAAGTGAGGCCGCCGATCTGCACTCCATACCGGTCCCGCCCCAGAGGGTACAACCGGCCCCTGCCGTGACGGGTATGGGAAGCATACAGAAAACCTGCCTCTTCGGTGATGAAATACCGGGTGTCCACTTCGTCGCTTTGATAAGTGCCCTCATATTCCAGCAAAAAGTCGGTATCCTGGGAAGATGTATCCACCTTTACCAGGGGATACAGATTGGCTCCCATCTGGCAGGCCGCCTTTTCCGCTCCCAAATAGATCACATCCTCCAGATAACCGATGCGGTAACAGTTGCCCTCCACATGGTGGAGGGTCGTGCCGTTCTCCCCTCCCAGGCGCAGCTGACCTTCTTTGTCCCGACAAATGGTAAAGCAGGCCAGGCTGGGCTCTTCTGCCCAATAGACCCCGGTCTCTTCCTGCTGAGGCGCCTGCTTCTGAAGACACTGGGCATGCTGAGGCGTTTCCCTTCCCAGCCCCAGCACCACCCGGGCAATCTGCCGGGCCGCTACGCCGGGAATGGTGTTCTGGGTGTTGCTGACAATGGCGATATCCAGATCGTCTTCCGGTTCATAAAAACGGATGGTATGGGCCCGATAGGCGGCATCCACACCCCCATGCTCCAGGAAGGGATGGCCCTCGTATTCTCCCAGCATCAGTCCGCCGCCGTAAATGCTCCGGCTGCCATCGGGCAGCATCGGCCGTTCCATCATTTTTTCCACCGTTTCTTTCCGACAGATGGTGGGGTTTTTGTAGTTTTCCAGCAGTTTCATCAAATCATGGACGGTGGTGTGAAGGGATGTGGCCCCATAAGCGGAGTAATTGATGGGATGATAGGTAAATGTCCCCTCTCCATCGTCATCATAGGAATAGGCCCGCCCTGGGATCACCTGGGAATAAGCTGTTTTGATGCAGGTATGGTCCATGCCCAAAGGAGCGAAGATCCGCTGAGCGGCAAACTCCCCAAGGCTCATACCGGAGACCTTTTCCACCACATGGGCAATGAGAGTGAAATTGGAATTGCTGTACATGTACTGGCTGCCGGGCTCAAAATTCAGGATGGTCTGCATGGAGATCATCCGTTTCAGATCTTCCATGGTGATGGTATCGTCAATGCGCACACCACGGATCATCAGAAGCTCCCACTGATCCCGGATACCGGAAATGTTGTGCACCAGATCATACAAGGTCACAGGCTCACGGAACAGGATCAATTCCGGAGCATAGTCCCGGATGTCGTCGGTGAGACGCACCTTTCCTTCTTCGGCCAAAAGCAGCAGACTGAGCACTGTCACCTGCTTGGAAACCGAAGCCACATGAAATACCGTGTTTTCTCCCACCGGAATTTTGTGCTCCAGATTGGCATAGCCGAAGGATTTATCGTAGATCACTTCTCCCTTCCGGCGCACCAGCACCTGCCCGCCGGGACACAAACCCTTTTGCCAGCGATGGAAAATGGAATCGATCTCTTTTTCCTGCTGCATTGTAAGGCACAGACTCATTTTTTCAGCTCCTTCGCTTTTTCCTCTTTCTTCTCCCGGCTGCGGTAGATGAAATACAGTGTCATATCGGTGCCTACCATCAGGAAGTTGATGATATACAGCAGCATGACGATATCCTGGCTGTACAGGATCTTGTGGGTGATGCCGGCCACATAGCCGATTTCAACGACCATGAGGAACGCCAGGCTCTTCCCCTTGGTGGATTTGGTGCGCAGGGATTTGGCGATGTTCATGGGCCAGGCCGCCCCAAAGCAGGCCAGCATCAATGCTTCAAAAATACTCATTCCCAATTTCCTCTCTTTTCGTTATAATAGTAGCAAAAGCAACAAATCAAGGGTACCACATTCGGCAGGACTTTGCAACCGCCTGCCATCGGCAAAAGGAGAACAGAAGATGATCAAGGACCATGTATTCAAGTACTATATCGGCCAGAGCAAAAGCTGCTCGGAATCCCTCTTTCTGGCGGCCTGCGAAGATCGGAACATTCCGGTGACGCCGGAATGCCTCAAGCTCATAGGGGCGTTCAGCGGCGGCGTATGCTGCGGCAGCCTGTGCGGCGCGGTAGCCGGCGGCGCGGCTGCCATTGCCCTGCGTACCGGGGAGATGGATCTGGACGCCCACGGCAACCCGGAAATGCGGGAAAAGGTGAAAGCCTTTGTCACCCGGTTTCAGGAAAAGGCCGGCAGTGAACTGTGCCAGAATGTGAAGGAAAAATATTTTGTGGAGGGAGACCGGTGCCTGGCCACGGTGGAGCTGGCCGCCGATGTGCTGGAGGAATTTCTGGACTGATGCAAAACAGCCCAAAAGCGGAAGGGAAGCCCCTCCCGCTTTTTTATTTTCCTTATTTTTGCAGCTGTGCGATCATCTCTTTCAGCACTTCCACACAGTCGCCCACAATGGCATAATGAGCCGACTGGAAAATGGGAGCATCCGGGTCGGTGTTGATGGCCACAATGGTCTCGGCCCCGCCGATGCCGGCCATATGCTGGATCGCTCCGGAAATACCGCAGGCGATATACAGCTTGGGAGCCACCGTCTTGCCGGTCTGCCCCACCTGCATGGGATATTGGGCCCAGCCGGCGTCCACCAAAGGACGGGAAGCGCCTACCTGGCCCCCCAGCAGTCGGGCCAGCTCATAGGCATACTGCATATTTTTCTGACTGCCGATGCCCCGTCCCACTGCCACGATGATCTGGGCGTCGGCAATGGTTTTGCTTTCAGGCGCAGGCTGAGCCGATTCCACCTGTACCCGGCCGGAAAGCGCCGGAACAGGAAGGCGTACCACGGTGCCCTGCCGCATCTCCCCCTGTCCCATGGGGAATACACCGGGACGAACGGTGGCCATCTGGGGCCGGTGGTTGGGGCAGACGATGGTGGCCATCAGATTGCCGCCAAAGGCCGGACGGGTCTGCTGCAAAAGTCCGGTCTCCTTGTCGATCTGGAGCACAGTGCAGTCGGCGGTAAGACCGGTGCGCAGCCGGGCGGCTACCCGGGGCGCCAGACTGCGGCCAAACTCCGTGGCCCCGAAGAGCAGAATCTCCGGACGAGCCTTTTCGATCACGCTGGTGAGAGCATCGGCCCAGGGCTCTTCTGTGGGATAGGCCAAGGATTCATCCTGACACAGATAGACGGTATCCGCTCCATGGTTGATCAGCTCCTGAGCCAGCTTCTCCACATCCTTGCCCATCAAAAAGGCAGAAATGCCGCATTTTGAATCGCACTGAAGCTCTTTTGCTTTACAGAGAAGTTCCAGGGTCACACTGTGAAGTTTCCCCTCGTAAGCCTCGGCGGCCACCAGGATCCCCTTCCAGCTGTCCAGGTCCTCCCCGCCCTTTTCCTGGGTGCGGGAGATGGCGCCCAGTTTGCAGGAATCCAGACACATACCGCAGGCGATGCAGCCGTCTCCCACATGGGCTTTTTTGTCTTTGATCTCAATGGCCCCCTGGGGGCAAGTTTTCACGCACAAGCCGCAGCCTACGCAGCGGCTTTCATCGATCACGATACCAGCCATCATGCTTCCTCCCCTGTCAAATGTTCCTCTTTCAGCAAACGGCACAACGCACCGGCCGCCTCCTTTGCATCCCCCTGAAGGAACTGGCATTCCACCGTTTTCTCCGGCGTAAAGGTGCGCACCACCTGGGTGGGCGATCCTTTCAGGCCAATACGGGCAGGATCGGCCCCGGTGTCTGCCGCCCCCAGCATGGTAAAGGGAGCCTCCAGGCTTTCCCGCACACCGCGGATGGAAGCCATGCGGGGCATATTGATATCCTTGGCCACCGTGATGACCCCCGGCAGTTTCATCCGCACCACCTGAGTGCCGTAATCGGTGACTTTGCGGCAGAGAAGTTCTTTATCACTGGCCTCCAGAATTTCAGACACATTGGTCACATGGGGCACCCCCAGGTCCTCGGCCAGCTCCGGTCCGATCTGGGCGGTGTCGCCGTCGGTGGCCATGCGGCCGCAGACGATCAGATCGAAATCCCCGATGTGCCGGGCGCCCAGGGCCAGGGTATAGGCTGTGGCCAGGGTGTCGGCCCCGGCAAAGGCCCGGTCACTGAGCAGCAGGGCTTCATCCACCCCCTGGGACATGGCCTCCCGCAAAATCCGCTGGGTGGCAGGAATGCCCATGCTGAGGGCGGTGACTTTGCCCCCCAGCTTTTCTTTCAGCTGTACGGCCTCTTCAATGGCATATGTATCAAAGGGATTGATCACCGACTGGCGTCCATCCCGGATGATGGTTTTGGTTTCCGGGTCCAATTTGACCTGGTTTGTAGAAGGCACCTGTTTGATGCAAACGATGATCTTCATTTGTTTTCCTCCTCCGGCGCAAACAGATTTCCCCGGTTGAGCAGATTCTGGGGATCAAAGGCCTTTTTCAGCTGCCGCATTTCCCCGATGTGTTCTTCTCCATACATCACCCGCAGGAATCCGGCTTTCAGCTTGCCCACGCCGTGCTCGGCGGAAACAGCGCCGCCTTTGGCTGTAATCTTTGCAGCCCAGTCGTTGTAAAGTTCTTTGCCTTTCCGATATTCCTCGCTGTCATTGGGCAGGATGTTCACATGGAGATGGTTGTTGCCCACATGACCCCAGATGGCCGACTGGAGCCCTTTTTCCTTCAGCATGGTGTTGTACATCGCCATAGTCTCTTCCAGCGCGGCATCGGGCACGGCCATATCGGTACCCAGCTTGGTGATCTCCTTGTTCTTTTTCTTCCGCTGGTCGATGAGCATATTGACGCACTCGGGAATGGCGTGGCGGAAGAACATCAGCCGGTCCAGATCGGTCTGGCTGCGGGCCACCCAGGTATCTTCTTCCTTCCCTCCGGCCTGTTGGATGGCTTTTCCCAGCTCCAGCAGCCGGTTTGTCATTTCCTCTTCGGTATCCCCGTGGAGCTCCACATAAATGGCCGTCTCATATTGCTGGGGAATGTCGTGAATCTGCGCAAAGGCACTGTTTTCCCGTTTTTCCCGGCGAAGGATCTCCAGAGCGTCCCCATTGAAAAACTCTGCCGACACCGGATGGATGTCAAAACGGTCACAGCCCTCCAGCTGCTCCCCACGGATCAGGCGCACATAGCGCAGAGCTTTTTCCTCCTGGTCGAAAAACGCGGTGACGCCCCAGATGATCTGAGGCAGAGGCAGAAGCCGGATCTCGATCTCGCAGGTCACACCCAATGTGCCGTCGCTGCCGATGAACAGATCGATGAGATCCATATCGTCCTCCGCATAATAACCGGAGGCATTTTTCGTGTGAGGCATCTGATACGAAGGCAGTGTAAAGGAAATTTCCTTGCCGGTATCGGTGCGCAGTGTTCCCTTTCTCCCCTGGGCAAATTGTTCTCCACGGCGGAGTGTCAGGGTCTCCCCGTCCATCAGCACCACTTTCAAGGCATTGATATATCCCCGCACCGAGCCATAGTGAAAGCTGCGTGCTCCGGAGGCATTGCAGTTGACCATGCCGCCCAGGGATGCTGAGGTCTCGGTGGGGTCCGGCGTAAAGAACTGCTCCGGCGCCCGGCAGAAGGCTGTATAGGCCGCCTTTGCTTCCTCGGTCCAATCCGCCGTCTGAAAACGCTTGCCGGAAATCATCTTCCGCAGCTCGGACAGCAGCACACCAGGCTGCAAAGTAAAATAAAATGTGCCGGTCTGATCATCCTGACGGCAGGAGAGCACCTTGTCCATCCGGCTCAGGTTCATGGCGTGACCCTCATAGGGCACGGCCGCCGCCGCCAGACCGGTGCGGGACCCCTGCACTGTTACAGGGATCTTTTTTTCGTTCATCTCTTTTAAGATGCTGGAAACTTCCTCTGTGGTGCGGGGAAAGGAAATGCTCTCTGCCTTTCCCACGCTGCGGGATTCATCCCGCAGATATTCCTCATATTCTCCGCTCATCGGGCGGATCAATGCATTTGCCATGTGATCGCTCCTTTTTTATGGCCGCTTCCGGCCTATGGCTTTTTCATTCTGCAAAGTTTATTGTAGTCCTTCAAAAAAGAAAAATCTTTTGAAATTTTGAGACATTGTTTGCATATCTTGTTATTTCGGTGTATACTGGAGATACTTCAGGAAACCGGCTGGGAGGGTCTTTTATGGAAACCGATAACAAACAAAATTTCTGCAAGGATTTCTGCATCAGCTTTCATCAGAATGCTTCCTGGAAAATGGACAAATTCCATTTTCACGACACCTATGAGATCCTTTTGTGCCTTTCGGACGGGGGCGAATTTTTTGTAGGGGAGTCCACCTATCCCATCAAACGAGGCGGGCTTCTGGTGTTCAACAGCATGGACCTGCACCGCAGCGCCGGCAGCACCCAACCCAGCTACGACCGGTATGTGGCTCACTTTATCCCTGAATACGCCGCCGGCCTTTCCACTCCCCAGACCGATCTTCTTCGCTGTTTTGAGCATCCGGTGGGCTCCTATACCGGCAATGTACAGCTGAGCGAAGAACAGACCCAGCAGCTTCTGTCCTATTTTGAAAAGGCCCAGAAGGCCGGGCAGAAAGGAGAATACGGAGATGATCTCCGCCGTCAGATGGCTTTCATCCAGCTGCTGCTCTATGTAAATTCCCTCTATGATCATGTGTATCGGGACAACTTGATCGTCCAAAAGGACAGCTTCCACAAGGTACAGCCCATTCTGTCCTATGTGCAGCAGAATTTCCAGAATCCCATCACCCTGGACAGCATTGCCCAGCAATTTTATATGAGCAAATACTACCTGTGCCACCTGTTCAAGGATGTGACCGGCTTCGGGCTCAACGAATACATCATCAACCTGCGCATCCTCAAGGCCCGTGAGCTGCTGCGGCAGAACATCTCGGTACAGCAAGTGGGAGAGATCGTGGGTTTTTCCAACAACTCTCATTTTATCCGCACCTTCAAAAGTATGGTTGGGGTCTCCCCCGGACAATACTCCCACCGCTATCGGTAAAAAGCAAAAAAGCCCGGCTGAGTGAACAGGACCAGTAAAAACGGACAATAGACAAAAAGCCCCCAGATGTAGGAAAATAGAAGTACTACATCAGGGGGGTATTGTTATGTCTGGAAGAAAAGGAATGCGACATTACAGCGAGGAACTGAAAGAACAAATTCGGCAAGAGATAGCAGGAGGGAAAAGCCAGAATGAGGTCAGCTGTGAATACGGGATTAGTCGCTATACGGTTCAAAGTTGGTGCGGTCTGAGGCCAGAGACAAAACTGCGGCAGGCAGCCCCTTTGCCCAAAGGCAGGCCAGGAAAAATAAAAACCATAGAGGATTATGAAAAGGAAAACAAACGGCTAAAGATGGAAAACGAGCTGTTGCGGGATTTTCTGCGCTCCATAGAAAGGAAGTGAGGCCAAGAGCAAAATACGCAGTGATCCATCGGCATAGAAACGAATATCCAGTATCCGTCATGTGCCGCTTCTTTCAGGTATCCCGAAGCGGATATTATGATTTTGTCCATCGACTGGGCAGGCCGGAGAAAGACGCGGCTCTTGCAGAAATCATCGCGGAGCAGCAGGAACGCAGCTTTCGTACCTATGGCTACCGCAGGATGTGGCTGGTGCTGGAGAAGCAAGGCATCCACCGCAATCCCAAGACTATCCTGCGTATCATGGAGAAATACGGGTTGCTCTCTGAGATCCGGCGGCGCAGAAAATGGGTCAATATGGGGCAGCAGGTACATAAATACAAAAACTTGCTGAACCGCCGGTTCCATGCGGACAGGCCCAACAGCAAATGGGTAACGGATATTTCCTACATCCACACAAAGCAAGGAGTTTTATATCTGTCTATGATTCGGGACTTGTTCGACAACAGCATCGTGGCCTACAAAACCGGGACACAGCAGACCGTGAATCTGGTGCTGGACACCATTCGTCTGGCGATGAAGCGGGAGAAAAAGAGGGTCGCTGCGGAGCTCCGCCTCCACAGCGACCAGGGGTTTCAGTATACTTCCCAAGCGTACTTCAACCTGACTCAAGCATACGGTATTACTCCGTCTATGTCAAGACAAGGGAATCCATGTGACAACGCCATGGCAGAAAACTTTTTCTCAATCCTCAAGACAGAGTGCATTTACCGCCACAAACCAGCTACTTTCTCGGAAGCCAACGAGATGATTGACCGCTATATCCACTTCTACAACCATGAGCGCATCCAGCTCAAAACTGGAGAGGCGCCGCTGGCGCGACGCCTCTCCGCCTAAAAACTTAATATTTCCTGCCAGGGGGCTTTTTTGTACTGTCCGCACAAGATGGGGCAGTTCAAAATGGGAGGCTTTTTTATTTAAACTTCGTTCTATTGCCCAGCGCAGGAGCGCAGGAACGGCTGTCCGGCCACCGGACCGGCTCGCCGCAGCCCCCCTTGTGCAAAGGGGGGACAGCATGGCAGGGCCATGCAGGGGGGATTGACGGGGTGGCCCCGCTGCCATACTCTCCCCGGCTGTATGGTTTGCGTCCTTCGGTGCTCCGGCTCTGCCGGTAGGGGCTTTCATGCATTCCTGGCAATGTGCCACTCTGCGAAGATTGCACCCCAGACCCTACCGGGTGATGGTTTATCACACCCGGAGCACAGAGGCAAACAGCGCATACAGCCTTCAGCGAGTTTTGGCCTGTCCCGACACGGGACCGGCTCGCCGCTTTATTTGACACCCTTTCCCCAGCGGAGCCACAGGCGCCCGAGGGGCTTTGCCCCCGCCTTGGCATCCTGCTCCATCTGCCGGGCCAGCCCTGCAAACTCGGTAAGCTCCTGCTCGCTCAGCCCGTTTTTGCTGAAAAGGGCCTTGTCCGCAAGCTCCGGGGCCCGGGGCGGCGCCGGAGTATATTTTTCCAGCGCCTGAATGCGGCGGTAAATGGCTGCGGCCCGGCTCCGGCTGCTGCCATGGGTCTCCCGCCGCCGCTGCAACAGGGGCCGGAGCCAAAGCAGCCATCCTCCCCCGCCCAGAGCCCCTGCCAACCCCAGCAGAATCACAAGAGCCCAGGAAATGCTTTGCTTTCCTTCTTCCTCCGGGCGTTTTTCTTCCGGCTCCTCTGTTTCCGGCTCTGTTTCCTCCGGAATTTCCTCCGGCACCGGGGTTACTTCTTCCGGCGCCTCCGGCAGTTCTTCCGGCATTTCCTCCGGCTCCTGGGGCGTCACCTGGGCCTGCTGGGGAATGGTCCCGCCATAGCCCGGGGTCATCTCCACCGGCAAAAATCCCAGGAAGGGCACATAGACCTCGGCCCAGGCGTGGGCCTGGCTGTCGGGCACGCTGGCCCATCCGTCGGCGTCAAAGTTCCCCTCATTCACCACATACCCCTCTGCATACCGGGCCGGCACTCCCGCCGCACGCAGCAGCAGCACCCCGGCCGAGGCAAAGTGCATACAGTAGCCCTTCTTGTTCTCGGTGAGGAAGTACTCCACATAGTCCTCCCCGGGGGGCACGGTGCCGGGGGCGGCATCATACCGGGCCGCCTGACGCACCCAGGCGGAAATCTTGTCCACCTTTTCTTCCAGGGTGTCCTCCGGAGAGACGATGGAATAGGCCAGCTCCCGCAGCCAATCCTCCTGTTCCCCGGGCAGCTGGAGACAGGTGTCCTGGGCATACTGGCGGTACTGGCTCTCCGCCGCTGCCAGGCTCCCGGGCAAAGACAGGCTCTGGCTCCAATCAGGCAGGGCCACGGCAGAAGCCTGGTACACCGCCCCCGCCCCCGGGGATTCCAGGTAGCTGTCCTTCACCGGCACCGCCCATTCAACCCCCGGCTCGCTCACCATGCCATAGGGCAGATAGTAATAGCTGCCGTTGGGGGCCACCAGCTCCACCTGTACTTCATAGGTGGGGGTCTCAGGCCAGGTGGCCCACACCGCCAGTCCTGCCATGGTGATGGGGGAAAACTCCACCTGCCCCATACGGGTATTATAGGCCACGGCCGAGCTCTGGGCCCACTCATCCCCCAGATACCAATCGGCGGAAAAGCCCTTGAGATAGAGCTTTTGGGGCTGGGTGCAGGAAACCCGAAGGGCGGTCTCCCCGGTGAACTGAAGCCGTCCGGTGTCGTTCAGCTGGCTCCGGCCCTTTTGCCCCTGAAAGGGGATGAGCACATTCAGCCGCACCGGGCTCCCCCCTGCCAGCTGATTGAGCTGCAAGCGCAGGTTTTCCACCCAGGGGGAGCGCTGGTAGCCCTCCTGGGGGCACAGGGCCCAGGCCAGGCACAAAAGCAAGGCCGTCACAGGCAGGGCCAGGGCTCCCTGGCGGAAAGCCGCCCGGGACCGGGCATGATGGGCACAAAAAGCCAGCCACAAAAGAAGGAATAAGATGGAAACCAGCGCCCACATGGGCGGGGTGCGCAGCACCACCGCCTGCATGAACACCACGCCGCCCAGAACCAGAAAAGCCGGCGTAAACCTGCGGTAGCGGAAGCTAAAAGCCAGAAGCCCTCCCGCCAGAGCAAAACAGACGGCCAGGAACTGCTCGGCCGCCCTTCGGGCCTCGGAAACCAGCAGATCCTGGAGGGGATAGAACTGCTTGACCCCTTCGATATGCTGGGAATAGACTTCGCTCAGGCTGCACCCCACCTGGGCGGCGCCCTGGATGATTTTTTCCGGGTCATAGAGGCAGTAGGCCACGAGCAGCAGGGTCAGCACCAGCATTCCCCGCCAGGGCTTTTTCATCAGCCAAAGGAGGCAAAGGATCAGAAGAGCGGCTCCGGCGGAGGGGAACCAGATGGCAAAAACCCCCACCCCCATGGGCAGCAGGTCCACAAAGCACCAGACCGCCGCAAACAGTCCCCAAAGGACGCAGAAAGCCTCCCACCCCCGGGACAGAGCTTTTTCCCCTTTTGTCACGGCTGCACCTCGCCTTCTTCCTCGTCCTCCAGCCGGAAGTACAGCCCTTCCGGCACTGCAAAGGGAGCGCTTCCTCCCTGGGGCGGCGGGGCAGCGGGCTGTTTTTCTCCCAAAGTCCAGAAGAGTTTCTGGAGTTCCCCCTGGTTTTCCACATGGAAGCACTCCGCCTGGCCCTCTCCCCGGCGCACCAGCACCTGGCAGGAAATCTCCTGCCGGAGCAGCCCGGAGAGCAGGCCCCAGGCCCGATCCAGCTTGCTTTGCAATGTTTCCGGCGTGCCATAAAGGTCAAAGGCCACCAGGGCCCCGGCGCGGCCGCCCCCCTCAGAGCGCACCAGCAGGGTTTGCAGCCGGGCGGAATTTTTCCAGTGGATGCTCTTTAGGCTGTCCCCCGGCCGGTAAGGGCGCACTTCGCCCCCCATGGGGCTTTTTCCCTGGTCGCCATCCTGGCCGGGATCGTGCCCGCCCATTTCCAGGCCCGCCCCTTCCAGAGGGCGGCACAGCACCCTATCCCCTTCCCCCTTCCGGGAAAAGATGGGAAACAGCCCCAGCAGATCATAACCCCGGAAATACCGGAGACGGCACTGCACCACGCCGAAGCTGTGGGAAGTAAAGGCGCTGTCCACCCATTCCTCCCCCCGCACCAGGGGAAAGGAATGGCTTTCCCGTCCTTTTTCATGGCTGAACATATTTTCATACTGAAGCTGAAAGGCCACCCTTGCTAAAGGCAGGCCCCAGGGGGCTTTCAGATGCACCTGCACCGGGCAGGGCGCGGCCCGCCTTCCCCCTTCCGGGGGCAGCAAAATCTCCCCCCGCAGCAAAAGGGCGGTGGGCAGACTGAACACCAGGCTGAACAGGGGCAGAAGCAGGGTAAGCACCAGCACATATCCCCCCAGCCAGCCGGGGAAGAGCACATAAAACAGCGCTGCGCCAAAAAGCCCCATTCCATAGCGCAGCCAGCAAAGGGCCATCATCGCAGCCGGGGGCGGGGTGTTTTCTGGAGGATGTCCTCCAGCACCCCTTGGGCTGTCAGGCCCCGGGACTCTCCGGCGGGGGTGAGCAGCAGCCGGTGGCCCACCGCCTCCTGGAAAAGCAGAGCGGCGTCCTTTGGCGCCACATAGTCCCGCCCCTGGAGGAAGGCGGCGGCCTGGGCCAGGCGGACAAGGGCGATGGAAGCCCGGGGGCTGGCGCCCTGGCGCAGGCCGGGATAAGTGCGGGTGGCCCCTACCAGCCGGACGATGTAGTCATAGACCTCCTGGCTGATGAAAACCTGCCGCACCTGTTTCTGGGCCTGCTGCAAGGCAGCGGCGTCCATCACCTGCTCTGCCCGCTGGATGTTCCCCTCGTT
Organism: Intestinimonas butyriciproducens; assembly: GCF_016901775.1. Taxonomy (GTDB): domain Bacteria; phylum Bacillota; class Clostridia; order Oscillospirales; family Butyricicoccaceae; genus Pseudobutyricicoccus. Next base: position 114,226 of record NZ_JACJKW010000008.1, read on the forward strand.
TTTCCGCCGCAGCAGCTCCACTTCGGCATCGAAGCTGGGGTAGCCCAGGGAGAAGCGGAGCATGAACCGGTCCAGCTGGGAGTCGGGGAGCAGCTGGGTGCCCGCCGAGCCGGTGGGGTTCTGGGTGGCGATGAGGGCAAAGGGCTGGGGAATGGGCCGGGTGATGCCGTCCACCGTCACCGCCCCTTCCTCCATGGCCTCCAGCAAAGCGGCCTGGGTACGGCTCCCGGCCCGGTTGATCTCGTCGGCCAGGAAGAGGTTGCAGAGCACCGCCCCTTCCTGGTAGCGGAAGGAGCCGGTCTTTTGGTCATAAATGGAAAACCCGGTGATATCCGAGGGCATCACATCGGGGTTGAACTGCATTCTTTTATAAGAGAGGCCCAGCGCCCGGGAGAAGGCCATGGCCAGGGTGGTTTTTCCCACCCCGGGGATGTCCTCCAGCAGCACATGGCCCCGGGCCAGCATGGCAAGCAGGATGCGCAAAATGGCGCCATCCTTGCCCACCACTTCCCGCTGCACCTCCCGCAGCACGGCCAATGCTTCCCCCTGGGCCTTGCCCAAAATGTCTTTCAGCTCCTGTTCTGTGGCCATATCCTGGCTCCTTTCTCTTTTTCAAAAAAAGCCGCCCGGTGGGGCGGCTGAGTTTTTTTAATCTTCGTCAATTTCGTAATAGTCCAGGCAGTCGTCCTCATCCTCTTCCATGGCCGCCTGCTCCTGCTGCACCACCTGGAAGAAGCGGAGCATCAGGGGCACATAGGTCAGAAGGAACACCAGAAGCCCACCCAAGGCGGCTTTTTTCCGTTTTTCCGGTGGCACGCACAGTCCCACAAGCACCCCCAGGGCGCACAGGCAGAATTTGATGAGGGCCAGGTCTTTCCAGCTGCTTTGACGGCAGTAGGCATTGGCCCAGGAAAAGAATTTTCCCACTTTTTTGGCGATCATAAAAAAATCCTCCCCTTCCCCATGTTCTGCGGGTTTTCTCCAGTATACCAAAACTTCCACCTTTTTTCAAGGTGGCGAGCCGCTGGACCCAGACTGCGCTGCCGGTCCCGTGTCGGGACGGCCAAGCGGTGCTCCCGCACCCGATCACAGCACCCAGCTGAATCATTTGCCTGGCTTTGCAATCCCCCCTGCATGGCCCTGCCATGCTGT
>NZ_JACJKW010000071.1 GCF_016901775.1 Intestinimonas butyriciproducens
TGCGCAGGAAGGAGGTGAGGGTAAAGGTAAAGTATCATATCATTTATCGCCACAAAACAGAGTATCCCGTAGCAGTCATGTGCAAATTCTTCGGAGTATCCAGAAGCGGTTACTATGCCTTCGTTCATCGCCTTGGCAAGCCGGAGAAGGATGCGGCTCTTGCGGAAGTCATCGCGCAGCAGAGGGAAGGCAGTTTTCGCACCTACGGTTATCGGCGGA
>NZ_JACJKW010000072.1 GCF_016901775.1 Intestinimonas butyriciproducens
CAGTTGGCAGACCGCACTCCTATTATAGCAAAGGGAGTTTTTATTTCGCCATTATCGACATAAGTCTTTTTTTGAACCACTCGCCTAGCGAGTGGTTTTCGGAGCACAATAAATATCCCCCGGCGAAGCCGGGGGTTTTGCACAGACGGGTGAAACCCTGGATTACTAGCGCACGCGTCACGTCGCGTTGGTACGGTCTGCCAGCCGCGAAGGATT
>NZ_JACJKW010000073.1 GCF_016901775.1 Intestinimonas butyriciproducens
AATAAATATCCCCCGGCGAAGCCGGGGGTTTTGCACAGACGGGTGAAACCCTGGATTACTAGCGCACGCGTCACGTCGCGTTGGTACGGTCTGCCAGCCGCGAAGGATTGTTACTTGCCGCCCGTAAACGGGCTGTTTAGAAGTTTCCCATCGTCAGCTGTTCGCCCGCCTGGTCTTCTTCTAACTGGTGCCGGATGTATTCTGCTATCTTTTTA
>NZ_JACJKW010000074.1 GCF_016901775.1 Intestinimonas butyriciproducens
TGAACAGGTCCAGTAAAAACGGACAGTGACAAAAGACCCCCTGATGTAGGAAAATAGACTACATCAGGGGGTCTTGTCATGAAGAAACGAAATTATACACATGTTCAAGCGCTGCTGCCCGAGATCAAGGCCATGCTGGCAGAAGGAAAGACACAGCGGGAAGTGGCGGAATACTACGGCTTTCGGGATAAGCAGGTGGTAAAAAGACTACT
>NZ_JACJKW010000009.1 GCF_016901775.1 Intestinimonas butyriciproducens
AGTAGTCTTTTTACCACCTGCTTATCCCGAAAGCCGTAGTATTCCGCCACTTCCCGCTGTGTCTTTCCTTCTGCCAGCATGGCCTTGATCTCGGGCAGCAGCGCTTGAATGTGTGTATAATTTCGTTTCTTCATAATAAGACCCCCTGATGTAGTCTATTTTCCTACATCAGGGGGTCTTTTGTCACTGTCCGTTTTTACTGGACCTGTTCACTTCTTCTCCAGGGCTTTTTTATGTTGTTTTCAGATCTCTTCTTTTTTGAAATTGTCGGCATAAAGCAGTTTGCCGTAAAGAAGCATAAAGGAAAAATAGAAACCGGAAGTGACGCTGAAAAGGATGTGTCCGGCCATGACCAGATAGACGGCGCACAGGCCCAGACTGCAAAACACTGCAAAGGCCACCATGGTGCGCTCCTTGATGAATTTCAGCACAAAGCCGAATCCCAGCTTCAGATAGGGCCACAGCATAAAGACCGCACCCACCAGGCCGTAATAGAAGAGCACTTCAAAGACATCCATTTCGATGATGGCCTTCTGGCTGCCGCGGGTGATGCCGAAGAGCCATTTGTAGACCCCGCCTTCCCGGAAGTCCTGGAAAGCCTCTCCCAGCTTGTTCTGCCGGCCGCTGAGCAAAGCGGTGGTGACGCCTTCCCGACGGGCGATGTTGCCGGTGTTGTTCAGAGAGCTGCTGATGTCGGCAAAGAGATTGCCGGAGAAAAGGGCCAGAATGCCCAGCAGGATCAAACAGGCCAGCGCCATGATCACCAAACGGATCAGGGGTGTCTTTTGCTTTTTGGCAATGAGCAGATACAGGGAATAGCCCAACAGGCCTCCGCAGGCCACGCCCACAGCGGCAAAAGCGGTTTTGGTGCCGATGAGGCACAGGGTGGCGATGGTGGCCGCCGGGGTATAGACCTGGTAAATATACCGGACAATGCCGCATTTTTTCCGGTCCAGCAGCAGAAAAGTGCAGATGCACACCGGCAAAAGGACCATCAGCACGGCAGTGATGTCATTGCCCGAATAGAAGAACCCCCGGGTGCCCCGCAGGCCGAACCGGTCGGCATAGGTGGTGTAGCCCATGCCGGCGGCATAGGCCACCAAAATGGAGGTGGACAGCACCGCCAGGGAAAAGGTGATCACACGGTTGATCTGGTGCAGCAGCCGCTCCCGGCTGAGTTTTTTGTGCTGAAAGACCCGCCAGTAGACAAAGAGCACCACCAGATTGTAGCCAAAGCGGGCAATGTACTGCAAATCGGTAAAGGGGCTGAATTGGTCCATTGGCCAGAAGATCTGCCCGGCCACCGAAAGCGCCCACACTACGCCAATGGGCACGATGGTCAAAAGGGCCCGTTTATCCCAGCTGAGCAGGAGATAAAGTCCCAAAAGCACCAGCACCGTCATGCGGATGAGCAGGCTGGGAGTAAAGGCCAGATTGATCTGTTCCCAGGTCCGGTCGTACAGACCTTCCATCACCATGATAAAAAGGCCGTTGCCGATGTCCAGGAAAGGGTTGATGAAGAGGAACAGCCAGAAAAATTCTTCCAGCTTGTTCGTCACTTTCTGCATTGTATCACTCCTAAGATATCACACGCTTGCATTTACACACAGTTTATAGTATTTTAGCATAAAAACGCCATAGATACAATGTCAATTTTGACGAAGGATTTGGAAAGAGAGAAAATTTCGTTGCCAAGAAAGGCAGAGAAGGGTACAATAAAAACATCCAATGCAATGGAAGGAGAAAAACAATATGGAAATCAAGCGCTATGAGGGCACTGGCCGGATGAGCCGGGCCGTCGTCCATGGGGACACCATCTATCTCTGCGGCCAGACCAGCCGGGAGGAAGCCGATGTGCAGGGCCAGACCAAAGCGGTGCTGGGCAAGATCGAGGATCTGCTGGGCAAATATGGTTCGGATAAAGATCATATCCTCAGCGCCACCATCTATCTGAAGGATATGTCCCTGTTTGACAGCATGAATCAGGTGTGGGACGCTTGGGTCAACGATGGCCATGAGCCGGCCCGCTGCTGTGTGGAGGCCAAAATGGCTGCTGACTGCATCCTGGTGGAGATCTCCATCATTGCCGCAGTAAAATAAAAAACGAAAAGACGCCGGTTTGCTCCGGCGTCTTTTTTTATCCGGACTACCGGGGCAGGATCAGGCCGATGAGAAGCAGCATCCCCACCAGCAGGAGGAAGGCCCAGAAGCTGACAGCCAAAAGGCAGATCCAGGGACGGCGCCGGTCGCAGAAGGGGACTTTGCTCCAGATGTTCCGGTAATTGCCCAGCCAGAGGGTTTCAACCAGAAAAATCAGGAAAACGCCCACCTGAAAGACCCGCAGTGTGGCCTTTGTTCCCTCTTCCAACTGGATGGAAGAGCACATGGACAAAAGCAGCAAATACCATAAAACGCCCAGACTGACCCGCCAGACCCGGCCGCTGCGCAGGCCAGGAGGAAGCCAGCTTCGCCAGCCGCTCCGTCCTTCCAGGGGGTGGGGCCACCGGCGGCGCAGGGCCCGGGTCAGTTCTGTTACCGATTGGAAGCGCCGGGAAGGCTCCATGGCCAGGCATTTCTGCATCACCTGGGCCAATGGGCCTTGGTAAGTGGGAGGGGAGGGCAGCTGCCCGGTGAGCATTTCGTGGAGCAGCACCCCCAGGGCATAGATATCCGCCGTAGGCTGGGAGGGCGAAAAGCCGTATTGTTCCGGGGCGGCATAGCCCGCCGTGCCGATGAGCACCGTGTCCTGTCCCTTTCCGGGAGAGACCGCCTTGGCTGCATTGAAATCCACCAGAAAAAGCTGGTTCTGAGAGGTGAGGATCAGGTTGCTGGGTTTGATGTCCCGATGAACAATGGGGGGAGAAAGGGCGTGCAAAGGGCGCAGGATGGCGCACAGCTGGCACAGGATAGAGATGGCCTCATCCCCAGGGAGAGCCCCTTTTTCCTCCAGAATTTCTTTGAGAGAGCGGCCGGAAATATATTCTTCGATGACAAACAGCGGTCCGTCTCCCTGGACCAGCTGGAAAATGCGGGGAATACCTGGCTGGGGATTCTGCTGAAGATAGCGATACACTTGCAGATCGTAAACCTCCAGGGCTTTTTTTACATATATTTTTTGTGTTTCGGTGTGCTGTACCAGCCATACCCGGTGATTCTCATTGAGCAGGGCGATCTCCCGGTAATAAGACAGCTGCAGCTGGCTTTCCAGATCCATCTCTTGACCCATCCTCCAGTCCTTGGTAATATAAAGGGACAAAGCTATGATACCATAAGGGAGGAACGGATGAAAGAGCCAAGAAAGGACAGCACCTCTTCTTTGCTGGAAGTGCTGCGATCGGCCCACCCGGAGGACATTGGCGAATACCATCGCCGGTATCTTCAGGGAAAGGTGCCCACCTTTGCCGGTTGGGTGGATGAGATCCTGGAGAGCAGAGGAATGACCCGGCAGGAGATTTTCCAGCGGGCCGACATCCCTCAGAAATACGGATATAAACTGCTGTCGGGAGAAAAGCACACCACCGACCGGGACAAGCTGCTGCGGCTGTTTTTTGCCATGGAGCTGAAACTTTCCCAGGCTCAGCGGGGCTTGGAGCTTTACGGCCTGGCAGCCCTGTATCCCCGCAAAAAGCGGGATGCCATATTGATCATTGCTTTCAATCGAGGTATATCATGGGTGGATCAGGTGGACGATCTTCTGATCCAGCATGGCGAACCACCTCTTTCCCGGTGCCGGGACTGATTTCCCCCTGTTTGGGGGAAACAGTCCTGGCTTTTTTTGTTATGATGCACATTGCAAAGAGCAAAAAGCACAAAGCAAAGGAAAGGAGGAAGAAAAATGGATGGCAAGACCCTGGCCGGTATCCTGTGGGAAAAGTATCAGGGAGCCAGCCGGAACGAAGCGGCCTGTCAGGTGCATTTGTTCGGCATCCAGTATGCCGAAGCCCTGCGGGAATGTTCCTGGCCTCTGCGGGAGATCGTCAAAGAGTCGGGCATCGGCATGGGGTATCTGTCCGAGGTGAACAAAGGCATCAAGCTGGCCCGGTATGTCCAGCTGAAAGAGGAGGTCGTCTCAGACGATGCTCCCACGCAAAATGGGAAACTGTAAGGGAAAGAGAGGAAAAACAAATGAAAACAGCAAAGCTGATCATCGGCATCATCAGCATCGTTCTCACTTTTTTGGTGCTGTTCCAGTCCTGCGCCGCCGGATTGGGGGACGCCATGATGGATGAAGGAGGCACCAGCGGCTTTTCCGGCCTGCTTGTGGCCATTCTGATGCTCATTGGCGGTATCGTGGCCATTGCGGCCCGCAACAGCCGGGGCGGTGGGATTTTCTGCACCATACTGTATGCCCTGGCCGGACTTCTGGGCATAACGGCTCAGGGGATCTTCGAAGATCTGGTGATTTGGGGTGGATTGTGCCTGATTTTTGCCGTGATCTTCCTGATCTCGGTGATCCGGTGGAAAAAGAACCCCCAGCAGCCGGTGGGAAAAGAGGAAAAGGGGAAAACAGAATGAAGAAAAGATGGATCGCTCTTCTTTTGGCCCTTGGCATGATCTGGACTTTGTCCGCCTGCACCGGGGAAACTCCCTCCCGCAAGCCCATCCAGGAAGATGAAGCCGGCGGTCAGCAGCAGGAACAGGCAGGGAAAGAGGAAGAACAGCCGGAAGAAAAGGAAGAGCAGGGTCTTCCCACGGTGGAAAAGCAGGTGGTTCTGGATCAGGATGGGTTGATGGTCACAGCAGTGGAACTGGCGGAAGATCCCATTTGGGGCATTGGTCTCAAGCTGCTTGTGGAAAACAATTCTCAGCAAAATTATGCTCTCCGGTGCGATACCCTGGCGGTCAATGGCTATATGATGAGCACATCCTTGTTTTCCGCCGATGTGTCTGCGGGAAAAAAGGCTAATGAGACCATGTATTTTTCCGATGGCGATCTGGAAGCAGCAGGGATCGAGACGATCATGGATATCACCGCCCGGTTTACGGCCTATGATCCCGACTCCTATGAGGACCTGTGGGGGCCGGTTGAGGTAACACTTCCCACTTCGGCAGCGGGAAGTGAGAAGCAGCCGGCCATGGACCAGGGAAAAGAGCTGTATCACCAAAATGGTGTGCGCATCGTGGGCAGCTATGTGGAGGAAGATACTTTCTGGGGCGCCGGTGTGGTGCTGTTTGTGGAAAACACCGGGGAAGAGGATGTGGTGATTTCCTGTGATGATATGTCTGTCAATGGCTTTATGGTCACGCCGTATTTTCATTGCCAGGTGAATGCCGCCTGCCGGGCTGTGTCCCATATCACTGTGATGGAAAGTGATATGGAAGCAAACGGAATCCAGGCGGTGGAAAACATTCAGCTGGCCTTCCGGGGATATTCACCGGACAGCTATGATACTCTGTTTGAAACTGATCCCGTGGATTTTTCGGTGGCGCAATAAAACAAAGCCCCAGGTGCTTACCTGGGGCTTTGCCATATAAAAAGGCGGGCACCCGAAGGTGCCCGCCTCATTTTATTTACCTGTTACGGCCGGAGAAAGGGGAGATTAGTCCCAGTTCTCGGTGGCGCGCTTGGTCAGGCGGTTGTACTTCTTCTTGGCTTCTTCCGCAGCCAGGGAGTACATAGCCTCAGCCTTCTCGGGGAAGGAACGGGCCAGAGCGGTGTAACGGACTTCTCTCTTGATGAAGTCTTCGTAGTTGCTCTTGGGCTCCTTGCTGTCCAGCTGGAAGGGGTTCTTGCCCTCGTTCTTCAGTCTGGGATCATAGCGGAACAGATGCCAGTAGCCGGCTTCCACAGCGGCCTTGATCTCCAGCTGGCTGTTGCCCATGCCGCCCTTGATGCCGTGCATCTCGCAGGGAGCATAGCCGATGACCAGGGAGGGACCGTGATAGCTTTCGGCCTCAACCAGAGCACGAACGGTCTGCTGGTAGTTGGCGCCCATACCGATCTGAGCCACATAGATGTAGCCGTAGCTCATGGAGATGGCAGCCAGATCCTTCTTCTTGATGGCCTTGCCGGAAGCGGCAAACTGAGCAACCTGGCCGATCTGAGAGGCCTTGGAAGCCTGGCCGCCGGTGTTGGAGTACACTTCGGTGTCGAAGACCATGATGTTCACATCTTCGCCGGAAGCCAGCACATGGTCCACGCCGCCGTAGCCGATGTCATAGGCCCAGCCGTCGCCGCCGAAGATCCACACGCTTCTCTTGGCCAGGAAGTCCTTGTCCTTCAGGATCTCCTTGGACAGCTCGCAGCCAGCCTCAGCAGCCTTCTCCAGTTCGGGGATCAGGGCATCGGTGGCCTTGCGGGAAGCAGCGCTGCTGGTCTGGGTGTCCAGATAGGTCTGGCAGGCTTCCTTCAGGGAGCCTTCGGCCTTCTCCATCACCTTTTCCACCTTGGCAGCCAGGCGCTCCCGCAGCTGACGGGTGGCAATGGCAATGCCCAGGCCGAACTCGGCGTTGTCTTCAAAGAGGGAGTTAGCCCAGGAAGGACCGCGGCCCTGCTTGTTGACGGTGTAGGGAACAGCAGGTGCGCTGCCGCCCCAGATGGAGGAACAACCAGTGGCGTTGGCAATGCTCATGCGGTCGCCGAACAGCTGAGTGATCAGGCGGGCATAGGCGGTCTCAACGCAGCCGGCGCAGGCGCCGGAGAACTCAAGCAGAGGCTGCTTGAACTGGCTGCCCTTGACAGTTTCCACAGACAGGCCGGTATCCTTCTCGCTGATGTGCTTGACAGCGTAATCGAAGGCTTCCTGCTGATCCATCTGGCTGGCCAGGGGCTTCATCACCAGGGCCTTGTTGGGAGCCGGGCAGATGTTGGCGCAGAGGCCGCAGCCCATGCAGTCCAGAGGATCGACCTGCATAACAAAGGTGTAATTCTCGCAGCCCTTGCCGATCATCTTCTTGCCCTTCATGGAAGCGGGAGCATTCTTCATTTCTTCCTCGCTCACAGCATAGGGACGGATGGTGGCATGGGGGCAGACGAAGGAGCACTGGGTGCACTGGATGCAGTTTTCGGGGATCCACTCGGGAACATCCACTGCAACACCGCGCTTCTCATAGGCGGAAACGCCCATGGGGAAGGTGCCGTCGGCGGCCTTCTCAAAGGTGGAAACAGGCAGCTGGTTGCCCTTCTGCTCGGAGATGGGAACCAGAACATCCTTCACAAAGTCCACCAGCTCGGCCTTGCCCTCGTAGGTCTTTTCCACGGGAGCGTCCACAGCGGTCTTCCAGGACTCGGGCACATTGATCTCGGTGATGGAATCCACACCGGTGTCGATGGCCTTGTAGTTCATCTGAACGATGTCCTCGCCCTTGCGGCCGTAGGTCTTCTTGGCAGCTTCCTTCATGTACTGAACAGCGTCATCGATGGGGATGATGTTGGCCAGCTTGAAGAAGGCGGACTGGAGGATGGTGTTGGTACGCTTGCCCATGCCGATCTCACGGGCCTTGTCGATGGCGTCCACGATGTAGAACTTGATGTTGTTGTTGGCGATGTAGCTCTTCATGGAAGCGGGCAGATGAGCGTCCAGCTCTTCAGGCTTCCACTGGCAGTTGAGCAGGAAAGTGCCGCCGGGCTTGACATCCTGAACGATGTCGTACTTGTCCACATAAGAGGGGTTGTGGCAGGCGACGAAATCCGCACGGCTGACCAGATAGGGAGAGCGGATGGGAGACTTGCCGAAGCGCAGGTGGGAAACGGTCAGACCGCCTGTCTTCTTGGAGTCGTAGTCAAAGTATGCCTGAGCATACATATCGGTGTGGTCACCGATGATCTTGATGGAGTTCTTGTTGGCGCCCACAGTACCGTCGCCGCCCAGGCCCCAGAACTTGCAGGAGATGGTGCCTTCGGGGGTGGTGTCAGGAGCGTTCTCAGGATCCTTCAGGGACAGGTTGGTCACATCATCGGTGATGCCGATGGTGAACTTGCGCTTCATATCCTGGCTGTTCATGTTTTCATAGACAGCGAAGATGTTGCTGCTGGGAGTGTCCTTGCTGCCCAGGCCGTAACGGCCGCCGATCACATCGATGTTCCGGCCGGTCTGCTGCAGAGCAGCCACCACATCCAGATACAGAGGCTCGCCCAGAGAGCCAGGCTCCTTGGTGCGGTCCAGAACGGAGATGGTCTTGACGCTCTCAGGCAGAGCAGCGGCGAACTTCTCGGCCACGAAGGGGCGATACAGACGAACCTTCAGCAGGCCGACCTTCTCGCCGTGAGCCATCTTGTAGTCGATGACTTCTTCGATGGTGTCGCACACAGAGCCCATAGCCACAATGACATGCTCGGCATCGGCAGCGCCATAGTAGTTGAACAGCTGATAGTTGGTGCCGATCTTCTCGTTGACCTTGTTCATGTATTCCTCTACGATGCCGGGGATGGCTTCATAGTAGGGGTTGCAGGCTTCGCGGGCCTGGAAGAAGATGTCGGGGTTCTGAGCGGTGCCCCGCAGAACGGGATGCTCAGGATTGAGGGCGCGGGCACGGAAAGCCTGCACAGCGTCCATATCCACCATTTCCTTCAGGTCTTCGTAATCCCACTGAGCCACCTTCTGGATCTCGTGAGAGGTGCGGAAACCGTCGAAGAAATGCAGGAAGGGAACGCGGCCCTTGATGGCGGACAGATGGGCAACAGCGCCCAGGTCCATGACTTCCTGAGGATTGGTGCTGGCCAGCATGGCAAAGCCGGTCTGACGGCAAGCCATAACGTCCTGATGGTCGCCGAAGATGGACAGAGCGTGGGAAGCCAGAGCACGGGCGGAGCAATGGATGACGCCCGGCAGCAGCTCGCCGGCAATCTTGTACATGTTGGGGATCATCAGCAAAAGGCCCTGGGAGGCGGTGTAGGTGGTGGTCAGCGCACCAGCCGCCAGAGAGCCGTGGACAGCGCCGGCAGCGCCAGCCTCGGACTGCATCTCAACGACGCGGACTTCCTGTCCGAAAATGTTCTTCTGACCATTGGCAGACCACTGGTCGGCCAAGTCAGCCATTACGGACGAGGGAGTGATGGGGTAAATCGCAGCGACATCTGTGAACGCATAGGACACATGAGCCGCAGCGGTGTTACCGTCCATGGATTTCATTTTTCTAGCCATGGGGATCTCCTCCTTCAAAAATATATGAAAGCTACCTAAATAACCGTATCTATTTTAGCAGATTCTTTCCCAAGTGTCCACAAAAGGCGGGTAAAAAAATAAAAAATTCACTGAAGTGAACAGAACACCGGAAATAGTGAAAAAATTTTGGCCCCCTGACGAAAAACCGAAAAGCTGGTGGGAGAAAGGGGAAGCATGGGGGAAAAACCGAAAAAATAGGGTGTTTGACACCGGCGGAGCCCTATTGTATCATGGATGCAGAGAAAATTGGAAGCTTTCGGAAAGGAAGCGGGGAAGGAGAGAAAAAAGATGGTATCCAAGGTCATGGCCGCCGGATTGCGGGGAATCCAGGGAGTGCCGGTTTTGTGCGAATGCGACCTGGCCAACGGCCTGCCCGCCTTTGAGATCGTGGGTTTGCCCGATGCCTCGGTGAAGGAAGCACGGGACCGGGTGCGCTCAGCGGTGAAAAATTGCGGTTTTGATTTCCCCTTGCGGCGCATCACCGTCAACCTGGCTCCCGCCGACCTGAAAAAAGAAGGGCCGGTGTATGATCTTCCCATTTTGCTGGGGATTCTGCGGGCGTCGGGGCAGATCCCGCCGGTGAGTCCCCGGCAGGCCTTTCTGGGAGAACTGAGCCTGGATGGGGCGTTGCGGACGGTGACCGGTGTGCTGCCCATGGCCCTGGCCTTGGGGGAAGAAGGGGTGGATACCCTGTTTGTGCCCCAGGAGAATGGGGCGGAAGCTTCGGTGGCGGCGGGAGTGAAGGTCATTCCCGTGTCCCATGTAAAAGAGCTGGTGGACCATCTGCGGGGAGAAGCAAAGCTCCAGCCCCTGCCGCCTTATGATTATGCCGGGCGGCGGGAAGAGGGGCCGGATTTTTCCGAGGTGATGGGCCAGGAAAGCGTCAAGCGGGCGCTGGAGGTGGCCGCCGCCGGTTCCCACCATGTGCTGCTCATCGGTCCGCCAGGGGCCGGCAAGAGCATGCTGGCCCGGCGTCTGCCCTCTATCCTCCCCGATCTTTCCTATGAAGAAGCCCTGGAGACCACCAAGATCTTTTCGGTGGCCGGGCTGATGGAGCCGGGAGAACCCATGGTGGTCAGCCGTCCTTTCCGTGCGCCCCATCACACCGTCTCGGCCGCCGGTCTGTCGGGCGGCGGGAAAAATCCCCGGCCCGGGGAGATCTCCCTGGCCCATAACGGGGTGCTCTTTCTGGATGAGCTGCCGGAGTTCCGGCGGGATGCCCTGGAGGTGCTTCGCCAGCCCTTGGAGGACGGGGTGGTCACCATCTCCCGGGTGGCGGGAGCCTGTTCCTATCCCAGCCGGTTTATGCTGGTGTGTGCCATGAACCCCTGCAAATGCGGCTATTACGGTCATCCTTCCGGCCGGTGTACCTGTTCGGAACAGTCGGTGCGCCGCTACCGGCAGAAGATCTCCGGGCCATTGCTGGACCGGATCGACATCCATGTGGAGGTGCCCTCGGTGGGCTATGAAGAGCTGCGCCAGCGGAAACCGGCAGAGCCTTCCGCCGGCATCCGGGAGCGGGTCAACAAGGCCCGGCGCATCCAGCAGGAGAGGTACCGGGGATCGGGCATCCATTGCAACAGCCGCCTGACACCGGGGCTGATGGACCGGTATTGCCGGCCGGACCGGGAGGGAGAGCAGCTGTTGCGGGCGGCTTTCCAGACCCTGGGGCTGACGGCCCGCTCTTATGACCGGGTGCTGAAGGTGGCCCGTACCATCGCCGATCTGGCCGGGAGCGAACAGGTGGGAGCCGAGCATATTGCCGAGGCCGTTCAATTCCGCTCCATGGACAAAGAGCGCTTTCATTAAAAAAAGCTTTCATAACATCCTGTTTATACACCGATGGATAGCCTGTTGTGGGCAACAGGGTGTAAACTGTGGACAACTCTGTGGATACTGTGGACAACTTGTTGACAGCACATGATTTCCTCATTTATCCCCAATCTGTGGAAAATGGAAAAAGAAGGGGAAAGAGGTCGGAAATTCAACAAAAAGTAATCAAAACTTTACAAGCAGGCTCTTTTTGTCAAGGAAAAAAGAAAAGAGAGCAAAAAAAGCAAAGTTTGAAGGGAGGAACCCATGGAAGTTTACTTTGGTGTGGACATCGGCACTTCCAGCCTGCGCTGCGGAGCTTTTGACCAAGCGGGGCGGCGGCTGTGGATGAGTCAGCAGGAGCTGAATCTGTTTACCGACAGTCAGGGAGCGGCCCAGCAGGACACGGAAGAAGTGTGGCAGGCTTTTTGCATGGCTTTGAATCAGTGCGCGGCAAAGGGAAAGCCCCGGGGTGTGGGGCTCAGCGTTTATATGCACTCCCTCCTGGCGGTGGACGGGGATTGGAATCCTTTGACCCCGGTTTTCACCTGGGCCGACAGCCGGGCAGCGGGGGAAGGCCGGATGCTGGGAAATCTGCCCCAGACTCCCTCTCTTTACAAAAAGACCGGTTGCCGCTTTTCTCACCCCATGAGTCCGGCGGCCAAAATGCTTTGGCTGAAGAACAACCGGCCCCAGGTGTGGGAAAAAGCCGCTCATTTGGTGACGCTGAAGGAATTTCTGGTGCACCGGCTGTGGGGAGAAAATGTGGTGGATCTGTCCGACGCATCCTCCATGGGGCTGCTTCACATGGGCCGGGGAGAATGGGAGGAAGAGATGCTGGCCCTGGTGGGGGCGGGAAAAGACCGTTTGGGGGCGCTGCGTCCCTGCACCAGCGCTCTTCCGCCTCTGCCTGCCATGATGGCGGAAAAGCTGGGGATTCCGGCAGATACCCCCTTTGTGCTGGGATCCACCGATGGTGTGCTGGCCAATGTGGGAGCGGGGGTCTTTTCGCAAGAAAGAATGACCACCAACATCGGTACCAGCGGCGCTTTGCGCACCATGCTCCCTGTGCCCTATGAGGATGAGGGGCTGAGCCTTTGGTGCTATGCCTTCCGGCCGGAGATGTGGGCGGTGGGAGGCTCCATCAACAATGGAGGGCTGGTGCTCAAATGGCTGCGGGACCGGTTTCTTCTGCCCCTGGGTGGGGATCGGGCGGGGGCCTATGCCCTGTTTGACCGGTGGGCCGAAAAATTGCCGGTGGGATGTGAGGGGCTGGTGATGTCCCCGGCCCTCACCGGTGAGCGCTCCCCCGACTGGAACAGTGCCGTAACTGGCGGGATACACGGCCTGCGTCCCTTCCACGGCATCGAGCATATGGCCCGGGCCGCCATGGAAGGGGTGCTCTTCCGGCTGTACAGCATTTACCGGCTGTTGGGAGAGCGGGGATTTGTCCCGGGAGAACTGGTGGCCGGGGGCGGCTATGCCCGCTCGGAAGTGTGGCTTCAGATGCAGGCCGACCTCTTTGATTGCCCCATCCAGGTGCCTCGGGAGACCGAGTCCACATTGCTGGGAGCGGCCTACTTGGCCATGGAAAATCGGGGAAAAGTGCAGTTCGGTCAGCGGCTACGGGGAATGGAGCCGGTGCGCCGCTATGAGCCACGGAAGGAAAACAGGGGCGTATGGCAGGAGGCCTATGGCCGCTACCAGGAGCTGTATCGCCGTTTGGAACAAGGGAAAGGGGAATGATCATGGAAAGGGAACAAACCTGTCAGGGCGGGCTCATCGGCCTGGGGGTGATGGGCTGGAATCTGGCCCAGCAGCTGGGGGAAAAGGGCGTGTGTCTGGGGATCTATAACCGCACCGGTCAAGTGACCGATGAACGCCTGAAGGGGTATGGTGGAGAAAATCTGCATCCCTTTTACACCCTGGAAGAGCTGTGCAGTGCTTTGGAGCGGCCCCGGAAAATCATTCTGATGGTCAAGGCCGGGCAGGCAGTGGATGGGATTCTGGACAGCCTTCTGTCTTTGCTGGAGCCAGGGGATGTAGTCATCGACGGCGGAAACTCCTATTTCAAGGACACCCAGAACCGGGCAAAGCGGTGCCGGGAGAAAGGGGTCGTCTTTGTGGGAGCCGGGATCTCCGGCGGCGAGGAAGGGGCCAGACACGGGGCGGCCATCATGCCGGGATGCTCTCAGCAGGTGTGGCCGCTGATCGCGCCCTTGCTTCTTCCTGCCGCGGCTCAAGCGGAAGGAGAGCCCTGCTGCACGCCTCTGGAAGGGGACGGCGCCGGCCATTTTGTGAAAATGGTTCACAACGGCATTGAATATGCCGATATGCAGCTGATCGCCGAATGTGTTTATCTGCTGCGCCGGGGGGCAGGCTGGACGCCGGAAAAGCTGGCGCCGCTGTTTGAAGAATGGAATAAGGGAGAGCTGGAAAGCTATCTGGTGGAGATCACCGGTCATATCCTCGCCCAGCGGGACGAAGAGACAGGCAAGCCCATGGTGGATGTGATCCGGGGCCGGGCAGGGAACAAAGGCACCGGCAAATGGACTACCATGGAAGGGCTGGATCTGGGCCAGCCGGTGCCCACCATCGCCCAGGCCGTCTTTGCCCGGTACCTTTCCGCTCAGGAGGAGGAGCGGCAGAAGGCATCCCTGGTGCTGGAAAATGGAACGACTGCTTTTGTGATGAAAGAAGAGCAGGATATGGCGGAAGCCCTGCGCCGGGCTTTGTATTGTGCCAAGGTCTGTGCCTATGCCCAGGGCTTTGCTCTGATGAGCCGGGCTGGGCAGGAATATGGCTGGAAGCTGAAACTGGACCGGGTGGCCGCCATGTTCCGGGGTGGATGCATCATCAGAGCACGGTTTTTGAATGAAATCCGAAAGGCCTATGAGCAGCAGCCGGATCTGTCCAATCTGCTGCTGCATCCGGCTTTTTCCAGGAAGATGGGAGAGTATGTCCTTTCCCTTCGTCAGGTGGTGGCCTGGGGCGCTCTCAGCGGGATCGCCCTGCCTGCCTTTTCCAGTGCCTTGAGCTATTATGACGGCCTGCGGGATCCGGTGGGGTCAGCTTCCCTTATCCAGGCCCAGCGGGATTATTTCGGCGCCCACACCTTCCAGCGGGTGGACAGGGAAGGAATGTTCCATCGCCAGTGGTTTTAACAGAAAAGAGAGCCCCAGGCTGCGGCCTGGGGCTCTCTTTTGCTTGGATCAGGGTACATATTGCTGCTGAATCTGGGTGACTGCGCCTTGCTGGACGGTGATCCAGTAGGGGCTTGCCTGGAAATAATCCTGGCTTTCAAATAACTGGGCAAATTGTGAAAAATCTTCACATTCCCGGCTTTCAAAATTGCCCTCCGGGTCCAGGTAAGTGCAGGTCACCTGGGGACTCACCGAAACACTTTCCCACTGGGTTTCCGGATTGTGGAGATAAAATCCGCCCGGCATATCTTCCAGGGAGATCCCCGCTTTCTCCATTTCCTGGGTGTCGGTATCGGTGATCCACTGGGCCTTGTCCAGGGAGAGAGAGGAAGAGGCAGGGTCTGGCCCGGACAGAAAAGCCAGGTACCGGCCGTCTTCGGCCTGGGCAGAGGGGGAAGACCGGGGGCTGAAGAGAAAAAACAGGCACAGAATCAGAACGCCTGCCGTCAGAAGGGTCAGGATCCAGGCGGCGGGTTTGCGGAAAGAAAGCACTCGCCGGATACGCTTTTGGGGGCTGATCTGTCCGAATGCGGGAGAAAATGGAGTCCGGCCCGGCGCCGACAGCGCCAGCAGGGAAAAAGAATAGCCCTTTTTTTCTTCCGAAGAAAACGAGCGGATGGTTCTTTCGTCGCAGGCCATCTCCATATCCTGGGCAAAGAGGAAAAAGGAAATCCACACCAGGGGATGGAACCAATAAATGCAGGCGGCCAGATAGAATAAGGGTTTGAACACATGATCCAGTCGGGCGATGTGGCTTCTTTCGTGGGCGATGACAAAGGGACGCATGGCTTCCGGTGTGTGGGCAGGAAGAACGATCAAAGGCCGGAAAATTCCAAAGACAAAGGGAGTGGGGATGGGAGAGGAAAGAACCACATTGTCACATAGTTTCTGGGCTCCTTGCAGCCTCTTTTTCAAAGAAAGAAGGGAAAGCAGTCCTTTCAGTAGGAAAAGAGCCAGCCCGATCAGCCAGAGGAGGGACAGCAGGCCCAGCCAATCGAAAGATCCGGCGGCCGGTGCAGCCTGAGGGGAGGCGGTGAGGGCCTGCGGCAGAAGGATGTCCGGTGCGGGGATGGCCGGAAGAGGGCTTGCGGCCTTTGGCAGAGAAAAGGGGCAGAGAAGGCGAAACAGCACACCCAGCCACAAAAGGCAGGTGAGATACTTGGGGAAGGGGCGGAGACAAAGCCGCAGCAGAAGCACAAGGCCTACGGCCACAGCAATCTCCAGCCATCCCTGGCTCAGGGTTAAAAAGAGGGTCTTGATCACAGCGATCACTCCTTCCATTGTCGGATCATCTGTTCCAGGCTTTCGATTTCCTCCGAACTCAATTTTGTGCGGGAAGTGAAGGCGGCGAGAAAATGGGGCAGGGAACCGCCAAAGGTCTCTTTCACAAAATCCTGGCTTTGCAAAGCCAGAAAGTCCTCCCGGCTCATTAGGGGACGCACCTGCCCGTTCCGGTTTTCGAAAAGGCCCTGCTGGCACAAGCGGCGCAGCATGGTGTAAGTGGTGGATTTTTTCCATTGAAAAGCATCGCTGCACAGGGTTACCAGTTGGCCGGAGGGCAGTGGGGCATGGTCCCAGATCAGCTGGGCCAGCCGTTCTTCCATCACGCCCAGTTTCCGTTCCATACAATCACCTCCTTGGTTTAATGGATTTAAACTACAATTTGAGTTTAACATCATTAAACCAAAAAGTCAAGAAAAAACACCCCCATTTCCAGGGTGATTGAAATGGTTGGAAGCCTATATAGTAAAAAACTGTTGGTCCTTCGTTTATCAATTCGTAAAAACCGGCGACCTGTGCGTCGGTTTTTACACTTCTCAAGGGGCCAGTGTACGCCAAAGGCGTGCATGCAGCCCCTTGCAAAAACTCGGAAAAATGGCCTTTGCCACTTTTTCGACACAAAAAACACCCCGGTTCTGGGGTGTTTTTTTATGGATCTTCCTGGCAAAAGCGGCCCAGTTTCAGTAGGTTTTCTTTCAGATCGCCGCCCACCGGCAAAGCCCGATCTCCCAGCTTCTCGGGAGTGGAGGGGTAGTCCCGGTTGAAGCGGATCAGCCGGGCGTTTGGCCATAGCCAGGTGAGGCGCTGGAAATAGTGACGGATCAGGCCAGGGGAGTTGAAACCCACACCCAGTTCCAGAAACAGGGTGGAGGCCTGTTCCGCCTCTTTCATAAAGTCCTCGAAGGGTTGTTTGTTCTTCATGGTTTCCCGGGGGATAAAGCAGTCCGGGCCCCGCAGGTTCTGTACCAGGGGAGCGCCGCAGTGAGGGCAATGAGGGATGTCCTCCGGCGGGCAGGAAAAGGAAACAGGGTCAATATCCCGGGCGATCTGCCGGTAAAAAGGTTCTCCGTCCCACAGGGTATCGCAGCAGGGACGGGAACACTGCAAAAGGGCAATGGAGCCTTGGGGTTCAAAGACACGCCGGGGATCAAAACCCCCTTTGATGAACTGGCCGTCAATGTTGCTGGTGAGGACAAAATAGTCCTTGTCTTTCAGGATGTGGAGCAGATGGGTATAAGCGGGAATCACCGGGTAGTCAAACCGGGCCCAGAGAGCTTCGGCAGCCAGCATGGCCCATTTCTGCTCCTGGGTACGGTCCGGGTCCCACAGAGCTTTCCACAAATGGTCATATCCTCTTTTTGAAAGCTGGGGAAATACCTGTTCCAAAGTTTCATGGCTCATATAGTCCATCCCGCCGGCAGCCGAAAGACCGGCAGCCCCGCCCACCACGATTTTATCTGCTTCTTTGATCCAGCGGGCGGCCTGACGCAGCGTGGGGGTGTTGTCCTGGGAAGCCAGAAGGGCCGCATGACGGGCATAGGCTTCCATTCGCTCTTTGTAAGTGCTCACAGTTTTTCCCCCTTTTCATCGGATAGTAACAGCATACCGTTTTTGGGGACAAAAATCAAACAAAAAAAGAGGGCGGAATGGTTTCCGCCCGAAAAACAAAAACGCAGCAGCCCACAGCTGCCGCTATCATAAAACTGCCGAAGCAGTGGATGACCGCCGGAAGGCCCGGGTTACTTCTGGCTCACATAAGGGGATTCCCCACCGAAGATGAAATCGTCCAGATCGCCCACAGAAATGGCCTTGATGGTATTTGTGGTGTTTTTCATAGGTTCCTCCTTTCTTCCTTATTGCAAATACAGCATAGCGGGAATTTGTGTATTTTCCATAAGGATAATGTAAAAAAATCGCAAATCTGCACAAGCGTCAGCGGGTCCATAAACCATTGTATGCAGTGGGAAGGCAATTAGTACAGAAAACGGAAATTGGCAGATCGGATAGGAGAGAAAAAACAGAGCGATGATTTTTGGGTATCTTGCGACAAAATCCCATCTTCCAGTGAATTGCGATTGACAGGGACGGAAGGGAAAGATACAATATATAGCGGATTGCAAAAAGAGAACATACAATTTGAGGGAATTGCCGGGCCCTTGGGGGCTGCGGCAGGAGGAGTGGAGGAAACCATGAATATCACGGAAAACGCCAAAACGGTGTTGGAAAAACGCTATTTGATCCGGGATGCCCAAGGCAAAGCGCTGGAAACGGTGCCCCAGCTGTTTCAGCGGGTGGCCAGCGCCATCGCCCAGGCCGACCGGAATTACGACCCCCAGGCCGATGTGGAGAAAACGGCCCAGGAATTTTACGATACCATGACCGATCTTCGCTTTTTGCCCAATTCTCCCACCCTGATGAATGCCGGGCGGGATCTGGGACAGCTTTCCGCCTGCTTTGTTTTGCCGGTGGGTGACAGCATGGAGGAAATTTTTGAAGCGGTGAAGCAGGCTGCGCTCATCCATAAATCCGGCGGCGGCACCGGCTTTTCCTTCTCTCGTCTGCGTCCCCGGGGCAGTGTGGTCAACTCCACCGGCGGCGTGGCTTCTGGTCCCATCAGCTTTATGAAGGTGTTCAACACCGCCACCGAAGCGGTGAAGCAGGGCGGTACCCGCCGGGGGGCCAATATGGGCATCCTCCAGGTGGACCATCCCGACATTCTGGATTTTATCTCCTGCAAGAGCGACAACAGCGAGATCAATAATTTCAATATTTCCGTGGCCGTTACCGAAGGCTTTATGCAGGCCGTGCACGCCGGGGAGGATTATCCTCTCATTGACCCCCGCACAAAGCAGGAGGTGGGCCGTCTCAATGCCCGGGAGGTTTATGACAAGATCGTGGATGCCGCCTGGCGCAACGGCGAGCCGGGTATTGTCTTTATCGACCGGCTCAACCGGGACAATGTGGTGCCCTCCCAGGGCCGCATCGAGTCCACAAACCCCTGCGGCGAACAGCCGCTGCTGCCCTATGAATCCTGCAACCTGGGTTCCATCAACCTGGCCCAGATGGTCAAGGGGGAAGGGAAGAAGGAGATCGACTGGGACAAGCTGGGGCAGACAGTGGACACCGCCATCCATTTTCTGGACAATGTGATCGATGTGAACAAATACCCCATCCCGGAGATCGACCGGGTGACAAAGCTCACCCGGAAAGTGGGACTGGGAGTCATGGCTTTTGCCGATTTACTTATGCTGCTGGGCGTACCCTATAACTCCCAGGAGGGCGTGGAGATCGGCCAGCAGGTCATGGGCTTTATCCAGCGGCGGGCCAAGGAACAGAGCTGCCGCCTGGCCGAACAAAGAGGGGCCTTCCCTCTCTTCGGGGAGAGCATCTACAAAGACGAAACTCCCATCCGCAATGCCACCGTCACCACCATCGCCCCCACCGGCACTCTGTCCATCATCGCCGGGGTTTCCGGCGGGGTGGAGCCGGTATTTGCCTTTGCCTTCATCCGCAATGTGATGGATGGGGACGAGCTGATCGAAGTCAATCCCCTTCTCCGCCGGCGCCTGGAGGAGCGGGGCCTTTACAGCGACGAGCTGATGAAAAAGGTCATTGCCCAGGGCTCTTTGCAGCACATCGACGAGATTCCTCAGGACATTAAGGATGTGTTTGTCTGCGCCCACGATGTGTCCCCTCAGTGGCATATCCGGATGCAGGCCGCTTTCCAGAAGCACACCGACAACGCTGTGTCCAAAACGGTGAATTTCCCCCATTCGGCGACAAGGGAAGATGTGGACAAGGTTTATCAGCTGGCCTATGAACTGGGCTGCAAGGGTGTCACCATTTACCGGGATGGCAGCCGCGGCTCCCAGGTGCTCAACATCGGCAAGGTGAGCAAGGAGGCCAAAAGCGATGAGGAGCCTCAGGCCGAACCCAGCTCGGCACAGCAGCAGAACCGTCTGGAACCCCGGCCCCGTCCGGCGGTGACCATGGGCATCACCGAAAAGGTGAAAATTGGCTGCGGCAATCTGTATGTGACGGTAAATTACGATGAAAACGGCATTTGTGAGGTCTTTACCAACACCGGCCGCCACGGAGGATGCCCCAGTCAGTCGGAAGCCACCGCACGCCTGGTGTCCATCGCTCTGCGCAGCGGCATCGATGTGCAGACCATCATCGGTCAGCTGAAGGGCATCCGCTGTCCCTCCACCATCCGCCAGCCGGGGATGAAGGTGACCTCCTGTCCCGATGCCATCGCCCGGGCCATTGAAAAAGTGATGCGCAGCCAGAATGGGGGCCAGATGCCCTCGGCCGTGCAGGAAATGGAGCGGGAGCTGAACCAGGGGGCCAGGGAAGAGGAAGTGGATCACTCCATTGCCGGAATGCGCTTCTGTCCCGAATGCGGCGCACCGGTGGTGCATGAAGGCGGCTGTGTCATCTGCCGTCAGTGCGGCTATTCCAAGTGCGGTTGATTCTTTTTCTCTGTTTACAATTTAGCTATTCATACAGCATAAAAAAGTGGTAAACTAAAAGGACCGGGGAAGATCTTCCCCGGTCCTTTTGCCAAGGCAACAAATGATAAGAAAACACCGCCTTATAGCGGATGGAGGGACAACGATGAAAATTCAGACAACCCGCCTGCTTCTGCGGGATTATCGTCCGGAGGATCTGGACGCTTATTTTGATCTGCATTCCCAGCCCCAGGTGTGGGAGCAGAGCCGGGAGAAGGCTATTTCCCAAAAGGGAGAGGCATCCAAGATGCTGGGAGATCTGATCTCCCACCAGATTTCCAGCGATGTGGGCTATCGGGCTCTGTGCCTGAAGGACGGCACCTACATCGGGGAAGCGGGAATCCTGCAAGTGGAAAAAGAATATGGCCGCTGCCGTCTGGGATGCAATCTCCTGCCGGAATACTGGGGGCAGGGCTATGCCGCAGAGATTACCCAGGCTCTTTTGCATCTGACTTTTGCCATGCTCAAACTGGAGAGGGCAGAAGCCTATGTCCTGTCAGACAATGCCCGGGCCTGCCGGGCCATGGAAAAGGCGGGACTTATGAAAGAAGGGGTATTGCGCCGCTACCATCGGGAAGGAAAAAACTACCGGGATGTGTGCCTTTACGCCATGATCCGGGAAGAATGGAAAGAATAGAAAAAAGAAAAACGCCGCAGAGATTTTCTGCGGCGTTTTGATTGAAAATCGCTTATTTGTTTTTGCTGGCGGCCCGGAGACGCTGGGCCCGATCCAGTTCCCGCTTGCGGATACGCAGGCTCTTGGGGGTGACTTCCAAAAGCTCGTCATCGCTGAGAAATTCCAGGCTGGCGTCCAGGCTGAGAACGGTGGGAGGGGTCAGACGCAAAGCTTCGTCGCTGCCCGAAGCACGCATATTGGTGACATGCTTCTTTTTGCACACATTCACATCCAGGTCCTGGGATTTGGGGGAATACCCCACCACCATGCCGGCGTAGACCGGGGTGCCGGGGGTGATGAACAGAGTGCCCCGTTCCTGGGCATTGTAAAGGCCATAAGTCACCGCTTCGCCGGTTTCAAAGGCGATGAGGGAGCCGGTATTCCGACGGGCGATGTCTCCCTTGTAGGGCTCATAGCCGTGGAAAATGGTGTTCATGATGCCTTCGCCACGGGTGTCGGTGAGGAACTCGCTGCGATAGCCGAAGAGACCCCGGGAGGGGATGAGAAATTCCAGCCGTACCCGGCTGCCCTGGGGGGTCATATGGGTCATTTCCGCCTTGCGGGAGCCCATTTTTTCCATGACAGAGCCCAGAGCATCCTCGGGAATGTCGATGACCAGCTCTTCAATGGGCTCGCACTTGACCCCGTCGATGGTCTTGTAGAGCACCCGCGGGGGGCCTACCTGAAGCTCATATCCTTCCCGGCGCATATTTTCCACCAGAATGGACAGGTGCATTTCGCCCCGGCCCAGCACACGGAAGGCATCGGCTGTGTCGGTCTCTTCCACACGCAGGGATACATCCCGCAGCAGTTCCCGCATCAGACGGTCGCGGATCTGGCGGGAGGTGACAAATTTGCCTTCCCGACCGGCAAAGGGACTGTCGTTGACCGAAAAGACCATTTCCACAGTGGGTTCGGAGATCTTTACAAAAGGCACAGCTTCCACAGCGGCGGGGTCGCACACGGTGTTGCCGATGTTGATGCCGGCAATGCCGGAGAAGGCCACAATGTCTCCGCCGGTGGCCTGGGCCACAGGCACCCGCTGCAAGCCTTCAAACTGGTACATGGATACGATCTTGGCTTTGTAGGATACATCGGGATTGTGATAATCCACCACAGCCACTTCCTGGTTCTGGCGCAGCTGGCCCCGTTCAATGCGGCCAATGGCGATACGGCCCACATAGTCGTTATAGTCGATGGAGGAGACCAGCACCTTGGTGGGGCCTTCCACATATTCCGGAGCATCGATGTGGCTCAGGATAGTTTCAAACAAAGGCACCAGATCGCTGCCGGCGTCGTCGGGAGCCAGGGAGGCGGTGCCCTGACGGCCGGAACAGAAGATGACGGGGGATTCGATCTGCTCTTCTGTGGCGTCCAGATCCAGCAGCAGTTCCAGCACTTCGTCCACCACTTCCAGGGGACGGGCATCGGGGCGGTCTACCTTGTTGACCACAACGATGATCTTGTGGCCCAGTTCCAGCGCCTTTTGCAGGACAAAGCGGGTCTGGGGCATGGGGCCCTCAAAGGCGTCCACCAGCAAAAGGACGCCGTCCACCATTTTCAGCACCCGTTCCACTTCGCCGCCGAAGTCGGCGTGGCCGGGGGTGTCGATGATGTTGATCTTCACATCCTTATAGTGGACAGAGGTGTTCTTGGCCAGAATGGTGATGCCACGCTCCCGTTCGATGGCGTTGTTGTCCATCACCCGGTCCTGCACAGCCTGGTTTTCGCGGAAAGCGCCGCCCTGCTTGAGCATTTCGTCCACCAGGGTGGTTTTGCCGTGGTCGACATGGGCGATAATGGCGATGTTGCGCAAATCGTTTCTCAGCAAGTATGTCACTCCTCAAAAGAGAATAAAATCACAGAAAGGGCGGAGGATGTCCTCCGCGCCATTTTGACAAATTATTATATCACAGCTTCGGGGTGTTTGCATCCCTTTTTTCAAAAAAGTTCTC
The DNA here is from genome assembly GCF_016901775.1 of Intestinimonas butyriciproducens. Classification (GTDB taxonomy): domain Bacteria; phylum Bacillota; class Clostridia; order Oscillospirales; family Butyricicoccaceae; genus Pseudobutyricicoccus. The sequence goes on from NZ_JACJKW010000009.1 coordinate 22,543, forward strand.
CAAATCTTTTGCAGGAAAGAGAAACTCGGTAATGGAAAATATTATTGAACAATAATGATTGACAGTTTCGCCTTGAGAAGGTATATTAAATAGTAAAAGAACTGTACAAAATAGGGATAGAAAAAGGATGAGACGAAAATGATGAGATTGACCAAAAGTGAAATGGAAATTATGACCGTTTTGTGGGAAGCGGATCATCCCCTGTCCCGGACAGAAATTCTGGAACATTCCAAGGAAAAGAGCTGGAAGGACAGCTCCATTCATATTCTGCTCAACAGTATGCTGGAAAAGGGCGCTGTGGAAGTGGCCGGATTTGAGAAAATGGGCAGCCATTATGGCCGGACTTATGCACCGGCTCTCAGTGAATCCCAGTATGCGGCCCAGCAGATCAAATCCATGTCTTCTTATAAAAAGTCCCAGGGCCAGGCTATGCGGTGTATTTTCAGTGCTCTGTTGGATGACAGCAATGTGGATGATGACACCCTTCGGGATCTGGAAAAAATGTTGCGGGATCGGCGCACGAAAAACAAGTAACCAATTTTTGCTTTGCACAAGTTGATCTTTCCTATATTGTAATCAAAGCCTCGCTGCGGTATTTCTGCGGCGAGGCTTTTGTTTTGCTTTTTTACATAAAATGAAAGGAAATTTTTCTCACATTCTGTCCATATTCAATATTTCCGAAATGTGATACAATGTTGAAAAATAGTTTAAATGTCTATTATACAAAAATAATTTAAGAAACGAAAAATTAAAAAACACAGATAAGAGAATGAAAATACGCCAAAGGAGGAATCGGGATGAATCAGAGAAAAAGAATGTGGAGTTTGCTGCTGGCCGGACTGGTTTTGCTGTCGGCCTGCCAGAAAAGCGATCCGGCCCCCAAGGAGGACACAGCACCGGAAAAGCAGGAGGAGGAGACTGATCAGAAGGCTTTTGACCCGGCCTCCTACACCAATGCCATGATGTTGGAAGACTATGATTTTTTCTGGACTACTCTGGAAGAGAATTGCGCCACATTGGGATTGATGGAAACAAAAAGGCCTTTGAAAATAGAGCAGCTGAAAGAAGAATACCGGGAGAGAGTGGCTGCGGTGCCGGATGGACAGGCGGAGACCTTTTTGCGCATTATGGATGATTTGAATGGAAAAATACGAACTTTTGCTCATATCCAGGCAGTCAGCCCCATTGTTTATCGCCGGTATCTGGATGGTGATGTATGGGAAAGCGACACCCAAGAAGAATTGTTTGCCTCACCATTGGTGCAGGGGTTTTACAGCTGGGCAGAGTCCCTTCCCAGCGTGAAGAAAGAACTGGAACAGGTGCAGGAGACGGAAACGGTGGAAGACAATAGCGATTACGCGTCCAATGTTCTTTTATCCCGGGAGGGAGACACGGCGATCATTCAGCTGAAAACGCTTGTGTTTTTTGGGGAGGAAGCAAACCAAGCTGTGATAAAAAACTTGAAAGATTTTTGCCTCGAGAACTTGGATGCGCAGGATTTTATCATCGATATCACTGGAAATTCCGGAGGCAACAGCCAGATCTGGGCGGAAGGCTTGGAGCCTTTGTGGGCTGGAAAGACATTCACTCATAGAGAAGTAGCAGCTTACAAACTGGGAGATGTCAATGTTCAGATGTGGGATGGTTGGCCGGAGAACGACCCGGATGTGGAATTGAAATCGGTTTCTGACCTGACTACCATGGACTATCCCAAGCTGGATATGGAATCTTTGAAGGGCTGCGATGGGGTGGCCATCAAGACTGTTGTGGATGATTACACCGATGTGGAGAACCCGGATGGAAAAGAATTTGAAGGTCGGATCTGGATTCTGATTGATGGAGGTGTGGCCTCGTCCTCGGAACTTTTGGTTCACTTTGCAAAAGGAAATGAGCCTTGCACTTTGGTAGGTACTCAAAGTGGAGGTTCGAGCGGCGGCATGACACCGCCCTATAATATGGATGCTGCGATGCCCAACTGCGGCATGTTGGTGCGGTACGATCCTTTCTATTTCATCAATGAAGATGGCGTTTGTTTGGACCTGGAAGGTACCCACCCGGATATCGAGATCGAGTCCGGTGAGACTGCTATGCAGCGGTGCTTGAAGGAGATCAAAAAGCTGCAAAAATAAGAAATATTCCTGCCGCCCGGTTCGGATGGACCGGGCGGTATTTGCTTGTTTACAAGATAACGATTGAAGAAAAGAAAAAAACCTGCCATAATAAAAAATAAAATGAGCGAAACATTGGAAGTGATAATATATTATGGATTCGGTTTGTATCGGGATCCTGGCCCATGTGGACGCGGGGAAAACCACTTTGTCGGAAGGAATGCTGTATCAAAGCGGCCAGTTGAAAAGGCTGGGGCGGGTGGATCACAAGGACGCGTTTCTGGACACCGAGGAACAGGAGCGGCAGCGGGGAATTACCATTTTTTCCAAGCAGGCGGTGCTTCAGCTGGGGGACAGGCCGGTAACTTTGCTGGATACCCCTGGTCATGTGGATTTTTCCAGTGAAATGGAGCGAGTGCTCAGTGTGCTGGATTATGCCGTGCTGGTCATCAGCGGCACCGATGGAGTGCAGAGCCACACCCGCACTCTATGGCGGCTTTTGCGCCGGTATCATATTCCCACATTTTTGTTTATCAATAAAATGGATTTGCCCGGTACTCACCGGCAAAGCCTGATGGAGCAGCTGCGCCGTCAGTTGGACGGCGGCTGTGTGGACTTTGATCCCCATCGTCCGCCGGAAGAGCTGTGGGAAGAAGCGGCAGTGTGCGATGAGGACGCAATGGCCGCCTATCTGGACAGCGGTTGTATGGAGACAGAGGATCTGTCCAGCCTGATTGCCCAGCGGAAGCTGTTTCCCTGTTATTTTGGGTCGGCTCTCCGGCTGCAGGGGGTGACGGAACTTCTGGAAGGGCTGGAGCGGTACACCGCCCCCCGGACCTATGGGCAGGAATTGGCCGCCCGGGTTTATAAAATCGGACGGGACCCCCAAGGCGCCCGCCTGACCTATCTGAAAGTGACAGGGGGTACTTTGCGGGTGAAGGCCCTTCTGTCCGGCAAAGGCCGGGCTGGGGAGGAACCATGGGAAGAGAAAGTGGATCAGATCCGCATTTATTCCGGCGCCCGGTACCGGACCGTAGATCAGGCTACGGCCGGGACGGTGTGCGCCGTTACCGGGTTGAGCCGCACATGGGCCGGAGAAGGTCTGGGGGTCGAAGCGGGAAGCCCCCTGCCGGTGCTGGAACCGGTGCTCACTTACCAGGTGATCCTGCCGCCGGATAAAGACCCCCATACTGCTCTGTCCCAGCTGCGTCAGCTGGAAGAAGAGGATCCCCAGCTTCATCTGGTATGGAATGAGCAGCTGCGGCAGATCCACATCCAACTGATGGGACAGGTGCAGCTGGAAATTCTGCAGAAGGTCATCGCTCAGCGTTTTTCTATGGAAGTGTCTTTCGGTCAGGGGAACATCGTATACAAAGAGACCATCGCAAACAAAGTGGAAGGAGTAGGACATTACGAGCCTCTGCGCCACTACGCCGAAGTCCATCTGATTCTGGAGCCGGGAGAGCGGGGCAGCGGCCTTTGTTTCGATGTCCAGTGCCCGGAAGAGGTGCTGGAGCGTTCCTGGCAGCGGCTGGTGCTCAGCCACCTGGAGGAAAAGACCCATCTGGGAGTGCTCACCGGCTCCCCCATTACCGATATGAAAATCACCCTGGTGGGAGGTCGGGCCCATGAAAAGCACACCGAAGGGGGCGATTTCCGTCAGGCAACCTATCGGGCGGTGCGGCAAGGGTTGATGCAGGCCGAAAGCGTGCTGCTGGAGCCTTGGTATGATCTGCGGCTGGAGCTGCCTCCCGGATCTGTGGGACGGGCCATGGCCGATATCCAGCGGATGGGCGGCGTGGTGTCGCCGCCGGAAAATCAGGGAGAAGAAGCCGTGCTTACCGGCCGGGCGCCGGTATCGGCCTTGGGGGATTACGCCGCCCAGGTGACGGCTTACACCAAAGGCCAGGGCCGCCTGTCTTTGGCATTGGGGGGATATGCTCCCTGCCACGATCAGCAGCAGGTGGTGGAGCAGATGGGTTACGATCCACAGAGGGATCTGGAAAACAGCCCGGATTCGGTGTTCTGTGCCCACGGAGCAGGGTTTGCCGTCAAATGGGATCAGGTACCGGAATATATGCACCTGCCCTCTTTTTTGGAAAAGAAGCGGGAGGAAACCGTAGAAGCAATTCCCGCCGCTCCGGCGGTTTCCCGGTATACCGGCTCTTTGGAAGAGGACAAAGAGCTGATGGCCATCTATGAGCGGACCTACGGGCCCATTCGCCGCCGGGATTTCGAAAGCCGGGCCAAAAAGCCGCCGGAGAAGTCAGAGCAGCCAGAGGAAGAAAAGCCAGCCATGCGGCAGACCCTTTCCGGTCCAGGGCTTTCCCGCCGGGAGGAATATCTGCTGGTGGACGGCTACAACATCATTTTTGCCTGGGACGAGCTGAAGACCATCGCCCAAAAGAGCATGGACACCGCACGGCAGATCCTGATGGATATCCTCAGCAATTACCAGGGCTACCGGGGAAACCATGTGATATTGGTTTTTGACGCCTATAAAGTGCCGGGGAATCTGGGAAGTGTCAGCCGGTATCATAACATCCATGTGGTCTATACCAAGGAAGCGGAGACGGCAGACAGCTATATTGAAAAAACCACCTATTCCATCGCCCGGCACCACAAGGTGCAGGTGGCCACTTCGGACAACCTGGAGCAGGTGATCATTCTGGGTCATGGTGCGCTGCGCATTTCCGCTGCTGAACTGCGCGCCCAGGTGGGACAAGTGAAGCAGCAGATCGACCAGATTCTGGAGGAGAGCCGCCGGGGAAAGAATCAGGCCCTGGGGCATGCTTTGGAAAAGGCCAGGGAAAAATAGAAGAGATAGAAAAGCCGCCCCAAAAGGCGGCTTTTCAGATTGTCGATAAACCGATGTGGCCAGAGGAAAGGGGTTTCTTTACCTCTTATTGATTCGCAAAAACTCGAAAAAGCCGCCCCAAAAGGCGGCTTTTTTCTTTTACAGTTCAAAATCTTCCTTGGTGAATTTTTTCTGGGAAGGGTTTGCAGGGGGGCGGGGGATGCGGCGCAATGGATCGTAGCGGTAATGGCGGCAGCAGAAATCAAAATCCACCGGGCCTTTCAGACTGCAAAGCACCAGCCGGTCATCCAGATCGGAGGAGTGCTCGCAAAAGGCGCAGCAGCGCTTAATCTCAGGGTCAAAAAGCATAGGCTTTTCCTCCTTCCGGTTTGTGTTATCCTACCCTGTCTTTTTTCTATTATACCGGCTTATGAGGGGTGTGACAATGGTTTTTCCCCATTTTCCTTTTCCCAGGCGGGTGAGAAACCAGAGGATCAGGCAAAGCAGGCTGGAAAAGAGAAAAATGGACAGGGGAGACAGGGAAGCGGGACCGGTCTGGAAGAGCAGACCGCCGGCTGCGGCAGTCTGGGCCGGAAGGCGCAGGGCGATAAAATAGGTAAACAGAGCAGACAGCACGCCATGGGTCATTTTCCCCAGAAAATAGGGGACGGCAGAAAGACCGCTGCTGGTCAAAAAAGACAGAGACTGGAAATGGACGCTGAGACCGCCGAAAGCCAGGAGAAAAGCGGCGGCAGAAAGGCGAAGGGGCAAGGCACCGGTCACTTCCGAAAGCCCCCAGATGCCGGTGGTCATTTCCAGGCACCCGGACAGAACCGGCGCGGCAAAATCCTGGGAGACTCCCAGTCTTTCCAATAGCGAGAGAAGAAATCCGGTGATACCCATCTGTTCCAGCAGGCCGATGCACAAACCGAAAAAGAGGACAAAGGCGCACACATTGAGCAAAGAGGACATGGATGAGGTGACGCTTTCCACCAATGCGTGGCTGAAGGGCATGGATTTTTCTGAGGAAAGGGGAGAAAGACGGCGGGGAGAGGAAGAACCATAAAAGCGGAAAATCAGGCCGGTGCAAAGGCTGGCCGCCACATGGCATCCCCAGAGCACAAGTCCGGCCTGGAGACTGTGGAAAACGGCCAGGCCCGCCACGCCCAGGATGAATGCCGGGCCGCAGTTGTTGCAAAATGCCAGAAGACGCTGGGTTTCCTCCCGGGAGCACAGTTTTTGTTCATAAAGGGCACAGGCGGTTTTGGCTCCCACAGGGTATCCACCCAGCAGTCCCAGGGCAAACACCGGGGCGCAGACGCCGGGAAGACGAAAGAGAACTTTCACCGGTTTTTCCAGCAGCCGCCCGCATTTGGCGGCAGCACCGGTGCGCACCATCAGCCCGGAAAATACGAAAAAGGGAAACAGGGAAGGAATGAGCACCTGGGCACAAAGAGAAAGCCCCTGGCGCAGGCTTTCCGAGGCCTCCCGGCCATAGCGCAAAAGGCCATAGGCAAAGAGGCACAGTCCCACATCGGGGAGAATGGAAAGAAGGGGGGAAAGAAGATTTTTTTTCATATCGGCTTCACCTCGCTGAGATATATGAAGGGGACAGGCAAAAATAGCACCTTTGGAGCATAGGAATAGGTGGCAGATAAACAAAAGCGGGGTGAATGGATGAAAAAGAAAAAATGGAAAAAGCCCCGGCCACGGCAGGAGAGCTTGCGGGAGTGCCTGGCCCGTGCAGCGGAAGAGCTGGAGCTGTCCGCTTCGACGGTGCTGGATATTCCGGAACTGGAATGCAGTCCACGGGAGGTGCTGCTGGAGCGCCACCATGGGGTGCTGGAATACACCGATGAGCGCATCCGGGTGGCAGCCCGGGATGTGACGGTGGAGATCCGGGGCATGGAACTGCGTCTGGGGGCTATGAGCCAGGGGGCGCTGCACATCCGGGGCCAGGTGGCCGCGGTGGAATTTATCCGATCGTGAGGGATGACTGATGCTTCTTGGGCTGATCAATTATGTGCGGGGCTGGGTACGGGTGGAGATCCGGGGAGCGGCCATTGAACGCTTCCTCAATCTCTGCGCTCAGAATGATATCGCCTTCTGGGATGTGCGCCGTCTGGCCCCCGATGTGGTGCAGGCCACCGTACACATCCAGGGATTCCGGCAGCTGCGCCATTTCACCCGGCGGATGATGTGTTCGGTGCACATCGTCAAAAAGAGGGGTGTGCCTTTTTACACCCATCGCTTGCTGCCCCGGGTGGCCTTGTGGGGCGGCGCTTTGGTGTGTGCCGGGGCTCTTTTGGCGGCTACCCGGTTTTTGTGGGTGGTGGATGTGACCGGCTGTGATCACACTCTCCAGGCCGAAGCTCTGCGTCTGGCCGAGGAAGCCGGTTTGCGTCCCGGCGTGGGGAAAAACAAGGTGGACAGCGAAGAAGTACGCAGCTATATCATGACAAACAGCGACAATTTTTCTTTTGTGGCGGTAAATATCAATGGAAGTCAGGCCCAGATTTTGGCCTATGGGCGGAAGGAGACACCGGAGATGGTGCCGGTGGATGAACCCTGCGATGTGGTGGCCGACAAGGACGGGATCATCGAGAGCATCCAGATCAAGGCCGGATTGGGAATGAAACAGGCGGGGGATACTGTGGTGCAGGGGGATATCCTGGTCACCGGCACCATGGTCAGCGCCCTGGAGGAAGTGTATGAGGTTCACGCAATGGCCGATGTGACGCTGCGCACCTGGCACACTCTGGAGCAGGTGATGCCTACAACGGTGCAGACAAAGGTACCCACCGGACGGGAAAAGGTGCGCCGTTTTCTGGTGATCGGCTCCCGGCGCATTCAGCTTTCTTTCGTTGAAAAGGAGCCTTTCCCGTGTTATGATATCATTATGGAAGAAAAGCAGCTGAAACTCACCGAAAACACCCCTCTTCCGGTGAAGCTGGTCACCGAGCGGTATGTGGAGTATACCCCAAAGGACTATGTTGTCACGCAGGAGACGGCGGAAAAGGTGATGGAGCAGCGCCTGGAGGAGTTATTGGAGCTGACCTTGCCGGAGGCCCAGGTGGAAAGCCGCCAGTTCCAATGCCAATATGAAGTCCCCTTTGCCCGGAGTTCTTTACAGGTGGAGTGCCGGGAGCAGGCGGGCGTTTTGCAGGAAGTATCGGGCATTTCCCGAAAAACAACGGAGGAAGGCAATGATTGAACAAACCATCAGCATTGAGCGCATGGAAGAGATCGTCAACTTGTTCGGCTCTTTTGATGAAAATATCCGGCTTTTGGAGCAGGAGTATCAGGTGAGCATCGTCTGCCGGGACGATCATCTGAAGATCTGCGGCGAACCCGACGGCGTACTGGGGGCACAGAATGCCATCACCGAGCTTCTGCGCCTGGCGGCCAAGGGCGAGCAGATCACCCCCCAGAATGTGAATTATGTGGTGTCCCTCATCAAGGACGGCCAGCAGGATAAGCTGAGCCAGATGGGTGGCGGGGTCATCTGCGTCACTGCAAAAGGCCGGCCCATCAAGGCCAAGACGGTGGGCCAGCAGACCTATGTGGACTGCATCGAAGAAAACACCATCACCCTGGGGGTGGGGCCCGCCGGCACCGGCAAGACCTATCTGGCGGTGGCCAAGGCGGTGGTGGCCTTCCGGGAAAAGGCCATCAACCGGATCATCCTCACCCGTCCGGCGGTGGAGGCCGGGGAAAAGCTGGGCTTTCTCCCGGGGGATCTGCAAAACAAGGTAGACCCCTATCTGCGCCCTCTTTATGACGCCCTGTTTGATATGCTGGGGCCGGAGACCTTCCAGCGGTATCTGGAGCGGGGCAGCATTGAAGTGGCTCCGCTGGCCTATATGCGTGGACGCACCCTGGACGATTCCTTTATCATTCTGGACGAGGCTCAGAACACCACGCCGGAACAGATGAAGATGTTCCTCACCCGTATGGGTTTCAATTCCAAGGTGGTCATCACCGGCGACATCACCCAGATCGACCTGCCCGATGGGAAAATGAGCGGTCTGAAGGAAGCCATGCGGGTGCTCAAAGGGGTGGAAGGCATCGGCCAGTGCACCTTGACGGCCCGGGATGTGGTGCGCCATGAGCTGGTGCAGAAGATCGTCACCGCCTATGCCAAGTACGAAGAGCAGAAGCAGAAAAGCCGGGAGGGCAAAGAGAAAAACCGGCGGGGATTCAAAAAATAAGAAAAAAGGGAAAGCGCAATCTGCGCTTTCCCTTTTGATTTTTGTTACCAGTTCAGGCTTTGGGCGAAAATAGGGGCCCATTCCGCCAAGGGCATGGTGTAACTGGGGGAAGTCTGGTAGAAGGACACTTTCAGCACGGTTTCTCCTTTCACCATCACCAGAGTGGGGAAAATGGCGGTGTAGCCTGTGACCGAGTCCACTCCCAATTCTGCGGCTGAGGGGGTGGAGAGGGCTTGGTAGTGGGAGGGGCCTTTTTTGTCATACCATTGCAGTTCTTTGGCCAGGAGCCGGGCCAGAAGCGGGGAAACGGTGTGATAATATTCCACATTGATGCCGCCCTGAAGGGTTTTTTCTTCATTTTTTACCGTTCCTGTCTGGCCAAATTCAATAAAGGAAGGGGCCAGCCAGGAAGAGCGGAGGGTGACTTCATTGCCAAAGCCCATATCTCTCAAGGTGAACTGACCCTGGGGCAGCAGGTCGGCCATGGTGGCAAAGGGCACGGGCTCTTTAAAATCCGCAAGGGACACGGTATCCGCTTTGTCGGTATCCCGCTGCCAGGCCGTCAGCACCAATCCGATCCACACAGCCAGCAGGGTAAGAAAAACACCTTTTGCGGCAAAATGCCGCCGGGCGGATTTTTTCCAGTCCTTGTGGTAGTTTGCGGGCAGGCCCTCTTGCAAACGGCGGCTCAGCTTCCGCAGATGGAAAAATTCCCGCAAGGGAGAAAAAATCGTCCACAGGATCAGCAGATGGCCCAGAAGGAAAATGGGAGCGCCCAGGTGAATGGCCCCTCGGAGAATGCCCCCTTTCATGGAGAAAAGGGGATAGATGACCAGCCAGAAAAATGTGGGAAACAGAGTCTGGCGCTGGCGGCGGCGCACCTTTTCCAAGGCCAGGGCCTGGACCTGGGGATCGGTGTTCAATTCAGCGGCCTGGGGGTCGTCGGTGGCAAAGATATAGAAATCTCCCCGGCTGGCGATATACTCCCATCCGGCCAGGCGGCTCAGTTCTTCCGCCTCTTCATCGGGGCGGTCCTGATCGGAAAACAGGCCGGTGGGGTGAGGGGCGGCTTCCAGACGGTAACGGCGCTGTTTTCCCTCTCCCCGGCGGAAGGAGGCAAAACCAAAGAGAAAGCCGTCTTTTTCCAGAAACAGACCTTCTTCCGCCAGATCGGAAAGCCAGCTTTCGGTGCCTTCGATGTCATAGGCCGGACAAGGGGGCAGACGGTATGCGGTAGAGCGTGGGCTTCTTTTCATGGCAGAAAACCTCCTTCGCTTTGGGCATCTGCCAGGCAGCGGCGCAGCCGCTCCACTTCCTCCAGATAGGCCGCACGGCCTTTGGGGGTGATCCGGTAGGTGCGCTTGCGTCCTTCCACCTGGCTGGGAGAGAGATACCCTTCTTTTTCAAACTTGGCCAGCAGAGTGTACAGGGTGGCCGGTCCCAAGCGGAAGCGGCCGCCGGTCTTTTCTTCCACAAAGGCCGCCACTTCCGCCCCGCATTTTTCCTCCCGCCAAAAGGCCATGAGCACATAAAACATGGACTCGGTGAGAATCTCCAGGGACTTTTTCGGCATGGGCTCACCTCCTGATATCGTCAAACGATATCGTTTGACGATATTATAATATTTGGGGATGGTTCTGTCAATATGGGGGCCGGATTGTAATTTTTGGGGAAAGGGAGTATAATAAAACCATATGTGCACCAGAGAAAGGAAGTGAGGCCGGTGAGCAGTCTCAAGATCCGCTTTTCCGGGGACAAGGAGTGCCGGGACAAACAGGCCGAGGAACTGATGAAAAAAAGCTCCCGGGCGGCGCTGAAGAAGGTGGCCCCCGATTGGCATTGTTCGGTGGATATCACTCTGACCAATGATGAGGGCATCTGCCAGATCAACGGGGAGTACCGGGACAAGCCGGTGCCCACCGACATTTTGTCCTTTCCCCTGCTGGATATGGTCAATGGGGAATATGAGGGCGATCTGGAAATGGAAGTGGACCCGGATACCGGCCTGGTGCCTTTGGGAGATATGATTCTGTCGGTGGAGCGGGCCCGGGCCCAGGCGGAGGAATATGGCCATTCCTTTGACCGGGAATGTGCTTATCTCACCGTTCACTCCATGCTCCACCTGCTGGGGTATGACCATGAGCGGGAGGAAGAGGATCGGCGTCTTATGCGGAATCTGGAAGAAGAGATCATGCAGGAGCTGGGGCTTCTGCGGGAGACAGGAGAGAATCTATGATCGAAAAAACCGGCGTCTTTTCGGTGGTGGGCCGGCCCAATGTGGGCAAATCCACCCTGACCAACACCTTGTGCGGGGCCAAGGTGGCCATCGTGAGCAACAAGCCCCAAACCACCCGCAACCGGATTACCGGCGTGCTCAGCCAGGATCCTTATCAGATGGTGTTTTTGGATACCCCCGGTCTGCACAAAGCCAAAAATGCTTTGGGCGACTTCATGGTGAAGGTGGTCAACAAAACGGTGGCCGATGTGGATGCTGCCATTTTGCTGGTGGAGCCGGTGGCCCGCATCGGCATTCCGGAGCAGATGCTCATCGACCGGATCAAAGGGGAGAAGATGCCCTGTATCCTGGTGATCAACAAGATCGACACCGTGGAAAAGGAAGAGCTGCTGGAAGTGATGGCCCTCTATGGCGGAGCCCATGACTTTACCGCCGTCATCCCCCTCAGCGCCCGCACAGGGGAAGGCAAGCAGGAATTGCTCCGGGAGCTGGAAAAGCTGTGCATGCCCTCTCCGGCGCTGTTTCCCGAGGAGATGATTTCCGATCAGCCGGAGCGTCAGCTGGTGGCCGAGATCATCCGGGAAAAGATGCTCCAGAAGCTGGACAAGGAAGTGCCCCACGGTGTGGCGGTGGAGATCGAAAAATGGCAGGAACGGGAGGATGGCCTGGTGGCCATCAACGCGGTGATCTACTGCGAGAGAAAGAGCCACAAGGGCATTATCATCGGCAAAAGCGGGGTCATGCTCAAGGAGATCGGCTCCACAGCCCGTTTTGAGATCCAGAAGCTGCTGGATGCCAAAGTCCATCTGGAACTGTGGGTGAAGGTCAAAGAAGACTGGCGGAACCATCCCAATCAGATCCGGAATTTTGGTTATGAGGATGAATAAAAGAGCATAGCAAAGGCCGGGCCAGTCTTCTTGGGCGCGAAAGCGCCCCGGCCGCAGGCCGTAAGGGTTTTCCTGGCTGTGCCGGGAAAACCTATTGAAATGAAAGGGGACCCTCGAAAAGCCTGCTTTTGGGGAGAGACTGGAGAAATCACCCGAATCAAATCAGAAACTTTGGCTACGAGGACGAATAAAGTCGTCGGGAAAGGTTTTTCGTCCGTTTTTCCGGCGTGGCCATCTTTTTCCATGACTGGCGTCATTTTTCATGTGTTTTTCCCTTGCCTGGGCGGTACACTGAAAACAGGAGGGATGCCCGGTGAAGGAAGAAGAAAACTCTGTCTCTCAGCAGGCCTGGCAGCTTTTTTGCCGCACCGGCCTGCCGGAAGCCTATTTGGTTTATGTGATAGAAAAGGAGCGGGAAGAGCCGTAAAAAGGTTCTTCCCTACATAAGGATTCATGCATTTGACCACAAAAGGTCTGGTCATCCGCACGGTGGACTGGCGGGACAGCGACCGGCTGCTGACGGTGATGACCGAAGATTATGGAAAAATCACGGTAAAAGCCCCGGGTATCCGGCGGAAAAGCAGCCGCATGGGTTGGGCCGGGCAGTTGTTTGCCTATTGCCAGTTTACCCTGTATGAAAAAAATGGCCGTCTCACTTTGCAGGACGCCCAGATGCTGGAGCAGTTTTTTTCCCTTTCCCAGGATTTGGACGCTCTGGCGCTGGGCTCCTATTTCTGCGAGCTGCTGGCCACCGAAGGGGAAGAGGATGTGCCGGCTCCCGGCATGCTTCGCCTGGCTCTCAACAGCCTGTATGCTCTGGCCCATCATCTGTACGATATCCGGCAGATCAAGGCGGCTTTTGAACTGCGTTTTCTGGCCATCGCCGGCTATGAGCCCGATCTGTGGAAGTGTGCCGCCTGCGGCGCCGACCCGGAAGAGCCCATGGTCAATCTGGAGCGGGGGCAGCTTCACTGTGCCGTTTGCCGGGGAGCCATTGGCCGGAGTGTCAGCGCTCCTTTGAGCAGGGCCGCTTTACAGGCGGCCCGGTATGTGCTGCGGTGCGATCTGAAAAAGCTCTTTTCTTTCCGGCTGGAGGAAGGGGATCTGGAGCTGCTGGGGGCTTTTGCCGAAGCCTATTGCCTCACCCGCCTGGAGCGGGGTTTTCAGACGCTGGACTTTTACCGATCCCTGGGAGGGGGAATAAAAGAAATATGACGGAATTGCAGAAAAAATCCTGCCGCACTCTGGAACTGCACAAGGTTCTGGAGCTGCTGGAAAAAGAAGCGGTCTCCCCGAGGGCCAAGGAAATGGCCCGGGCGCTGGAGCCGGAAGACAATCTGGTGGGCTGTGAGCGTTTGCAGCAGCAAACCGAGGACGCTGTCCGTCTGGCAGGGATGCTGGGCAGTCCGTCCTTCTCCGGCGTGCGGGATGTGTCCGCCGGATTGGAACGGGCCAAGGTGGGCGGCAGCCTGAATATGAAGGAGCTGCTGGATATCGGCGCTTTGCTGCGGGCGGCCCGCACTGGAAAAGGGTATCTGGAAAAGGATACGCAGGTGGAAACCGTTTTGGCCGATTACTTCCGCCGCCTCAGCGGAAATAAATACTTAGAGGATAAAATTGAGCAATCTATCCTCTCAGAAGAAGAAATCGCCGATACAGCCAGCTCGGAACTGAGGGAGATCCGGCGTCGTATTCGCACGGCGGCCTCCCGCATCCGGGAGACTCTGAACCGGATCATCTCTTCTCCCAGCTATGCCAAGGTGCTCCAGGACACTGTGGTCACCACCCGGGGCGACCGGTATGTGGTGCCGGTGAAAGCGGAGTTCAAAGGGAGCATCCCCGGCCTGGTGCACGATGTAAGTTCCAGCGGGGCCACGGTGTTTGTGGAGCCCATGCAGGTGGTGGAACTGAACAACACCATAAGAGAAGAGCGTTCCAAGGAGAAAAACGAAATCGACCGGATCCTGATGGAGCTGTCGGCAGAGGTGGGAGCCTTTGCAAGCACCATCCAGCAGGATTATGACATTTTGTGTACCCTGGACTTTATCTTTGCCAAAGCCAAACTGGCCTATAAGATGAAGGCCTGCCGTCCCAAGCTGCTGGAAAAAGGCCAGACCCGCCTGGAGCGGGCCCGGCATCCTTTGCTGCCCCGGGAAACGGCGGTGCCCATCACCTTTACCATCGGCGGCAAGACCGATGCCGTTATTATCACCGGCCCCAACACCGGCGGCAAGACGGTGAGCCTGAAAACCCTGGGCCTTCTTACTTTGATGGCCCAGTGCGGCTTGCAGCTGCCCTGCGGAGACGAGAGCACGGTGCGGGTGTGCAAAAATATTCTGGCCGATATTGGTGACGAGCAGAGCATTGAGCAGTCATTGTCCACCTTCTCTTCCCATATGAAGAATATTGTGGAGATCCTGGAAGAGACGGGAGAAGGCAGCATGGTGCTGATGGATGAGCTGGGAGCCGGTACCGATCCGGTGGAAGGCGCGGCCCTGGCCGTGGCCATCATTGAGCATCTGCGCCAGCAGGGAGTGCTGGTGGCGGCCACCACCCACTATGCAGAACTGAAAACCTATGCCCTGGAGACCCGGGGGGTGGAGAATGCCTCCTGTGAGTTTGATGTGTCCACCCTGAAACCCACCTATAAGCTGGTGTTTGGCATTCCGGGCAAATCCAACGCCTTTGCCATTTCCCAGCGTCTGGGGCTGAGCATGGAGATCATCCAAAAGGCCAAAAGCGGCATGGACAGTCAGAACATCCAGTTTGAAGATGTGATCCGCACCCTGGAAGAAAAACGGCAGCAGATGGAAAACCAGCTGCAGCTGGCACAAAGAGAGCGGCAGAAAGCCCAGGAGGACAAAGAGAAGGCGGAAAAGGCCTATGCTTCCATTGAGGAAGAGCGGAAGAAGCTGCTGGAGGATGCCCGGAAACAGGCCCAGAAGCTAATCGATGAGGCCCGCAAGGCCGCCGATGACACGGTGGAGGAACTGCGCCGCCTGCGGCGGGAGCAAAGCCGGAATCCGGCAGAAGAGAACCTGTCCCAGGCCCGGGCCGTGATGATGGGCCATCTTTCCGAGGCGGAGAAAAAAGCCATCCAGAAAAAGATCAAAAAACAGGCGGCGCCCTTGCCCCGCCCCTTGCAGAAGGGGGATGTGGTGGAGATCGTCTCCAACGGGATGCGCTGCACTGTGGTGGAGACGCCCAAGCCCGGCCAGCCGGTGCAGCTTTCGGCGGGAATTATGAAGCTGACAGCCAAGGAAAAGGAATTGCAGCTGATTTCGGCGGCGCCAGCCCAAAAGAAGGAAAAGGGCAGCGTGCGCACCCAGGCGCCGTCCCAGCCCACCAGGGGCAGCAGCGAGCTGGATCTGCGGGGCATGACGGCAGAAGAAGCCGTGATGGAGCTGGACCGGTTTTTGGATCTGGCCTTCCGGCTGCGCCTGCCCTCGGCCACCATCATTCACGGCAAGGGCACCGGCGTGCTGCGCCAGGCCGTCCATTCCCGGCTGAAAGGAGCCCGGCAGGTGAAATCCTTCCGATTGGGCGCCTATGGCGAAGGGGAAAATGGCGTGACCATTGTACAGATGAATATATAGAGATAAAGGAAGAAGAAAGAGAAGGGAACGGTGGTATGAATGCCCGGATTGGGCACATTGATCAACATGGGAATGATTTTGGCTGGAAGCCTTGTGGGCATGCTCATTGGCAAAGGCGTGCCTGAGCGGTTCAGCAAGATCATTTTTCAGGCCCTGGGAGCGGCCACTTTCCTCATCGGGCTGTCCGGGGTTTTCACCGGAATGCTGCAGGTGGGCGAAACCGGTGCGTTGGAAAGCCAGCACACCTTATTGCTCATCCTCTCTTTGGTGTTGGGCGGCATTGTGGGAGAACTTCTGCGGTTGGACCGGCTGTTTGACAAGGCGGGAGAAGCCATTAAAAACCGCTTTGGCGGAAAAGAAGGCCAGCGGGATGTGGGAGCGGGCTTTGCCAACTGCACCATCCTGTTCTGTGCTGGAGCCATGGCCATTGTGGGAGCGGTGCAGGACGGGCTTCTGGGGGATCCTACCATTCTCATTGCCAAAGGGATTCTGGATGGTATCGTATCGGTGCTCTTTGCCACGGTCTACGGTCTGGGAGTGCCTCTCAGCGCCCTGTCTGTGGGAATTTATCAGGGTGTGGTGACCCTGCTGGCCGTCTTGATCGAACCCTATCTCACCGATCTGGTGGTGCTTCAGATGTCTTTGGTGGGAAGCGCTGTGCTGATGCTCATCGCATTCAACCTGTGGGATGTGAAAAAATTCAATGTGGCCAATCTGATCCCGGCCGCCTTTATGCCGCTGCTCTTTTCCCTTTTTCAGGGAGTGCTGGGCCTCCTTTAAGTTAGGTGTAAATGCCCCTTGCACATTCGTGACGAATCTGTTAAAATAATTACAATAGAAGCATAGAAAGCGGGGTAGCTTAAATGTTTTCCAAAGAAGTTACTGTAAACAATCAGGTGGGCCTGTATGCCAGACCGGCCACTTTCTTTATTCAGAAAGCCAACGAATTTCGCAGCACCATCATGGTGGAAAAAGAGAACCGCAAGGTCAATGCCAAGAGTCTGCTGGGTGTCCTGTCCCTGGGCATCACCAAGGGCACGGTGATCAACATTTCCGCCGAGGGTTCCGATGAGGAAGAGGCTGTCAACGCCCTGTGCACTCTGGTGGCTTCCAACTTCGGAGAATAAGCCTACATACCGGGCAACGGACCCGGGCCGTACACGAATCCATCGCCGGCGCCGCGTGAACATTCATGCGGCGCCCGCTCTTTGTGGGCGTTTTTTTCGCCGGAGGACAGGACTATGTATGAAGAACTGAAGGAAAAAGCCCTTCTGCTCCCTCTTCTGCCTGGGGTTTACATCATGCGGGACGCAGGGGGCGAGATCATCTATATCGGCAAGGCCAAGGCGCTGAAAAACCGGGTGAGCCAGTATTTTTCCAATTTGGCATCCCATACGCCGAAAACCTTGAAAATGGTCTCCCAGGTCCAGGATTTTGAGACCATCATCACCGGAAGCGAGTTTGAGGCTTTGCTTTTGGAGTGCGCCCTGATCAAAAAGCACAAGCCCAAATACAATATTTTGCTGAAGGACGACAAGGGCTATCCTTTCCTGCGCCTGTCCAAGGAGGAATATCCCCGGTTCTCCATCGTTTCCAAACCGGCGGAGGACGGAGCACGGTATTTTGGCCCCTATGGCGGCCGCAGCGGAGCCAAAAAGGCACTGGATACTGCGTTGCTCACCTTCAAACTGCCCACCTGTTCCTTGAAATTTCCCCGGGATATCGGCAAAAGCCGTCCCTGTCTCAATGCTCATATCGGCCGGTGCTGCGCCGTGTGCTCGGGGAAGGTGTCCAAAGGGGAGTACAACCGGCTGATTGGCCAGGTGTGCCGTCTGCTGGAGGGAAAGTATCAGGGATTGGCGGAGGAATTGCGCCAGGAAATGGAGCAGGCCGCCGAAGAGATGCAATTTGAGCGGGCCGCCGCTTTGCGGGACCGGATGCGGGCGGTGGAGCGGCTGGGGAGAGATCAGCTGATCATTTCCGGCGCTCTTTCCGATCTGGATGTGATCGCCTGCCAGGTGCTGGGCAGCCGGGGCTGTGTGGTGATGCTCAACTATATCGGCGGCAATCTTCTGGACAAGAAGAAAGAATTTTTCGACGGTGTCACCCCGGATGACATGGGCGATCTGCTGGAAGGTTTTATCAAGCAGTATTACACCATGACCCAGCGTTCTCCCCGGGTGGTGCTGGTGAATCAGCAGCTGGAAGATCAGGAGATGCTTTCCCAATGGCTTGGTACATTGCGGAAGGGAAAGGTCTATGTGCAGGTGCCCCAGCGGGGAGAAAAGCGGAAGCAGATAGAGTTGGCCATGGAAAATGCCTGCCAGGAACTGGAACTTCTGGACAAGCGGGAGCAAAAGACCTCCCGGTCCCTGGAACTGCTGGCGGAGATCCTGGGCCTTCCGGCCCCGCCCCAGCGAATCGAAGGGTACGACATCTCCAATCTGGCGGGAACCGGCACGGTGGCGGCTATGGCAGTGATGGAAAAGGGCCGGTTTCACAAAAGTGCCTATCGCCGCTTCCAGATCAAAGAAGCGCTGGGGGGAGACGACTATGGATCCCTGGCCGAGACCATGGACCGGCGTCTCAAACGGGCCGAAGAAGGAGACAAAGGCTTCTTGCCCCTGCCTGACCTGCTGCTCATCGACGGCGGACAGGGCCAGGTGAACGCAGTGCATCAGGTGCTCAGGGAGCATGGGCAGAACATCCCGGTGTTCGGCATGGTGAAAGATGACCACCACCGCACCAGGGCGCTGGTGGACGGCGATGGGAACGAGTTTGGCATCCGCACAAAGCCTGCGGTGTTCTCCCTGGTGGGCAATTTGCAGGAGGAGACCCATCGGTTTGCCATTGAGTATCAGAAGAATCTGCGGGGACGCAGCGTGAAGGAGAGTACCTTGTCCCGCATCCCCGGCCTGGGAGAGCAGCGCATCCGGGCGCTGCGGAAGAAATTCGGCACCCTGGCCGCCATCCGCCAGTGCAGCGAGGAAGAACTGGCCCAGGTTTTGCCCCGGAATGTGGCAAAACAGGTGCGGGAATATTTTGACGCCCAAGGGGCGAAGGAGGAAAAACCATGAGAGTGATCACCGGCACGGCCCGGGGGCGGAAGCTGGAGGCGCCCAAAGGGCGCAGTACCCGTCCTACCACCGATCGGGTGAAAGAATCCATCTTCAATATCATCCAGTTTGATATCGAAGGCCGCCGGGTGCTGGACCTGTTTGCAGGTTCGGGGCAAATGGGCATCGAATGCCTTTCCCGGGGGGCAGAAAGCTGTGTGTTTGTGGAAAGCGACCCTGCCGCCCAGAAGGTGGTGGAGCGGAATATTGCCGCCACCGGCTTTGAGGGCTCCAGCCGCCTGATCCGGGGGGATGCCTTCGGCGCCCTTTCCAGCCTGCGGGGACAGAAATTCGGGTTGATCCTGCTGGATCCGCCCTATGGTGGTGAATTGCTCAACCAGGCGCTTCGGCAGATAGCGGAAATTGACATCCTGCAAACAGGTGGTATAATAGTATGCGAAAGCGCCCGGGAGGATCTGATCCAGCCTTTGGAGGAGCCTTATCGGGTGAAAAAGCAGTACCGCTATGGCGCCATTGCCATCACCACCTTCACCCGGGAGGAAGCAGAATGAGCCTGGCCATCATCCCCGGAAGCTATGATCCGCCTACATTGGGTCATGTGGAGCTGATCCGCCGGGCGGCCCGTTTGTTTGACCGGGTCATTGCCCTGGTGATGGTCAACGACCAGAAGCAGGCTCTCTTTTCTCTGGAGGAGCGGTTTTCTCTGGTGAAGGAGAGCGTGGCAGATATTCCTGGGGCGGAAGCCGATTTTTTCGGCGGCATGACCTATGACTATATCAAAGACCATGGGGTCAACGCCATCGTCAAGGGACTGCGCAATGCACAAGATTTTGTTTATGAATGTGAGATCGCCCGATTCAACCAGCTTCATGCCCCTCAGGCCGAGACTTTGTTTTTATATGCCGAACCCCGCTGGGATCATGTGAGTTCCAGTCGTGTGAAGGAGGCATTTCTGGCCGGGGAGGATGTGAGCGGCTGGGTGACGCCGTCTGTAAGGCAGGCTCTGGAACAGAAATTGGGCGAACAGCGTCACAACCACCGACAATAAAGATAGGGGAATGGAACAATGCCGGCAAACACAATCGACGAAATGGTAACTACGCTGTACGAAATGATCCAGGACGCAGGGGGAATTCCTTTGATGGGTGACCGGTGCGTCATTGAGCGGGAAAAGGCTTTGGATATTCTGGATGAGATCCGGGCCAATATTCCCTCTGATCTGAAAATGGCCCGGGAGATCGTGGAAAAGCGCAACGAGATGATCACTGCGGGAAAACGGGAGGCTGAGGTCATCCGCAAGCAGGCGGAAGAGCTGGCCCGGCAGAAGGTCAACGACAATGACATCACCAACGAAGCCCGCCGCCGCAGCGCTGAGATCATCAGCACAGCAGAGAAGCGGGCCAAGGAGCTGATGGGTGCCGCCAATGCCTATTGCGATGACGCGATGAAGCGCACCGAAGAAGCCATTGCCCAGGCTTTGGAGGAAGTGCGTTCTTCCCGGGTGAAATTCCGTCAGGCGGCCCGGGCAGAGAGTCGGACGGCGGAAGAGGCTCCCCAGGAATAAAAAGAAGCAGCAGAGCCATTTTGGATGGGTTTTCTATGAACCCCCGGCGCCGGAATTGTTACCGGCGCCGGGGGTATTTTTTGCTTTTTGCAGAATTTGAAATATTTTTGCTGAAACGGTAGAAATGAGATATTATTTTTGGAAAATGACGGAAAGAAAACAAAATGCGGGCTTTACACCACTGAAGCGATGTGATACACTATAAGTACCTTTCTCAAGGTTTTTCCCGTTTGAAATTTGGAGAAAATAAAAGACAAAGGAGACTGGGAAAATGCATGTGAGACCGAAAGAAGAAAGCATGGACGAGCTGTTCCGGGCCATTTTGATGCTGAAAGATCTGGATGAGTGCCGGGCTTTTTTTGACGATCTGTGCACCGTCACCGAGCTGATGGCCATGCAGCAGCGTCTTATTGTGGCCAAGCTCTTGAAAAAAGGCTGCATTTACAGCGATATCGTGGAAAAGACAGGGGCCAGCACCGCTACCATCAGCCGGGTCAACCGGGCTCTCAGCTATGGCAAGGGCGGCTATAACATCATTCTGGAGCAGCTGGAGAAATGATCGCCTATTCCGCTTTGGCGGCGGTGTATGATGCCCTGACCGGGGATGTGCCCTATGAGCAGTGGGCCGTTTTTGCCCAAAAGGCCTTTGCCAAGGCAAAAAAACCGGTGAAATTGGTGTTGGAGCTGGCCTGTGGCACCGGCAGCCTGACCCGGCTTTTGGGTCAGGCCGGCTATGAGATGATCGCCTGCGATCTGTCTGCCGATATGTTGGCTGTGGCCCGGGAAAAGTGCGGGGAGCTTTCCTGCCCGCCGGTGTTTCTCTGCCAGGATATGTGTCAGCTGGATCTGTACGGCACCATCGATGCCGCTGTTTGCTGCCTGGACAGCATCAACTATCTCACTGAGCTTCGGCAGCTGAAACAGGCTTTCGCCCGGGTTTCCTTGTTTTTGGAACCGGGGGGCCTGTTTTTGTTTGATGTGAAAACACCGCTGGCTTTTGAGGAGATGGGCGGCCTTTCCAGCGTGGAAGAGCTGGATGAGGCCTTTTGCGCCTGGCAGTATGGCTATGACCGGAAAAGCCATCGGGCCCAGCATCAGGTGGATGTGTTCCTTCAGGAAGAAGACGGAACCTGGAGCCGGAATACCGAGTGGCATGAGCAGCGGGCCTATACCCGTGAGCAGCTGGAGCAGGCCCTTTTGCAGGCTGGGCTGCGGGTGCGCCATGCCTATGGCTCACCAGGAGGGCAGCGGGCGGGGGAACAGACCCGGCGTCTCTTTTTTGTAGCAGAAAAACTCTGATGTTTTGCAGAAAATCACCATTCCATGGAGGAAATATGACAGATTACTTGATTCGCGGTATGACGAAAGACGGCTTCGTGTCGGTGAGCGCAGTGGAATGCACCGGCCTGGTGGAGCGGGCCCGTCAGATTCACCACACCCTGCCCCTGGCCACGGCGGCCCTGGGGCGTACGCTGGCTGCGGCGTCCATGATGGGCGATGGCCTGAAAAGCGATAATGGTTCGGTGACAGTACAGATCAGGGGCGGCGGTCCGCTGGGGGCTATCACCGCGGTGGCCGATCACAAGGGCAATGTGCGTGGTTATCTTCAGAACCCGGCTGTGGATCTGCCCTTGCGTGCCGATGGCAAGCTGGATGTAGGGTTTGGCGTGGGACGCCAGGGGCTGCTTACGGTCATCAAAGACATCGGCGCCCGGGAGCCCTTTTCCGGGAAAGTGGCTCTCCGCTCGGGAGAGATTGCGGAAGACATCGCCGGCTATTATGCCGAAAGCGAACAGACGCCCACGGTGTGTGCGCTGGGTGTGCTGGTGGGACGGGATCAGCAGGTAACGGCTGCCGGCGGTTACCTGGTGCAGCTGCTGCCCGGTGCACCGGACAGCTTGGTGGATCAGCTGGAAAAAAACTTTACTTCCATGCCCAGTGTTACAAGCCTGCTCAGCCAGGGCAAAACAATGGAAGAGATCATGGACCAGGCTCTGGAAGGACTTTTGTTCCATGTGCTGGAGAAGCATCCGGTGGCCTATGAGTGCCATTGTTCCCGGCAGAAGGTGGAGCAGGCCCTGATCAGCATGGGAGAAAAAGAACTGCGGGAGCTGCGGGACAGTGGCGAGGATGCTCACATCACCTGTCAGTTCTGTGACGCCGAATATGTGTTTTCCACAGAGGATCTGACAGCCCTTTTAAAGCAGGCCAAACGGCCTTGAGAGATAAAGAAAAAGGGGGCGCTGCCCCCTTTTTAAAAAATCTCAAGGAAAAATCAAAAAAAGGTTGACAGATGGAGCTCTAGCCGGTATAATAATTATCGTCGCCGCAAGGTGTGTGACAGAAAAAAGAATGAAAAAACTTTTTTCTTGACAAACACCGTTCTCTCTGTTAGAATAGAGAAGCTCGCTGCGAATGAGGGAGCATAGCTCAGCTGGGAGAGCATCTGCCTTACAAGCAGAGGGTCACAGGTTCGAGCCCTGTTGTTCCCACCAATTTATGGCCGTGTAGTTCAGTTGGTTAGAACGCTAGCCTGTCACGCTAGAGGTCGACGGTTCGAGCCCGTTCACGGTCGCCAATTTGCCTCTGTAGCTCAGTTGGTAGAGCAGGGGACTGAAAATCCCCGTGTCGCTGGTTCGATTCCGGCCGGAGGCACCACTTGCGGATGTAGCTCATCTGGTAGAGCGCCACCTTGCCAAGGTGGAGGTAGCGAGTTCGAGCCTCGTCATCCGCTCCAAAATATGGCAGGAATGTGTTTTGCATTCCTGCCATATATCTAAACTGTATATGGTATGGCGCCATAGCCAAGCGGTAAGGCAGAGGTCTGCAAAACCTTTATTCCCCAGTTCGATTCTGGGTGGCGCCTCCAAAAAAAGACTACACCATCAGGTGTAGTCTTTTTTCTTTTTCTCAGCGCTGCTCTCTGTGGGAGTATTCCGAAGAGCCGGATGGTGCGATAGGATCCCAGGGAGGAGACAGGCGAAAGTGCAGATGCCAGCAAGGGGCAGAAAAAGGAAGAAAAGAGCGGATTTCCACATCCACAGAGTCTGTGGGCTCCATCAGCTTGTAGGACAGATGGATGTGCACTTGTTCCCCTGTGTTCAAAGGGCGAAAAGCCGTATTGGCATAAAAAAGAGGTTGGCCGGACACCAGACCGGGAGCCAACGGTGTTCCTTGCTGAAATGCACGGCACAGAACAGAAGAAGCAAAACTTTCCCCATCCGGGCCTGCGTGGGTGTATTCCAGAGCGATCCATAGCAAAAAGGAACCCTGTTTTTCACGGCATGGGCGCCAGAACAGCAGGTGGATCGGATCTTTTTCAAAAGCTTCCATATGGTGTGGCCTCCTGGAAGAAAATATGCTTTTAGTCATCTTTACGGTAAGACTACCAAATGACTGTGATAAAGTCAAGAAAAATAGTCATCTTTATGGTAGAGGATTGCCGTGAAAATTTATGATTACCAGGGCAGAAGCAATATCTGCGGAAAACAGATCCGCCGCTTTCGCCGGGAACGGAAGCTGTCCCAGGGAGAATTGGCGGCCAAGCTGCAGCTCCAGGAGGTGCAGCTGGATCAGAAGGCGGTAAGCCGGGTGGAAATGGGAGAGCGGTTTGTGGCGGATTTTGAGCTGGTGGCCTTTTCCCGGGCGCTGCGGGTATCCTTGGAAGAACTTCTGGGGATATCAGGCTTTTCAGAAAAAGGCGGCGGTGATACAATAGGATAAAAAGCAGGAAGGAGATGGGGGAATGCAACAATCCCTTTTTGCCCCCAAAGACCTGAGCCAACCCTTGGCCGACCGGCTGCGTCCCCAGACGCTGGAGGAATATGTGGGACAGGAGCATCTTCTGGGGCCGGGGAAGGTGCTGCGGCAGATGATAGAGCAAGATGAGGTGCCTTCCATGATCTTCTGGGGCCCGCCGGGGGTGGGTAAGACCACTCTGGCCCGGATCATTGCCCGGCATACCAAGGCGGAGTTTGTCAATTTCAGTGCTGTGACCAGCGGCATCAAAGAGCTGCGCCAGGTGATGGTCCAGGCGGAAACTACCCGGCTTCTGGGCCAGAAAACCATTTTGTTCATTGACGAGATCCATCGATTCAACAAAGCCCAGCAGGATGCATTCCTTCCCTATGTGGAAAAAGGAAGTATCGTTCTCATTGGCGCTACCACAGAAAACCCCTCTTTTGAGATCAACTCGGCGCTGCTATCCCGATGCAAGGTATTTGTGCTGCAAGCTCTCAGCGGGGAGGATCTGTTGAAGATGCTCCAGCGGGCGGTGACTTCTCCAAAGGGATTGGGAGCGCAGAATGTACATATTCACACGGCTCTTTTGGAGAAGATTGCCCTGTTTGCCAATGGAGATGCCCGGGTGGCCCTCAATACATTGGAGATGGTGGCCCTCAACGGGGAAAAAACACCGGGGGGAGTGTTGGTCACAGAGGATATCCTGAATCAGTGCATTGGTCAGCGCTCCCTGCTTTATGACAAGAATGGAGAGGAACACTACAACCTGATTTCCGCTTTGCACAAATCCATGCGCAACAGTGATCCGGATGCCGCTATGTATTGGCTGGCCCGGATGCTGGAAGCAGGGGAGGACCCTCTGTATGTGGCACGAAGACTGATCCGTTTTGCCAGTGAGGATGTGGGTTTGGCGGACAGCCGGGCGCTGTCTCTGGCGGTGGAAGTCTATCAGGCCTGTCATTTTATCGGCGTTCCGGAATGCAATGTGATTCTGGCTCAGGCCGTGGTCTATCTTTCCTTGGCTCCTCGTTCCAATGCCCTGTATGTGGGGTATGAGCAGGCCAAGCGGGATGCGCTCAAGCAGCTGGCCCAGCCGGTGCCGCTCCATCTGCGCAACAGCCCTACTCAGCTTATGCGGGAGCTCCACTATGGAGAGGGCTATCAATATGCCCACGATACCCAGGAAAAGCTCACGGATATGGAATGTCTGCCCGAATCTCTTCGGGGAAAGCGATACTACAATCCCACAGAACAAGGTCTGGAAAAGCGTTTCAAAGAGCGATTGGAACAAATCCGGCAGTGGAAAAAACACCGGCAAACATAGCAAAAAGGCCCTTTGGGGCCTTTTTCAGACTGTCGTAAAACATATCTGGCTAGGGGGAACTGTTGACCCTACCCTTTATCAATCCGCAAAAAGCTGCGACCTGTGCGTGGCTTTTTGCACTTCTCAAGGGGCCAGTGTACGCCAAAGGCGTGCATGCAGCCCCTTGCAAAAACTCGACAAAGTGGCTTTGCCACTTTGTCGACATGTTTAAAAAGGCCCTTTGGGGCCTTTTTGTTTTATTGACAGAACGGAGTCGCTGTGATATACTCCAAAAGCACTGAATAAGTAATTTACTAATTTACTGCATACAGGAGGAAATTATGAAGATCCCAACCACGCTGAAGCACAAACCGGTGGTCGTGGTAGAAAACTACGAAGAAGTGGATGGCCGCATGGCCTATCACAGCGATGCCAAAGGTCTTTCTCTGGGCCTGGCCCAATGGAACGATCGGGGCAAGGTGGATATTTCCGCCAAGGTATGGCGCTATACCGGGGAGAAGTGGTCCCGTCAGTCGGAGGAACTGCCTCTTCACCGGGCGCTGGATCTGGCGATCCTCATCAGTCAGGCCCGGCTGTATTTCCGGGAGGCCTATCGTTTTCCCAAGCTCTATGAAGAAGAAGGGGGGCCGGTGGCCCGGGTCGGGCTGCAGGGAGATGCCATGACAGTGGATATCTGCCGGGAGAATCCCCATATTGATGAGGATATTGCGCTATTCTATCAGGCTCTGGCCCAGGATGACGAAATGCTGGGTGAGCGCTTTCGGGTGCTGGCCCGTATCCTGCGGGAAATGGGCTATTAAAAAGGCCGCCCCTATGACGGGGCGGCATAAATGGTCATCCGGCCATAATCAATTCGCAAAAAGCCGCGACCGGTGCGTGGCTTTTTGCACCTCTCAAGGGGCTAGTGTACGCAGAAGCGTGCACGCAGACCCTTGCAAAAACTCGACAAAGTGGCTTGAGCCACTTTGTCGGTCTTAGACCGCCCCTATGACGGGGCGGCGTGGATCATTGATAAAGCTGTACATCGTCGGGCATGGCCAGCCGCTCGTCCAAAAGCCGGTTGATGTTGCTTAAAAACACGGCGCTGGTCAGAATGGCGCAGAGCAGGTCGGTGACAGGCTCTGCGAAAAAGGTGGCCTGGGCTCCCAGAAAGTGGGGAAGTGCCAGGGTGAAAACCAGAAAGACCCCTTTGCGGATCAGGGACAGGCTGAGGGCTCCCCGGGCGATGCCCAGGGCGGTAAAGGTGTCCACAAACTCATACTGGAAGGCCAGAGGGATCACCGAGAAGGTGAACACCCGGATGGCCCAGGAGGACAGACGAAGCAGTTCTTCGTTGCGGGTGAAGATCATGGCGAAATAATAACCGGCCAGCTGGCTGATCAGGAACATAATGCCGGTGAAAATCAGACATAGTGTGAGCACTTTGCGGATGGCCAGGCGGATGCGGTCCACATTTTTTGCACCGTAATTGAAGCTGTGAATGGGTTGGGTTCCGCCGGTGATGCCGCCCAGGGGCATGGTGATCAGCTGCATATAACTGAGCACAATGGTGGCCACGGTGATATAGGTGTCCCCCATCTGAGCGCCGCCGTAGTGCTGGAGTACGCTGTTGAGAGCGATGAGCAGCACACTGTCGGTGGCGATGATGGTAAAAGGAGACAGTCCGAACAGCAGGATCCGCCGCATGATGGAAGGGGAGTAGCCCCCCAACGTGAGGGAGATCTGGGGTTTGCGGCTGCGGAGGAACCAAAGCACAAAAAAGCAGCTGACAGCCTGGGAGATCACGGTGGCCAAGGCGGCTCCACGCACACCCAATCCCAGCAGGAAGATGAACACCGGATCCAGCAGCACATTCAGGATTGCGCCGATGATCACCGTAGCCATTCCTATGGCAGAATAGCCCTGGCAGATGATGTACTGGTTCAGTCCCACAGATAAAATGGCAAACAGAGTGCCCAGCACATAGATGGTCATATAGTCATTGGCATAGCCGTAAGTGGCGCCGCTGGCGCCAAAGGCCATGAGCATGGGCTTTTTCAGCAAAAGAGCGGCGCCAGTCAGCAAAAGAGCCAGAGCACACAGCAGCAGAAAGGCATTGGCCAGGATTTTCTGAGCGCCTTCTTTGTTTTTTTCACCCAGACGGATGGCCATCAGCGGCGCCCCGCCCAAGCCCGCCAAAAAGGAAAAAGAAGAGATCAGGGTGACAATGGGACCGCAGACACCCACGCCGGCCAGCGCCAGATCACCCACATGGGGAATGTGGCCAATGTACATTCGGTCCACAATACCGTAAAACACATTGACAAATTGGGCCAGCATTGAGGGAATCGCCAGTTTGAGAACCAGTTTTCCAATAGGGTCTCTGCCCAGATCGTTGGTCTTTGACATAGTTTGCGCCCTGCTTTCCATAATGGTTGCGGTCTGTCCCAAGGACAGCCTTATATAGACTACTCTGGGGAGCGCTGAATTGCAAGGGAAAAGAAGAAATTTTCAGATTTTCCAAAAAATATTTGAAAAAAGGAAGGAGAATGGGCGATGGAATCCATCAAAGGGCGGTTTGCCCCCAGCCCTACAGGGCGGATGCATCTGGGCAATGCCTTTTGCGCCCTTTTGGCCTGGCTTTCGGCCCGCAGCCAGGGAGGAAGCCTTTTGCTGCGCATGGAGGATCTGGATCCCCAGCGCAGCCGGGAAAGCTATGCCCGCTTGCTGATGGAAGACCTTCGGTGGCTGGGGCTGGATTGGGATGAAGGCGCCGGCGTTTCTGGAGAGCAGGAGGAATTGTACTGGCAGAGCCGCCGGAAAGAGGAATATGAAAAAGCTTTGGCCATGCTGAAGCAGCAGGAGCTGCTGTATCCCTGTTTTTGCACCCGGGCAGAGCTGCACGCCGCAGAAGCCCCCCATGCCTCCGATGGACAGGTGATTTACAGTGGCCGCTGCCGGGGACTGACGCCGCAGGAGCGGCAGGCAAAGGAAAAACACCGCCGGCCGGCCATTCGCATTGCCGTGCCGGAAGAAGTGATCTCCTTCACCGATGGATGCCGGGGCGTATACGCAGAGAACCTGGCCCGGGACTGTGGAGATTTTATCCTGCGGCGCTCCGATGGGGTCTTTGCCTATCAGTTGGCGGTAACCTGGGATGATGGAGTGATGGGAGTGAGTCAGGTGGTGCGGGGCAGCGACCTTCTTTCCTCCACCCCACGGCAGATCTGGCTTCAGCGTTTGTGGGGGTTTCCTCAGCCCCAGTATTATCATGTGCCCCTGCTTCTGGCCCCGGATGGCCGCCGTCTGTCCAAACGGGATGGAGATCTGGATCTGGGAGCTTTGCGCAGCCGGATCGGACCGGAAGAGCTGATAGGAAAACTGGCCTTTTGGGCAGGGATTTTGCCCAAAGAAGAAGCGGTCGCCCCCCGGGAGCTTACTTCTTTGTTTGGCTGGGAAAAAGTGAGAAAACAGGATATTTTGCTGGATGGGTCCATGTTGGATTTTTAAAAGGAAAAAAGCCGCCTGCAGGGGCGGCTTTTTTCATAAGGCTATTGCAAGGCCAGGATCAGCCGCTGCCGGTGGCGGGAGCAGCGCATGGCCAGGCACAGATGACGGTTGAGTTTGCGGCACAGAGAAAGCAGGCGGCGGCTTCGGAAACTGTCTGGCGCAGGAAGGCCGGGCAGCAGCCAAAGGTTCCCCCATAGCTGATAGAGCCGGATGAGCCCATGGTGCCACAGGGTGAGCAGTCGATAAGCGAACAGTTGGAGAGTGTGTTTCATTGCAGGAGTCCTCTTTCTTGTGGTTTCCGTAAGTGATGCGATCCCGATGCTCCTATTATACATAGGATATATGGAGGAAGGTGTCGAATTTTCGGGAGAAAAAAAGATTTTCTATTTTTGTTGCCGAAGAGGGAGGAAGAGGGAAGAAAAAGAAAAAAGAAGCGCTGTTTTGAAAAAACAGACGCTTCTTTTGTGCTTTTTTGGCTGCGGGGCGCGGTACAGCCGCCTGCGCCCGCCCGTTGGCAGCGCCCCCCGCAAAGGATATGGTATCACAGAGACATGGTCGGAAACCGTCGCAGCAGGGCGTTTTTATTCCAGATTGAGCTTGCGGGACAAAATGTAATTTGTGATGGCGAAAAAGCCTGCCAGGAAAAACAGTTCCACCACGATGCTCAGCAGCAGAGCCACATTCAATGCCCATCTGCTGGACATGGGGAAGACCCACTGCACAGCCAGGTTCCCCAGCACACCCATCAGGATCTGCACCAGGAAGTTCAGGGCCAGGAAGGCGCCGAAGGAGGTGAGCAGCCGCTTGTTGGCGTTCAGCTGCCCCAGGGCCATGCTGGCATAGAGCATCATGGTGAAGGCCAGTATGCCGAGGGCAGCGAACAGGAAAAACTCTCCACAGGCTGTGAGGATCTGGGCGTTCAGGCTGCCCCGGCGGATGAGGGTGACGATGGCCTTGAAAAAGTCTCCCAGCATCCCCTTTTCATAGGCCAGGATGACAAAGGCCAGGATGGCGGCAATGCTGCTGAAAATGTACCAAACCAGAGAGGTGAGGGATTTGCACAAGATGTGCTGCCAGGGCCGTACCGGCAAGGTCATGGACAGATACCCTTCTTCGCCCAGCAGGTTTTTGTAAAACCGCTGGAGAGAGACCACCAGAGTGAGGATGCATACCGCCATAAGCAAGAAGCCGAACAAAGAGGAGATCACCACCTGGAAGAGACTCAGAAAGAAGGAATTGGAGAAGTCCTTGTTGAAGACAAAGAGCCGGGTAAGGAAAGAGGTGATCAGCAGGGCGCCATAGACGGGCAGAAAGGTGCGCCCTGTGGACTTAAATTCGTATTTCAGCAGTTTATTTAGCATTTGTATACCTCCCGGAACAAAGCGTCCACAGATTTTCCGTTTTTCTCCCGGATCTCGTCCACCGAGGACACCAGGGCCACCCGGCCCTCGGCCAGGAAGATCACATCGTCCAGCACTTTTTCGATGTCGGCGATCAGATGGGTAGAAAGGACGATGCTGGCCTGTTCGTCGTAATTTGTAATGATGGTATTGAGAATGTAATCCCGGGCCGCCGGGTCCACGCCGCCGATGGGTTCATCCAGCAGATAAAGCTGGGCTTTGCGGCTCATCACCAAAATCAACTGCACCTTTTCTTTTGTGCCCTTGGACAAAGCCTTCAGCCGTTGTCTTTCGTCGATATCCAGACGGCGGAGCATATCCCGGGCCCGGCTGGCGTCAAAATTCTGATAGAAATCGGAAAAATAGCTGATGATATCCGATACCCGCATCCAGTCGTTGAGATAATTTTTGTCCGGCAGATAGGATACCGCCAGATGGCTTTCCACTCCCGGACGCTTGCCGCATACCAATATTTCGCCGGCGGTGGGGGTCAAAAGACCGTTGGCCAGCTTGATCAAAGTACTCTTTCCGCTGCCATTGGGCCCCAGAAGCCCTACGATCCGGCCAGGGGAAATGGTCAGGTCCACATTGGACAGCGCCGGTTTTCTGCCATAGGATTTGGTCAGATTGCGGCATTCCAGTAAAGCGTTCATCGTTTTTCTCCCTCCACATGAATTTGTAGTTGCTCCAAAGCCTGCTGGGGGGTGAATCCCAAACCGGTCATGCTTTGGATGAAATTTTCCAAAATACCTTGGCACAGCTGTTGTCGAAGGCGCTGAATGACTTCGTCATCCTCGGTGACAAAGCGGCCCGCTGTGCGCTGGGTGAAAAGCAGCCCGTCGGTCTCCAGCTCAGCCAGGGCTTTCTGCATGGTATTGGGGTTGACCGCCGCCTGGGCCGCCAGGTCCCGTACGGAGGGCAGCTTGCTGCCTGGGGGATAGGCTCCGGAAAGAATCAGCCGCTTTATCTGCTCCACCAGCTGGGCATAGATGGGGCGGTCGCTGTCAAATTGCCAGGCCATAGGCTTACACTCCTTTTTGTATCATTGTATTAAGAACATAGTACAATAATACAGTTGACCGTTTGCTTTGTCAAGAGGGAATTTTCAAAAAAAGAAAAAGCCACCCGAAGGCGGCTGAAGGAGCGTTTCCTGACAGATGCTCAGAGGAAATCCTCCCAGGACAGAGAGTGTTCTGGTTCCACGACCAGGAATTGTTCATCCCACCGGCCGGACACCAGCTTTTCCAATATGCGGACGCTGCCCGGGACATGGCGTACAGCGCATTGGGTCAGAGCAGCATCCCGCTGCACCTGGCGCAGATGGGCGGGGGAATAGCTGTCATAGGTTCCGGTGTCGATGATATCGATATGGGTAAACCAATCAAACCAGTGGTGGAAAAGCGCCCGGCCCTGGGATTCTCCATGGCTTTGGCAAAGGCGTTTTTCCATACTTTCAAGGGAAATATTTCCGGCATCCGGTTCCCGGAAATAAAAATGGCCCTTTTGTTTTAAGTTGGAGGCCTTTCGGTCATCGGTGTGAAGCAGCAGGGTAATGCAGTCATCCACACAGGGAATCACAATACGCTGTCGGGCCGTGAGATCCCCCCAGGAGCCGCCGCAAAAGCCCATGGCCACCAAAACGGTGTCCACCGACTGATCCAGTGAGTCCAGCGTCTTTTGAATCTGACGGCGCATTTCTTTGGGATCTGCATGGTATTTTCTGTCCAGCCAGATCATCGGATGGCTGGTGTGCATTCTTTCCTGGGCGGCCTCCACATCTTTGGTCAGAGAAGAGCAGGCCAGCAAAACAGCTTTCAAGAAAAGCCCTCCTTTGCGAAAGAAAAGACCGCCGGAGAAAGTCCGGCGGTCTCCAGGGGAAGTGTAGCACCGGGAGGAAGGCGTGTCAAGGGAGAGGGGAAGATCAAAAAGCGATGGTGGTATCCGGGGTGTGTGGATTGGAGAGCACATCCATGGGCAGACGGTCCAGCCAATCCTCTCCCCATTTTTTCCGGGTCTCCAGCACCAGTTCGGTTCCCACAGAGGTGAGCTGCCGGCGGGTTTTGTCCGGGCTGGCGGTCATGGAGGGAGCCGCGCCGGAATAATAACCGCCGCAGGAGCGGGGCGAGCGGCCATAGCGCTGGGCAAACACCGAAATATCCGCTGCCGTCACGCTGCCGCCCTGGCGGTAGACTTCCTCCAGAATGGCGGCCCGGCGCACTTCTCCCACCGTTGCGGTGATCGGCTCATTTTGCTCTTCCCGTTCCAATGCCTGGATCAATCCGTTCACCTGCGCCTGGATCTCTTTCAACTGATGCAGAATTTCTTGCTGTGTCATGGTCTATTCTCCTTTTGAATTTCGTAAATTGAATCGTTCTTCGAAAACTATCATGAAAGAATTGTACCACAAGAAAGTTCGTAAGTCAATATCGTAATACGAAATGATTAACGAGAGCCCGCGGCAGGGATGGATGAGAAACTTGACGAAAAACTTGCAATGTTTTTATAATAGAATTAAATAAAAAAACGAAAGGAGAGGTGCTTTGTGGCAAGGAAAAGACAAAGCAAAGAGCGTCTCGGGAAGGAGGGGCGCTATGACTGAGGAAAAATGGAATTTGCGAGGGTATCTGGGAGACAGGGATTTTTATAAGAATGTGGTGCGGATCGCCATTCCTGTTTCCTTGCAGCAGCTGATCACGGTGGGGATCAATCTGATGGATACCATCATGCTCAGCAGCATGGGAGATGCCCAGCTTTCGGCCTCGGCTCTGGCCGGGCAGTTTATCAATCTGTTTCAAATCTTCTGCATGGGCATCGGCATGGGAGCTTCTGTGCTCACTTCCCGGTTCTGGGGAATGCAGGACAAGGAGGGACTGCGGAAAGCCATTACCATCATGCTTCGCATCTGCCTGGCTTTTGCCGCTGTATTCACCCTGGCCACTCTGATCAGCCCTCAGATGGTCATGCGGATCTATACATCGGAAAAGGTGACAGTGGATTATGGTGTGCTCTATCTCCGCTGGCTGCTGCCCACTTATTTCTGTATGGGCCTGTCTTTGACCTGCACCATCGTGCTGCGCAGCGTCAGCCAGGTTCGTTTGCCGCTGTTCTGCTCGATTCTGGCCTTTTTTATCAACATCTTTTTCAACTGGGTGTTTATTTTCGGCCATCTGGGTGCGCCCCGGATGGAAATCGCCGGCGCAGCATTGGGAACGCTGATTTCCCGTGTGTTTGAGCTGGTGTTCATTTGCGGTTATTTCTTTTTCAGGGATCAGAAGATCGGCTACCGCGTGGGTCATTTGTTTATGAAGTGCCGGGATCTTCTGAGTGAATATCTGCGCATCAGTATTCCTGTGTTGATCAGTGATGGCTTGCTGGCCTTGGGCAACAATGCCGTCGCCATGATCACCGGACGGCTGGGCACGGCCTTTGTGGCGGCCAACTCGGTGACCACCGTGGTGCAGCAGCTCAGTTCGGTGCTGACGCAGGGTATTTCCAATGCCAGCGGCATCATCACCGGCCACACCATGGGCCGGGGAGAATATGACAAGGCGCAGAAACAGGGGTATACTTTCCTGGGGTTGGGATTTTTTGTGGGATGCCTGGCGGCAGTGGTGATTTTGCTGCTGCGCAGTCCTATCATCAATTATTATCAGGTGACGCCCCAGGCCAAAGAGATCGCCTGGAGCCTGATGGATGCCATCGGCTTCATCATCATTTTCCAGGCCATGAACTCCATTCTGACCAAAGGCGTGCTGCGGGCCGGAGGCGATACCAAGTTTTTGATGGTAGGGGACATCCTCTTTCTGTGGGTGGCTTCCATCCCCTTGGGGTATCTGGCCGGCATGGTGCTCCATTGGTCCCCCTTCTGGATCTATACCATGCTGAAAGTCGATCAGATCATCAAATGCATTTGGTGTGTCTTCCGGCTGCGGAGTCGAAAATGGATCAAGGTCATTCATGGCACCAAAGGTTGAGAGATCATTTCTTTTGCAAAAAGCCCTTTTGCAGCTTTTGCTGCAAAAGGGCTTTTCTTGTGGGAAGAAGCTGTTATTCGGTGCGCAAAGCGGCCACAGGGTCTTTTTTCGCCGCATTTTTAGCGGGGAGCAAGCCGCCCAGCATGGTGATCAGGATACTGAGCAGAACCAGAAGACCACCGTAGGTCATGGGCAGGGATACCGTCAGTGCGGAGGCATCCAGCAGGCTTTGCAGAATGGCGTTGATGGGGATGGTGAGCAAGATGGAAACCACAACCCCCAGCACTCCGGCCAGACAGCCGATAATGAAGGTCTCGGCATTGAATACCTGAGAGATATTCCCTTTGGAAGCGCCCATGGCCCGGAGAATACCGATTTCCTTGGTGCGTTCCAGAACGGAAATGTGGGTGATAATGCCGATCATGATGCAGGACACCACCAGGGATACCGCTACAAAGGCGATGAGTACATAGGAAATGATGTCCACGATGGAAGTGAGGGACTGGGTCATCAGCTCTACATAGTCGGTATAGGTGATCTGATTTTCTTCGCTGGCCTCTTTGTTATAGTCGGCGATGCATTGGGATACCGACTCTTTGTCCTCAAAACTGTCGGTGTAGATGCTGATGGTGGAAGGGGCGTCATAGCTCACCTTTCCGAAGCTTTCCATATTTTCTTCATAAGAGGCTCCGGCGATATATCCATCGTAGATGGACAGCAGAATGTCCGGATCCGGCGAGCCAGACAGCCACAGATCCATGGCCTGGGCCAGAGCAGCCTCATCGGCGCTTCCCATGGAGGAGCCCATGGCGCCGCCTTGGGAAAGCTGACTGGGATCGCCGGAAAAATTCATTGCTGTTTTATTTTGGGACAGATAATACTGGATCATCTGGAACATAGCGGCCTTGTCCGATACGCCCATAGCGGAAAGATAGGCTTTGGCATCCTCCACCTTTTCTTCCTGGCTGGGGGCTTCAAACTCCATGCCGTTGAGCACATTGACATCCGGTGTCTGTTCCTGGGCCGTCACCACAGCACTGGCATTGGTGTGCTGGATCACATAATCGGTCAACTGGGCGGTGTAGGCCACAGGCGTGGAAATGGTGGCGTTGGCGGCATCTTTTTTCGGGCGTATCACACCGGAAATGGTGAGGGGAAGCCCGCTTTCCACCAGCTGTTCCTGCTGGGGAGCTCCATCGGCTGTATAGGAAAAGGTACCGTCAGGTTTTTGTGTATAGCGGTCGGAGGCGGGAACCAGGTAAAAAAGATGTCCGCAGATGGTCTCATAATCCCAGGTGAGGGAATCGGCTTCCGAACCGCCGGCGATCTGTTCCTGGATCTGCTGATATTGCTGGGCCGAAATCAGCCCCAGCTGGTACAGGGAAGAGGTGGGGAGGGAGTTGTTTTCATCCAGCACCAGAACCACCTGATTGTATTCTTCCGGCCAGGAACCATAGAGCAGGTCATAGCTGTCGGTGACTACCTGGCTGATGGCTTGCTCATCGGTGCCGGCCATCAGCTGGGAAAAGTTTTTCGCCTGAGAGGAAGCCACGCCACCCATCATCATGGGCATGGATTCCATTCCGGTGGGCATGGAACCAAAACCGTTTTTTTCGCTGCCGGAAATCTCTTCCGGATCGGCATTGGTGTTCACCAAAACCCCATCGGGATCATAAGAATACACATCGAAGTTCACATCGTAGGAATAAACCACGCCGTTTTCGCCCAGATAGGAGCGGATGGGACTGTCCGGGTCATCCAGGTAGCTTTTGAAGGCGGTGAGATTGTTTTCAATCACGCTGGAAGCAATGGTTTCACTGACCTGGATATCGGTATAGTCGGCGTGAACACCTTCCTCCGGGCTGGTCTGCTCCTGGTCTTTTTTTGTCATTCCCAGTCCCATCATGCTGTTCATCATGCCGGTCATGTCCAATGTTTCTGCGCTGATGGTGATGGGGTAGGAGGTCATGGTTTCTTTTTGAATATCGGCAATATAATTGTTTACCCCAGAGGACAGAGCCAGGATCAGGGCGATGCCGATGATGCCGATGGAGCCGGCAAAAGCGGTGAGAAGAGTCCGGCCCTTTTTGGTACGCAGATTGTTGAAGCTGAGGGAAAGGGATGTGGGAAAAGACATTTTGGCCCGGCCCATATTCCGGTGCTCTGCTTGCAGCTGTTTTTCTTTTTCCGGATCGAAGGGATCGGAATCATGGGTGATTTTGCCGTCCCGCAATTTGACGATACGGGTGGAATATTCCTCGGCCAGTTCCGGGTTGTGGGTCACCATCACCACCAGACGGTCTTTGGCAACTTCCCGCAAAAGGTCCATGATCTGGATACTGGTTTCGCTGTCCAGGGCGCCAGTGGGCTCGTCGGCCAGCAGAATGTCCGGATCATTGACCAGGGCCCGGGCGATGGCCACCCGCTGCATCTGGCCGCCGGACATCTGATTGGGGCGTTTGTGCATCTGATCCCCCAGCCCCACTTGCTCCAATGCCTTTTTGGCCCGCTGGCGGCGTTGATTCCGGGAAATACCGGAAATGGTCAGCGCCAGTTCCACATTGGAAAGCACCGATTGATGGGGAATGAGGTGATAACTTTGGAACACGAAGCCAATGGTGTGGTTCCGGTAGGAATCCCAGTCACGGTCTTTGTATTGCTTGGTAGAGATGCCATTGATGATCAGATCGCCGGTGTCGTAACGGTCCAGCCCTCCAATGATATTCAGCAGGGTGGTTTTTCCCGAACCGCTGGGGCCCAGGATGGAGACAAATTCATTGTCCCGCAGATTCAGGCTTACATCCCGCAGCGCGTGCTGCACCAGCTCACCGGTTTTGTATTGCTTGGATATGTGTTTTATTTGAAGCATAGATGGCTCCTTTCGTTGTGATGATGCGCCGCCCTTGCCGGAATGTGCCGGAACAGGGGGGCGAAAACGCCCCGAAAAACCATGGTTTTTCAGGGCGGTGACAGCGGACGAAAAGCAGGCCGTGCAGGAGTTGCTGCATCAGAAGCTCTGCCGGATTTATTGCACTTTACCTTGGCACAAATGTCCATACTGTTTTCATACTGTCAGCGGCAGAAAAATGGGTTACTGGGATGACTCATTTTCTATGGGGCCTACATAAAACGCAGCCATGTCATCCAGGCGCAGGCAAGCCAATCGCCGGAGCGGCTCGTTACGGTTTCCGCAGCCGCAGTCGATGTCCAATACACCATTTCCCTGCCAGATGGAGAAGGCAGAGCCTGGAGAAGAGGAAAGAAAAACGGTTGGAGTGTGGCCCACGATGCACAGTGTGTCTGGATCAGGGCTTGTGGCGTTTGGATCCACTCGGCCCCAGATGCGCGTTTCCCGGTCCGGACCGGGGCAGCCGTGGACCAGGTGAAAGTTTTGTCCATTTACCGCAATGTCCAGGTGATCCGGAAGCCCAGCGAGAAAATGCAGAATCGCATGCCGCTGTCTGGGAGTGCGGCGGTAGAGCAAAGTGCGGTAGGTGCCCATGCCGCCGTTTTGCCGCCATAGTTCCCGGGCCCCTATTTCCTGATGCAGGCCCAAGGTGCTCAGGCACATTTGCTCATGGTTTCCCAGCAGCATGGTGATGTTGGCAGATGTCATGATCTGCTCCAGAAGTTCCACCCCATGGGGACCTCGATCGATCACATCTCCCAGAATGTATAAATGGTCCTGGGAGGAAAATTGGATTTTTTCCAGCATCTTTTCAAAAAGATCCCTTTCTCCGTGAAGATCGGACATACAGTAAGTCACACACATCACCTCTTTGGGTATGAAAAAGTGGGAATAGAAAAATCCCTGCCATGTTATGGGGCAAGGATTTATATGCGGCGGAAAAAAGGAGAGCGTATGTTTTCCCCTCTCTATTATACTATCAGACAGGATTCATGCAAGAGCAATGGGTTTTTTGGATGGTTTGCTTTGGGATCTTTGCTGCACCGGACACGGGATAGGGCAACTGCATGACAGATGGAGATGGAAATTGTCGCCATCATGGGGCGCGAGGGGGAATTTATGCTTTTGCCTTGCTGCGCGATGCGCGGTTCAGGTAAATGTAAAATCCCACATTCAGCAGGATACCCACCGCCGTAGAGGCCGGAGCGGCAAGACCGATTTTGGTCAGGCTGGCCTGGGGCTGGATGCTCATCACATAGGCCAGAGGCAGGCGGACCAGGAGGGTTTGAACCAATCCCTGAACCATAACCCAGACGGTTTTTTGGTTGCCGTTAAAATAACCGATCATGCTGAACAGCACAGCGGTCACAATGGTTTCCGGCGCAAAGCCTTTCAAATAGTCAAAGCCTTTTTGGATCACGGCACCGTCGGTGGAAAAGAAGCCGGCCAGCACATCGCCCTTCAGCATCACCAGGGTAAAGACCACACAGCCAAACCCAAGTCCCACGCCGATGCCGGTAAACATGGAGCGTTTTGCCCGTTTGTCATTGCCGGCCCCCACATTCTGAGAAACAAAGGAGGCCATGGATTGCATCAATGCACTGGGAACCAGCATGGCAAAATTGACGATCTTGCTGGCAACGCCATAGCCGGAAGAGGCCTCCAGTCCCAGGCGGTTGACAAAGGCGCAAAGGGCCAGGAAGGAAAGTTGGGTCAAACATTCCTGAAGAGCCAGGGGCAGTCCGATCTCAAGAAATTTCCGGCACTGTGGATTGAGCCGAAAATCTTTTTTGGTAAGAGTGAAAGGAAGATCCTTTTTGAAAAGCATCACCATAGCGCAGACAACGCTGATGGCTTGGGCAAAGACGGTGGCAAGAGCTGCGCCTGCTGCATCCATACGGAATACGGCCACCAGCAAAAGATCTCCGATAATATTGACCACACAGGCAACCAGGACAAACAGCAGCGGCGATCTGCTGTTGCCCAACCCACGGAAAATGGCGGAGAGAAGATTGTATGCCACAATGAAGAAAATGCCCATACCGCAGATGCGTACATAGCTTATAGTAAGATCCAGGGATTCTTTGGGCGCTTGCATCAATAAAGAGATCGGCTTTGCAAAGCAGACCAGGATGATGCACAGCCCCACGGAGATGAAGGCAAAGACCACAGCGGAGCCACCCAGAACGGGAGGAATTTTCTCCGGCTTTTTTTCACCCAGATATTGGGCGATCAAAACGGTGATGCCCATGGCCAGCTGTGTCACCACAAAGGTGACCAGATTCAGAACCTGGCTTCCGGTGGAGACGGCAGAAAGCCCGGAGGTGGAACCGAATCGGCCCACAACAAGCAAGTCCACAGCTCCATAAGCGGCCTGGAGAATCAGTGCGCCCAGGATGGGAACCATAAACCAGAACAGCTTTTTTATGATGCTGCCTTGGGTAAAATCAGCTTTGTCCTTCGTCAATGGAAATTCTCCTTTCGCACATGACCTGATAAAATCGCTCAATGGTTTGGATGGTGCAGCGGGCATCCTCCTGGGAGATATGGCTGAGAAGAGGGGCCAGTTGGTTGAAATAGTGTTCGTTGTATTTTTGTGAAAGCTGTTTTCCGGCCGGCGTAATGGAAATGTAAGTGATCCGGCCATCGTTTGCAGAGGGGTGCTTGCAGAGGTAACCCTTGTCCTCCATCTCCTTTACGGTCCGCGTCACGCCGGGGCGGGGAATGTGCAGCGCTTCGCTGATATCGGATATCTTTACCTGGGAACCTTGTTTTTCCAGACATTCGATGATATCCAGATAGTGAATATAGGAAGGGGTGACTCCCTCCGGCAAGGGGGGCAGTAAATCCCGGATTCGTTTTGCCTGATAGCAGGCATCAAACATTGCCTTGATTGTTTTGATATCCATTTGGCTTCCTCCATATAGTTACCTTTGGTAATTATATGGGCATTCCAACGGATTGTCAAGCAGGATTTGAAATATATTTCAAGGGGCGCAGAGCAAACAGGAGCATTGGGACCGTGCTTCAGAACCTACCTTGAACAAGGAAAGGCGCTGTTTGAATCAGAAAATCGTTCTTGAGTGTATGGACAGGATACCATATAATAAATAACAAAATTGCCAGATGAACCAGGGCGTTCTTCTGGAAGAAAGTGTGGCCACAGGATGAAAGAAATTCGTCTGGAACAGTTTGATTCGGCTCAGGATATGATTTTGTTTTTCAATGATTTGGTGAATGTGAAGGCTTCGCCTGGCTTCTTTTGGGGAAAAGATGAAGTGGATTTTTGGGCGCAGGAAATGAAAAAGGAAAGTATCCGGATTTTTCAATATGATTATTTGCGGCCATTCAATGATGGACTTGCAGAGGGAGAAGAGGATCTGGAATTGAGCCAACAGCGAAAAGACTTTCTCAATCAAAGGGGAAAGCGGAAAATAGAAAATAGAAAAATCGCAGAATC
Organism: Intestinimonas butyriciproducens; assembly: GCF_016901775.1. GTDB lineage: Bacteria > Bacillota > Clostridia > Oscillospirales > Butyricicoccaceae > Pseudobutyricicoccus. The sequence continues at coordinate 63,315 of NZ_JACJKW010000009.1, forward strand.
GGTGTTGATGTTTCTCAATCCCTTGTTTACAGAACTTCAGATGGCCTCCCAAAACACATGGATAGATCTGGTGAGCAAAAGCGGGATTTTTATTGGAACTTTCACTTTTGAAAAATTCCACAAAATCCTCCTGTCCCAATGGGGAGAGAATATAGGAACTATTTATGTGTTTCCCTGGCGCAGAAGTGAATTTTTCTCAGCTCCCTTTGGAATGGAAACTTTTTTGAAGATGGATATCAGCCCAGAATGCAGAGAGGATTTTCGAAGAAGAGAGAGGGATATGCTGGCCGAAGCGGCAAAGAAGTGTCAGGTTTTGATTGAAATACCAAAGCATCCGCAGTAAATACAAAAAGAAAACCCCGAAGCCACAGGGCTTCGGGGTTTTGAACACTTTTTGAAACAAATTAGCGCTTGGAGAACTGAGGAGCGCGACGGGCAGCCTTCAGGCCGTACTTCTTGCGTTCCTTCATTCTGGGGTCGCGGGTGAGGAAGCCGGCCTTCTTCAGCAGGGGACGGTATTCCTCGTTGGCCTGCAGCAGAGCGCGGGCCACGCCAAAGCGGATAGCGCCGGCCTGGCCGGTGAAGCCGCCGCCCTGAACCTTTACATCCAGGTCGAACTGGCCGGTGACACCCACCAGCTCCAGGGGCTGCTTGACGATGGTCTTCAGAGTGTCCAGACCAAAGTAGTTGTCAAACTCCCGATTGTTGATGGTGATCTGGCCGCTGCCGCCGGGAATCAGACGGACGCGGGCGACAGAGCTCTTTCTTCTGCCGGTGCCATAGAAATAAGCTTTTTTCGGTGTATACATCTTCGCAATCCTCCTGATTATTCAGCGTCCAGGGCCACGGGCTTCTGGGCCTGGTGTTTGTGCTCGGGGCCGGCATAGACCTTCAGACGGTCCAGAGACCAGCGGCCCACGGAGTTTTTGGGCATCATGCCCTTGACAGCAAGGCGCATGGCCAGCTCGGGCTTTGTGGCCATCAGAGTCTTGTACTGGGTCTCCTTCAGGCCGCCCACATAACCGGAGTGGGTGCGATAGTATTTCTGGGTCAGCTTTTTGCCGGTGAGAACGGCGTCTTTGGCGTTGATGATGATGACGAAATCACCGTTGTCGGCATGGGGGGTAAAATCCACCTTGTGCTTGCCCCGCAGGATAGCGGCGGCCTTGGCGGCGGTTCTGCCCATGGATTTGCCGGCAGCATCGATGATGTACCATTTGCGCTCAATGGTCTGAGCATTTGCCATGAATGTGGACATCTTGAATCCTCCGTTTATCGTGATAAATGTTTGATTTTTTGACCTTACTAGTTATATCATAGGGGAAAACCGGTGTCAACAGTTATTTTTCAAAATTGTGATTTGCAAGAGGGTATCCTTTTGTTTTTGGCGTTTTGCGCCGTATATCTTCAATTTGCTCATATTCCATTTCAAAATTTTTTGTCTTTTTCCATTGCCAAACAGCCCTGTTTTCCTTTAAAATGAAGAGCGGTGATCAGAAATGAAAGAACTTTTGGCGCTGGCAAGGCGCTGTATGCAGGATTATAATATGGTGCCCCCCGGCAGCCGGGTGGCGGTAGGGGTCTCGGGAGGCAAGGATTCCCTGGCCCTGCTGTATCTGCTGTCTCAGCTGCGCCGGTTTTATCCCGGCGGTTTTGAGCTGACGGCCATCACACTGGATATGGGATTCGAGGGGATGGATTTTTCTCCCATTGCCGATTTCTGCCGGGCCATTGAGGTGCCTTATGTGATCCGCCAGACCCAGATGAAGCAGGTGATCTTCGATATCCGCAAGGAAAGCAATCCTTGTGCCCTTTGCGCCAAGATGCGCCGGGGCGCCCTGAATGATGCTGCCTTGGCCGAGGGATGCCGGGTGGTGGCCCTGGGGCATCATTTTGACGATGTGGTGGAGACCGTTTTGCTCTCCTTATTTTATGAAGGGCGTTTCCACAGCTTTTCTCCGGTGACTTATCTCAGCCGGAAGGATATCCATTGCATTCGCCCCATGCTCTATATCCCGGAGCGGGAGATCCGCAATTTTGTCCGGCGGGAGCAGCTGCCGGTGGTGGAGAGCACTTGTCCCGCCGACAAAAACACCAAGCGGGAAGAAGTGAAACAGCTGCTCCATACACTGGAAAAGCAGAATCCCGGCCTGCGGGGGCGGATTTTCGGCGCTGTGCAGCGCCAGCCCTTGGAAGGATGGGAAAAAACGCCTTTGTTCCCGGACAAATAAAAAAGGACGGCACAGCCGTCCTTTTTTATTTTCAGGATGCGGCCCAGGCCGAGCGCCGCACTTCATGGAGTTTGGCCTGGTGGAGCAGATAGGAGTAACGGGCCTGCAAGGCGTTGATCTCATAGACCGAGGCGGCCACCAGCTCCTGATCGCTGGCCTGCTGGAAAAGACAGCGGGCAGCAGCCAACTGCCGCCGAGTCTCGGTCAGGTCTTCCAGCAGCTGAGCCTGACGAAGCTCCAGAGGAGAGGGAACCTTCTTTTTGCCAAAGGGGAAAGAAAATACACGCATGGTAAATACCTCCGAAAGCAGGATGGGAATATTTTTTTCCCTTTTCCGGCAAATATACACAGAGGGAAGTGAGGGCCATTTGACAGAGCGGCTTTTTTTGATTATGATATGAATTAAGCCGCGTTCCGCGGGGCTTTGTTCTTTTGCGCCTTGGGAAAGGCACTTTTGGCGGGATGCTTCGTTATGGTATCAATGTATGCCCTGGCTTTTCAAGGGATGCCTTGGAAAGATGGGCTTTTTTGGAGGATGTATGACAAGAAAGAAGAAGCAGGAATATGGCAATGAGAGCATCTCGGCTCTGAAAGGAGCCGACCGGGTGCGCAAGCGGCCCGGGGTCATTTTCGGTTCCGATGGGATCGAGGGCTGCGAGCACGCCTTTTTTGAGATCCTCTCCAATTCCATCGACGAAGCCCGGGAAGGGTTCGGCCATGTGATCAATGTGACCCATTTTCTGGACGGGTCCATTGAGGTGCAGGACTTTGGCCGGGGCGTGCCGGTGGATTACAACGAGCGGGAAGGCCGTTATAACTGGGAGCTGATCTACTGCGAGCTCTATGCCGGCGGAAAATACGGCAACGCCGAGGGGGAAAATTACGAATATTCCCTGGGGCTCAACGGTCTGGGCGCCTGCGCCACCCAGTATTCTTCGGAATATATGGATGTGGTCTCCCGCCGGGATGGCTGGCAGTATACCCTCCATTTCCGCCGGGGAGAGAATGTGACCGAAGGGCCGGACAAACTGCTGAAAGAGCCCTGTTCTCCCAAACAGACGGGCACCACCCACCGTTTCAAACTGGATCTGGATGTGTTCACCGATACCCGCATCCCCAAAGAATATTTTCAGCAGGTGCTGAAAAAGCAGGCGGTGGTCAATCAGGGGCTGCGTTTCCATTTCCGTCAGGAGGTGGAGAAGGGCAAGTTTGAGGAAGAGGATTTTTACTACGAAAACGGCATTGTGGACTATGTAAAGGAGCTGGCCGGGGACAATGCCCTGACCTCGGTGCAGTTCAATCAGACCGAGCGCCGGGGAAGAGACCGGGCGGACAAGCCGGAATACAAGGTAAAGGTCCAGGCGGCCTTCTGTTTTTCCAATGTGGGAGCTCTGTTGGAGTATTACCACAACTCCTCCTGGCTGGAGCACGGCGGCGCGCCGGACAAGGCGGCCCGCTCGGCCTTTGTCTCTGCTCTGGATGCCTATCTGAAGCAGACGGGAAAATACCAGAAAAATGAAAGCAAGGTTTCTTTTGCCGACATTTCCGACAGCCTGATTCTGGTGACCAATGGCTTTTCCACCTATACCTCCTATGAAAATCAGACCAAAAAGGCCATCACCAACAAATTCATCCAGGAGATGATGACCGAGTTCCTTCGGTCCACCCTGGAGATCTATTTCATCGAAAACCGCCAGGAGGCCGACAAGATCGCCGATCAGGTGCTGGTGAACAAGCGCAGCCGGGAGCAGGCGGAAAAGACCCGGCTGAACATCAAAAAGAAGCTGGCCGGCACCATGGATGTGACCAATCGGGTGCAGAAGTTCGTGGACTGCCGCAGCAAGGATCTGGACAAGCGGGAGGTCTATATCGTAGAGGGCGACTCCGCTCTGGGCTCCTGCAAACAGGGGCGGGATCCGGAATTTCAGGCCATCATGCCCATCCGGGGCAAGATCCTCAACTGCCTCAAAGCCGATTACAATAAAATCCTCAAAAGCGATATCATCACCGACCTGATCAAGGTGCTGGGCTGCGGGGTGGAGATCCAGACCCGCAACAAGGAGCTTTCTTCCTTTGATCTGAATATGCTCCGGTGGAACAAGGTGGTCATCTGCACCGATGGCGATGTGGACGGTTTCCAGATCCGCACCCTGGTGCTCACCATGCTTTACCGCCTGACCCCTCAGCTCATTGAGAAGGGATATGTCTATATCGCCGAGACTCCTTTGTATGAGATCAATACCAAAGGGGGCAAGGGAAGCAAAAAGGCCCCCAAGACCTATTTTGCCTATACCGACAAGGAGCGGGACGACATTGTCAAAAAACTGGAGGGAAAATGCTCCATCCAGCGTTCCAAGGGGTTGGGTGAAAACGAACCGGAAATGATGTGGCAGACCACCATGAACCCGGAGACCCGGAGACTGATCCGGGTGATGCCCGAGGACGCCGAAAAAACCAGCCAGGTATTTGATCTGCTGCTGGGGGACAACCTCCAGGGCCGCAAGGACTATATCGCCCAGCACGGCAGCGAATATCTGGATCTCACCGATGTGAGCTAAAGGAGGAAAAGAGTTTTGCCCAAAGACCGTTTTATTCCCCAGCCCATCACAAAAACCCTGGAAGAAAACTATATGCCCTATGCCATGAGCGTCATTCTTTCCCGGGCCATCCCGGAGATCGACGGCTTCAAACCCTCCCACCGCAAATTGCTGTACACCATGTACAAGATGGGGCTTTTGCAGGGCGCTCGCACCAAGTCGGCCAATGTGGTGGGACAGACCATGCGGCTCAACCCCCATGGCGATGCGGCCATTTATGAGACCATGGTGCGTCTGGCCCGGGGCAATGAATCCCTGCTCACTCCCTTTGTGGACAGCAAAGGAAACTTCGGCAAAGTTTATTCCAGGGATATGGCCTATGCCGCCTCCCGGTATACCGAGGTGAAGCTGGATCCCTTCTGTGGGGAGATCTTTGCCGATATCGATTGCGATGCCGTGGATTTTGTGGACAACTACGACGGCACCATGAAAGAACCCACCTTGCTGCCCACCCGATTCCCCAACATTCTGGTCAGCGCCAACCTGGGCATTGCCGTGGGCATGGCCTCTTCCATTTGCGGCTTCAATCTGAATGAAGTCTGCGATACGGCCATCGCCTATCTGAAAAATCCCGGCTGCCGGCTGATGGATACATTGAAAGGGCCGGATTTCCCCACCGGAGGCGAATTGATCCTGGACGAGGGGCAGATGGAGGAAATCTACCGCACCGGCCGGGGCTCTTTCCGGGTGCGGGCCAAGTGGAACTATCTGAAAAAGGAAAACATCATTGAGATCACAGAGATCCCTTATACCACCACCATTGAAGCCATTATGGACAAGGTCACCGACCTGATCCGCCAGGGGAAGGTGCGGGAGATCTCCGATATGCGGGACGAAAGCGGTCTGGAGGGTCTCAAGATCGCCATTGACCTGAAGCGGGGCGCTGACCCCCAGAAGCTGATGGCCAAACTGATGAAGATGACCCCGCTCATGGACACCTTTGGCTGTAATTTCAATGTGCTCATTGGCGGAACGCCCCGGGTGCTGGGCGTGGGACAGCTGCTGGAAGAGTGGAGCGCCTGGCGGATGGAGTGCATCCGCCGCAGGGTCTATTTTGACCTGGGTAAAAAGAAGGAAAAGCTCCATCTGCTGCTGGGATTGCGGAAGATTCTGCTGGATATTGACCGGGCCATCGCCATCATCCGGGACACCGAAGAAGACAGCGAAGTGGTGCCCAATCTGATGATCGGTTTCGGCATCGACGAACTTCAGGCGGAATATGTGGCCGAGATCAAGCTGCGGAATATCAACAAAGAGCATATTTTGAAGCGCACCCGTGAGACCGATGAACTGGCCCGGGAAATCCAGGAGCTGGAAGGCATCCTGGCCGATTCCCGGAAGATCAAGAATATCATCATCGGCGAGCTGCGGGAGATCAACAAAAAGTACAAAACACCCCGGCGTACTGCCATCATTTACGAAGATCAGGTGGAGCAGTACGACGAAGAAGATCAGATTGAAGATTACCCGGTGCATATTTTCCTCACCCGGGAGGGGTATTTCAAAAAGATCACGCCCCAGTCTCTGCGGATGAGCGGAGAGCAGAAGGTGAAGGAAGGGGACGCCGTCCAGATGACGGTCGAATGCACCAATAAGAGTGAGATCATCTTCCTCACCGATAAGGTGCAGGCTTATAAGTGCCGTCTCCATGAGTTTGACGATGGCAAGGCCAGTCTGCTGGGGGATTATCTGCCTCAAAAGCTTCAGATGAGCGACGGGGAGCGGGTGATCTTCTGTTTCCTGCCGGGAGATTACAGCGGTCATTTGCTGTATGTATATGAAAACGGCAAGGTGGCCAAGATCCCGGTGAAGAGTTTTGATACCAAATCCAACCGGAGAAGGCTGACCGGGGCCTATTGCGACAAATCCCCCTTGGTTTCGGTGCTGCATTTGCCGGAAGAGGGAGAAGTGGTGCTCTATTCCACCGATAGTCGGGCATTGGTGGTGTCCACGGCCGCTGTGGCGGCCAAAGCCACCCGTTCTTCTCAGGGTGTGGCAGTGATGGCTCTGAAAAAGAATAAAAAGGTGAAAAAAGCCGTTCTTCTGGCGGAATCGGGCATTGTCAATGAGGCCCGCTACCGCACACGCACTCTTCCTGCGGCAGGTGCTTTGCTGAAAGAGGAGGATTCTCCCGACAAGCAGCTGGCGCTGGAAATGTAAGTGAAGTCAAAAAAGGGAAGCCATTGCGGCTTCCCTTTTTTGATGTGCAGATGCAGCAAATCAGATGCTGCGGTCTGTTTTTTCTGTTTCCTGCTCTTTGTGGGTTTGTACAGTGGTGTTTTGGTCGATGTCCTGCTGGAATTCCTCTCGGACCTCATCGCGGATCGTTTGGTGCAGACCGGCGGAGCGGGCTTTCATCTCACTGGAAATGGCGCTGGTGGTGGAAACCGAAGTGGAGAGAAGTTTGACTTTGCTCAGACCGCTGTCCAACAGGGCAAAGGGCTGGAACAAGGTGAAGAGCAAGGCGTGAAGCGGCCCCAGCCTGGGAATGCGCACCACCAGCAGCACCAGGAGCAGCCCGCCCAGCCACCAATAGAGAGAAGGCTTGGCCAGGCCCAGGAGCACCAGAAGCAGAATGACCACACTGGCCAGCAGGTTGCCGATGCTTTCGGTGTCGCAGCCCTTTTCCTTGGCCACCCGCAGACGGATGGGCAGATAGATCATATTGCAGATCAGGCAGAAAAGGAGGATACCACCGGCCCAAAGGAGCATATCCCAATGCCACTTCACATCCTCTGGGTCATGGGGAGTGAGGCGGGCGGAGGGTTTCTTTTCTTTTCCGAAGGAAAAATCAAAATAGCGGCTGATCGCCTGGCTTGCGCCTTCGTCCCAGCGGGCCTCCGAAAAGGCCGGGAAAATGACGGACAAAGAAATGACAAGGTAGAGCAGGGCCAGGAGGCAGAGGAAAACAAACAGCCCCCATTTCTTCCGGGGAGAGGAAAAGTCATGATCGTAAAAATAGAATCCAAAGCTCACCAGGCAGTAAATGGTGCAGAAGAGGGACAGAACCACCAGCAGCGCCAGAAAAGGGCCGTGGACCGGACGGATCAGGCTGGAAGAACGGGTGAATTCCCACAGAACCAGAGAGACGATCCCCAAAAGCAGCAGGGAAATGATGTTTGTGGGGACAAAGGAACGGTTGCTCATTTTCTTGTCGATGAACATAAGACCCCTCCTTTCCAAAGGGCATCCAGGTGGTAAAGGTATTCTGTTTGATTTATTGTACTGCATTGATAAAAAATAAGCAAGTCCTGCAGTTCTAAATGGGCAAAATGAATAATGAAGTGGAAAGGAAAATGTTTATATTGCTGGTGGCCAATGAGAAAATAAAAAAACAGACGAACCAAAGGTTCGTCTGTTTTTCTGGCGGAGAAGGAGGGATTCGAACCCTCGAACCGCTTTTGACGGTTACACGATTTCCAATCGTGCGCGCTCGACCAGCTACGCGACTTCTCCAAGTCAACTGGCAGATTCTCTGAACGGTGTCAGCTTTATCAGTATAACAGACGAGTGGACGATATGCAAGTGTTTTTTGCAAAAAAATTTCCGGCGGAAGAAACCGCCGGAAATGGGGGAGTTATAGAGTCTGGCCGTCGTAGTAGAAACCGGCAGCCTTTCCGCGGAACAGGTGGCCGGGAACATCCCGATCGGGAGCAGTGCCAGTGATCTTGCCGCTTTGCAGATCCCGTGCGTCCTGCAAAAGAGTGGGCAGAGTGGAGCCGGGCAGAGGGAGAGGACCGTGGGAAGGGAGGATGGTCTCCACGCCCGGGCAGCGGGTGATCAGTTTTTCCAGGCTGGTAATAAAGGCGGGAAGATTGCGTCCCGGACCGAAGAGATAGATATTTCCTGCCTGCACGCTGTCGCCGCTGATGAGGGTTTTGTGTTCCTCATCCCACAGCACAATGCTGCCAGGAGTGTGGCCGGGAATGAGAATCACTTCAAAACGGCGCTGGCCCAGCTTCAGCACCTGGCCTTCCCACAAAGGCTGGAGAGACAGGTCTTTGCCTTGGGGAGAGCGGGCGCACCGGTCGAAGTCGGCGGGATGCATCCAGGCCGGGGAAAACTGGCCGTTGCATCCGATGTGGTCCCGGTCGGCATGGGTGTTGACCACAAAGACGGGAAGGGAAGTGAGAGTCTGGACAAAGGTTTTCAGATCACCGGTGCCAAAACCGGTGTCCACCAGCATGGCCTCCTTTTCTCCCTCCACCAGAAAGCAGCGGACGCCGTTTTCTTCAATGCTCCAAAAAGAGGGCTCCAAAAGTCGGGCCTGGTATACCATGTTTTCCATCAGCACGCCTTCTTTCTTTTTTGATCAGTTTATCACAAAGAGAAAGCTTTTGTCGAGATGGTTAATTCCCCGGTGTTGAGGAAAAAATAAAGATAAAAGCACACAGGACGAAATGTACAAAAAGGGGCCTGTTCTTTGGTGCAAAAAAGCAAATTGCCCTGTCTTGCGCATCGGTTCAGGATTGTTTATAATAAAGACAGTTTCCTGTGCTTTTGCTTGCACAAAGATAAAAGCAGCGGATTGCACAAAAACGGAACATAAAATTTATGCAAAAAGGTGGGATACCTATGGGCACTGACCGCAATCCCTATGAGAATTTTACCCACAATGTGGACGAGGCCGCCCAGCAGATGGGTCTGGACCGGGTATCGTATGAATTTGTGAAATACCCGGAGCGGCAGCTGAAAGTTTCCATCCCGGTGGAGATGGACGATGGCACCGTGCGCCTGTTTGAGGGCTACCGTGTGCAGCATTCCACCCTGCGGGGCCCCTGCAAAGGCGGCATCCGCTACCATACCAGCGTCTGCGAGGATGAAGTCCAGGCTCTGGCCGGACTGACCACTCTGCAATGCGCCCTGGTGAACATCCCCTATGGCGGGGCTTATGGCGGAGTCAATGTGGACATCAACGAAATTTCCCACACAGAGCGCCGCCGCCTGACCCGGCGGTATACCGCCATGATCCTCCCCTTCATCGGTCCCAACGAGGATATTCCGGCCCCAGATATGAACACCGATGAAGAGATCATGGGCTGGATCATGGACACATACAGCATGATGAAGGGTCATGCTGTCCAGGGTATCGTCACCGGCAAGCCTTTGGATCTGGGCGGCTCCCAGGGGATGGAAGAAGCTCCGGCTCAGGGCCTGACCTTTGTGGCCAGAGAGGTTCTCAAGCGTCTGAAAAAACCGGTGGACCTTACCACTGCCGCCGTGCTGGGTCTGGGCAAAGTGGGCGCCGGGGTGGCCCGGCTGATGTACATTGCCGGCATCCGCATTATGGCAGTAGGAGATATCACCGGCGCCCTTTATTGCCGCAGCGGCCTGCATATCCCCGGGGTGCTGGAACACATCGCCCAGGGCGGTACGCTGGAAAATTACCAGGAGGACGGTGTGCAGCACATTTCCAATGAGGAGCTGCTCCGTCTGGAGTGTGACATTCTGGTGCCTGCCGCAGTGGAATGCCAGATCCATGAGAAAAATGTGCAGGAGATCGGGGCCCGTATCATTATTGAAGGAGCCAACTGCCCGGTTACCTGGAAGGCCGACGCCGTTTTAAAGGAAAAAGGCGTGGTCGTGGTGCCTGATATCCTGGCCAATGCCGGCGGTATGATCGTTTCCTATTTTGAATGGGTGCAGAACATCCAGACCCTGGTGTGGGATGGGGACGAAGTCAGCCGGATGCTGCGGCAGATCATCCTCAAGGCCTTTGACGATGTGTGGACCAAGGCCCAGGAGGAACATATCACTCTGCGTCAAAGCGCCTATGCTCTGGCCCTGGAGCGGGTGTGCCGGGCCAAGAAGATCCGGGGCATTTTCCCATAATCCCGTAAGCGCTCAGGAGGAAAAGGGCAATGAGCATCAGTATGTTTGATATTTTAGGGCCCATCACCGTAGGGCCCTCCAGCTCCCACACCGCGGGAGCGGTGCGGCTGGGATTGGCCTGCCGTACCATTTTGGGTGAAGAAGTGAAAAAGGCGAAAATCACCTTTTATGGCTCCTTTGCCGACACCTACCGGGGCCATGGTACCGACAAAGCGGTGATCGGCGGCCTGCTGGGTTTTAACACCGACAATGTGAAGATCCGGGAAAGCCTGCAGCTGGCCCAGTTCCGGGGAATGCAATATGAGTTTTTCACCGGGGAAGAAGGCCGGTACCATCCCAATACCCTGGCCATTGAGGCCAGCGGCAAAAACACCACCATTTCCCTGCGGGGAGCTTCCATCGGCGGCGGACAGATCCGCATTCAGGAGCTCAACGGCTTTCCTATGGAGGCGGCCTGCCTGATGGACACCCTTTTGGTGGTCAACAAAGACTCCCCAGGAGTGCTGGCCAACATCGCCATCACCCTCAATGTGGCGGGATATAACATTGCCAACCTTCGCCTGGCCCGTACCAAGCGGGAGGGGGATGTGATCACCGTCATCGAAAGCGACGCCCGAGTGGACGAGGCCACCATCAAAAATCTGATGGGGGTACAGGATGTGCTCCGGGTGATCTCCATGCCGAAATTCTAGGCGGTGGAAAATCTCACGAAGAAAGCGGGGGTATTCCCCGTCAGGAGGAAGGTCTATGGACATCCCAAGCATTGATTATATTCTGGATGAAGCGGCCAAAAACAACATGGCCATCTGGCAGGTGGTGCTCAAGGAGGAGCAGGCCGAAAGCGGCATGAGCGAAGAGGACATCCGCGCCCGCCTAGAGGAATCCTATCAGGTGATGAAAAACGCCGCCATGGGGGGCATCTCATCTGAGGTCAAGAGCATCAGCGGCCTCACCGGCGGCGATGCGGCCAAATACTACCGTCACTACCGCAACCGGAAAAATCTGATGGGCTCTCTGGAAGCCAAAGCCATGAGCTACTCCCTGGGCACATCGGAGTATAACGCTTCCATGGGCGTCATCGTAGCGGCTCCCACCTGCGGCTCTTCGGGCATTCTGCCCGGGGTGATGATCGCGGCACAGGAAGAGTTTGGCTTTACCGATCGGGAAGCCATCAATGGTCTGATTACCGCCGGCGGTATCGGCGCTGTCATTGCCACCCGGGCCACCATATCCGGGGCGGCGGGCGGCTGCCAGGCCGAGGTGGGTTCGGCAGCGGCTATGGCTGCCGCGGCCCTCACCGAAGTCATGGGCGGCACAGCCAGGCAGTGCACCCATGCGGCGGCCATTGCACTGAAAAACTGCCTGGGCCTGGCCTGCGATCCGGTGGCCGGGCTGGTGGAAGTGCCCTGTGTCAAGCGCAACGGCATCTATGCCACCTTTGCCATCGCAGCAGCAGATATGGCTCTGGCAGGGATCGAAAGCTTTATCCCTCCCGATCAGGTCATCGATGCCATGTATCAGATCGGCATCAATATGCCCTCTGCCGTGCGGGAGACCGCCGAAGGCGGTCTGGCCATCACTCCCGCTGGACTCAGCGCCAAGCGGCGGCTGCAATATTAAAATCTATTTACAAAGAAAGCCCCATTCCTCAAAGGAAATGGGGCTTTCTTTCCCTTTGGTCAACCTTTTTCCCTTCTCCACCGTCAAAAGAACAGGAAGAACAGAAACAAGGAGGACCTTATATGATACATGGGAAAAAAGCTCTGCTGGCCTGGATGCTGGGAATTCTTCTGATCTTAGGCGGCTGCGCCGGAAACCAGGGTACCTTTACCGGCCGGGTGGAGCAGATCAGCGACTGGAGCCTGGTGGCCCGGGAGCCGGAAGAAGGGAAGGCCTATACTTTCTGGGCCAGAGAGACCAAATTGGATTTCCTCGGTTTGGGGGACATGGTACGCATTACTTACCGGGGAAAGCTGGAAGAGGGCAAGCCTCTGTCCATTGTTTCGGTGGAAAAAGCGGAGAAGGAAGAAAAGGAATAAAAGTTCTTTCCTTTTGAAACGGGTATGTGATAGGATAAAACCACGGGAAAACACAGGAAATCAAAGGAGAAAAATATGAAATTGGGGATCATTCGGTGCATGCAGACCGAGGACTACTGTCCGGGAACGGCGGATTTCAAAGCGGCCCGGCTTCATATGGGGGCCTTTGCCCAGGTGGAAGAAGAGATTGAGATCGTGGGCTTTACCAGCTGCGGAGGGTGCCCGGGAAAGAAGGCCGTGCTGCGGGCCCGGGAGCTGGTGAAACGAGGGGCGGATGCCATCGCTTTTGCCAGCTGTATCCAGAAGGGAACTCCCATCGGCTATCCCTGCCCCTTTTATCAGAAAATGCAGGAGTTGGTGGAAAAAGAAATGGGGGAGGATGTACGCATCCTGGAATACACCCACTGACAGCAAAAAACGCGCCGCAAAAATGCAGCGCGTTTTTTATGCTCATCCTATGTGTGACAGCGAGAAGTGCGGTTTCAGTTCAGGCATTCCTGGAGGGCCGCCATAGCCTGATCGATATCCTCCCGGGAAATGTCGTTGTTTGTGACAAAACGGAAGTGCCCCTGATCCTCAGGGCAGATTTTGATGCCCTTCTGGAGCATGGCCTGGGGGAGGTTGTCCCGCAGGGACTGAGGACGGTCGATGGTAAAGAAGACCATGTTGATCTCCACCGACTGGGGATCGCAGCAGACGCCCTCCATGGCGCTGAGTTTCTGTGCCATATACCGGGCGTTTTCGTGATCTTCTTTCAGGCGGGCCGGCATTTTTGTCAGGGCAATAAGGGCAGGAGCAGCGATGACACCGGCCTGGCGCATGCCGCCGCCCAGCATTTTGCGGTTTTTCCGGGCGCGCTGGATAAATTCCCGGCTGCCGGCCAACAGGGTGCCAATGGGGGCGCACAGGCCTTTGGACAGGCAGCAGGACACCGAATCGGCGTATTGTGTGATCTCTTTTACATCCACCCCCAGGGAAGCGGCGGCGTTGAAGACCCGGGCGCCGTCCAGATGAATCGGGATATTGTGGCGCTGGCCCACCTGATAGACCTCTTTCATCACGGAAAGGGGCACCACCCGGCCATTGGAGAGAGCGTTTTCCATACAGATCAGGGTGGTTTCCGGGAAATGAATGTCCACACCCCGGATGGCTTTTTCGATCATGGATGCATCGGGGATGCCGCCTTCAAAATGGAGAGTGCGCATATTGGCGCCGGCCAGCACTGCCACAGCACCTACTTCGTGCTCATAGATGTGGCAGCCATCGGAAACGATGATCTCATCGCCCCGCTTGCACCAGGTCATCACGGCCACCTGATTGCTCTGGGTGCCGCTGGACAGATAGAGGGCGGCCTCTTTCCCCAGGATGCGGGCCCCTTCTTCCTCCAGACGATTGACGGTGGGGTCATCCATGTACACATCGTCTCCCACTGGGGCATCCAGCATGGCCTGGCGCATCTCCTGGGTGGGCTGGGTCACGGTGTCGCTTCGCAGATCGATGTAACGCATTATAAAACCCTTCTTTCCTCAGGACGGCTCCCGGCCTTCCTGATCAATTTAGACAAACAAAGTATACCAAAGGCCGGGGATTTTGTAAACGGCAGGGAAGCATTTGTGCTCTTCCTTCCATTGACATCCTTCCATGGAAATTATAAAATAAATCTATCGGATTCCGCAATTTGGAAAGGGCTTTGGCCCTTCAGTTTAAAAGACCGGAGGTCTCTCTTTATGGATCAGATCGAATTGTTTCGGCAGATCGTCGCCAGCTGTGACGAGGCTTTGAAGGATGTTTTCCTGCGCCGGATGGAGGCTTCCGTCCGCATTGCCCAGTCCAAGTTCCAGGAAGGGGTGCCGGTCTATTCTGCCAACAGGGAGGAACAGCTGCTCAGCAGCATTTCCATGGGCCTGTCTCCCGAGCTTCAGATGAAAGCGCGGATGCTGTGGAAGTCCCTTCTCCGCATGAGCCGCAACCGGCAGTACCGGGTGTTTCTGGAGCTGGATGAGGCGCTGCGTCTCAGCCATGAGAAGGATATTGTGTCCGGACGGCCGGAAGGGGAGGGATGCTGCGATGCCGCTTTCCTGCCTGTGGCCCAGAAGGCACTGGGGCTTACGCTTCACCCGGTGGAAACAGAGGAAGAGGCTCTCAGCGCCGTGGAACGGGGAGAGTATCCCTTCTGTGTGGTTTCTCTGCGGGGCGTTTACAAAACCGACGAGCTGTACGATCAGCTGGACAAGCGCAAACTGTATCTGAATCACACCGAAGAAACCGAGGATGGCCGGCTGGCCGCAATCATTTCCCCCAAGCTGTATCACCAGAAAGGCCAGGAGGGATTGATCAGCGCCGTATTTTATATGCCTTCGGAAAGCGGCTCCCTGGCCGGAGTGCTGTCGGTGCTGGCCGATAATAAGCAGAACATGGAGTTTATCCACCTGGAAAAAAGCGACTGGGCCGATGAGCTGCATCAGTTCCACCTGTATGTGGATTTTGACGGCTGTCTGGACAGTCTGGACACCCGGGCTGCCATTTACCAGCTGGAGACCGAGCTGCCCTATTTCCGCGTGGTGGGTTCCCGCAAGGCGCTGAAAAACAAAAAATAGTAAACTGAGAAAAGGCCCTTTCCGCTTCCCGGAAAGGGCCTTTTGTTTCGCTTTTTTCAGATGGCGCGGACGGTCTCCAGATAGTGGAGAAGCATTTTGACAGAGCCTTCCACGCCGGTGCGGGTGGTGTCCAGGGTCATGTCATAGAGCTTGGCGTCGCCCCATTTTTGATTGGTATAGTGGTAATAATAATTGGCACGGGCCTTATCGTGCTTGAGGACGGTACTCTTGATGTTGTCCGCCTCCTGGCCGTATTCCTTTACCGCCCGCTCCATTCTCTTTTCCAGGGGAGCATGGAGGAAAAAGCGATAGCAGTTTTCTTCCGCCCGCAGCACATAGTCGGCGCAGCGGCCCACGATCAGGCAGGAGCCTTCGTCGGCCACTTTGCGGATCATATCAAACTGGGCCAGATAGAGTTTATCATATAGTGAGAGGGTATCGGGGCCGTAAGCGCCCACGCCCAGGCTGGTGGCCAGGGAATAAAGAAGACTGTTGGTGGCTTTGGATTCGGCCTGCCGAAGCATTTCTTCGGAAAAACCGCTTTCCTCGGCTGCACGGCTGAGGAGCTTTTTGTCATAGAAAGGAATGCCCAACGCTTCGGCCAGCTGTTGGCCGATGGCCAGACCGCCGCTGCCATATTCACGGCTGAGAGTGATGATGACTTTTTTCATATGCATACTCCTTGTGGATCCGGCCATTCAGAAACCGGATTGATTTGAACGACTTTCTATATCATATAGTTTAAAACAAAAACGGCGGAGGTGCAAGGGAGAAATTGGTGAAAACGCCCAAAAAGAAATGGGGGTCGGAGAAATGGGCGGCAAACAAGGGTAAAAAATGGGATTTTCCCGGCAGATATATGGACAGAAGTTTGCAAATGTGATAGATTGATAGATAAGACTGGGGAATACCGGTCATTCTATATGCAATGGAGGATACAATGGAAACTTTCGTCTATGAACCCCAAGGTGTGTGCGCCAAGCGGTATACCATCACGGTGGATAATGATAACAACACCATCCGCAATATCGAGATCGCAGGAGGCTGCCCGGGAAATCTGCTGGGCATCTCTCACCTGCTGAAAGGAATGACGGTGGACGAGGTCATCCAGCGCTTTGACGGCGTGCCCTGCGGCCTGAAGACCACCTCTTGCCCCGACCAGATCGCCCGGGCGCTCAAGGCTTACAAGCAGAAGAGCTGAAAGACCGGTTACCAAATGACAAAAGAAATGAGATGAAACAACATGTGTGAGCTGACGGTAAAAGAACTGCTGCATCATCCTCAGGAACATCTGGGGAAACAGGTGCATCTCCAAGGCTGGGTGCGCACAGTGCGGGATGTGAAGGCCTGCGCTTTTGTGGAACTCAACGACGGCTCTGTGGTGAAAAATATCCAGTTGGTGTGCCCCGGCGGCCAGCCTGTCTATGACATGGGCCGGGCTCTGACGGTGGGCACTGCGGTGGAAGCCCAGGGCATTGTCACAGAGTCCCAGGGCAATCAGCCCATTGAAATCCAGGTGGAAAGCCTGGAGGTGGAAGGGGAGTGCCCCTCCGATTATCCTTTGCAGAAAAAGCGTCATTCGGTGGAATATCTCCGCACCATCGCCCATCTGCGCCCCCGCACCAATCTGTTCAACGCCGCTTTCCGTGTACGCAGCGAAGCGGCCTTTGCCATCCATGAATTTTTCCATCAGCGGGGCTTTGTCTATGCCCATACCCCCATCATTACGGCCAGTGATGCAGAAGGGGCCGGGGATATGTTCCGGGTGACCACCCTGGATCTGGAGAACCTGCCCCGGGACAAAGAGGGAAAAGTGGATTATTCCCAGGATTTCTTCGGTTCGGGTACCAACCTGACGGTGTCCGGCCAGCTGGAGGCTGAAATCTTCGCCCTGGCTTTCAAGAACACCTATACCTTTGGTCCCACCTTCCGCTCGGAAAACTCCAACACCAGCCGGCATGCGGCGGAGTTCTGGATGATCGAGCCGGAGATCGCCTTTGCCGATCTGAAGGACAACATGGCCTTGGCCAAGGATATGATGCAGTTTATCATCCGCCGGGTGCTGGAGAGATGCCCTGACGAGATGGAATTTTTCAATAAATTTGTGGACAAGGGACTGCTGGAGCGGCTGCAGGCACTGGTGGATGTGGATGAGTTTGCCCATGTGACTTACACCGAGGCCATTGATATTCTGCTGCCCCACAAGGATGAGTTCCAGTTCCCTGTTTACTGGGGCTGCGACCTGCAGAGCGAACACGAGCGGTTCATCACTGAAAAAGTGTTCAAAAAGCCCACTTTCATGACCGATTATCCCAAGGAGATCAAGGCTTTTTATATGCGCCTCAACGACGATGGCAAGACGGTGGCCGCCATGGATATGCTGGTTCCCGGCATTGGCGAGCTGATCGGCGGCAGCCAGCGTGAAGAGCGCTTCGATGTGCTGAAAAAACGCATGGATGAGCTGGGCATGGAAGAGGCTCCCTATTGGTGGTATATGGATCTGCGGAAGTACGGCGGCACCAAGCACGCCGGCTATGGCCTGGGCTTTGAGCGGCTGATCATGTATCTCACCGGCATCAGCAACATCCGGGATGTGCTGCCCTTCCCCCGTACGGTGGGCAGTGCTGACTTTTAAGAGGCGGCGCTTATGGGTTTGACCATTGGGATCGACATCGGCGGCAGCACCACCAAGATTGTGGGAATGCGGGATGGAGAGATGATCTGTTCCATCCGGGTTCGGGCTGACGATCCGGTGACTTCGGCCTATGGAGCTTTCGGCAAATTTCTGACGGACAATGGGCTGGAGCTGGGAGAGATCAGCGAGGTGTTGTGCACCGGTGTGGGCTCATCCTTTATCCAGGGGGATATCTATGGCATTCCCACCCGGAAGGTGGATGAGTTCCGGGCCATCGGCCTGGGCGGACGGTTTCTTTCCGGCTGCGGCGATGCCATCATTGTAAGCATGGGCACCGGCACGGCCTTTGTCAAAGTGGAAGGGGAAACAATCTGCCACATCGGCGGCACCGGCGTGGGCGGAGGCACCCTGGTAGGGCTGTGCGACAAGATGCTGGGTGTAAGGGGTGTGGAACACATTCTCCATCTGGCGGAAAAAGGAAGCCTTTCCAATGTGGACCTGACCATCGGGGATATTTCCAAGGCGGCTATTTCCAACATGGACAAAGAGACTACCGCCTCCAACTTCGGCAAGGTCAGCGATATGGCTGCGCCGGAGGACCTGGCCTTGGGCGTATGCAATCTGGTGTTCCAGACGGTGGGGACCCTGGCGGCTTTTTCTGCCCGGGGCGCCGGTATGCGGGATGTGGTGCTCACCGGCAACCTGGCCATGGTGCCCATGGCCAGAAAGGTGTTTTCCGATTTTGAAAAGCTCTACGACGCACGGTTCATCATACCCGACAACGCCGACTTTGCCACCGCCCTGGGGGCGGCTCTGGCTGGGCGGTAAGGGTTTGAAAGGATAATGGAAGCATAGAAGCACATAAAATTGGAGGTAATCGTATGGATCTGACAAAAGCCACACGGGCTGAGCTGGAAGAGGAACTGAAAAAGCTCAATGAAGAGTACGAAGGCTACAAGGCCCAGGGCCTGAAGCTGGATATGTCCCGGGGTAAGCCCGGCGCCGACCAGCTGAATGCCTGTGAAGGGATGCTGACGGTGGTCAAGACCAGTGAGGACGCCGTGTATCAGGGGCTGGATACCCGCAACTACGGCACACTGGAAGGCATTCCGGCCTGCCGGCAGATGTTTGCCGATCTGTTGGAAGTGCCGGTGGAGCAGGTGCTGGCCGGGGGCAACTCCAGCCTGACCTTTATGTATGACACCATGGACCGTCTGATGGTCTTTGGCGCCGCCGGTGTGGACGAGCCCTGGCTGAAAAAGGACAAGGTGAAGTTCCTCTGCCCGGTGCCCGGCTATGACCGTCATTTTGCCATCTGCGAGCAGTTCGGCATTGAGATGATCAACATCCCTATGGATGACAACGGCCCCGATATGGACATGGTGGAAAAGCTGGTGGCCGAGGACGAGAGCATCAAGGGCATTTGGTGCGTTCCCAAGTTTGCCAATCCCTCGGGCGTTGTGTACAGCGATGAAGTGGTGCGCCGTTTTGCCGCCCTCCAGCCCAAGGCCCGGGATTTCCGTATTTTCTGGGACAATGCTTACATCATCCACGGCATCACTGACGAGGATATCCAGATCCCCAACATCATCGAGGAGTGCGCCAAGGCGGGCAAGGCCGATATGGTGTTTGAGTTCTGCTCCACCTCCAAGATCTCCTTCCCCGGCGCCGGCGTCTGCGCCTTTGCCGCAAGCCCGGCCAACATCGCCTGGCAGAAAAAGTACATGAAGGCCCAGCAGATCGGACCGGACAAGATCAACCAGCTGCGCCATGTGCTCTTCTTCAAGGACGCCGCCGGTCTGAAGGATCACATGGAGATCCACAAGAAGATGCTGCGGCCCAAGTTTGACGCTGTCATCAACACTCTGGAAAAGAACCTGGCCGGCACCGGAGCGGGCAGCTGGACTGTGCCCAAGGGCGGCTATTTTGTCAGCTTCGACGCCATGGAGGGCTGTGCCAAGCGCACCCAGCAGCTGTGCAAGGAAGCGGGCATCGTCATGACCGGAGCTGGTGCCACCTATCCCTATGGCAAGGATCCGGGGGACAGCAATCTGCGTATTGCTCCTTCCTATCCTCCCATTGAAGAGCTGCAGCTGGCCATGGAAGTGTTCTGCGTCTGCGCCAAGAAGGCTGCCGCAGAAAAACTGCTGGCTCAGTAAGAGAAAAAATAAAGCCCCCGCAAGGGGAGGTTTGGTTGTGGGCAGAGGACACATCCTCTGCCCACAGCCGCGCCTGGGAGAAAAATGTTCTCTTTTTGCATCGGGAAAGCCGGTGCAAAAAGAGAAACTTTGAACAATTTGTACAGAAAAAAGGGGAAAATTTCTGAAAAATCCTCTTTTTGTTGACGGAATCCCAGGGCGGGAGTATAATAGTCGTTGCTTTTCAAAAAGCGTCACGCTTTTCATAAAGGAGGAAACAACAGGACAATGAAAAAGAGCATTCTCACTTTCGTTTGCTCACTGTTAGTCATAGCATTGCTTGGCTTTACAGTATGGCACGGGGTGGATCTGGGCTTCACACAGATCCCCAGCATCACCGACACCGAAAACGGCGTGCGGCTGGGCCTGGATCTGGTGGGCGGTTCCATCATCACCTTTGAGGGCATGGCCGATGAGGATATGCCGGCCGAGGAGCTGAGCCGCAACATGGAGATCGTTGTGGATATGCTGCGCCAGCGTCTGGACTTCCAGGGCCTCACCGAAGCTCAGGTGTACCAGGCCGGTGACCGGCGGGTCACAGTGGAGATCCCCTCCATCAGCGACCCCGAGGAAGCAGTGCAGACTCTGGGATCCACCGCTCAGCTGCAATTTCTGGATGACGACGGCAATGTGATCCTGGAAGGCAACCAGGTGGCCGACGCCACCGCCGAATACGGCGCCATTGACAGCACCGGCGTCAAGCAGAATTATGTCTCCCTGGAACTCACCGACGAAGGTCTGGAGATCTTCACCGAAGCCACAAAGAAAGCGGCTGCCGCTGAGTCGGAAGGCAAGAACCACATCAATATCGTCATGGACGGCCAGACCATCAGCAGCCCTGCTGTGAGCAGCCAGTATGCAGAAACCGGCATCACCAGCAAGGAAGTGATGATCACCGGCGGCTTTACGGCAGAGGAAGCCGGTCTTCTGGCCAATAACATCGCCCTGGGCCAGCTGCCCTTTGGTCTGGAGCAGGTGGAAATGCGCAGTGTGGGCGCCCAGCTGGGTATGACCGCTCTGACCAGCAGCATCAAGGCCGGTATTATCGGCGTGCTGCTTGTGATGATCTTTATGATCGCGGTGTATCGTCTGCCTGGCATCGTCTCCTGTGTGGCCCTGCTGTTCTACTGCGTGCTGGAGGGACTGGTGCTGGTGATCTTCAAGGTCAACCTGTCTCTGCCCGGTATCGCCGGTATCATCCTGTCCATCGGTATGGCCGTGGACGCCAATGTGGTTATCTTCGAGAGAATCAAAGAAGAACTGCGGGCGGGCAAGACCCTGCGTTCGGCCATTGACTCCGGGTTCCATCGGGCCTTCTCCGCTATTTTGGACAGTAACATCACCACCTTCATTGCCGCAGCCGTGCTCTATTTCTTCGGCAAGGGCACCATCGTGGGCTTTGCCATTACTCTGGGCCTGGGCATTATTCTGTCCATGTTCACGGCTCTGACTGTGACACAGATGCTGCTGAACAGTCTGGTGGGGATGAAAGTGACCAATATCCGGCTGTACGGTGCTCGTGAAGGGAGGGATGCGTAATGCTGAAGACATTCAGTGCTACAAAAAACTTCAAATATTGCGCCATCCTTTCGGTGCTGCTCATTGCCGCAGGTCTTGTGGCTTTGCTGGCGGCTCCCTTTGGCGTCAATCTGTTCAATCTGGATATCGATTTTGCCGGTGGTACCACCTTTACCTATCAGCTGGGAGAAGAGGTCACTCCCGATGTGATCGACAAGGTGGAGGACGCAGTGGCCGAGGTGGCAGGCAAGAATGTTTCTGCTGTGCCTACCGGTGACGGCACCCAGGTGCTCATCAAAACAAAGAGCCTTTCTTCCGAAGACCGGGAAAAGCTGCATGAGGCCATGAAGACCGCCTTCTCCCTGGAGGACGATGACCGGCAGGATGTGCAGAATGTCAGCCCGGCTGTGGGCAAGGATATGCAGGCCGCCGCCGTCAAGTCCTCTTTGGTGGCTGCTCTTCTGATGCTGCTGTATATCACCATCCGCTTTGACTTCAAGTCCGGCTTTGCCGCTGTGGTCTGCCTGATTCACGATGTGCTGGTGATGATCAGCGCCTATGTGATCTTCCAGCTGCCGGTGAATATGAACTTCATCGCCGCAGCCCTTACCATCTTCGGCTATTCCATCAATGCCAGCATCATCACCTTTGACCGTATCCGGGAAAACCAGAAGCTGTCCCGTCGGGAAAGCTATGAAGCCATTGTGGACAAGAGCGTCCGCCAGAGTTTCACCCGGAACATCAACACCACCCTGACCACGCTGTTTACCATCGTGCTCATCATCTTTACTGGTGTTTCCTCTCTGGTGAATTTCGCCATTCCCATCACCGTTGGCATTGTCAGCGGCGCTTATTCTTCCATCTTCGTGGCCGCTCCTCTGTGTGCCCTGCTGAAGAAGCATCAGAAAAAAGCGAAATAAGCCTGTTTCAGATCCCCGTCTTTTCACAAGACGGGGATCTTTATGGTTGTATATTCCAGAAATTTCATATTTTGTCGAATGCTGTCGGAAATTGCGGCGAAAAAGGGGTTTAATTTGTCGAAAAACTGTGGGAGAATAAAAAAGAAGAGAGAATTTCCGGTGCCGGGCGGCAGCCGGGAAACTCTTGCTCCCCCTGGTTTCTTTGTGGTACAATAATCGCAGCCAAAATGACCGGAAGGAAAACTGCGGGGGAGGAAATGGCATGAAGTGCCCGTATTGCGGATATCTGGAAAGTAAAGTGGTGGATTCC
The DNA here is from genome assembly GCF_016901775.1 of Intestinimonas butyriciproducens. Classification (GTDB taxonomy): domain Bacteria; phylum Bacillota; class Clostridia; order Oscillospirales; family Butyricicoccaceae; genus Pseudobutyricicoccus. The sequence goes on from NZ_JACJKW010000009.1 coordinate 86,192, forward strand.
CGGCCCACCGATGAGGGCAGCTGTATCCGCCGCAGGCGGGAGTGCCTGTCCTGCGGCCGGCGTTTCACCACTTATGAAACGGTGGAGAGCGTACCGCTGGTGGTCATCAAGAAAGATGGCTCCCGCCAGGCTTTCAGCCGCAGCAAAATGCTCAGCGGCCTGGTGAAGGCCTGCGAAAAACGGCCGGTAACCATGTCCGCTCTGGAAGAGATCTGCGATGAGATCGAACAGAAGCTTTCCAATTCCCTGGAAAGGGAGATCAAGTCCGAGCAGATCGGCGAACTGGTGATGGAGCAGCTGAAGCAGGTAGACGAAGTGGCCTATGTGCGTTTTGCTTCGGTGTACCGGCAGTTCAAGGACATCGGCACCTTTATGGAAGAGCTGAGCAAACTGATTCACACAAAGCCTCAATGACAATGAAAAGCCGCCTGACACATGATGTGCCCAGGCGGCTTTTTGTCTGCATGGGTCACAGAATGTTTTCCCAGGTGGGGTCATCGCTGGAGGGCAGGCGAAGCAGCAGATGCCGAAGCAATCTGGCCTTTTGTCCGTATTGTCGGTGGTCCTCTGTTTCCAGACAGGCCTGGCATTCTTCCAGCATCTGGCCGATCTCTTCGATGGAGGAATGGACATAAAAGGTGGAAAGAATGGGAGACAGGTGCTGATACCGGTCTTTCAGAGCCGTGAGAGCGCCGCTGCTGGCCTCTTCGGCCGTCAGCGGGATTTCTTCTGCCAGGGAAGAAGCAAGGCTCCTGGTGTATCTGTGGGCGAAAAAAGCACCGGTAAGGGTGACCAGCAGCAAAAATGCGGCAATATAGGTGCGGACCATCCTAGTTTCCCTCCTTCCGGAAGAGAAGAATGCTGCCGCTGCGGTCAGCACACAGAAGAAAAACCTCCTTCAGACTGGAGAGCAGATTGGCTTTCAGGATGGAGTGAAGCCAGGCTTCGTCCCGTCCGATGGCCTTCAGGTTTTCCCGGCAGAGAACGCCGTCGGAAATGATCAGCTCCAAAGGGGGGGAAGGCTTGGGGGCTTTGCCCAAAGCGTCCAGCGTCACGGCCTGGGCGCCGGGAAAGAGCAGCAGGCTCACCTGACCGTTTGTTTCCACCTGGGCCAGCTGGATGGAGCGAAGATCGAACACATCTTTCAGACGCAGGGTCTCGAACACATCGTCCAGCGTCATGCGCACCTTGCGCAGGGCCTGCTGGTCCAGAACGCCGTTGCGGATGATCTGCACCGGTTTGCCGCTGAGCAGTTGCCGCAGCTTCCGACTGCGCATGGACAGCACTGACAGGAAGATTTCGGCGGCAATCAGGGTCAGGATGGGCACCAGGCCATGAAGCAGGGGAATGTCCAGGTCCTGCATGGGCACCGAGGCCACGGCGGAGATTAAAATGGTTATGACGAACTCGGTGGCCTGCATTTCGGCCACCTGCCTCTTGCCCATCAGCCGGAAGGCCGCAATGATGAAGATGTAGAGAAGAATAGTGCGGAAAAATGGAACCAGCATCGTTATATCACCCGGTGTTAGTGTTCCGGCATCGTGGGAAAATATCCCCGTAATCTTTGACAGGAGAAAAAACACCTGTTTTTTCTCACCGGTCATAGCTGTTCTGGTGCAGGGATGGGGGACATTTTATAATGGTGGATATACAGATGGCAATTTTCGTAGAGATAGAGAGGAACGGATAAAATGGGACAGACCATGGAACTGGCCGAAGTGCTGAAACGGCAGGAAGAAGAGCTGGAGAGGACGAAGCAGCGCCTGGGACAGAATATCAAGGCCCGGAGGGAGGCGCTGGGATACAGTCAGGAAAAGCTGGCCTTTCTGTCGGGGATGGGCGCTGCTCATCTGGGGAACATCGAAAGGGGAAGCGATAAAAACAATCCCACCATTTCCACTCTGGCCAAGATTGCCGGCGGCCTGCACACTTCGGTGGAGAAGCTGCTGGAGGGAACGGGGACACAAATGGAAGAGGAAGAAAATGGTTAAATTAAAATTTTTCAAAAAATTTTGAAAAAACACTTGCCAAATAGGAAACACTGTGGTAATATACTTCTTGCACCCGGGTGTGGCGCAGTTTGGTAGCGCGCTTGAATGGGGTTCAAGAGGCCGGAGGTTCGACTCCTCTCACTCGGACCATGCGGAGTGTCCTTATAGGATCTGAGTATCCTACAAAGGACACTCCGCATTTTTTATTGTCAAAATCGGGGTAGCGCCGTTTTCGTCAAACAGCAGCCGATCCCGGATGCACAGGAGCTTTACCTTGTGCCGGGTGAGCAGGTCAATGTAGCGTTGGGTCATCCCCCATTCCCGGCCTATCCGGGCCAGGTTATGGACTATCACCACATCCACCCTGCCAGCGACCACGGCCTCGGTCACTTTCTGGAGCGCCGGGCGGTCTAATGTGAGCCCGCTGCCATATTCGTCCGCAGCGCCGATGATGATATATCCCGCCTGCGTTGCGTAGAGCTGGAGCAGAAACCGCTGGTGTTCCAACGCGAAAGAATCGTCATGGGCGACACGGCAATAGAGAAATGCTCTCATATCCCACACCACCTTTACACCGCCGGGGCGTAGCTTAATGCTACGCCTTTTCTCGTTTCCAGCAGAATGTCCCTCTCGGGGATTTTCCGGCGATCCGGCACCTCAAAGGCACCGATGCAGTTGTAGTGGATCGTCACCCGCTGATTGGTAACACCGTCCTCCTTGACCGCAGGATAGACCTCGATATACTCAATGAGTTCGGCAACCATGCGTTTGGTAATGGTGGTAGCGTCTGTGTAGCGGCGTACCGTTTCCAAGAAGGTGTCCACATCCATCCGCTTATCTTCCAGCTTTTTCAGCTCCAACCGCAGCGCCTTGATCCGTCCGGCGTTCTCGCCCTGCTCCTGCTCATACCGTTTGGACATTTTGGCAAACCGGGCATCGTCGATTTTGCCGGACACATTGTCCTCATAGAGCCGTTCAAAGAGCATATCCAGCTCCCTGTCCCGGGCCAGTAGCCCGTCCAGCTCCCGCTTCTTGCGTACCCGGTCATTTTCCGCTACCTTGGCGGAGCGGCCCACCATCGCCTTGATAAAGTCATTTTCATACTCATTGGCGAAACAGGCCAAGCGGTGTACCTCATAGAGCACCACCTGCTCCAAGAAGTCCAGCCGGATATAGTGGGTAGACGAGCATTTGCGGAGCCCGGAATTGTGGTTTTGGCAGCTAAAGAATTTAATATCGAGGTTGCCCTGGTTAAAATGGAAATTCAAATTGCCGCCGCACTCCGGGCATTTCAGATAGCCGGAAAAGATGCTGGGCTCTTGGGTAACGGTGGGGCGCTTGCGCCGTGTCCCGGCTTTTAACGCCTGCACCTTTTCCCAAGTTGGCCGGTCAATGATAGGCTCATGGACATTGAGAAAGATCGCCCGGTTTTCTTCCGGGTTCTCAATCCGGCGCTTCATCTTATAGGATTTGGAATAGCTTTTGAAGTTGATGACATCGCCGCAGTATTCCTGCGTGGTCAAAATCTTCTTAATTGTGGTGTGCCCCCATTTTGTGGGCTCAACGGTGCTTTTGGAGCCGCCTCTGCTTGTACCCCTGCTGCGCCAGTAGTAGGTCGGGTTGACGATCCCATCCGCGCCGAGGGCAGCGGCGGTTTCAGCCCGTCCGTACCCGTCCAGCGCCATGCGGTAGATACGGCGTACCACCTCGGCGGCCTCCGGGTCAATCACCCAAAACCGGGGATCGTCCGGGTTCTTTATGTAGCCGTAGGGCGGCGGTGAAAGCGGAATCCCAGCGTTGCCTTTCATCTTATTGACGATCCGGCGCTTCTTGGAAATATCCTTGGCGTAGTATTCATTCATTATGTTTTTGAATGGGGTGAAATCGTCCTCGCCTTCGTCGCTGTCCACGCCATCGGAAACGGCCACCAGCCGCACATCATGGAGCGGGAAAAACTCTTCGGTGAGCTTGCCCACCTCAATGTAGTTCCGGCCCAGCCGGGAGAGGTCTTTCACGAACACCGCCGAGATGTACCTGGCCTCGATTGCGGCGATCATCTTCTGAAAGCCGGGGCGCTTCATGGTAGTGCTGGTAATACCGTCATCCACGAAAAAAATAGTGTCCGTGTAGCCCTTGTCCTTGGCAGCCTTTTGGAGAATTTTCTTTTGAAGATGAAATTTGTCAAGGATATATTTTGTTTTGTTGAATGCTATGAGTCGCGTGAAAGATGAAACGAGACTCTTTCATTGCAAAAAGCACTTAGAACATTCCGGTTCTAAGTGCTTTTTTCTGTTATATACCTCAACGCCGCATCCTGCCGTTCCTTTGATTCCTCCAAGTCCTTGAAATCTCCCAAATCGGTCAATTTAACTTCCGAAGCGTCAACTTTGGCATCCGGGTTTTCCTGCTGGCCCCGGATAGTGGCGGGGATTTCACCGTCCAGTTGCCCGCGTATACTCTCGGCCCGCAGCAGACAAACCTGTTCCAGCGTATCCACCGCCAGCCGGTGGTCTTCGTAGGAGCAAAAGGCGGTGGGATCTTTTTGAACATAAGGGGCAATCAGCTTTTCCGTCTGCCGGAGGGTGATTGCAAATTGTCCGCTTTCAAAATATTCCGAAAGGAGTTTGTGAAAATAGGCGTGATAGCGGGCAAAGTACTCATCGTGCTTCATCAGGTTGTGGTAAAGCGGGCGGCTTAGCATAACCTCCCCTTCCGCCGGGGTGTTTATGGGATAGTTAATAAGAATGTTGGGATCTTTGATAGGGTCGGTCATTCCCAGAGCATAGGTGCCGAAGGCCAGGTTATAATCCCAGGGCAGGATGCTGAGGATCCCGTCCTCCTCATACAAAAAATAATTGTGCCCGGTATAGCCCAGATAGCTGTCCCAGTTCATCACAAAGACCTGCACGGTGAAATACCGCAGCACCTCGTCCACATTGACGGCGATTTCCAGGTTTTCACCGGTGGACAGGGTTTTCAGCGCCTCGATCACCCGTTTCTGATCGGCTTCCGATCCCTTGAATTTGGCGTTTTCAAAGATACCGGGATAGCTGTCCGGGTTATCGTCGATATATCGCAGCGCCACATCGGCGTTTTCCGCGTTCAGGGAACGGTAATCCGGCTTGTACAGTTTCCCGTGATCATTCCCGAAATTCCGGCGGGCAAAGGCTTCCTCCGGCTCCTCTACCGCCAGGAACAAGCCCCAGTCCTCCCCGTTGACCGTCACCCAGACATAGCTGCAAAGGGGCGCAGGCACCCCCATGAACGCCATCATATCGTAGGCCATATAGGTTTTCAGATAGCTGTTATCCTGAAAGGAAGCGTCCAGAGAAAATTTGTCCAGCCCATAATAATTTCCGCCGTCCAGGAACTGGTCGAATTCCAGCTTGAGGCTGTAGCGGGAAAGCCCGTATTCCTCCGTCAGCCGCAGGGAATTGTTGCCCTTTGCCCGCAGCCCGATATTATGAAACGCTTCTCCGTCGATTTCGACGGTGCAGGCCACATATTCTTCTTGTTCGGCGTCCTCGATAAAAGCACCCCAGTCCGCAATTTGAATATCAATGGTATGCACCTGGCTGTCGTCAAACAACCGGGTCACATATCCCGGATTTTCGCTGGCCTTAGGGATCCCCAGATGTTCGCCGAACATCAGAAGTATAGTGAGAAGGGCAGCCAAAACCGCCGCGCCGACACAGATCCGATCGATATACTTATGCTTCACCATCGCCTTATCCCATATAGTCGCCGTTGTAGGAGACCAGCACTACCCGGGACACACCGGGCATAGCCTCCAGCTCGTTGACAAAGGCGCTGTTGTCCTCTTTCAGGCGGACTTCGTAATTCAGTTCCACACAGCCGTTGTCCACGCTCTTGCTTTTGAGATTCAGCCGCCTGACCTGAGATTTGACAAAAATCCGCGCCTGTTCCTCAATCTCGCTGTTTTCGCAGTGCACCACCAAGATATACGGGAAATCCGCCGTTTTCTTTCGGGAAAAGGCAAAGAGAACCACCCCAATGAAGATACTGCCGAATACCGCCAGCGGAATCAGCCCGGCGGCCAGCACGATGCCTACCGCAATGGCCCAGAACAGGAAAGCGATATCCATGGGTTCCTTGATGGCGGTGCGGAACCGGACGATGGACAGAGCGCCCACCATGCCCAGAGACAGCACGATGTTGCTCACCACCGTCATAATCAGCAGGGTGGTAATAAGCGACAGAGCAATCAGCGTCACGCCGAAGCTGGCCGAATACATTACGCCGCTGTAGCTCTTTTTATAGATGAAAAAGATAAACAATCCCAGCAGAAAGGCCAATACCATGGCAATCACCATGTCCAGTATGGAGATGCTGGCGATATTCTCCAGAAAGCTGGATTTGAAAATATCCTGAAAGGTCATAAGGCCCTTCCTCCTCAGATGGTTTTAATCGAACCGCCGGCTCAGGGCGTATTTGGAGCAGGCCGCAGCCTGCCTTCCGGGTACCTGCACCGCCATGCGGACAAGCTCCGGCAAAAACGCATCGTATTTGACTTCCAGTACCGTGCAGTGCTCCATTGTGCGCATGTAGAAAATCTCCGGATTCAAAAAATCCACGCTGCCAAGGCCGGTGCAGATGTCTCGATCCAGGGTAATCCGCACATTGCCGGGCGCATAGAGAAAAGCCTCCCGGTCGTAACGGACGATGGCCTTCGGCGACAAACCTTTCCCTTTGATTTTGCTGTAAAGCTCGATGAAGAGCGGTTCATCCGAATCCAGCAGGAATTCGGAGCTGCCCGAAAGCAACTCCTTTACCTGTTCCTGCGTCATCTGGGCGCTGCGCTTGCCGCACAGGCCGTTTATTTTGTACTTCTTTTCCAGCCGGATGAAAGAGGTGTCCATCCCGTAATACCGCAGCCGGAATTTTTCCCTCCGGTTGACCCCGTCGATTTTCTCCCGCAGGGCGCTGTCATAGGGTGTGTCAAAGTACAGGCTGGTGACCCGGTATGTACCCCCCGGCCCGGCGTTTTTGTCGTGGGGAAACAGCTTTTTGAGCCTTTGGGAAAGCACCAGATCTTCCCGCAGGTTGATCCGGTGCTTCAGTTCATGCCGCAAGGGAATCTCGGTCTCCGGCTTAATCGTCATAACCGGAATCCCCATCGTCCCAATCATCGTCAGCTTCCCGGTCATAGTCGCTGCCGCCGTCGTCGTAATTGGTATCGCCGTAATTGGTATTGCCGTGATCATCATAGTTGGTATCGTTGTAATCAGTGACACCGTCATTATTCGGGCCATAGTCCGTATCATTGTAATCGGTGACGCCGTCGTTGTTGGGACCGTAGTCGGTATCATTGTAGTCGGTCACGCCGTCGTTGTTGGGACCGTAGTCGGTATCATTGTAGTCGGTCACGCCGTCGTTGTTGGGACCGTAGTCTGTGTCGTTGTAGTCGGTGACACCATCGTTATTGGGGCCGTAGTCGGTGTCGTTGTAGTCGGTCACGCCGTCGTTGTTGGGACCGTAGTCGGTATCATTGTAGTCGGTCACGCCGTCATTATTCGGGCCGTAGTCGGTATCGTTGTAATTGGTGGAACCGCTGCCGGTGGCCGGGGTTCCGCTTTGCGTGCCGGCAGTCTTATGTTCCGCCTTGACAACCTTGCCGGTAACCGCGTGGATGTCATACTCGTACTCGTTCCCGTTCGCCATGAACTCCAGCTCAAAAATCGGGGTTCCGTCATCGTGGTCGAATTCCTTATCGTCAAATACCGCGTCCGCTGCATTGACATTCGCCTGGGCAAGCGCAATTTCCTGCGCCTTTTCCAGCGTGATGTAGGGGGACGGCTTGCCGTCTTTGGCATAGGCGGGATCATAGTCATCGTCGTCAATGGTCACGATGCCGGAGGAAATCTCCAATCCCTTGACCGCTTCCTGCGTGCTGGCGCTCATATCCGCCAGAAAATCGTCGCTGGGAAGTACCGAGCCCGGCTCCAGCTGCAGGACGATGTTCTTTTTGTTGCCGTCAATGTCATCCACAAAGTAACCCGCCTCATTGATCTCAACAATCAGATCCCGCAGGACGGCCTCGCAGTCTTTTCCGATATAATCCGGATAGGCCTCCACAATGCCCTTGCCATCATCATTCCGGCCGGTCAGGGCGGTGACTTTGCCGTCCCTGTTGTATTCGATTTGGATTTCCGGATTGACGCTCAAGGTGAGGGTGCCGGTTTCCTTCAGTGCCGTTCCCTCCTGCGCCGGTGCCCCGCATCCGGTCAGAAGGACTGCCGAGGCGACAGCCAGGGAAGAGGCCGCTGCAAAAAGTTTTCTTCTCAGTTTCATATTACTTGCTCCTTTCGGTTTCCGTTTGTTTTTGGCTTTTGTTCTGCCTTACACTCATAGATTACGGAAACGGGTTTTGAAAACCAGGGTAAACCGGAAAATTTTTTTGAAAAATTCAGTCATCATCGTCCGGATCGTTGTCATCATCTGAATCATCATCCGAATCATCGTCGTCATAACCGCTGTCGCCGTCGTCGCCCAAATCATCATCGGTGTCGTTTCCCGGGTCGTAATCGGTATTCCCGTCCGTATAATCCGTGACCCCATCGCTGCCGGGACCATAGTCCGTATCCGCAGGCGGCGTACTGGTGGAAGGCGGTGTATAACCCGTGTCGCCGTCATTTCCGGGGCCGTAGTCGGTATCCGTATACGCCGGCAAACTGCTGACCGGCGGCGTATAGTCGGTGACGCCGTCGTTATCCGGGCCGTAATCGGTATCATCATAATCGGTGGCGTTGGAAGAGGTCGGAGGCACAACCACGGGGTGAGACGGCTCAGACGAGGAAGGCGAGGTTAGCTCCGGCTGAGAAGTGCTCGGCCGAGAGGGAGTCGAAGATGAACTGTTTTCCGGGCTTTCCTGACCCTGTCCGTCTTGATGGTTCGTAATTTCTATTGTAATGGTAATCCGCCCGTCCAAATGCTCCGTTACTTTGGTGCGCAGCTCCGTCCCATACTCCCGGAACAGGGCTTCGTCCGGGGAATCGATGGAGAAGGAAACCCGGCCGCCTTCCGACAGGAAGCCCATTTCAATGGCCCGGTCGATCAGCTCGTCGGCAACCGTTACCTTGTCTTTCCCCTTGCCGTCATAGCCCTCCAGCAACGTTTCCCCGTCTTCATTCGCCCCCGTCAGCCCTACAACCGTGCCCTGCCGGTTCAGATCCATCTGTACCTCCGGGTTGATGGTCAGATATATGGAGGAATAGGGCTGTAGATAATTCTGGTAATAGCCGATGCCAAAGAACAGAAGGAAACAGGCTGCAATCGCCGCGATGCCGCTGCTGATCCACCGGACGGCATGCCGCTGTCTTTCCGGCGTCTCTTTCATCAGCACCGGATCATACACCGTCTGCCCGGTTTCGTATCGCAGATTGGCCGCTTTCAAAAAGCGCCCCTCTTCATCCAGTAGAATTACATAGCTGGGGTGGCATTCCATAACCAGATAGCTCATCGCGCTGCCACTCCTTTCATCACCTGTTTCAAATGCCCGCGAATGATTTCATACCCATTGGTATAAATCAGAAGCAGGGCTACCATATACTTGCGGTGCCGCTCCAGCGTCTTGCGCTCCACACCGCTCCCCGTTGCCAGCTGCCCGATGGGCAGGCGTTTTGTCTTTAAAAGGTCCTCCAACAGCTCCGGGTTCCCCTTTGCGTATTCCAATGCTCTCCGGCAGGCGTCCAGCGTCCGCTGCTGTTTGGGGCAGTTGTCCGCCACATCGCTGAGGCTGACGCCGAATTCCTGCATCTGCCGCGTCAGCTCCTCAATCTCTGCGCGAGTCGCGTCCCGCAACGCTGTTTCTTCGTGGGGCTCCCTGTCGTCCGCCAGAGTCTCTCCCAGAGTTGCGTCTTCTTCTCCTATCGGCGCATCCAGCGATATGACGCGGCTGTGACGCTGTTCCCTGCGGCTGTAATCAACCAGGCGGCTTCGGATCAGCATGGCCGCATATTTCAGGAAGGAACCCCTGGTGCGGGAATACCCGCCGATTGCCTCGTGAAAGGCCATCATGGCGATGCTCAGCTCATCGTCCTGCCCCTCTATGGGAGGACGCTTTAAGAACTTCGCCGTTTCCGCCTTGATAAAGGGCAGGTATGCGCGGATCAGGTCATCCGCCGCCCGGATGTCTTCTTTGGCCGCATAGACCTGTTCTACGATTTTATGTGCATCGTTCATGCGGCAAATCCCCTCCTATATATAGAATACGCCCCCATTTTGAAAAAACCGGGGTCGAAACCAAAAACCTGTATGTATAAAATCCCATTATGTAATGATACCTCTATCAGTATTAAGACGCGACCATAAACGGATTAAATCTGTGTAAAATCAATGTAAATCGAACAACGGAAGCAGGCGGCGCTTCCTCATTCCCGCACATTTTCGCTTTCATATTCCATAATTTTACGCAGGCTTAACCTACTCATGATAGATGCCAAACACGAATCAAGATATAATTATACTGAATTGTTGTACCTAATGGAGGAGGTGTTTTTTATGGGGGCTTTCTTTGACTGGCTGCTGTCAAATTTGAACTGGATCATTCCAGTGATCTTCATCCTGGCGTTTGCACTCCCGATTCTGTCCGTGATCCGCAGGCTGACGAAAGGGCATGTCAGCAAAAATTCCTGCACCGTGCAGACAGTAGGATTTATCCGCTCCACCCAGCAGACCGGCATGTATGTCAACGAAAACCCGCAGCTGCTTTTTGAACTGGATGCCCTGGCGGAGGACGGAACGGTGTTCCAGACCAGCGTGCGGAAAATCATTCCCATGACGGCGATGGCCGGTATGGTTCCCGGCAGGGCGATCCCCATCCGCTATAACCCGGACGACAGAATCCGGGCAGTGTGGGACGACCATCCGGACGAGTCGCTGGCGCAGGAACGCACCGCCCGTTACCAGTGCCGGAAGCACCCGGGCGATCTCTCCTATGAACAGCGGATGGAGCTGTTAAAAAACGGCGTGATGAAAAAAGCATTGCTGAAAAGCTTCCGGCTGACAGGGAAAGAAGAAGCCGGGGACTATGAAGCAGAGGCGGCCATCCAGCTTGCTGGCGAGGAGCAGGACGGCCACACATTTGAGCGAACGCTGTATGTACCCAATACGGCTTTGGAATACCTGATCCCCGGCCGGTATGTGGACGTGCGCGTCATCCCGGGCAGGGAAAATCTCTTTGTTTTTGTACTGGATACCTCCGTGGTGTCCGGCATCAGTTAGGAGGGATACGGCATCCGTTTGATACAGAGAAAGGGGTTGACCGTTTCGTGGAAAACGTATGGAGTCTTTTTTTCAACTGGATGGCTGAAAATCCGATTCGGGCCACCGTGATCATATCTGCGGTGGCCATTGCGCTGTGTATCCTGCTGGGATTTGTGCTCCCGGCCAGATCCGAAAGGCGGAAAAGGGAGAAGGAGCAGCGCTGGAGGGATGCCCGCACAGTGAAGACCTTGGGTTTTATCCGTTCTGCAAAGCATACGGGACGAAGCGTCAATGACAATCCCGAGTTTCGCTTCGTGGTGGACGCGCTGGCCGAGGACGGGACATTTTTTGAGACCACCGTGACGGAGGTCATCCCCCGGGCACAGCTTTCCATGTGCGCCGCCGGAGCGCCGCTCTCCATCCGGTATGACCCGGCAGACCGCTCCCATGCCATCGGTGATGATAATCCGGATGCCGATGTGCTGAATGAGCGCATCGCCCGCTACCAGTGCCGCAGGCATCCGGACGAACTGACCTATGAACAGCGCATGGAGCTTAACAGAAACAGCGTGGTCAAAAAAGCGCTGCTGGAAAGCCTGCGCTTGACCGGGAAAGAGGAAGCCGGGGACTGGGAAGCAAAAGTGACAGTTCGGATCACGGACAACGAGGCGGGAGACACGGTCATGAACCGCACCCTTTATTTAAACGACAAGATGCTAAAGCTCATGGTTCCGGGCAAATATATCGGCATCAGCGTTGTGCCGGGCAAAGAGGACGTTTTCGGTATCGTAACGGATATCGCCGCGAAGGTCGTTCCTGGGAAAAGCGGGGCTTGAATGGTGAGTGCTCTTTCCTGTCCGGGATAATGTCACAAAAGAAAGGATTGCATTTTGAAAACGATCATTCATGATTTTAATAAAGAAACCTCCTCTGCTTTTGAACTTCCAGATGAAAATGTCGTGGTTTTCAATGCGGACGGCCATTATGCTCCGTGCCGTGGCTGCTTTGCATGCTGGCTGAAAAATACCGGATTCTGTGTGATGGACGACTCCTTGAAACATGCGGGCGCATGGATCGGGCAAAGCGACCCGCTGATCATTATCAGCCGTTTGTGTTACGGCGGCTACAGCCCCGGCGTCAAGGCTGTTTTGGACCGCACTATTGGGGTATCCCTCCCCTTCTTTACCTGGCGGGGCGGCCAAACCCATCATATGGGGCGCTACCCGCAGCGAAAACTGCTGCGCATTCTCTTTTACGGAGATTCTACGGAATCGGAACGGCAGACTGCCATGGAGCTTGCAGAGCGCAACCGGCTCAACCTTGGATACAAAACAGCGGAAACGCTGTTTTTCCAAAATCCTGCACAGATCAGGGGAGCGATATCATGAAGCTGCTGATCCTCAATGCAAGCCCCAAAAAGAGAGGCGGCGCTTCTCAATTTTTCTCCGGTATCCTCCGGCTGTTTCTTCCCGGCCTTGTCAAAAAAACGGTTCCTCTGCGGAGCCGGAAAGACTTTGACCATGCGCTTTCCCAGTTGGGCAGCGCGGACGCCGTATGTATCTCTTTCCCGCTTTATGTGGATGGATTGCCCTCTCATTTGGCAGAGTTCCTATCGCTGGCAGAAGAATATTGTAAAGCCCGTTCTCTTCGGTTCCGCCTGTACGCCATTGCCAACAACGGCTTTATAGAGGGACAGCAAAACCGTACCGCACTGCGGATACTGGAATCCTGGTGCCTGCATTCCGGCGCCGTCTGGAGCGGCGGGATCGGGATTGGCGGAGGCGTCATGCTGCGGGTGCTGGGAATCGTCTATCCTATTTTGATTGCGCTATCTATCGTACAGATCGCCGTTTCGTTTCTTACGGCAGGAAGCGTACCGCCGGACATGCTTTATACCCTCGCCATTCAGGCGGGAAGCTGGCTGTTTTTCAATTTTGGCGTATTGTTTTGCCTGGCCCGGTTGTCTGCGGCCGTTCGCAAGTGCAAAACCGTAAAGAGCCGCTACACCCGTGTGCTGCTTCCATCCTTCCTGTTTGTTCCGATTGCCGATCTGTTTATGATTCTATCCTCTCTGTCTTGCGGCCGGTTCTTGTTCGCACTTTTAAAACAGGACGATTGTTCTCGTCATAAGGGGTAAGGTGATTGCATGAAGTCCATCATTTTATACGGAAGCAGGTACGGAAGCGCCCGCCGGTATGCGCAGGAGCTGTCAAAGCAAACAGATATCCCTGCTGTCAGCTATCAAGAAGCACCGCCGCTTTCCAAACTGGAAACGATCGTGTATATCGGCGCGCTGTATGCCGGTGGTGTTTTGGGGCTGGCCAGGACATTGCGCAGTCTGTCCTTGCGGGACGGGCAGAGGCTGGTGATCGTTACGGTCGGGCTGGCTGATCCGGATATACCGCAAAATCGGGAGAATATCCGAAACGCCCTTCAAAAGCAGATTCACGCCCAGCTATATGGCAGAGCAGCGGTTTTCCATCTGCGAGGCGCCATTGATTATCAGGCGCTATCTCTGGGACACCGAACCATGATGGCGCTGCTGCACCGATCTCTGCAAAAGAAACCGGCGGAAGAATGGAGCGAAGAAGACAAGGCGTTAATGGAAACCTACGGCAAGCAGGCAGATTTTGTCGATTTCGCTTCCCTGCAGCCGATTATCAATGAGATGCAGAGGGAAAGCAGGTAAGAAAAATCGTTTGAATGCATAGCTTAGCCAGTTTGGCTTTCTCTGCTGCGAGGGATTCTATGTAGGTGCCATGCGCATTATTTTACGCTCTCTTATCAATCGGGTGCTTTCACGCGTATCGGAAAGGAAATGGTTTATGGCTGAAAAGCGAACTGTCCGCTTTGTAAAATGGCTGATTAAGGTTGTGATATCCTACGCAGTGTTTATCGGGATCGGCTGGCTTCTCGGGCGGATCCCCGCTGAAAGAATTGGCCTTTCCGAGGATATGTTTTTCGATCTGCGGATGTTTTTCATGCTGTTTGGCCCCATTTATCTCTCTCTGATCGTAAAAATTGTTTTGACAATTCTGGCCGCAATAAAGCATAAAGAAAATGACACCGCCGAACAAAACAGGGGAGTTCTGCTTGCCGTCACTGCCATATTGATGCTTGCAAATCTGTCCAATGCCCAGACCGCAGCGGATCTGAGCAGCGGACTCATCGAAAGCAAAGGGCTGAAAAGCCTGAACCGGAGCAAACGGTACAATCTGAAAGGCAAGCGGTTTTTAAATATTTTCCTTCCCATCGCCTTTTATATGCTGATCCTGGAGATATTGACGCTGCTGGTCTGCATCGTCACCTTCGCACCGTTATCCAACGCGGCAAGCAACGCTTTTATTTTTACCATCGCCCTGACCGCTTTGCTCCTGCTGTTGATCCCACTCATTCTCACTTTTATCTCCGGGTTTAAGGGAGACAAGGCGGAACATGAAAGAAAGCGGGACAAGGAACGGCAGGCCGCAGTTGTGTCCGGCAACCTGGTCCTAGAAACCGATCCCATTCGCCGCAAACAGTATCTGCGGCTGCCGAAGCTGCTTGTGCTGGCGGTTTGCCCGGGCGCGTTCCTGCTTTCTTTTCTCGGGCTGTATTTCACCAAGAACCATCAGGACCAGTTGGCGGTCTTGATGCTGTGTCAGCTGTTCATGGCGCTGGCGGCTGCCTCGATCTTCGCTGTGATCCCGCTTTTGCTGTACTGGGCGAACTGCTCAGGGACATCTTTGGTTCAGCGCGTGTATCTCTCGGAAAACCGGCTGTGCTATACCGGTTATAGCGGCAGCATGGATCAGCGGGTGGAATTTGCCTTTGTGCTGCTCCGGCTGAAAGAGTATTCTGTGGGAAGACGATCCATCTGTATCCGGGGAATATTTACCCGGAAGACAAAGGACGCCTACGGTACGCATCAGAAAAATGCCTTTTCCAAGACGCTCTGGATTCCCCGCACCTTTCCAGTGGAGCAGGAACGGATCCTGCTGGATTTTTTAAGAAAAGCGTAGCCGTAAAATGATTTGCGCTCACACACTCCAAAAAAGATAACAAAGGAGGCTTCAGAATGTATAAGACGATTGTTGTAAAATACTCTCCTAAAGCAAAGGAAATGGCGGCAAGAATCGAAGATGTAGCCAATCAAATGGAACAGGAAGGATTTGAACTGGTTTCTTGTTCTATTACACCTTCTTCCAAGGGGATTCTGGTTTTTAGACAGATAAAGGCTCCCCAACCGACCGAAGTTTGTGAGCACGAAAAAGGATAAAATAAAAATTCCACCCAATTTACGCTGCTTACCTGTGAATAAGCTTATCCTGCACCACACACAGCAAAAACATAAAATCCCTTTTCAGGTTGTGCTGAGCAGTCAGTTTTGCAACCTGAAAGGGATTTTGCCATTTTGTCTATTACTGCTGCGCAGCTTCAAGTAGCGCCTTTTTAAGCTGCCGCTCGATCCTCAGGAGGTCCGCTTCCGCACTCTGGCGGGCAGCGCGGCCCTCCTGCCGGTGCAGTCCCAGAGCGATCTTGATCTGGCTTTCCCACAGTGGAACGGTGCTGAGAGCCGCCATTTGGATTTTATCTGCCGGCATTTTATCGTTGCTCTGGATCAACCGGATCTGCGGCGCAGTCTGGATGGCGACATTTTTGCTCAGCTTTAGGTCGTGAATTTTCTTTTCAAAGCGGTTCACGGCGTCTACAAAATCTCATACCACAGTATTGAAAGAATGGGTTATCTATGATATGCTAACATTGTCGTAGTATATTGGTGAAACGGCAAAATTCAAAGGAATGGAGGAAATGATATGTACGGCAGGCAGTTCATGCGTCATACCAGAGGCCGACCGGGCCGGAAATATTCGTCTCTTCAGTTCTGGAGAGGGCGAATTAAAATCGTAAGTGTGGGCGCATGAACATTGGCTCTGTGGGAGCATGTTCATGCGCGTTTTTTGTTGACGAACGGGAATAAAAGTTGAGACGATTAAGGGAAAAGAGAATAATATGAAAAAGAAGATTATTAGTTTAATCTTAGCGATAGCGATGTCTCTATCCATGACATCAGGTGCATTTGCGGCAGTGGAGCCCAATAGCATACAGGAAACTGTGAGCAAGGTAGCAACCATATTACCCCTTCTTTGTGAAAACATAAGTGAAAATTGTTATTTAGGTGAGGAGTTGGATGCTTATCAAGTAACAGGAGAAGGTGAAATAGAAGCAATAGAATATAGATTGTATCCTGTGTTCTCTGATGAGAAAATTGTTGCGTTAGCGCAGGTTGTTGAAAATAGTCAAGGGGAAGAAACCGTAAGTTGTATAACTGCATATGCAGGGGAGCTGCAGGCATACTATGAAAAGAACCCTAACGAAAAGGTTGCGATTGTTTTTGCTCAAGATGGCGTATATATATTGCCAGAGGGACAAGTCCCAGTTAAAATTTACGCAGCTGATAACAATGGCCTTGGAGAAGTAGTTACGGTTACAGACAGTCGGAATCAGATTTCTGTTAGTTCTGTTAGTAGCATAGAGGCTATGGTTTCCTTTGTGCCGACCGTTTCCCAGTCTCGTGCATTGCAGTTTCTTACTTTAGGTGTGGTAAGAGTCCCAAATGTTGGAGTAGGCTGTACGAATGAGGATGAAACAGGCTGTGACGATATTGGACTTTGCTGGGCGGCGAGTATGGCGATGATTGTGAACTATTTTTGCGATACATCGCATACAACCTCGACTATTCACACATATACCGGGTGTATGTCTCATGATACATCATCTTCCGATTACAAAAGAGAATTGAGAAATTTCGGGTTGTATGTGTATGGTGCGTATTCCACATTTACATATTCGACTATTGTAAATCTTACACAGGGTAATAGGTTGGCGTTCATGCGGATAGAGCGGTCTTATGTACAAAATGGTGAGACGAAAAAAATGGGACATATTATAGTTCCATATGGTTATTATTATAATCCCGACACAAGCTCTCCAAAGTATTTCTATTATATGGATCCGAATTATGGTGGCGGCATAGCGGAGATCCCGGATTCTGGGGCGTTGCCTGTTCCCACAAGTGGATTAAACTATTACTTTGACTATTATCTTGAGTGCGCTTGGTAAAAGTATGGTAAGTAGGAAATTGCGACAATTATTGATCTTTGGTGGAGTTTCTCTGTTCTGTATTTTGATTATATACGGTTTACTCATATATTCTGCATCCAGAAAAAGCGGCGAATTGGAGACCACGGGGTATCCCGTGTATATCTCTAACCTGCTTGTATCCGGCAATGAAGTGTTAATGCTTCGCACAAGAGATAAGAGCAGTATCCCTCGAGAGTATGATGTATATCGTGTAGGTCAGGATGGTCAAGAACAGTATGTGCAGCCATACCCGGGGAGAGCAGCGCACTGGAACAAGGACTCAGGAAAACTATATTTTTTGTCCGAGATGGAAATATGTGAGTTTGATCCGATTACAGGACAGGTCCAATCCTATTCATTGGAACAAGCATATGAAAAAATCTGTGCAGTAGAGGAAGAATATGTATTTTTGCAACAGGAGCTTTATGGGCCGGTTGGGATGTACTTGATGACGACCGGCAAAGAATCTATGCTTGGAGCAAGCGGGTGGGTTTTGGATGTCTACGACGGCCATCTTTTAACATGGGATGTATACAAAAATTGTTTAACATGTTATAGCTATAATAAAAATCTAATTGTATGGGAAATCGATTTATCTGAAAGTTTTTCGAGTGCTCCCGTATTGTGCGTGAATAATGGGGATTTATATTTAGCTAACCGAGTAATGGGAAATATTTGTGTGATTCCTCAGTTCAAAGAAAAGAGCGAAATTGAGAAGCTGGAGATATCGGCTCATGTGATAGGTATGGTTGATGCGTATGACTATGTGATTTATGCGATGAAGGATGGACAAGCAGTTAGTTTTCACGCACTCTTTTCGGATGGTACTAACAAAAAGCTGACTGAGTGGGAAGAAGTGAACTACTATCAAGATTCATCGCTCATTATGGCGGTACATGAAGGAAAACTATATTGTGCGCTGAAAACAGAAGGGGATTTATTTTGTTACGATTTGAAAGAATAACATATTTGAGAAGGAAATTTCGTTTGACACAGATGTTGTGAAGAAGAAGGGGATCTGCGTTGCAGATCCCCTTCTTCTTCACAACAAATAACGGTTTACCCGTTTGCGCTATATGTGAACGGGTAAACCGTTATACGGTTATTTTTCGGAATATGTTGACAACCCCTTTTTGGTATGGGGTCGTGTCATCTGCATAACAAAAACAGCCGGTTTTTCGGAAAAAGCGGCGCAAAGCAACACGCTTCCTCCAGAAAACCGGCTGATGCTATACAGGCAATATGCCAGAAAATCATATAGGGCAAAAAGCATAGGCAATCCACTCCATGTTTTTATTATACATTTGATGTATTTGGTTTTTCATATAACTGGAGTTAATTATCTGTAAAATACCAGTAAAATCAATCTATGGTTATCTCCGGCTTTCTTGAAGAGTACATGGGAACTTTTTGAATGATAGTTCCGTCTTTGAATTTTAATTTTTTTGCAAAGTGAAAGGCAAAATTTAAATGGGTAAGCCTGTCCTTTTTCAGCCAAACCGGTACATATTCGCTCACCGCCTTGGTTTATCATGACAAGAAGTCTGTAAGGCATAAAAATTGTACACTTATTATTGTTCTTCCTTGAAGGTATTGAAGAATCGCTCCATGAAGCCATTTTGCCATGGCTGACCTGGCCCTGACGCACTGGCGGGTACGCCATAAACCTTGCAAAGGTTAAGGTGTTTCTCGGAGAGATATTCCGCACCCCGGTCACTATGGATGATGTTGGGAGCCTTACGATGCTTCAAGGCGTCTGCGAAGGCATTACAGACCAAATCGGCATCATGTCGCTCGCCAAACGCCCAGCCGATAACTTCTCTGGTGTTAAGGTTAAGTACTGCCACTAGGTAGTAGAATTTTCCCCTAAACGGAACATAGGTGAAGTCTTCCACCCAGATCTTGAGCTTGTCTCTCGTAAGCCCAGAGAAAGAATAACCCGCACGAGGTAAGTCAGCCTTGCGGTAGATATAATAGCGCCGCAAGCGATTCTCCGGGGCTTCAATTTCTGGCCTAAGCTTAGTCCTACCTCTGTTCCGCCGCTGGGGTGTATAAGCCTGTATGCCAGCCAGGGTGCGGATGCGCCGGGTATTGTTGTGGCTCCAGCGGAGCATCAGGGCTAATCGGCGCACTCCACAGCGCGGTTCTTGCTCATGGCAAGCCTTGAGCTTAGCAATGTTGTCTTTGTCTCTTGCTGCCAGCTGGGTTGGCTGGACGTAGAGGGAGCAACGGGTAAGCCCTAGAGACCGAGCAAACTTGCTTCTACATCCTGGCTCGGTCTCGGAAAGCAGGATGTTTATCCTTTTGGGCGCTGTACTTCTGCTGTGAGCCTACCGATAATCCGGTAAGCTGTATCAAGCTCTTTCTTCAGGCGGTTGTTCTTCAGAATGAGGTTGCGGTCTTTGCCATCAACCTGTTTCTTAATCCACCCATAGATAGTGCGATAATTGACATTGTAGATTTGTGCAGTTTTATAGACCGACAATCCTTCTTCCCGCACTTTTTGTAAGATTTCTGATTTGATGGCAGGGTCGATTGGTGTTCCAGTCGCCATGGTAGTTCTCCTATAATCTTAGGTAATATGATAATATGAGCCATCACCAAAGGCAAATGCTTACAAGCTAGATGTGACCAGCTACTTGTTCGCAGATACGCTGACCTTTACCGTCAACACGATTAATGAAGACCATATCGTAATCACAAGCGGGCAAACGGTGACGGAACTGGAGAGAGTAGAATAATAAAGTAAGCAGAGGCTGTGGCGGGAGGCTACAGTCTCTGCTTTTAGGTTTAGGGTATTCTACCGAGCGAGGCAGCGGACCGACTGACCGAAGTAGCGGTTGAGGTCGTAGGACGGATCGACATAGCCCGAGTCGAAGCTGAGGCGGTAGGCGCGGCTAGTACTAGAGTACGCAGTAGACGACCAATAGCCCCCGCTGTTGCCTGCGTACCTCAGCGACCCCGAGTCGACATTCCCGCTGCGTACAAAGTATAAAGGAGCGGAGACTAGCGCGGTACTGCCGTCAGTATTGCTGCTAATGCTGTAAGCATTGGTCAGGGCTTGGAAGGAGCCGGAGTTAGAGATGTTGGAGGTAGGGAGCTGCCAGCCTTTGGGACAGATGCTGTCCGTGGCATTGGTACTGGTGATAGTGCCACCTGTACCAGCTGTGGCCGCATTCCAAGTGTAGTGGTTACCGACATGATAGTGGGCGTTGTAGGTATTGTCAGAGATGACGTCGGTGGCATTACCATCAGTCATCGGGGCCATGCCAGCAATACTTTGGAAGCCGACACCGGTACAGTCGCCGAAGTCAGAGATGCCGCTCGTGCCACAGGAGGTGCCAGCATTGGGAGTGGTCAGAACATAATCGCCGAGGTTCCAGGACCAAACTGCGGTGTAATCAGTTGTCGTTTGAGTACCGTCAGTGAGTGTACTATTGGTCGGCGTCCAGTTAGAGGACACATCGCTATCGTCTGGTGTCAGAGCCTTGCTGGTAGAAAGATCTAGGTCTAGGTTCTGCGTCATCCAGCAGTTACCATCTGCGAGTTTGGTGACCCAGTACTTCTTGCCGTCACGGGTGTCGGTAAGCTGAGCGGTATCGTTCTCAGCGGCGTCGGCGCAGATGGTGCTGGTCATTTCCTGCATAGTTTGGATGCCGTCAAAGACTGGTACGAAGGCGGGGTTTGCCACTACCGACACTACCACATTATTACTATAAGTCCCCGACGGAAGTGAAGTATCAACCTTAGTTCCAAAGGTGAGGTTGTAATTATCAGCTTCCGCAGGGGACGAAGTAGAAATGATGGCGGTATCGCCAGTTGCGGTGGGGACAGCTTTGTAGGCGGTAGCATCAGACACGGTTTCTTGGCTGAGGTTGTAGCCCCAAGTGTTGTTGCCAAAGTCAGCGGAGGTGACGCCATTATCGCCGCCATTGACAGCGGAGATGACGTTAGATATGCTAGGATTCTGGCTGGTGAGGGTATTCTCGCTATTACTAGTAGCCATGTAGAGTGAATAGCCGGTCTCGTTGTTGGTGGAGATAGAAAGCGCAGCGGTGTTAGAGCTGAAGGTGCCGTCTTGGGTGGGGGTTACCTCAACGGCTACGGTGTCTTGCAGAGAAAGACTGATCACCGGAGCAACGCTGAGACTGACTTTGCTCTCAGCTTCTTCAGCTTGAGCGGTCTGCGGTAAAGTGGGAAATACCATTGCTCCCAGAATCAGGAGCGTGAAGAGGCTAACGCCTCCAACTAGTAAATGTGTACCCCCCACTTTATTTTGATGTAACCGCATTGTGCTTATATTTCCTCTTTCTTAACTTAGGCATGACCTTTTTCTATTTCTACTTTACATTAGCACTTTAGTTCGGTCAAGTGGGTTTATCGTGTAGTTGCATAGAAAAAGCCGTATCACCTCAAAATCGTGTATGCACCAGCAAATATGATGTAATCGTGTATATAGTGTGGAGAGCAATGCACCACGGTGATTTTTTATCATCGCTGACGTCTTGACACAAAAATCCGCAGTTCATTGAAAAATGGACTGCGGATTTTTGTGTTTCTGCACGATTCTTTTGCAACGGGATAATTGTTTAAATAAACAGGGCAGGATGCTTCCGATCTTTTCCGGTTTGCCTTTTATTTTATGCCATGGTACAATATCAACAGTTGCCGCACATATGCGCAGGATGCTGCGCATGCAGTCGTTTTGCCTGCAAAACGACTGCTGTTGATGTTACACCATAGCAAAAATCAGCAAAGCTGATTTTACGCCTCATTGGCGGCGTGCAAG
>NZ_JACJKW010000010.1 GCF_016901775.1 Intestinimonas butyriciproducens
AGATGATTGACCGCTATATTCACTTCTACAACCATGAGCGCATTCAGCTAAAAACGGGAGAGGCGCCGCTGGCGCGACGCCTCTCCGCTTAAAACTTCATGTTTTCCTATATCGGTGCCTTTTTGTGCTGTCCGCACAATCTGGGGCGGTTCATCCTGTGGCAGGAAAGGGGCTGTTTTGATGAAAATTTATTTCAGAGTGTCCCGGATCAGGCGGAGCATATTACCAGAGCAGATCTTGTCGATCTCGTCGTCGGTGAAATGGGGCTTGAGGGCATCCACGATCAGGGGAAGGCCGGTGTAATCCTTGAACTCCAGCGTGGAAGTGATGCCGTCAAAGTCCGAGCCAAAGCCCAGAGCATCCAGGCCGGCTTTGTCACGGATGTGGAGCATGTGCCGGACCACCGACTGAATGTCGGTATATTCCGCACCTTCGTTGAGGAACTGGGAGGCAAAGTTGATGCCTACGACGCCGCCCTTTTCGCCCAGGGCATGGAGCATCTCGTCGGTCAGGTTGCGGGTGTGGTTGCACAGGGCCCGGCAGCAGGAATGAGAGGCGATGAAGGGCTTTTTGCTGTGCTTCACCACATCCCAGAAACCGCCGTCGGACAGATGGGACACATCCACTAGCATACCCATTTCGTTCATCCGCTCAATGCAGTCCAGGCCGAACTGCTTCAGGCCCCGGTTCATGATCTCCGGATCTTTGGAGTTGGGGAAGCCCAGGCTGTTTTCATAATTCCATGTGAAGGAGATCAGGCGCACGCCTTTCTGATAAAACTCCTCCAGGCGCTCCATTTTGCCCTCCAGGGGCACGCCATCTTCCACGGTGAGAACGCTGGAAACTTTGCCAGCTGCTTTGTTCGCCATGATGTCATCGTAATTGCAGGCCGGAGCCAGCACATCCTTGTTGGCTTCCAGCTCTTTCAGATAAGCCTTGTAGACAAACTGGAAATAGTCATAGGGAGGCAGGGTGACACCTTTGCCGGCACCGCTGTCGTGGGTGGGGATGAAGATGGCAAAAAATTCTGCCATGGCGCCGCCGCGGATCAGTTTTTCCATGTTGATGTGGCCCGGGTTATTTTGCAGGGTCACTTTTCCCTCCGAGCGGGCGATGCACTCGCCCATGGTGTCGCAATGGGTGTCGATGAAACGCATTTCCATGATCTTGTTCACCTTTCTATAATAAATAATATGGAACACCGCAATAAGAATTACAGGGGATAGAGATCGGCCAGAAGGTATCGCTCCCCGCCGTCGGGGAGGATGGTCACCACGGTTTTCCCCGCCGCTTCTTCCCGGCAGGCCACCGATACCGCGGCGGCCAGAGCGGCGCCGGAAGAAATGCCGCACAAAAGACCTTCGGTGCGCCCCAGTTCCCGGCAAAGCTCCAAAGCATCCGGGGTGCGCACCCTTATGATCTCATCGATGAGGGGCACATTGAGGATGGGAGGAACGAACCCTGCTCCCAATCCCCGGATGGCGTGGGAAGAGGGCAGGCCGCCGGAAAGCACCGGGGAGTCATTGGGCTCCACCGCGATCAGACGGCAGTCCATGCACCGGCTTTTGATAAATTCGCCGCAGCCGGTGAAAGTGGCTCCGGTGCCGATGCCGCAGACAAAATAATCCACCTGGGGAACATCCTGCAAAATTTCCGGACCGGTGCACCGGCGGTGGATCTCGCAGCCCTGGTCGTTTTCAAAAGGAGAAGGCATGAAAGCCCCTAGTTCCTTTTGCAGCTGCCGGGCTTTTTCCAAAGCTCCCGGCAGGCCCTCTCTGCCTGGGGTGAGCACTACTTTGGCGCCATAGGCTTTCAGCAGCTGGGTGAGGGGCGGCTCCACTCCCTCCGGCATGACGATATAGGCCCGCAGGCTCAAAGCGGCACAGGCCATGGCCAGAGAAATGGCGGTGTTGCCGCCGGTGGCTTCGATGACGGCGCCCCCCGGCAGAAGATTCCCTTCTTCCATGGCGGCCAGCAGCATGGAAAACACCGCCCGGTCTTTCACCGAGCCGGTGGGGTTAAAGCACTCCAGCTTGGCCAGGATGGGGGTGCGGCAGCCGTAAAGGGCGCTGAGTTTTGTAAGACGCAGAAGGGGCGTACGGCCCGTCAGCTGGGCTACAGAATCGTAAATTGCCATAAAAATACCCCTCCTTCTTGTGTAATTCTACTATTATTCTGAAATACTGGCAACTGCGGAAAAATATATTTAGAAAAAATGTAGAAAATCCAATTTCCAACTTGTTTAAAGTTATCAAGAATGTTAGAATACAAGTGTAAGAAAGAAAAGTAATTGGAGCCAGGGGGGTTTCAATTCTTTTTTCTATGTCGTCAAAGCAGGAGAAAGCTGAAAACGACGATTTTATTGCAGGAGGAATCGTTATGCACAAGAAGCTCTTTATCCCCGGTCCGGTGGACGTGCGCCCGGAAGTTCTGGCCAAGATGTCCACCCCCATGATCTCCCACCGCGGCAAGGCTGCCACGGAGCTGGGCAAGGATGTCTGCACCAAGCTGCAGAAGGTCTTCCAGACCAACAATGTAATCGTGCTGTCCACCACTTCCGGCTCCGGCCTGATGGAAAGCGCCATCAAGTGCTGCACCGCCAAGCGCGCTGCTGTCTTCTCCATCGGCGCCTTCGGCGACAGATGGTATAAGATGGCTGTGGCCAACGGCGTTCCCGCCGACAAGTTCCGCGCCGAAGATGGTCAGGCCACCGATCCCAAGCAGGTGGACGAAGTCCTGGCTACCGGCAACTATGACCTGGTTACCATTACCCACAACGAGACTTCTGTGGGCATCATGAACCCCATCCGCGAGATCGCTGAAGTCGTGAAGAAGTACCCCGATGTGGTCTTCTGCGTGGACACCGTTTCCTCCATGGGCGGCACCAGCATCCCTGTGGACGAGCTGGGCATCGACTTCTGCATCACTTCTACCCAGAAGTGCCTCGGCTGCCCTCCGGGAATGAGCGTGGCTTCCGTTTCCAAGAAGGCCTATGAGCGGGCCAAGACCGTTCCCAACCGCGGCCTGTATCTGGACATCGTGGAAATCTATGACAAGGTCGTCAAGGATGACAAGTATCAGTATCCCTCCACCCCCAGCGAGTCCCATATGTTCGCTCTGCAGGAAGAGCTGACCTACATGCTGGAAGTGGAAGGCCTGGAGAACCGCTATGCCCGTCATCTGGAGATGGCCGAGTATATCCGCGCCTGGGCCAGAAAGTATTTCGCCATCTTCTCCGATGAGAGATACCTGAGCCCCACTCTGACCACCATCAAGAACACCCGCGGCATCAGCGTGGCCGACCTGAACAAGAAGCTGGGCGAGAAGGGCATCGAGATCTCCAACGGCTACGGCGATCTGAAGGAAAAGACCTTCCGTATTTCCCATATGGCTGACATGACCATGGACGACATGAAGCTGGTCACCTCCGCCATCGAAGAGGTTCTGGGCCTCTAAGCCACAGGGCACCACAATAAAAAACAATATGCGGAAAGCAAGTGGCGAATGTTCTGCGTTCGCCACTTGCTCCATCCGCCCCAATGAAAAAAGGAGAATGCAATTATGATCCGTGTACTCGCTTCCGATGGGATGAATAAAGCGGCTGCTGCCGATCTGCGTGCCAAGGGTTATGAAGTTGTAGAGCAGTTCTATGAGCCCGAAGATCTGAAGCGCGAACTGGCCAACTATGATGTGCTGGTCGTTCGTTCTGCCACCAAGGTCCGCGAGCCCATCATCGATGCTGCTGTGGAAGCCGGTCGTCTGAAGCTGGTCATCCGTGGCGGTGTTGGCGTGGACAACATCGATGTGAAGTACGCCGAGAGCAAGGGCCTGAAGGTCACCAACACCCCCAAGGCTTCTTCTGACTCTGTGGCTGAGCTGGCTCTGGGCCACATGCTGGCCATGGCCCGCTATATCAGCATTGCCAATGTGACTATGCGGGAAGGCAAGTGGGAAAAGAAAAAATATGAAGGTGTGGAGCTGGCCGGCAAGACTCTGGGCCTCATCGGCATGGGCCGTATCTCCCAGTCCATCGCCCGCAAGGCTACCGCTCTGGGCATGAAGGTCATGTACACCGATATCTTCGAGATCAAGGGCCTGCCTGAAGAGTATGTGTGCGCCACTCAGGAAGAAGTGCTGAAGAATGCTGACTTCGTCTCCCTGCACATCCCCGCTGCCAAGGACGGCAAGCCTGTGATCACTGCGGAGCATCTGGCTATGATGAAGCCCACTGCCTTTATCGTCAACACCGCCCGGGGCGGCCTGATCGATGAGGACGCTCTGGTGGATGCTCTGGAGCAGGACAAGCTGGCTGGCGCCGCTCTGGATGTGTTTGCCAAGGAGCCCCTGCAGAACGAGCGCGTCATGAACTGCCCCAAGATCTCCCTGACCCCCCATATCGGCGGTTCCACCAAGGAAGCCCAGGGCCGCATCGGCCAGGAGATCGTTGAGATCATCGAGAATTTCTTTAACAAATAAGGAGAGTACAAAATGGCAGTCGTAAGACCCTTCCGGGCGATCCGTCCCACCAGCGAACTGGCTGACAAAGTGGCGGCCCTGCCCTATGATGTAATGAACAGCGAGGAAGCCCGCCAGATGGTGGTGGGAAACCCCTATTCTTTCCTCCATGTGGACAAGGCGGAGATCGACCTTCCCCCCTCCATCGACCACTACGACAAAAAAGTGTATGAGAAGGCCCGTGACAATCTGAATAAGATGATCACCGATGGCGTCTATATCCAGGATGAGAAGCCCTGCTTCTACCTGTACAAGCAGGTGATGGACGGCCGTCCTCAGGTGGGCATCGTGGGCTGCGCTTCCATCGACGATTACATGAACAATGTGATCAAAAAGCATGAGCTCACCCGTGCCGACAAGGAAGAGGACCGGGTCAACCATGTGGACTACTGCAATGCCAACACCGGCCCCATTTTCCTGACCTACAAGGCCAGAGGCGCCATCAATGCCATTGTGGAAAAGACCATGGCTCAGGCTCCTGTGTATGACTTCGTTTCCGACGGCGTGCAGAACACCGTTTGGGTCATCACCGATGAAGCCGACATCGAAACCATCGGCAAGGAGTTTGTGGCAGCCGGCGACCTGTATATCGCTGACGGCCATCACCGCTGCGCTTCTGCGGCCCGCGTGGGCAAGATGCGCCGGGAGCAGAACCCTGGCTACACCGGCGAGGAAGAGTTCAACTACTTCCTGGCTGTGCTCTTCCCCGATGAGCAGCTGTATATCATGGACTACAACCGGGTTGTCAAGGATCTGAACGGTCTGAGCGACGAAGAGTTTATGGAAAAGATGAAGGGTATGTTCCACATCAAGGAGTATTGCGGCGAAGGTCAGTATCGGCCCGAGAGCAAGCACACCTTCGGTATGTATCTGAACGACAAGTGGTATATCCTCACCGCTCATGGCGACATCTATGATCCCAACGATCCTGTGGATCAGCTGGATGTTTCCATCCTCCAGAAGAATGTTCTCGATCCCCTGCTGGGCATCAAGGATCCCCGTACCGACAGCCGCATCGACTTCATCGGCGGTATCCGCGGTCTGGGCGAGCTGGAGAAGAGAGTCCACGAGGGCATGAAGGTGGCATTCGCTATGTATCCCACCTCCATCGAGGAGCTGATCAACATCGCCGACGCCGGCAAGATCATGCCTCCCAAGTCCACTTGGTTTGAGCCCAAGCTGATGAGCGGCCTGTTCGTCCACCAGCTGTAAAAAGAAATATTTTCCCTTGAGGAAAATCAAAACTCCCGCCTGGAAACAGGCGGGAGTTTTTGCGTTTCGTTGACAAGATGATTTTTCTTGTGATAGGACGAAGAAAAAAAGAGAGGGGGGAGGGCGCGAAAATACTGAAAACAACGAAAGAGGATTTTTATGATTATAGAAATGAACGAAGCATACCGCTCCCTGGTGGTGCGGGATGTGGAAGAGGAATGGGCCGGCCCCTTGGTGGTGACCAGAGGACAGGTTTATGATACCCGGCATTGTCCCGGGCTGATCGCGGTGGAAGAGGGAAAGCTGACAGGCTATCTGCTCTATCGGCCTAAAAACGAAGAATGGGAGATCCTAGTGCTCCACGCCTTGGAGAAAAATCGAGGCATCGGCACTGCTTTGATTGACGCATTGGCCGAAAAAATGAAGGCAGCCGGAGGGAAGAGACTTTCAGTGGTGACCACCAATGACAACATTCCGGCCATTCTCTTTTATCAGCGCCGGGGATTTTCTCTGGGTGAAGTGGGATTCAACGCTTTGGAAGAGACGCGAAAGATCAAGCCCGGTGTGCCTGAAATCGGATGGGAAGGGATTCGCCTTTCCCATGAGCTGGTGTTTTTCCGATCTTTGTAAGTATACAAAAAAAGGACGCCTCAGGCGTCCTTTTTTTGTCGTTTTCTGGCATACAGACGGCAAAGAAGATATCGGGCCAGGAAGGCAGCCGCTGTGCCAAGAAGGATGCCGCCCAGAACATCGGAAGGATAATGGACATAAAGGTAAAGGCGGGAGAAGGCCATCAGAGCGGTAAAGATACAGGCGATGATTCCCGCCTTTTTGTGATAAAACAGCAAACTCACTGCCACGGCTGTGGCGCCGAAGGTATGACCGGAAGGGAAGGAAAAATCCCCCAGCCGGGGCACCAGAAGCTGTGTAAATCCGTTGGCTTCATAGGGCCGGATCCGGCCGATCAATGGCTTTAAGGTCAAATTGCCTGCCAGAAGGCAGAAAATCAAGGCCAAAGCGGCGTTTCGGCCGGCACGGCGGGTTTTGGGAAAGCAAAGAAGCAGGGCGGCCACCAGAATATAAAACCAGCCGCCGTTTCCTAAAATCGTAAACCGAGGGAAAAACCAGTCCAGAAAATCACAGCGGAGATGCTGTATGGCATTCAAAATGCCGTTATCCAGAGAAAGAAGAAAATCCATGTCCGCCTCTTAAAACAGTTGGATGGCGCCCAGCAGACCATAGGAAGCCACTGTCATAATGACTCCGGCGGCAAAGACGCCGGCAATAACGGCAGGCAGGGCATACCGCATTTTTATGTCCAGAAGAGCGGCGATCAAAGAGCCGGACCAGGCCCCGGTGCCGGGCAGGGGAACGGCTACAAACAGAAACAGGCCCACGGCAGAATATTTCTGCACGGTCACCTTGTCGGCTTTTTTCATCAGCCGATCCTCCACTTTTTGTGTGAAGCCGGCAAGCAGACGAGTGGTTTTCAGCCAGGTGAAAATGGGCCGGGCCAGCAGAATCAGGAAGGGCACGGGAAAAATGTTCCCCAGGAAGGAGACCAAAAAGGCATGCTGCCAGGGGATCCCCATGGCGGCGCCAAAGATGATAGAGCCGCGCAATTCGATGAAGGGGATCATGGAAATGATGAAAAGTGCAAAGTCCCTGCCACCAAACAGGAAAAAGTCAAAAATCCGTTGAATGATCTGATCCACAGTGTCTCTCCTTTAAAAGTCGTGATGAGGACCCGCTCAAGGGGTCGAATACAATCATTATATCGGATAGCTGGAGTCGATTCAACTGAGAATAAAAAATTTACAATCTTTTGATCCTGGGATTTCTTTCGAAGATTGCAAGAGCAGTGGAAGAATGTTATACTAATATATTATGATAAAATTATGATTAAGCCTCAGCGGCTGTTTCGGAAAGGAATCTTGTTTATGAGTGATTTTGTGTTGAGTTGCTGCTCCACAGCAGATCTTTCCATGGAGCACCTGAAGAGCCGGGATATTCAGTATATCTGCTTTCACTATTCCCTGAATGGACAAAGCTATCCCGATGATCTGGGGCAGACCATTCCTTTTGACCGTTTCTATCAGGCCATGGCCGATGGGGCGGAGACCAAAACATCCCAGGTCAATGCGGAAGAATATGTGGCCTATTTTACTCCCTTTTTGGAGGCGGGAAAGGATATCCTCCATGTGACGCTGTCCTCGGGGATTTCGGGCACCATCAATTCGGCCCATGTGGCCCGCCAGGAACTGGCGGAGAAATTCCCGGATCGGAAGATCTTCATTGTGGATTCTCTGGGAGCTTCCTCGGGATATGGCCTTTTGATGGATAAATTGGCCGATCTGCGGGATGAGGGTATGGAAGTGGAAGAGCTGGCCCGGTGGACCGAAGAAAACCGGCTGAATGTGCACCATTGGTTTTTCTCCACCGACCTTAGCTTCTATGTGAAGGGAGGACGGATCTCCAAGGCTTCCGGTTGGTTTGGTACGCTGCTCAACATTTGTCCGCTGCTGAATATGGATGATCAGGGCCGCCTGATCCCTCGCTTCAAAATCCGGGGGAAAAATGCGGTTATCCGTGAGATTGAAAAAAAGATGGAGGAATTTGCCCAGAACGGCAAGAACTATGACGGCAAATGCTATATCTCCCAGTCGGCTTGCTATGAGGATGCTCGGGCGGTAGCCGATCTGGTGGAGCAGAATTTCCCCCATCTCAATGGCAAAGTGATGATCAACAGCATCGGCACGACCATCGGCAGTCATACCGGCCCCGGCACTGTGGCCCTCTTTTTCTGGGGGAGCAAACGGGAAAAATAGTATTCAGATCAGAAAAGCCCGCCAGAACACGGCGGGCTTGCCCATGTCGAAAAAGTGGCCTTCGCCACTTTTTCGAGTTTTTGCAAGGGTCTGCATGCAGCCGATTGCCCCCTTTCAGCGGTCAACCGGCCACACTTGTCTCTTGAGAGGTGCAAAAACCGATGCACAGGTCGTCGGTTTTTGCGGATTGATGAGGGGTAGGGCAAAAGAGGTTTTTACATAATAATGGTTGGTCGACAGACGGAAGCCCGCCGGAACACGGCGGGCTTTCACTGTTTATTGATTTTTTGCACGGTGCTATGCTATACTTTATAATTGAGGAAATATAGGGCAAAGCCCTTTTGCATGACGCACTTCCCTCCGGGCGGGAGAGGCGATGGATGATTTTGTCCGGGAAAGAGGAAAGAAAATGACAGAACAAAGTAAAATTCGCAATTTTTCCATTGTAGCTCATATTGACCATGGCAAATCCGTCCCCAGTGAGCTGTGCTCCCTGGGGGCCCCTTGGGATTGGAAATTCCAGCCGGAAATCAATTCCGTCTGGAAGGGTTCGGCCCGGAGGGCCGTCCCATCTTCGATGGGGTCCCTGCGTGGATTTGCTGTAAGGAGGAGCCTTGGATGACAGAACAAAGTAAAATTCGCAACTTTTCCATTGTAGCTCATATTGACCATGGCAAATCCGTCCCCAGTGAGCTGCGCTCCCTGGGGGCCCCTTGGGATTGGAAATTCCAGCCGGAAATCAATTCCGTCTGGAAGGGTTCGGCCCGGAGGGCCGTCCCATCTTCGATGGGTCCCTGCGTGGATTTGCTGTAAGGAGGAGCCTTGGATGACAGAACAAAGTAAAATTCGCAATTTTTCCATCGTAGCTCATATTGACCATGGCAAATCCACGCTGGCCGACCGGCTGATGGAGGCCTGCGATGCGGTTTCCGACCGGGAAATGGAAGATCAGCTGCTGGATAACATGGATCTGGAGAGAGAACGGGGCATTACCATCAAAGCCCGGGCCGTACGGCTCAATTACAAGGCCCAGGATGGAGAGACCTATGCCCTCAATCTGATCGATACCCCGGGCCATGTGGACTTCAACTACGAGGTGTCCCGCTCTTTGGCCGCTTGTGAAGGGGCCATTCTGGTGGTGGATGCTGCCCAGGGAATCGAAGCCCAGACTCTGGCCAACACCTATCTGGCTTTGGAGCATGACCTGGAGATTTTGCCGGTGCTGAATAAAATCGATCTCCCCGCCGCTGATCCTCAGCGGGTCAAGGGGGAGATCGAGGATATTATCGGTATCCCTGCTTTGGATGCACCGGAGATCTCGGCCAAGATGGGGCTGAACATTCCGGCGGTGCTGGAGGATATTGTGCAGAATGTTCCGGCGCCCAAGGGCGATGCTCAGGCGCCGCTGCGGGCATTGATCTTTGACAGCCAATATGACCCCTACCGGGGCGTCATTGTCTACTTCCGGATTATGGAAGGCACACTCTCCACCGGTATGAAGGTGAAGCTGATGGCCACCGGCGGAGAATACGAAGTGCTGGAATGCGGTTATCTGCTGCCCATGGGAATGGGCCCCTGTGAGACCCTGACCGCAGGAGAGGTGGGGTATTTCACCGCTTCCATCAAAAATGTGAAAGACACCCGGGTGGGTGATACCATCACAGAGGCCGCGCGTCCCGCTGCGGAGCCTTTGCCCGGTTATCGTCCGGCCCAGGCCATGGTATATTGCGGCGTTTACACCGAGGACGGCTCCAAATATCCCGATTTGCGGGACGCTTTGGAAAAACTCCAGCTGAATGATGCTGCGCTGTCCTTTGAGCCGGAATCGTCAGCGGCCCTGGGCTTTGGCTTCCGCTGCGGCTTTTTGGGGATGCTCCATATGGAGATCATCCAGGAGCGTCTGGAGCGGGAGTTTGATCTGGATCTGGTGACCACCCTGCCTTCGGTTATTTACGAGATCACCAAAACCGATGGTACGGTAGTGCGGGTGGACAATCCCCACAACTATCCGGATCCCGGTTCCATCGCTCTGTCCAAAGAGCCTTATGCCAAGGTATCCATCATTGCGCCGCCCGATTATGTGGGCAATATTATGCCCATGTGCCAGGAGCGGCGGGGCGAATTTAAAGATATGCAGTATCTGGATCAGAATCTGGTGGAGCTGCACTATCAGATGCCCCTGGGTGAGATCATTTACGACTTTTTCGATGCGCTGAAAGCCCGCACCAAGGGATATGCTTCTTTGGATTATGAGATGTCCGATTATCGGGAAAGCGATCTGGTGAAGGTGGATCTGCTGCTCAATGGAGAGCAAGTGGATGCTCTGTCCTTCATTGCCCATCGGGAAAAGGCATACAGCCGGGCCCGGCGAATCTGTGAAAAGCTGAAGGAAAATATTCCCCGTCAGTTGTTTGAGGTTCCCATTCAGGCGGCCATCGGCGGGAAGATCATTGCGCGGGAAACGGTAAAAGCCATGCGGAAGGATGTGCTGGCCAAGTGCTATGGCGGCGACATCACCCGGAAAAAGAAGCTGCTGGAAAAGCAGAAAGAAGGCAAAAAGAAGATGCGGAGCCTGGGAAGTGTGCAGCTTCCCACCGAGGCCTTTATGGCAGTGCTGAAGCTGGACGAAGAATAATTCATCTTCTTTTTGCCTGGGGCCCCACAAAGTGGGGCGGCGCAAGTGCGCCGGAGGGCGCAGGGGCAATTCATTTGCCCCGAGCCAGTCTGATTTAAGGGGCCCCCGCAAAAGGAAAACCTTTTGCGGGGAGATAAAAAGAAGATGCGGAGCCTGGGAAGTGTACAGCTTCCCACCGAGGCCTTTATGGCAGTGCTGAAGCTGGACGAAGAATAGGCCCTGGGCCCGTGGCCTGAGCAGAGTGAGGCAGCTGAAACGAAGCAGCCTGGGTGAAGGCCGACATGGCCGTCCGGACACCGGACCAATTCATTTGCCCCGAGCCAGTCTGATTTAAGGGGCCCCCGCAAAAGGAAAACCTTTTGCGGGGAAATAAAAAGAAGATGCGGAGTCTGGGAAGTGTACAACTTCCCACCGAGGCCTTTATGGCAGTGCTGAAGCTGGACGAAGAATAGGCCTTGGGCCCGTGGCCTGAACGAAGTGAGGCAGCTGAAACGAAGCAGCCTGGGTGAAGGCCGGTATGGCCGTCCGGACACCGGACCAATTCATTTGCCCCGAGCCAGTCTGATTTAAGGGGCCCCCGCAAAAGGAAAACCTTTTGCGGGGAGATAAAAAGAAGATGCGGAGCCTGGGAAGTGTGCAACTTCCCACCGAGGCCTTTATGGCAGTGCTGAAGCTGGACGAAGAATAGGCCCTGGGCCCCGTGGCCTGAACAGAGTGAGGCAGCTGAAACGAAGCAGCCTGGGTGAAGGCCGATATGGCCGTCCGGACACCGGACCTGGACGAAGAATAGGCCCTGGGTCCGTGGCCTGAACGAAGTGAGGCAGCTGAAACGAAGCAGCCTGGGTGAAGGCCGGTATGGGAGGCCGGACACCGGCCCTGGACGAAGAATAGGCCCTGGTCCCTGTGGCCTGAACAGAGTGAGGCAGCTAAAACGAAGCAGCCCGGGTGAAGGCCGATATGGCCGTCCGGACACCGGACCAATTCACTACCGTTCGGACATCGGCCCCGTGGCCTGAACAGAGTGAGGCAGCTGAAACGAAGCAGCCCGGGTGAAGGCCGACATGGCCGTCCGGACACCGGACCTGGATTGGGAGGAATGATGGGGATTATGGGATTTCGCAAAAAGCAGCCGCCCAAGCCGGCGATCCGGCAGAGCCTGGGTGTCTATATCCATGTACCATTCTGCCGGAAGAAATGCGCATATTGCGATTTTTATTCCCGGCCCTGTAAGGATGAAGGGCTGATGGACCGATATGTGCGGGCTGTGGAACGGCATTTTGGTGACTATTTCCGTGGCAGCGAAAGTTTTGATATCGATACCGTTTATTTTGGCGGCGGGACCCCTTCTTTGCTGGGAGGGAAGCGTTTGCGGCAGCTGCTCAATGCTTTGGAGAAAACCGGAGGCATTGCCAAAGGCGCTGAGATCACCGTGGAATGCAATCCGGAAAGCGTGGATAAAAAGATGCTCCGCACCTTGTTCAAGGCTGGAGTCAACCGGCTTTCCATGGGTGTCCAAAGCGCTCACGACGAGGAGCTTCTGGCCCTGGGCCGGCTGCACACCTTTCAGCAAGCCCGCCAGGCGGTGGCCGACGCCAAGGAAGTGGGGTTTTCCAATATCTCTTTGGACCTGATTTACGGTCTGCCCGATCAGACGATGGAACAGTGGAAAGATTCCGTAGAAAAGATCATCGCTCTGGAGCCTCAGCATATCTCTGCCTACGCTCTCAAGCTGGAAAAGGGTACGCCGCTGTATGAAGAAAATCCGGAACTCCCTCCGGAGGATGTACAGGCCGATATGTATTTTTACGCAGTGGAAAGGCTGCAGCAGGCGGGATTTGAGCAATATGAGATCTCCAATTTTGCGCAGAAGGGCTACCGTTCCCGGCATAACAGCCGCTATTGGGATCTGTCCCAGTATCTGGGGTTCGGTCCTTCGGCCCATAGCTTTTTCGGCGGCCGCCGCTTTTCCTTTATCGCCGATACCCAAGGGTATATCGACGGGGTGGAGGGCAACGGCCCGCTGCTGGAAGAGGCCGAGGAAGTGGCCAGTTTCCATCGGCACGGGGAATACATTATGCTGAAACTGCGCACCACCGATGGAGTGGATGAAGAAGAGTTTTACCGCCGCTTCCGGCTGGAGTTTACTCCCTATGCTCAGCGGCTGAGCAAATACATCCAGGCAGGCTACTGCCAGAAAGAAGGAGGAGTGTGGCGGCTGACACCCAAGGGGATGATGGTTTCCAATGCCATTTTGACCGATGTGCTGGAAAGCGAACTGCTGTAACAGAAAAGAAAAATGAAAAACGGGGAAGAGGTTTGAAAAAATGAAGGACAATCACCGTCAGGAAGGCTATGGCCTGCGGATCGTGCTGATGCTGTTGGGGTTGTTTCTGTGTGCTTTGGGCAGCGTGATCACCATGCGGGCCAATCTGGGCTTTGTGCCTTGGAATGTGTTCCATCAGGGCATCCACAATGTGACAGGAATCACCATCGGTACTGCCAATACTTTGGTTGGAGTCTGCATTTTGTGTATCGATCTTTTGCTTCGTGAACGGATCGGATTGGGAAGCATCTGCAATATGCTGCTCATCGGTCCCTTTACTGATTTTGTCATCTGGACCGATTTGCTGCCCACCATGGACACCTGGTATACCGGCCTTCTGATGCTGGTAGCCGGTATGATGGTGGTAGGTTTCGGCACCTATCTCTATATCCGCTCCCAGTTCGGCGCCGGTCCCCGGGACAGCCTGATGGTGGCCACTGCACGGAAGACCCATTTCAAGCCCGGTTACTGCCGGATCGCCATTGAAGCCACGGTCACCCTTCTGGGCTTCTTTATGGGTGGGCCTGTGGGGCTGGGCACTCTGATAGGCGCTTTTGGTCAGGGTCTGTGCCTCCAGCTGATCTTCCAGCTGACTCGCTTTAAACCCACCGAGATCCGCCATGAGAACTTTGTGGATCTGTGGCGCAATCTGAAAGGCGGACAGGCCGCTGGAAAGAAAATCGGATAAGGAAATTATCTTCAAAAACCGTCTGCCTTTTGGTAGGCGGTTTTTTGCTGCGTGCATAATATGAAATTTGTGAACAAAAATATAATTCGTAAAAATGATTATATAAACATCTTGACAAAAGTTGAAATTGGGTGCATCATAAGCATGAGGAAAGCACAGGAGGTGCAAAATGAAAAAGACATTATATAGCCTGATGCTGTCGGAGGATGTGGTACGGGCGGTGGATGAGCGGGCTCACCAGTTGGGCCTGAGCCGTTCGGGACTGGTCAACCAGATCCTGGCCCAAAGCCTTTCCGTAGCCACTCCCGAAAGCCGGATCAACGATATTTTTCAGCAGATGGAGGCCTTGATGGCCCCGGTGAAAGAGTTGGTACCCTTTTTCGCACCCAATTCCCCCACCATGTCCTTAAAGTCCAGCCTGGCCTATAAATACCGGCCCACAGTGAAATACGAAGTGGAGCTGAGCCGGGGCGGAGAAGGAAAACTGGGGGATCTGAGTGTGGTATTCCGTACCCAGTCGGCCCAGCTCATCGCCGATATGACCGATTTCTTCCGCCTGTGGGTGGGCATCGAGAATGCTCATCTGGCTCCCTTGCTGGGGGCAAGGCTGGAATGCGCTTTATACGAAGGAAAATTCCTGCGGCCCATTCCTCTGCCCTGCAGCCGCAACTGCTCGGCCCAGGACATTGCCCAGGCCCTTTCCCAGTATGTGCAGCTGTTTGACCGGCTGCTGAAAGGGTATCTTTCCGGGGATCTTTCTCCCCAGGATGTGGAAAAGGCCTATTGCGAGGACCTGAAAACCAGAACACTGTACCTTTAAAAATGAGGTGAAGAACAATGAATGCCAATCGCTATACACAGAAAACGCTGGATGCCATCCGCACAGCCCAGCAGATGGCCCAGGAAAATCAGAATCAATATGTGATGCCGGAGCATCTGCTGTATGCTCTGGTGGATCAGGACGGCGGGCTCATCGGTTCCCTTTTGCGGAAGATGAATGTGGATCAGGACGGCCTTTTGGCCCAGCTGGATACCATGATCGGCAACCTGCCCAAGGTCACCGGCAGCAACACCCAGGTGTACGCCGCGCCGGAAACCAGCCAGGCTTTGGATTTTTCCGAGAAGATCGCCGAGAAAATGGGAGACAGCTATGTGTCGGTGGAACACCTGATGCTGGCTTTGCTGGACAAAGGCCCGGCTTCCTTGCGGAAAATGCTCTCTTCCCGGGGAGTGACCCAGGATCGTTTCACCCAGGAGCTGGCCAAAGTGAAAAGCGGCCCGGTCAACTCCGACAACCCGGAGGACACCTATGACGCTTTGCAGAAATACGGCACCGATCTGGTGGAACGGGCCCGCAGCCAGAAGCTGGACCCGGTGATCGGCCGGGATACCGAAATCCGCAATGTGGTGCGCATTTTGTCCCGGAAGACCAAGAACAATCCGGTGCTCATCGGTGAGCCTGGTGTGGGCAAGACGGCCATTGCCGAAGGACTGGCCCAGCGGATCGTCCGGGGGGATGTGCCTGAGGGTTTGAAGGACCGGACAATCTTTTCCCTGGATATGGGCGCGCTGATCGCCGGCGCCAAATACCGGGGCGAATTTGAAGAGCGGCTCAAGGCAGTGCTGGAGCAGATCCGTAAATCGGAAGGGAAAATCATCCTGTTCATCGATGAGCTGCACACCATTGTAGGCGCCGGCAAAACCGAAGGCAGCATGGATGCAGGCAATTTGCTCAAGCCCATGCTGGCCCGGGGCGAACTGCACTGCATCGGCGCTACAACCCTGGATGAATACCGGAAATACATCGAAAAAGACGCCGCTTTGGAACGCCGGTTCCAGCCGGTGATGGTGGATGAACCCACAGTGGAGGACACCATTTCCATTCTCCGGGGTCTGAAAGAGCGGTATGAAGTTTTCCATGGCGTGCGCATCCACGACAATGCTTTGGTTGCGGCGGCCACGCTGTCCCATCGTTATATCACCGACCGTTTCCTGCCGGACAAGGCCATCGATCTGGTGGATGAAGCCTGCGCCATGATCCGTACGGAGATCGACTCCATGCCGGCCGAACTGGACGATCTGCGGCGGAAGATCATGCAGCAGGAAATTGAGGAAATGGCCCTGAAGAAGGAAGAAGATCAGTTGTCCAAGGATCGTCTCCAGCAGCTGGCCAAGGAACTGAGCGAGGAAAAAGACCGCTTCAATGCCATGAAAGCCCGCTGGGAGGCCGAAAAAAGCGGCGTAGATCGGGTGAAAGAGCTGAAGAGCCAGATCGAGCAGATGCACGGAGCGATCGAGCAGGCCCAGAACAGCCTGGAATATGAAAAGGCTGCCAAGCTGAAATACTCCGATCTGCCTGCATTGGAAAAGCAGCTCCAGCAGGCCGAGAGCGAAAGCGAGAAGCACACCGAAAACACGCTGGTGCACGACACCGTCACCGAAGGGGAGATCGCCGATATTGTAGCCAAATGGACCGGTATCCCGGTGAGTCGCCTGATGGAAGGAGAACGGGAGAAGCTGCTGCACCTGGACGAAGTGATCCACAAACGGGTGGTGGGCCAGGATGAAGCGGTGCGCCTTGTTACCGAAGCCATTCAGCGTTCCCGGGCAGGTATCGCCGATCCGGGCCGGCCTATCGGCAGCTTCCTGTTCCTGGGCCCCACCGGTGTGGGCAAAACCGAGCTGGCCAAATCCCTGGCCGACTGCCTCTTTGACGATGAACACAATCTGGTGCGCATCGATATGACGGAATATATGGAGAAGTTCTCGGTGTCCCGCCTCATCGGCGCCCCTCCGGGATATGTGGGGTATGATGAGGGCGGACAGCTCACCGAAGCGGTGCGCCGCAAGCCTTACAGCGTGGTGCTTTTTGACGAGGTGGAGAAGGCCCATCCCGATGTGTTCAATATTTTGCTCCAGATCCTGGACGACGGCCATATCACCGACAGCCAGGGCCGGAAGGTGGATTTCAAAAATACTATCATCATCCTCACCTCCAACCTGGGCAGCCAGGAGCTGCTGGGCGGCATCAGCCAGGACGGAGAGATCTCCGAAGGGGCGAGAAACGCCGTGATGGGTCTGCTGAAGCAGTCCTTCCGTCCGGAGTTCCTTAACCGTCTGGACGAAGTGGTTCTCTTCAAGCCCTTGACCAAGGAAAACCTGACGGGCATCATCGATATCCTTATGGCCGGACTGAGAAAGCGGCTGGCGGATAAGACCCTGACCCTGGAAGTGACCGGGCAGGCCAAGGATCTGCTGATCCAGCGGGGATACGATCCCATCTATGGCGCCCGGCCTCTCAAGAGATATCTGCAAAGCAGTGCCGAGACGCTGATTGCAAAATCCATCCTGCGGGGCGACTTGCCTGCGGGCAGCACTCTGGTGCTGGATGTGGAAGATGGAGAGCTTACCTGCCGGAAAAAGTAAAGAAAAAGGACCCGAAAGGGTCCTTTTTTGAGCGTGTCGAAAAACTTATATGATGAAAAAAGACCGTTTGCCCTACTCTTCATCAATCCGCAAAAAGCCGCGACCTGTGCGTGGCTTTTTGCACTTCTCAAGGGGCAAGTGTACGCCAAAGGCGTGCATGCAGCCCCTTGTAAGAACTCGAACAAGTGACCTCCGGCCACTTGTTCGACATGAAAAAAGGACCCGAAAGGGTCCTTTTTTTATGTGCGAAAAGACGGAAAAGACCAGGGAGACAGAGTATGGTAGAGGAAAGGGCCGGAGAAAGGAGGGAAGAAAATCGGCCTGGAAAGGAGGAGAAATGGACATACAGTACAAGGCTTGTGCACCGGAAAACTACACCCGGGGCCGGAAAGAGCCTGTTCGCTTTCTGGTCATTCACTATACGGCCAACGATGGGGATACCGCCCAGGGCAATGCTGCCTATTTTGCAAGGGAAAACGGAGGGCATACCTCGGCTCACTATTTTGTAGATGAAAAGGAGGTATGGCAAAGCGTAGGGGAGGGGGATACCGCCCATCACTGCGGCGCCCAGAACTACCGCCATCCCCTTTGCCGCAACCACAACAGCATTGGCATCGAGCTGTGCAGCCGGAAAGGGGCGGAGGGCTATTATTTTCTTCCCCAGACGGTGGAGCGGGCCATTTTGCTTACCCGTCTGCTCATGGGAAAATACGGTCTGGGACCGGAAGATGTGCTGCGGCATTACGATGTGACGGGAAAAAACTGTCCGGCCCCTTTTGTGGAGAATCCGGAAGCGTGGAAAGATTTTCAAAACAGACTGCAAGAGGAGGAATGGGAAATGGAACTGCCTGCATGGGCAAAAATCACCTATCATTGGCTGGATGAGATGCCGGATTGGGCCAGAAACGCGGTGAGCAAAGCGATCGCCCAAGGCGTGATTGATACCAATGAGGACAACTCAGTAACCCTGCCTGGTCTGAATCTTCAGACCATTGTGTGGATGGACAGGGCGGGGCTGCTGGGTCAGAAAGAGGGATGATGAATGGATAAACTGTTGGAAGTGAAAAAGACGGTTACCGCTTTGATGGCGGCCCTTTCGGCCTTTTTGGGCTGGATGGGCTGGCTGGTGGTGCTCTATGCTGTGAGCATGGGCATCGACTACCTTACCGGCAGCGCTCTTGCGGCCAAAAACGGAGACTGGCAAAGCCAGAAGGCCCGGGAGGGATTGTGGCACAAGGCCGGCAGCATTCTGGCGGTTATCGTGGCCGCTTTGGCCGATTTTCTCCTGGGGCTGGTGCTGAAAAACCTGCCTTTGAGTTTGCCTTTTACCTACACCGTGCTTTTGTGCCCGGTGGTGCTGGTGTGGTATATCCTCACCGAAATGGGAAGCATTGTGGAAAATGTGGGAGAAATGGGAGCACCCGTGCCGGCATTTTTGAAAAATATCATTGCGGCTCTCCATACCGGTGTGGAAGAAAGCGGGGACCATCTGGCGGGGAAAAAATAAAGAAAAGGCGCGGAAACCACGCTCCGCGCCTTTTTTTAATCTTTTCGGTATTTTTTAGGGGTAAATTTCTGTTTGGCCAG
This sequence comes from Intestinimonas butyriciproducens, assembly GCF_016901775.1. Taxonomy (GTDB): domain Bacteria; phylum Bacillota; class Clostridia; order Oscillospirales; family Butyricicoccaceae; genus Pseudobutyricicoccus. The sequence goes on from NZ_JACJKW010000010.1 coordinate 19,215, forward strand.
CCGCTTGGTCATTTCCAGCTGGTTTTCCAGGCTGGCACGCAGTAGTTGGCGGGTTTCCTCATCCAATGGCTCTCCGTCAAACATCAGACCGTCACCGGCTTCTTCCAGCAGGGCCAGGGTTTCCGACAGCTTTTGGGCCACATCCCGCACCGGTGGATCGTCCGGCAGAGGCGCTTGTCCCGGAGCCTCCACCAACTGGGCTTTGGTAATGCCGAAATATTGGGCCAGCAGTTGGATCTTATCGATGCGGGGATAGGCATTGCCGCTGATCCACTCACACACGGTGGAGTAGGGCACCTGCAAGGCACTGGCGATCTGCTTACGGCTGACACCCAGCCGGGCCATTTGCCGCTTGATATTTTCCCCCATGATTTTTTTATTGCCCAGATCGTTCATACAATCAACCCCTTGATACAATTATACGATATTATCGTATAAAACGCAAGAGCTCAAGGAGAAAATACGATTTAATTGTTGACAAAACGATTAAATCGTATTACAATAAGTGCAAGATCAGAAAAGGAGTGAAGAACAGATGGCATTGACATTGCGTGCGGCCCGGATCAACAAGGGCCTGAGCCGTCAGGAGGCGGCAAAACTGCTGGGGGTGGGAGTTTCCACCATCGGCAATTATGAACGGGGCGTATCCTATCCTGATGTACCGGTGATCCGGAAAATGGAGCAGGTTTACGGCATTCCCTACGGAGAGATGATCTTTGGGACGGGGAAGGAAGAAAATGCAGATGGGGGAGAGTAAGCAGCTGCTTTTTCAGGCGGCTGCTTTGTGGGAACAAATCGGAGAAAAGCGGCTCTACATAGGCCCTGAAGGGGTGATGGTGCCGCCGGAAACCTTTTTCGCTGTGTTTTCCTATTGGGAGGACGGCGGCCAGCAGCTGGAGGACGGCCGGAGGCTGCTTCACACCAAGCTTCAGGGCGTGCCGGTTTATTGCTGGGGCCGGGTGAGCTGAGCCTTTGGAAAACCGTTGCAATCTCCCGTTCCCTTTGCTACAATCAAGACAGAGGAAAGGGGAGGAAAGGCTATGGAAACACTGCATTTTGCCCATATCAGCGATACCCATCTCACCTGTCAGGGCAGCAGCCCTTTTATGCAGCGGGTAGCCCGGGAGGTACGGGATCCCTGGGACAATCTGAGGGACTGCCTTGATCAACTTCAGGGGAAAGCATTGGATTTTGTGCTTCTTACCGGCGATCTTGTCCATGAGGGCGAAGAAGAGGACTACAAGGCGCTGAAACGATTGCTGGAAGAAAAATTGCCGGGCGTGCCTTTGTGCTGTGCCATGGGGAACCATGACCATCGCCTGGCCTTCCGCCGGGGATTTCTGGGAGAGGATACAGGGGATGCCGGGCCCTATCTGGCCTACACCCAGGTGAAGGGATTGGGCATTGTTACATTGGATTCCCCTTACCTCCATGGAACAGAAGGTACATTGCCCCCGGATCAGCTGGAGTTTCTGCGCAAGTCTTTGGAGCAAAATCCGCCCCGGGGAAATATTGTCATCCTCCACCATCCGGTGGTAGGGCAGCAGCCCTGGGGACCGATGAAAGCGCCGGAAGAATATTTTGAGATTCTGAAAAAAGGAAATGTGCGGGGTGTTTTTGCCGGCCATCTCCATTGTTCCTTCCATGGCTGGAGGGGAGATGTGCCCCACTATACCGCCGGCTCTTTGGCTTTCGGCATTGACATGGAAGAAAAAAGCTCGGTGTATACCGACCAGTGGTGTTATCACCTGTGCCGTATGGAGGAGGACGGAAAAGTGTCCTTCTGGCCGGTGGCCCTGTCACCTGCGCGCCAGGTGCTTCAGGTAAAACCGATGGGATCATGAAAAAAGATTCCCCGGAAATTTCCGGGGAATCTTTCTTTTTGTCCCATAAAAGCGCCTTTTGTTGACAAGGTCCCGGGGGCGGTGTAAACTAAAGAATGAATTTATGGGCCTTTATGGCTCTGAACCCAGGAAAGGGGAAGAACAATGAAGGCTCTTTTCAAGAAAACCTCCGGCGGTGCCGGGGCCGATTGTTGGCTGTTGGCCCTTCTGCTGGCGGCATTTTTTTTGTTTCAGCTGCCTCGGCTGAATCAGGCGCCTTGGGAAAACTACGATAGCTGGCGTCAGACCGATACCTATACCATCGCCCAGAATTACGCCCGGCTGGATATGAATCCCCTGCGGCCCCAATTCAATTACGATGGGCCGGGGGACAACTATGTACAGCTGGAGCTGCAGGTGATGCCCTATCTGTCGGCTTTGCTCTTCAAGTTGATGGGCCGGGAGCCCTATTGGGTACCCAGGCTGATCAGCCTGCTGTTTTTCATGGGCTCAGCGGTGTTTTGCTATGGTATTGGCCGCAGGCTGTTGAAAAACCGCTGGGCGGCGTTGGGGGCTTTTGCATTTTACCTGGTCATGCCCATCAGTTTGCTGTACGGCCGGGCCATCATGCCGGAAGCGGCCGCGCTGTTTTTCTATACAGCTGCCATCTATTTCTTTCTCCGGTGGTATCAGGGCGGAGGAAAAGGTGTTCTGGCATTCTCCGGGGTGATGATGGGTCTGGCCATTATGGAAAAAACGCCCACGGCTTTTGCCGGTCTGATGATCCTGGTACTCTTTTTCCGAAAAAGAGGGCTCTCCAGTTTGAAAGACCCCATGTTTTATGGCTATGGGGCGCTGTCTTTGGGGCTGCCGCTATTTTATTATTGGTATGCCGGACAGGTGGCCACCTTTACCTTTGTGTCGGGAATTGCCGAAAAACACATTTTGAAAAGTGCTTTCACCGCCATTTTCACTTCCCAGGCCTGGGAGTTTTTCCAGCGGGAAATGCCTTTGTTTTTCAGTTGGCCGGTGCTCATCGGGATGGTGCTGGGGGCTTTGTGCTGTCTGAAACAAAAAAACCTGCCTCTTCTTCTCTGGATGCTGTCCATGGCTCTGGAAATAGCCACCATTGTGGCGGTCATCCGATTTGGATATTATATGGTGTTTCTGGCGCCGCTGTTTGCCCTTCTGTGCGCCGCTTTGCTGCTGGAAGTGGGAAAGGTGATTCCCAAAGCCGGAGCGGTGCTGGGGTGTGTGCTGTGCGCTGCTGCGTTTTATCACAGCCTGACTGTGGCCTGGCCCATGGCGTCTGTCAATGAGACCATCACAGCTCAGGCCCAGGTGATCCAGAAGATGACCGATGAGGAGGATGTACTGGCGGTGGCCTCCCAGGACCCGGTGCTGCTGGGAGCTTGTCAGCGCATGGGCTATCGGGCCAATCTCCGGTATTATGATTATGTCCCACAGGAGCCGGAAGAAGAACTCGCCTATTTCCTGGGCCATGGTGTCCGGTATTTTGTAGCTCCTGGCGGCGTGGTTGCCGGGGAAGACGGGGAAGAATATCTGGAGCTGCTGCGGTCCCGGTATCCTTTGGTGTATCAAGGAGAAGAATGTTTGATTTTTGACCTGGAGGGGAAAGTATGATGGCACAGCTGCGGGGAGCTTACCAAAAACTGCCCCCTATTTTGAAATATCTGCTGATCTCTGTTTTCGTCACGGTAGTGGATGCTGCCATTGTGTGGGTGCTGTCCATCCGCATGGGAGTGGGACTGGGGATCGCCAACACCGCAGGGGTGGTAGTGGGGCAGCTGATCCACTATGGCCTGGCTTCCGGGCAGGTGTTTGAGATGGAGTTCGGAACGGTGGGAGCGGTGATTTATTTCAGCACCTTCCTGCTGGGGTTATTGCTGGCCAACTGGATCATCACCACTGTCTTTGCCCTGTGCCAGGGGCTGATGGGGGAAAACCTGGCCTTTCTTGTTTCCAAAGGATGTTCGGTAGTGGGGCCCTTTTTTGCCCTCTATTTCCTGCGGAAAGGTTTGTATGCTTGTGTGAAAAGGAGAAGAAGCAAATGAATACATTGTTTGCCTGCCTGCCCTGCTATAACGAAGAAGAAAATATCATCCCCCTGACTCTGGGGTGGCTGGAGCAGGAAGAGGCTTTGAAAAAGGAGGGATTTTCCCTCCAGGTGGTGGCCATCGACGACAAGAGCACCGACAGCACAAAGGAAAAGATCACCCAGCTGGAGCGGGAGCATCCCCAGGTGCATCTGGTGGCCCATGAAAAGAATATGAATCTGGGCGGCGGCGTCAATACGGCGGTGACCTATTTCCTTCAGCACGGCGTGCCCGGGGATCTGTGCGTGCTGATGGATGGGGACAACACCCATGACCCCAAGTATGTTCATTCCATGATCCAGGCGGTGCGTCGGGGAGCCGATGTGGTCATTGCTTCCCGTTACCAGGGCGGCGCCGAAGTTCACGGGGTGCCTCGCCACCGGCTGCTGCTCAGCGATGGAGCCAAGCTTTATTATTCCCTTATGCTCCGGGTGCCCAAGGTGAAGGACTACACCTGCGGTTACCGGGCCTATACCTACCAGAGCCTTCAGCGGGCCCGGAAAAAATACGGGGACAAACTGATCACCCAGCGTTCCTTTGCCTGCATGATGGAGCTTTTGTATAAGCTCTACCGCAGCGGCTGCCGTTTTGACGAAGTACCCTTTTCCTTGCGCTATGACAACAAAGGCGGGGAAAGCAAAATGCGGGTGCTGCGTACCATGAAGGATAGTCTCAAAACCGCCTGGCAGCTGCGCCGGGGGAAAATCTGAAAAAAGTGCAAAAAAAAAGATCCGGCCGTCGATCCGGATCTTTTTTTTGGCCCTTTCAGGGCCAGTGAAACAATATGAGAAACAGAAAAGAGAGATGAAAGGGAAAAGAGGCAATGAAGCGGGAGGGGGGATCCCGCGGGGGTTTCAATTCTCTTTGCCCTGATCACAGTTTTTATTCTAATGGGAAAATGTAAAGAGAGCATACACTTTTTTTAAATAATATTTGAACAATCAAACATGATTGGAGGCAAGCAGATCGTAGAGCTTGTAGATATCTCCGGCCCCCATGGTGAAGATCAGATCTCCGGGACGGGCCTGCCGGCGGATAAACTCCGCGGCTTCCGGAAGGGTGGGGGCAAAAACAGCACCGGGAATCCGGTCCACCAGGCTCTTGGAAGAAATGTGGTTCACATTGGTCTCCCGGGCGGCGTAGATCTCGGTGAGAACGGCAATATCCGCATAGGAGAGAGCCTGGGCAAATTCATCAAACAAGGATTGGGTGCGGGAATAGGTATGGGGCTGGAATACGCAGATCACCCGATCGTAGCCCATGCTTTTGGCGGTTTTCAATGTAGCGATAATTTCGTCCGGATGGTGGGCGTAATCGTCGTAGATTACAGCGCCCTGGAAGGTGCCTTTCCGCTCAAAGCGCCGGCCTACACCGGTATAGCCACCCAGACCGGCGGCAAAGGCCTTGCCGGGAACTCCCAGAGCGTGGCAGGCCGCAGCGGCGGCCAGAGCGTTTTTCATATTGTGCTCTCCAGGCACCTGAAGGGTAGCCCGGCAGTAAAATTCGCCGAAGCAGATGATATCAAAGGAGTAATATCCCAGATTTGATTCCACATTCTGGGGATACACATCCCAGCCTTTTTCCAGACCAAAGCGGATGATCCGCCGATTCACGCCGGCCACAGCTTTCTCCACATGGGGATCTTCACCGTTGGCCACCACCAGACCTTCCTTTTCCGGCACCAGACAGGCAAAGCGGTGGAAGCTGTGGATGATGTCATCGGTGCTGCTGAAAAAGTCCAGATGGTCCCGTTCGATGTTGAGCAAAATGGCGATGGTGGGAAGAAAACTCAGAAAGGAGTTGCGGTATTCACAGGCTTCGGCCACAAACAGATCCTTGGCGCCAATGCGCAGGCTGCCGCCGATCATGGGCAGCTCGCCGCCTACCATGACGGTAGGATCCATGTGAGCGCAAAGGAGCACTTCGGTGAGCATGGAGGTGGTGGAAGTTTTACCATGGGTACCGGCCACACAGAGGGCATGGTTGTAGCCTTGCATCAGAAGGCCCCAGGCCTGGGCACGCTCCAGAACAGGGAGGCCCCGGCGGCGGGCTTCTTCGATTTCCGGGTTGGTATCGGGGACGGCGGCGGTACGGATGACCAAAGCGGCATTCCCCAGCTGTTGAGCGCTGTGGCCGATGTAGACGGTGATATCCTGGCGGCGGAGCATGGCCACGGCGGGGGAATGATCCCGGTCGCTGCCCTGAACGGTGGCGCCCATCTGCTGGAGAAGGCGGGCCAGAGCCCGCATGGAGACGCCGCCGATGCCGCAGAGATGAATGACTTTGTGCTCTTCGATCAGTTGTTTCAGGTGCTGATAGTTCATATGTTCTCATCCTATTCACCCTGCCTGGCAGGGATGGGGTATTTTAAAAAGAAAATGAAAAGGCAGAAACCCTGACAAAAAAGGCTGGAATAGTTCTTTTTTGTCGCAAGAGAGAGTCTGGCCTTAAAACCTCACTTTATTATATAGCATTTTCCATGGAATATAAATAGAAATTTTCACACAGGTGGTGGAAAAGTAAAATCTTACCCATCGGCTATACAAAAAAATGGGGAAATGCTATAATGAATGGGAATGGAAGGGAGAGAGGGGAAAGCCATGAAAACCTTGATTTTGACGGTATCCACCGGCTGGGGACATACGGCCACAGCCATGGCTATCGAGGCCCGTCTGCGCCAGATGGGAGGCGGCGCACATACCATTGATGTATATAAATATATCAACAGCTTTATTTCCGAGACGCTGGACAAAAGTACCGCCATTTATACCAAGGTGGCTCCTGATATCTATCGGCTGGTTTACGATTATCTGGAAGGCGGCGTGGAGGTGGATCAGCGGAATATCTTCAGTCTGGTCAATCGGCTGTGTTCCTATAAACTGGCCCGTTTGGTGGAGGATTACGATCCCGATGTGATTGTGTGCACCCATGTGTTCGCCGCCCAGCTGGCCAATGAGTTGAAAATGCGGGGAAAGACCCGGGCCCGTATCGTGGGCATTGTCACCGATTATACCATCCATCCCTACTGGGAAACGGTGTCCTGTGTGGACTATGTGGTGACGGCCAGCGAAGTGCTCACCTACCGTGGAATCAAGCGGGGGATCTCCGAACGGCGGATCAAGCCTTTGGGCATCCCGGTGCATCCCAAGTTCAATGAAAGCCTTTCCAAAGAAGAGGCCCGGAAGAAGCTGGGGCTTTTGCCGGAGGGAGATGTGGTGCTGATGATGGGAGGCGGCCTGGGTTATGGCCTGGCGGCCAGCGAAGTGGAGCGGCTGCTCTATCTCCGTCATTCCTTCCAGCTGCTCATCGTCTGCGGCAAAAACAAAAAACAGCAGAAACAGTTTGAAAAATACCGGCAGGAGCATGGGTTTGAACATCTCCATGTTTATGGATTTGTGGACAATGTACAGGAAATGATGGATGCCGCTGATATTCTGGTGAGCAAGCCCGGTGGCCTGACGGTAAGCGAAGCTCTGGCCAAAAAGCTGCCCATGGTGGTGGTCAATCCCATCGCCGGCCACGAAGAGAGGAACCTGGAATTTCTTCTCAACTGCGGGTTGGCGGTCAGCGCCACCAAAACATTCCCCCTGGATGAAGCGGTCAATCTGCTTCTCAGCATTCCCCGCCGCCGGGAGGAGATGCGCCGGGCCATTGAAACGGTGGCCAAGCCCCATGCCCTGGAGGACATCTGCCAGTTTATCACCACATTACAGCTGCCCGGCAATCCCGTATGACAAAGCCATAGATAAAAAACCGCCGGAAGATCCGGCGGTTTTTTGCTGCTATGTGGAAAATGTTTGTTGACAAAATATATTATTCGTTATATAATATTGGCAACAAAATAGAAAGCAGGTGATTCCATGACATTTCAGCTGGGGGCCGCGCTGCTGGACGCCTGTGTGCTGGCGGTGCTCTCCCGGGGGGACGCGTATGGTTATGTGCTGACCCAGCAGGTGCGCCAGGTGATCGAAGTGTCGGAAACCGCTTTGTATCCGGTGCTTCGCCGTTTGCAGAAGGACGGATGCCTGGACACATATGACCAGCCCTATCAGGGACGGAACCGGCGCTATTACCGGGTCACCCCCCAAGGCGTGGAGAGGCTGGAAGAATACCGGCAGCAGTGGTGTCTGTATAAGAGCCGGGTGGATACGATTTTGCTCAAGGAGGGACAGGAGAATGACGAAGGATGAATTTCTCACCACATTGCGCACATTGATCCAGGATATGCCTCCGGAGGACCGGAGGGATGTGATGAATTACTATACCGAGTATTTTGAAGACGCCGGACCGGAACGGGAGCAGGAGGTGCTGCACCAGCTGGGGAGCCCGGAGCAGGTGGCACGGGAAGTGCTGGGCGGCGGTTTTGCACCGGCCCAGGAACCGGCGGGGGCGCCGAGAAGGAGCCGCGGGTTGATTTCGGCCATTGCCATGATCTGTGCCGCTCCCATTGCGCTGCCGCTGATGGCCGCCGGGGTGCTGGTGGTGTGCTGTATGGCTTTGGCTGCACTGCTGTGTGTAGGCGGACTGTTGCTGGCCGCCGTAGTTGTGGTGATGATGGGCGGAGTCAGCATGGGAGCAGCCCTGTTTGCCGGTGGATTGGGAAGCGGCACTGTGCTCTATTTTCTGGGAAGCGGTCTGGTTCTGCTGGCATTTGGTGTGTTGTTCGTGGCTCTCTTTGTTCGGTTTGGTGTTTTCTGTTTCCGGAAAATCACCGACTGGGCCAGTGACTTTGTGAATCGAAGGAGGGTTCGGCAATGAAAAAGGGCTTTCGCAATTTTGTACTCCTTTGTGTGGGCGTGGGAGTGGTAGGAGCGGCCATGGCGGCGGCCGGAGCGGCCATGGGCGGCCGGACCAGCCTGCAGTTGAAGCGGCCGGGCGCCTCTTTGGAGATCAGCCCCTGGGGGATCCGCTTTGCCCAGGGAAGCAATACCAGCCATGGATTTCTGGATGGGCTGGACGAAATGCTGGATGCCTTGGATGATCTGGGCAAAGGGGATTTTATCAGCCGCATTCCCGATGGGGACGACGATTGGAACCTGATGGGGGAAGATGAAGTGACCCGCCGGCAGCTGGAGGGGTTTGGCTCGCTCAAAGTGGAAGTGCGCCAGCTGCCGGTGGAAGTGAAGGAGGGAGACGGGTTTGCCATTGCCTGCTATGGAGAGGAGACGATGGATGCCCTGTCCTATACTTTGGAAAACATGGAACTGACGGTGAAACAGCAAAAGGATCTGACCCAGATGGGCGGACACAAAGTGGTCATCACCATGCCGCGAAACAGCGCCATGGAAGAAATCGATATCCAGAGCGACAGCGGGGCAGTATCTCTCCAGCTGGAGGATGACATCCTGGCCACCAGCATCACGGTGCAGACCAAGACTGCTTCCATGAGTGTGGATGTGGAAATGTGTACCGCTTTGCTGCTGGAGACCCAGTCGGGAGCCATTTCCCTGGAGGAAGAAAACATCGGTACAGCCAGGGTGAACACGGTCAGCGGCGCCATATCGGTGGAAGGAGCTTTGCTGGGGCAGCTGGAAGTGACAAGCCAGAGCGGCGTCATCAATGTGGATGTGGATGGATATGAGCAGGACTACGCCTATACCTGTTCTTCCCAGGGTCTTGTGGCGGTGAATGGAAACCCGGGCAGTGCATCGGGGGGACAGGGCCATAATACCGTTCATTTGAAAAGCCAGACCGGTTTGATCAACCTGGAATTTGACGATTGAATATAGTTTGAAAGCGCGGGGATCTTCCCCGCGCTTTTTCCATGGGAGCGCCCGGTTGCGAAGGAAAAGGCGGCATGGTATACTGAAGCGGATATTTGTCCTTATGCTGGAAAGGAGGGGCTTTGAGATGCCCCAGCGATTTGATGTGATTTTTTGGGATTTTGACGGCACTCTGGCTCACTCCCGCCACTTGTGGACCAATTCCATCTGTGATGCGTTGAAACAGGCCGATCCGGGGACCGGTATCGGTTTTGATCAGCTGCGCCCTCTGACCCGTGCCTGTTATCCATGGGACCAGCCGGAGGAAAATTACCGCCGCTTGCAGGGGACAGAGTGGTGGAGCTATATGGAAAAGCAGTTTGCCCGGGCCTATGAACAGGCCGGGGTGAAAACAGAGATTGCCTGGAATGCGGCCGCACGGGTGCGGGGCGAGATCCTCCGGCCGGAAAAATACCATTTGTTTGAAGACACCTTTTGGGCGCTGGAATATTGCCGCAAAGAAGGCTGCCGGAATGTGCTGCTTTCCAACAACTATCCGGAGCTGGAGGAAATTACAGCCGTGCTGGGTCTCACTCCCTGGCTGGACGGCATGGTGGTTTCCGGGCAGGTGGGCTGGGATAAGCCACGGCCAGAGATTTTCCGCTTGGCTTTGGAGCAGGCCGGAAAGGGCGCCCGGTGCCTGATGGTGGGGGACAATCCGGTAGCCGATATTCAGGGAGCCCGGAACTGCGGCATTCCTGCGGCGTTGGTGCACAAGGAAGCGGACTGCGATGCCGACTATCACAGTGATACCTTGCGTGGGCTGGTGGAACAGATTTTTGTTCCATCGGAGGTTTCTGGCACATTTTGATAAAATTTTCCGATGAAATCTATGGAAGATGGCAGATATCCCCGGCGTACCCTTTCTGCTATACTGTTTCCAAAGGGGGAACAACAGGAAGGGGGGAATCCGCCAGAAGGCGGAAAATATGAAAAGAGGAAGAGTTGGAAGTACAGCGGTGGATATGACCCAGGGAACGCCCTGGAAACAGATTTTGCGTTTTGCGCTGCCGCTGCTTTTGGGAAATTTGCTTCAGCAGCTATACAACACGGTGGATGCCGCTGTGGTGGGAAATTTTGTGGGAAGCGAGGCCCTGGCCGCCGTGGGTACCAGTGGTCCGGTCATCCAGCTGCTGGTGGGATTGTTTTTGGGGATGAGTCTGGGCGCCGGTATTCTGATCTCCCAGTTTTTCGGAGGGAAGGTATTCGGCAATATCCAGCGGGCGGTAAACACCGCCATGCTGCTCACGCTGACTTTGGGACTTTTGGTCACAGCCATTGGCCTGCCTTTGGCCCCAGTGATCCTCCAGGCTTTGCAGGTTCCCGAAAAGGTGTATCCCATGGCGGTGAGCTATTTGCGGGTGATTTTCTGCGGCGTCACACCGATGATGTTTTATAACATGGTGGCTTCCATTCTCCGGGCTTTGGGAGACAGCCGCACGCCTCTGGTAGCTTTGGGCATCGCCAGCATCATCAATATCATTCTGGACTTGTTTTTCGTCATCGTCTGCGGCTGGGGCGTCGCCGGTGTGGCCTGGGCCACGGTGATCGCCCAGACCCTTTCGGTGTTTTTCAGCGGCTGGCGGCTGCACCACATGGAGGAATACACCCGCCTGTCCCGGGATTTTATTCACCCCGATTTGCATATGCTGGGACGGATGGTGCGTCTGGGTCTGCCTTCGGGCATCCAGCAGACAGCTTTTTCGGCAGGAATGATGCTGGTGCAGAGCATGATCAATTCCTTTGGCCAATATGTAATGGCAGCCTATGTGGTCACCATGAAAGTGGATGCCTTCTGTGTTATGCCCCTGATGAGCCTGGGGCTGGCCATGACCACATTTACCGGACAGAACATCGGCGCAGGAGATATCCCCCGGGTGGAAAAAGGCTGCCGCCAGGGTCTGTTGCTGACGGTGTCCATCACCGGCGGACTTTCCGTGCTGCTGTTTTTCTTTGGAAAGTATCCCCTGATGCTTTTTACCCCGGAACCGGAACTGCTGACCGAAGGAATGCACCTTCTCCGCATTCTCTGCCCCTTTTATTGGGTCATCGCTGTCAGTGATCTGCTTACCGGTGTGATGCGTGGGTCGGGAAATACCATCATCCCCATGATCAATTCCATGATCTGTCTCTGTCTGATCCGTATCCCGCTGATGTATTGGCTGGTTTCTTTGTTCCACAGCGCCGATGCTTTGTATTACAGCATGGTGATCGGTTGGTGCGTGGGTGCTACCTTTATGAGCCTTTTTTACAAGTTCAGTCCCTGGCGCCGCCGGGCCTTGGAAAAATACAAAAAGGAGCAGCAGCTTCTGGCTGAAAAATAAGGAATGGTTTGTCAAAAGCCGCCGGGCCGCAAAGCCTGGCGGCTTTTTTGAGGGGAAAATGAGAACTTCTTTTGAACAAACAGCCTCTTTGCTTGACGGCCCCTTTTCTTTTTGAGTAAGATAAAAGACAAAGACGCAAAAGGCTGATTGGATACGGATGGGAGCCAATATGAAAGGAAAAAAACTTTTTTGCTGTGGAATATTGCTGGTGATGTGTTTGGGGATCCATGGGTGGGCCGCCCCTTCCGATCTTCTGATGGAAGAAGGGGAAATGGATTTTGATCAGGCGTATGAACTGCTGATGGCCCTGACCCCGCAGGAGCTTTTGGACGACATGGAGCGAGCATATCAGATTGTGGCAGACAGCCCCCACAGCGAAGAGGAAGATGTGCTCACTCCCTGGATGGCAGCGATGATTGACCGGTTGGAGGAATATGGAGACGAAGATCTTTTGTCCATTATTCTGGACAAAAGCCGTTCAATTCCTTTTCGGGCCATGGTGATTCAGCTGCGGGAGATGCAGACCGGTGGAGAAGAGACCGATGAGCGCCTGTATCAGATGCTTCTGGATGAGGAGGAAGAAGAGTATCTGCGCACCACATTGCTTCTGCATCTGGAGTTTTCCACACCGGATGAGGAGCAGCTTCTCCAGCAGCTGGCGCAGCAGGATGGAGATTTGGGAGAATACGCCGGAAAAAAGCTGGAATGGAGCAGCCGGGAGGAAAATTATCAGCAAATTTCCCGGCCCCAGGAGGAAGAATCTCCGGAAGCTCAGGAAAGCACGCCGGTGGAGCCGGTTTCGCCCGGACAGGAAGAAGGGAGAAGGGTCTGCTGGACCATTCTGCTTTTTTCCTGCAGTTTTTTGGTGGGAGCCGGGGTATGGCGGCAGCTGGGAGGAAAGTTGTTCCTGCCGGAGCAGGAGGAGTAAGGGGCTTTGCTTTTTGCGTGAGAAGCTGGTATACTGTCACTTGTAATGATTTTCAAAGGAGAGGATAATTTGATCCGCGAGATGACAGCCCGGGATGAAAAACGGTATTTGGACATGGGCCAGGAGTTTTACAGCAGCAATGCTGTACTGCATCCCATTCCCAGGGAGATTTACCACAAGAATTTTCAGGAGATGCTTCAGGGCAGCCCCTACATCAAAGGGTATATCATCGAAAAAGATGGCCAGACAGCAGGATATATGATTCTGTCTTTCACCTATTCTTCGGAAGTGGGGGGCATGGTGGTGCTCATTGAAGAGCTGTTTCTCCATGAAAACTTCCGTGGATGTGGTCTGGGCACCGAAGCGCTGGATTTTGTTCGGAAACAATTTCCCCATGCGGCCCGGTTCCGTTTGGAAGTGACGCCGGATAACGGCGGGGCGGCCCGGCTTTATGCCCGTAAGGGTTTTGAGCCACTGGACTACCGTCAGATGGTGATCGACCCGCCGGCAGAAAGCCGATAAGGCACAAAAGCCGCCCTGGTGGGGCGGCTTTTTCTAAAACAGAAAAGTGTGGGAAAAAGAGAAAGGAGAGGATGTGCGTTGACAGGGGAAGTGAAGAAAAAAAGGGTGGCCACCGATATGACCCAGGGCAACCCGGCCAAACTCATCTGTCTGTTTGCCTTGCCGCTGCTGTTTGGAAATGTGCTTCAGCAGCTTTATAATATGGTGGACAGCATTGTGGTGGGCAACTTTGTGGGAGATGCCGCCTTGGCCGCCGTGGGAACCGGCTTTCCGGTGATTTTTATGCTGGTGTCGTTGTTTATGGGCTTGGGCACCGGCGCCACCGTTATGATCTCTCAGTTTTATGGGGCGGGAGACAAAGAAAGCCTGCGTAAAACCGTGGCCACCATCTACAATGCCATTTTGGTGGGAGCGGTGCCGCTGACCATTGTGGGAATTTTGCTGGCAGGGCCGCTGCTGCGCATGATGAATGTGCCGGAAGATGCCTATGACATGGCCCACACCTATGTGATGGTGGTCTTTGCCGGAGTTGTGGGCAATTTGGGATACAATGTGAATGCCGGCATTTTGCAGGGACTGGGCAACAGCCGTACCACGCTGCTGTTTTTGTCCATTGCCTGTGTGATCAACATCGTACTGGATCTGGTGTTTGTCATTGTGTTCTCCTGGGGGGTAATGGGTGTGGCCCTTGCCACCATTATTGCCCAGTTCTGTTCCTGGTTGTTTGGAATTTTTTATATCAACAAGCATTACAAGGAGATACGGATCCGCCCGTTCCACTGGGATTTTGACCGGCATCTTTTTGGGAGAGCCATGAAGCTGGGCATTCCCTCCGGCATTCAGCAGGCGCTGTTTTCCGTGGGGATCATGGTGCTGCAAACACTGATCAACCGCTATGATACCGCATTTATCGCCGGATTCCAGGGGGCCAACAAACTGGATACCTTTGGATTTATGCCGGTGCAGAGCTTTGCCATTGCTGTGACTACCTATGTGGGACAGAATATCGGGGCCGGCAAGATGGAACGGGTCAACCGGGGTATGTGGTATACTGTGGCCATGTCCTGTGCGGTCAATGCGGTGGTGGCCATTTTCCTGGTGCCTCTGGGGCCGGTGTGCATGCGGCTGTTTTCCCAGGATGCTCAGGTGATTTTGGCAGGCTGCGCCTATCTGAACCGGATCATGCCTTTTTATGTGGTGTTTTCCTTTATGTTCATTCTGAATGCAGTGATGCGGGGAGCCGGTGAGACCATTGTGCCCATGATCTCTACCCTGATCTCTCTGTGGCTGGTGCGTATTCCGGCTGCGTATTTCCTGGCGGATCACTTTGGCCGGGACAACCTGTTCTATTGTTATGTAGTGGGTTGGCTGGTGGGTATGGTCGTATCCGGCCTTTACTATTTGTCTGGAAGGTGGAAGAACAAATCCATTGTGGCGCGCACATAAATCAAGGAAAACCACTTCACAGGCTGTCTTTTCGGGGAAAATTGCTCATTTCTTTTTGAGAGAGACTGTGGTATACTGAATATATATGTCCTCTCTGGGAGGAGCGTTTGAAAACAACGGACAGATCCTTAAGGAGTGTAAGAATGTCTCAGAAAAAGAAAAAGAACCCCGCCGGTCAGCCCGCATTGCCAAAGAAGAAAAAATGGCTTCGGGTGCTGGTGATCGTATTGGTGTCTCTGGCGGTATGGAGCGGCGCCTGTTATTTTTGCTATGCCTATGGCATGAGCCAGGAGAAAAGCCGCCTGGCGGAGATGCTGGATCCCGATCTGGCCGAGCAGGCCGACAGTCTGAAGTGGGTCACGGCTGTGGATGAGCCCATGACCGATGAGCAGCTGAAAGAACGGACCAAGCTGATTTTGGGAAATATCGAGTTTCAGGTGAAGTGTTTTGGCCGTAAGACCAACGCAGACGGCACACCTTTTCTGGATGCCAATGGAGAGCAGACCCATATCACCTATGAAAGCGCATTGGAGCAGGGGCTTTTCCAGGAACCCGATGTGGCCGATATGGATGTGTATACCACCAGTGATCCGGAGCGCGGCTGGGATCTGCGGGTGGTGGAGACCCCCATGGGCAATGTGACCTACCGCAGCAAGGATGAGAGCGTCACCCGGGTCAGCCGGTTCTATACTGCCGATTCGGAAGCCAATGCTCCCATCGAAACGGCAACAGAAGCAGTGGAGCGGGCCAATGCCTACTATCAGTGGGGCCTGCCTTTCCCCACCGGTTATGAGATGAGCAGCGTCACAGAGGAAGAGGGCCAGTGGGTGGTCACCTATCAGCGGGTGGCCCGGCTGAAGAATCTGCCTAAACTGCGTTCCCAGGGCCAGACGGTGCAGGTGGTCATTTCTGCAGAAGATGGAGAGATGGTCTCTGCCGATTGTCTGGACTTGATGCTCATCCAGGTGGGAAGCGATCAAACTCCCATTTCTCAGGAAGAAGCGGTGAAGACCGCGGAAGAAAGCCTTGCAGAGGGCGGCATTTCCGGTACGGTGTTCCAGGCGGCCGACTACGCCATTGTGGAGCCCAACTTCATCTTTACTCCCAAAGAAGGCGGTTACACCTACGATCCGGAGACCCATTTGACCCGGGCCGTGTGGAGTGTGATCTTTCTCCATGAAGATGAAACACCAGGGAGCTATGAGGTGTATATCGATGCCTATACCGGCCAGCCTTTGGGTGGCCTGATCCACGAAGAATAATCAAAGCGTATTGTCAAGAAAACCGCCGGGTTTCCCGGCGGTTTTTTCTATGGGGGGATGCTTCTGTCCCGCTCCCAAGCAGTTGGATGAACCAGGGCAAAGAAATGCTTTGGAGGTGGGTTGGACCTTTGTTGACAGCAGTTTATTCCGGGTGTATCCTAAAATCAAACAAAGGAAAGGATGGAAGTGGATATGAACATTTTGATCGTCAGCGGAAGCCCGCGCAGAGGGGGCAATACCGATATCATGGCAGAGACTTTCCGGGAGGAAGCGGCGAAAAATGGCCATCAGGCGGAGCTGATCAGCCTGAGCGGAAAGAAGATCGCCCCTTGCCTGGGATGTCAGTATTGCTTCAGTCACGATGGACAGTGCGTCCAGAAAGACGACATGGCCCAGCTGCTGGAGATGGTGGATAAAGCCGACCTGCTGGTGCTGGCTTCTCCTATTTATTGGTTCGATGTGAGTGCCCAGCTGAAATGCTTTATCGACCGGCTGTATGCCCGGGGCAAAAAGGGCTTCCATCACAATCAGGCGGCATTGCTGCTGGATTCTGCTTCTCCTGGGGTATACGATGCAGCCATCAGTCAGTATAAAGCCATCTGTGCCTATTTGAAATGGGAGGACAAGGGTATTATCACCATCCCTGGTATGAAGCAGAAGGGAGATATGGCCCAAAACGCCGATCTGGAGAAGGTACGCCAGCTGGCCAGGGGTTTGTAAAGAATGGACCAGGTCTACAAAGAAAAAGCTCTGTGCTGCGGATGCGGTGCCTGTAAGGACGCCTGTCCCTATGGGGCCATTGGGATGGAGCCCGATGAGGAAGGGTTCCTTTATCCGGTGATCCGGGAAGATCTGTGCCGGGACTGTGGCCTGTGTCAGAAGATCTGCCCTTTTTCTCAGGGAAAGGGTGTGGGATCAGAGCCGGCTTTCTATCTGGCCAAGCACAAGGATGCCCGGGTGCTGTCCCTTTCTACCTCCGGCGGGGCATTTACCGCTTTGTCGGACGCCATGCTCCGCCGGGGCGGAGTGGTCTATGGAGCGGTGCTGGATGAAAACCTTCAGGTGTGCCACACCCGGGCCGCGACCCCGGAAGAGCGGGACCCTATGCGGGTATCCAAATATGTGCAAAGCCGTTTGGGGGATACCTTTTCCCGGATCAAGGCCGATTTGCTGGAGGGACGCCCGGTGCTCTTCACCGGCACGCCCTGTCAGAATGCCGGCCTGCGGGCCAGCCTGGGGGCGTTGGGGGAAAAGGAAGAACTGGTGTGCTGCGATGTGATCTGCTACGGCATCCCCAGTCCCGGAGCCTGGGAAGCCTATAAAAAGCTGCTGGAGCAGGAACGGGGCGGAAAGCTGGAATGGGTCTCCTTCCGTTCCAAAGCCTTGGGATGGAGCCGGGTGGGAAGCAATAAGATTTTCCAGTACCAGACCAGTGCTATGCCGGTGCGGGGGGAGGACCCTCGGTTTTATCAGATGTTTTTTGAGAACCGGTCGATCATTCGTCCTAGCTGTGGAAACTGTCCCTATCCTCAGCCGTATCGGTGCACTGATGTGACCATTGCCGATTACTGGGGAATCGAAAAATTTGATCCCCGGGCTTATGATAGCCGGGGCGTCAGTCTGATTCTGGTCTCTACCCCCAAAGGAGGGCGGCTGCTGCAAGAATGCGCCGGAGACCTGATGCTGGAACAAAGGCCCGGAGAAGAGGCTTTGTCCCAGCAAGGCCGCTTGCAAGGGCCGGTACAGCTGCCGGAAAACCGCCAGGAATTTTGGCGTATCCTGGAGGAAGAAGGGCTGGAAAAGGCTCTTTTCTGGGCCTTTCCAGAGGAAAAGTAAACAGGGGAAAAAGAAAAGCCGCAGGATATTTCCTGCGGCTTTTGTGCTGCTTTTTTAATTTTCGGTGTAGATCAGGGGCATACGCCGTTTGTGCTCGGTGACCCGGTGGGCCCTCTGGATGATCTGATCGTGATCGTTGCCGCAGGAGCCGGTGGCCATATAGGACTCGATTTCCCCATAGGTGACGCCCATCTCGTCCTCATCGGTCTGGCCTTCAAAAAGACCGGCCGAAGGGGCTTTTTTGATGATGTTTTCCGGAGCTTTCAGATAGGCCAGAAATTCGTAAATTTCAGTGACTGTCAGGTCGGAAATGGGGTTGAAGTCGCAGGCGCCGTCACCCCATTTGGTGAAGTAGCCCATATAGCGTTCGCATTTGTTGCCGGTGCCCGCCACCAAAGCGCCGCGGCTCTGGGCGATGGCATACAAAGTGGTCATCCGCAAACGGGGGGCAATGTTGCCCACAGAAGGCTGGGTCAACTGTTCCACGCCCTGGATCTGTTCCAGAAGGGTCTGGCGCACCTGGGTCAGATCCACAGTCACAGTTTCGATCTGGAACTGTTTGGCAACCGCCAGGGCATCTTCCATATCTTCGCCGAAGTTCCGGGAAGAGTGACAGGGCATGGCTACACCCAGCGTATTTTCGCAGGCCAGCTTGCACAGAATGCCCACCAGGGCGCTGTCCTTACCGCCGCTGTTGCCATAGACGATACCCTGGCAATGGGCATCTTTCAGGGCAAATTGGATAAAGGCCACTCGCTTTTTTAGTTCTTGTGCGTAATCTCTCATGTGACTCCGTCCTTTTTCAAAGCCTACTCCGGCCGCAGCCGGAGTAGGCCGCTTTCTATCAGATCTCAATGACTCCTTCAAAGACCTTCTGGACATTACCGGTCATAAACACCGCCTGAGGGGTGTAGCGGATCATCAGCTCACCGCCCAGCAGTTTGACATTGATGTCCTTGTTTTCCAGGCAATGGCCCCGCAGCACGCTGGCTACCGCAGCAGCGCAGGCGCCGGTACCGCAGGAGAAGGTTTCACCGCTGCCCCGTTCCCACACCCGCATCTGGATGGTGGTGCGGTCCAGCACACGGACAAACTCGGTGTTGACACCCTGGGGGAAGAGGGGGTGGTGCTCAAAGAGCGGGCCGATCTCCGAGAGAGGGAGATTGTCCAGGTTGTCGCAGAAGACCACGCAGTGGGGATTGCCCATGGAAAGACAGGTCACTTCATATTCCTTGTCACCCACGGTGATGGTGCGGCCCACAGCGTCTGCGCCGGGCAGATTCACCGGAATCTGATCCGGGTTCAGAATGGCCTTGCCCATGTCCACCGTCACAGAAGCCACCGAGCCGCTTTGCACATACAGATGCAGGCTGCGGATGCCGCTGAGGGTTTCAATGGTCATATCCTGCTTTTGGACAATGCCCTGCTCATACAGGTATTTGCCCACACAGCGGATGGCGTTGCCGCACATTTTTCCCTCGCTGCCGTCCAGGTTGAACATGCGCATCCGGGCATCGGCTTTCTGAGAGGGGCAGATGAGCACCACGCCGTCGCCGCCAATGCCGAAATGCCGGTCGGAAAGGAGCACGGCCAGGCTTTCCGGACTTTCCACATGCTGGTCAAAGCAGTTGAAATAGATATAGTCATTGCCGGCTCCCTGCATCTTGGTGAAGCGGAGGG
Source organism: Intestinimonas butyriciproducens (assembly GCF_016901775.1). Lineage (GTDB taxonomy): Bacteria > Bacillota > Clostridia > Oscillospirales > Butyricicoccaceae > Pseudobutyricicoccus. The sequence goes on from NZ_JACJKW010000010.1 coordinate 38,915, forward strand.
AGACACGCTCCTTGCGCATATGGTTCAGATCCACAAGGCCGGTGCTGTGCTGGCTGTAACGGCTGCGCAGACTGTCGGCCAGGGCAGAAGCAGTGTCCATGGAAGTCAGGCAGGGAATACCCAGTTCCACAGCCTTCCGGCGGATCTTCACGCTGTCCAGCCAGGGCAGGCGGCCCTTGGAGGAGGTAGAGAGGATATAGCTGATCCGGCCGCTTTCCAGCAGTGTGGCAGTGTTTTCATCGGACTCGTGGATTTTGCTGACCACATGAGCGGAGAGACCGGCCTCTTCCAGCACCCGGGCAGTACCCTGGGTGGCATAGAGCTCAAAGCCCAGGGAAGCAAACTTCCGGGCCAGGGCGGCCACTTCGTGCTTGTCGGTGTCGCACACGGTCAGCAGCACGCCGCCGGTGCGCTCCATCCGGTATCCGGCACCGATCAGGCCTTTGTACAGAGCCTCTTCCAGAGTCTTGCCAATGCCCAGCACTTCGCCGGTGGATTTCATTTCCGGCCCCAGCTGTACATCCACATCGGTGAGTTTTTCAAAGCTGAATACCGGAACCTTCACTGCCACATAGGGGGGCGGGGGATACAGGCCTGTGCCGTAGCCCATGTCGCCGAGTTTCTCACCCAGCATGGCCCGGGTAGCCAGGTCCACCATGGGAACACCGGTGACTTTGCTGATATAGGGGATGGTGCGGGAGGAACGGGGATTGACCTCGATGACATAGATCTCCCCTTCATGGATCAGATACTGGATGTTCACCAGTCCCCGTGTATTCATGGACAGGGCCAGATCCCGGGTATAGGAGATGATCTTTTCCACCTGCAGGCCATTCAGGTTCCAGGCCGGATAGACGGCAATGGAGTCGCCGGAGTGCACGCCGGCCCGTTCCACATGCTCCATGATACCGGGGATGAGTACATCTTCTCCATCGCAGATGGCATCCACTTCCAGCTCAATGCCCATGAGATATTTGTCAATGAGCACCGGGTTTTCGATTTTGTGAGACAGGATGATTCCCATGTATTCTTCGATATCATCGTCGCTGAAAGCAATGATCATATTCTGTCCGCCCAACACATAGGAGGGACGCATGAGCACCGGATAGCCCAGGCTGCGGGCAGCGTCCAACGCTTCTTCCTTGGTCATCACCGTCAGGCCCTTGGGACGGCTGATGTGGAGTTTTTCCAGCAGGGCGTCGAACCGCTCCCGGTCTTCCGCCATGTCGATGCTGTCTGCCGGAGTGCCCAGGATGCGCACGCCCTGGCTCTCCAGGAAGTTGGTCAGCTTGATGGCGGTCTGGCCGCCGAAGGCTACTACCACGCCCACCGGTTTTTCGGTTTCGATGATGTTCATCACATCTTCCGGGGTGAGAGGCTCAAAATACAGCCGGTCACCGGTGTCAAAGTCGGTGGACACCGTTTCCGGGTTGTTGTTGACGATGACCACATCATAGCCGGCTTTTTTTAGCGAGCGGACACAGTGAACCGAAGCGTAGTCAAACTCGATGCCCTGACCGATGCGGATGGGGCCCGAGCCAAAGACGATCACCGTCTCTTTGCCGCTCTGGTGCTCTGCGATAAACTCGGCCGCCTCGTTTTCTTCATCGTAGCAGGAGTAGAAATAAGGGGTTTCGGCATCAAACTCAGCGCCGCAGGTGTCTACCATCTTGAAGGAAGCGGACAGATGACAGGGCAGTTTGGAGCCGGAAATGCTCTCCAGCACTTTGTCCGGGAAGCCCAGGCGCTTGCCTTCCCGGTACTGTTCTTCGGTGAGGGAAACACCGCAGATGGCGTTTTCATACCGGGCGATGTTCTGGAGTTTATGCAAAAACCACAGGTCGATCTTGGTGATGTCGTGGATCTCCTGGGGGGAGAAGTCCCGCTTCAAGGCTTCATAAATGACAAACAGACGCTCGTCGTCGCACACGCTGATCTGGGCCCGCAGCTCGTCATCGGTGAGCTTTTGCAGCTTGGGCAGGGTCAGGCTGGAAAGGCCGATCTCTGCACCCCGCACCGCCTTGTGGATGGCGCTTTCGAAATTCTGGGCAATGGCCATCACTTCGCCGGTGGCTTTCATCTGGGTGCCCAGCAGACGCTTGGCGTAGACGAATTTATCGAAGGGCCACTTGGGCAGCTTGACGGCCACATAGTCCAGGGTGGGTTCAAAGCAGGCGCAGGTCTTGCCGGTGACGGCGTTGGTGATCTCGTCCAGGGTATAGCCGATGGCGATGAGTGCGGCTACCTTGGCGATGGGATAGCCGGTGGCTTTGGAAGCCAGAGCGGAGGAACGGGACACACGGGGGTTGACCTCGATCACGGCGTATTCAAAGCTGTCCGGATTCAGGGCAAACTGGCAGTTGCAGCCGCCTTCGATACCCATGGCGGTGATGATGCTGAGGGCCGCCGAACGAAGCATCTGGTATTCTTTGTCCGAGAGGGTCACAGCCGGGGCGATAACAATGCTGTCGCCGGTGTGGACGCCCACAGGATCGAAGTTTTCCATGGAGCAGACGGTGATTACATTGCCCTTGCTGTCACGCATGACCTCAAATTCGATTTCCTTCCATCCGGAGATGCATTTTTCGATGAGCACCTGGGTGATGGGGGACAGGCGCAGGCCGGCGGCAGCGATGTGACGCAGTTCTTCCTCATCTTGGGCGATGCCGCCGCCGCTGCCGCCCAGAGTGAAGGCGGGACGGACGATGACAGGATAGCCGATCTCCTTGGCAAAAGACAAAGCCCCTGTCAGGTCGGTGACCACTTTGGAAGGAATCACCGGCTGACCGATGCTCTCCATGGTGTCTTTGAACACCTGGCGGTCTTCGGCCTTGTCGATGGTCTCCGGATTGGCGCCCAGCAGCTTTACATTGTGCTCTGCCAGGAAACCGTCTTTGGCCAGCTCCATGGACAGGTTCAGGCCGGTTTGTCCGCCCAGGGTGGACAGAAGGCTGTCGGGTTTTTCTTTTTCAATGATCCGTTTGACGGTGTCCAGGGTCAGCGGTTCGATGTAGATCTCATCGGCCATAACACCGTCGGTCATGATGGTGGCCGGGTTGGAGTTGATGAGCATGACCTCCAGCCCTTCTTCTTTCAAGGCCCGGCAGGCCTGGGTACCGGCGTAGTCAAACTCAGCGGCCTGGCCGATGACAATGGGGCCCGAGCCGATGACCAGTACTTTTTTGATATCCGGGTTTCTGGGCATTATCGCATCTCCTCCATCCGTTTGATAAATTGGTCAAAGAGAAATTGAGTATCCAGGGGGCCGCCGCAGGCTTCCGGATGGAACTGAACGGTGAACACCGGAGCGTTTTCATAGACGATGCCTTCACAGGTGCCGTCATTGGCGTTGACCATACTCACCTGAGCATGGGAGGGGAGGGCATCGCTGTCCACAGCATAGCCGTGGTTCTGGCTGGTGATATAGACCCGGCCGGTGGCAATATCCCGCACCGGCTGGTTTGCACCACGGTGGCCGTATTTCAGCTTGACGGTTTTGCCGCCCTGGGAAAGGGCCAGCAGCTGATGGCCCAGGCAGATGCCGAAAATGGGCACACCCGATTGATAGAGCTTGCCGATCTCATGGATGATCTGGGTGTTTTCCGCCGGATCGCCAGGACCATTGGAGAGCATGATGCCATCGGGAGAATAGGAAAGCACTTCCCCGGCCGGAGTGTGAGCCGGAAGGGTCAGCACCTCGCAGCCTCTCTTCACCAGGCTGCGGCGGATATTCTCTTTGGCGCCGAAGTCCATGAGCACCACCCGGAACCGGGGCTCTTCCGGGGAATCGGTGCGGGGGCTCTGGCAGGTGACATGATCCACTGCGTTCTGGATGGTGTAGCCCCGCAGCTCTTCCAGAATGCCGGGAAGATCGGAGATGTCCTGGGTGATCTTGCCATTCATTACGCCCTGGCGGCGGATCAGTTTGGTCAGCCGGCGGGTGTCGATGCCGTAGATGCCGGGAATACCGCTTTGCTGCAAAAAGGCATCCAGGTCGCCCTGGCAGCGGAAATTGGAGGGCTCATGGCACCATTCCCGCACGATGTAGCCCTTGACCTGCACCTTGCTGCTTTCAAAGTCCGGGGGAATCACCCCGTAATTTCCCACCAGGGGAAAGGTTTGCACCACGATCTGTCCGTAGTAGCTGGGATCGGTAAGTGTCTCCAGATAGCCGGTCATACCGGTGGTGAAGACGGTTTCGCCGCAGGTATTTGCCACAGCGCCGAAGGCTTTGCCCTCCATCACTGTGCCATCCTGAAGCACCAGATAGGCTTTTTGATCCATATATAAATTCCCTTCTTTTCCGATTATTCAAATTGGTTTTTATGATGATCCTGTCCCACATCGATGGGATATTCTCCGGAGAAGCAGCCGGTGCAGAAACGGGCACGGCTGGTGTGGCAGGCCTCTTTCAGCCCCTTGATGCTGATATAACCCAGGCTGTCGGCGCCGATGTGCTGGCAGATCTCCGGGATGGACATTTTGTTTGCGATCAGATTTTCTTCACTGTCGATATCGGTGCCAAAATGGCAGGAATGGGTAAAGGGCGGGGCGGAAATGCGCATATGCACTTCTTTGGCTCCGGCCTGCTTGAGCATCCGCACGATCTTGGCGCTGGTGGTGCCCCGGACGATGGAATCGTCCACAAGAACAATGCGTTTGCCTTCCAGGTTGGCCCGCACCGGATTGAGCTTCAGGCGCACGGCCGCATCCCGCTGGGACTGGGAGGGGAAAATGAAGCTGCGGCCAATATACCGGTTTTTCACAAAGCAGGGAATATAGGGCAGGCCGCTTTCCTGGGAATAGCCCATGGCGGCCTCCAGACCGCTGTCGGGCACGCCGCACACCAAATCGGCTTCCACCGGATATTCCCGGGCCAGCTGGATGCCCATGTTGTACCGGGCTTCGTAGACGCTGAGCCCATCGATCACAGAGTCGGGACGGGCAAAGTACACATATTCAAAAATGCACAGACCTTTGTTGTCTTTTTCCAGTATCTCGCAGGCAGTCAGGTTGCCGTTGGGGTCGATGACCACCATTTCTCCCGGCTCGATGTCCCGGATGAAGCGGAAGCCGGCGCTGTCCAGAGCGCAGCTTTCCGAAGCAATGGCATGGCCATGGTCATTTTGGCCCAGACACAGAGGACGGAAACCCCAGCCGTCCCGCACGGCGATCATTGTACCGTCGGAGGAGAGGACGATCAAAGAAAAAGCTCCTCGCAACTGACGGGCCGCTGCCGTCACGGCCACCTGGAGATTGCCATTGCGGATGATCTCATAGGCGATCAGAGCCGAAATGACCTCGCTGTCCGAGGTGGCGGAAAAGGCGCAGCCGTACTGGGAGAGGAGCTCTTTCAGTTCACCGGCGTTGACGATGTTGCCGTTGTGGGCGATGGCAATGCGGCCCCGCAGAAATTCGGTGACCACGGGCTGTACATTGGCGCAGCTGTTGCCGCCGGTGGTGGAGTAGCGCACATGGCCGATGCCGATGCCCGAGGCGGGCAGCTTTTTCAGGGTGTCACCGTTGAACACTTCGCTGACAAGCCCCATATCCTTGTGGCACAAAATGGCGTTTTTGGAAAGCACAGCAATACCGGCGCCTTCCTGGCCCCGGTGCTGCAAAGCCGACAGGGCGTTGTAGGTGATGCCGGCGGCTTCCTGGATGTTGATGTGCACTCCAAATACGCCGCATTCTTCGTGTAATTTGTCTCCCAGCATTGGTGATCCTCCATCATTTGGAATAAACAGACTCTTTGAAAAGCCGGCCCTTTGGGAAAAAGGCCGGCAGGCACCGGGCCCCGGGAATGTGCCGGGGCCCGGATCGGGCAGGCGGCCGCAGCCGCTTTTTACATAACCAGGTACTGATCCCGCTCAGCGCCCACAGAGACATAGGTGATCCGGCAGCCCACGGCCTTCTCCAGATAGTGGATGTAGTCCAGGGCTGCGCGGGGCAGATCCTGCACCCGGCGGCAGCGGGAAATGTCGCACTTCCAGCCAGGCAGGTAGTCATAGATGGGCTTGGCGTTTTCCAGGTCCTCGCCGGTGGGGAAGTTGTCGGTGCGCTTGTCGCCCACCTGATAGGCAACGCAAACCGGGATCTTGTCCAGATAGGAAAGGACATCCAGCTTGGTCAGAGCGATTTCATCAGCGCCCTGCATGCGCACGCCGTAGCGGGAGGCAACGCAGTCAAAAGCACCCACCCGGCGGGGCCGGCCTGTGGCAGCGCCGTATTCGCCGCCGGCTTCCCGCAGACGGTCGGCCTCTTCGCCGAACAGTTCCACAGTGAAGGGGCCCTCGCCCACACAGGAGGAATAGGCCTTCATGATGCCGATGCTCTTGCTCAGCTTGTGGTTGGGAATGCCTGCGCCGATGGGAGCATAGGCGGCAATGGTGGAAGAAGAAGAGGTGTAGGGATAGATGCCGAAATCGATATCCCGCAGCGCACCCAGCTGGGCTTCAAACAGGATCTTCTTGCCGGCCTTTTCCGCCTCATCCAGGTAGACGCTGGTGTCGCAGACAAACTCCTTCAGAGGATCGCCGTAGGTGCGCAGCCAGCCCATCACACCTTCCACGGTGATGGGTTCGGCATGATAGCCCCCTTCCACAAGCAGGTTTTTCCATTCCACGGCGCTTGCCAGCCGCTTTTCCATGGCGGCGGGATGGAGCAGATCGCCCATGCGCAGCGCCCGCTTCATGTATTTGTCTCCATAGACCGGAGCGATGCCCCGGCGGGTGGAGCCGAACTTGGCATCGCCCAGCCGGTCCTCTTCCAGGTTGTCCAGCATTTTGTGATAGGGAAGGCAGATGACCGCTTTGTCACTGATCTTCAGGTTCTTGGGGGAAACAGGAACCCCGGCGTCCCGGAGGTTTTTGATTTCGCCCATCAGATGCTCCAGGTCGATGACCATGCCGTTGCCCATCACATTGACCACTTCCGGCCGCAGGATGCCCGAAGGCAGCAGGTTCAGAATGAATTTGCCCAGGGGATTGACCACGGTGTGGCCGGCGTTGTTGCCGCCCTGGTAACGGACGACGATATCATAATTCTCAGACAAAAGGTCCACCATGCGGCCCTTGCCCTCATCGCCCCAGTTGATGCCGGTGATCGCAGTAAGCATAACAGTTTCCTCCCGATATTCCAAAATGATCTGGCTGCAAAAAGCAGGCGTCCATTAAAGGACAAAAGCACTCTTCTTTTCCCCTTTAATGAACGCCTTTGTTCATTTCATAAATTATATAGTACGCTAAAGTGCCCGTCAAGAGATTTTGCTTTTTTTCCCAGATATTCCATGGAGTTTTGTCACTTTGACGCCACTGGAAGAAAAAAGATGGCGGAAAAAAAGCAGATTGACCAGAGCGGAAGAGAATTGCGGGAAAAAGGGGAGGCTGGTATACTGAAAGGCAAACAGACGCCGGGAGGCGGGAGAGGATGGATGCAGGGTGTATACATTGATTTTGAACGGTTCCCCCCGGAGAGGGGGGGACACCAGTGCGCTGATCGGCGCTTTCTGCCGGGAGATCAGGGGACAGGTGGAGCAGATCGATGCCTACGGGATGAAGATCTCCCCCTGTGTGGACTGCCGCCGCTGCGCCGGAGGCGGAGGGTGCGTTCTGAATGATGGAATGCAGGAGATCTATGAGAAGGTGCGTATGGCCCAGGTGCTGGTGCTGGCCTCGCCCCTTTATTTTTCCACCCTTACCGGTCCGCTGCTTTCTCTGTGCAGCCGGTTTCAGGCCCAGTATATGGCCAGACAGAAAGAAAAAAGAGGATGGGAACAGACCAAAGGCGGGCTGGTGCTGCTCACGGGCGGCGGCAGCACCAAAGATCCCTCCTGTGCTTTTCAGACGGCCCGGATCGTTCTGCGGGAGATGGGGGCAGGACAGATCCGCCAGGTGGCCAGCATCGGCACCGATCACCTTCCCGCCAGAGAGGATGAAGAGGCGCTTCGGCAGGCTATGGCGGCGGCCCGGGAGTTCAATTCCATGTTTGCGTAGGAGCCGGAAAAGACTCAGGCGGTGAGCACACCGTTTTCTCCGGTGAGAAGCAGCAGGATGTTTTCCTCTTCTCCCGTCTGGGTGTTGAGATAAACCAGGCACTCTGCCCCATCGGAGGTGGAACAGAGAAATTCATAGCAGTCGATCTCTTTGGCTCCTGCCGAAGGGATGATGGCCTGGCCCCGGCGCTTGACGGTGAGAAGAGGGGAAAGCAGGGTTTCGGCTTCCTCGATGGACAGAGCGGAAGGGGTAAACTCCCGCGCCCGGTGATTCATCACATAGCCCCGGCTTTCAAAGCCCAGGATGGTGCCGTTGTCCAAGGCCACGGTGACCTTAATAAGGTCAGGGTAAAGCAGCCGTCCTTCTTCCACCGGAGCGAAGTTCACCATCACAGTTCCCTGGTTTGTTTCATAATAGCTTCGGCACATATTGGCATAGCCCCGGCTGCGGAGAAACTCCTGGGCAATGATGGCGCCCTGTTCCGGGGAGAGGGTGGGAGCGGTGAGCGCCCGGCCATCGGTGAGCAGCAGCGCCCGGCCTCCCTGCTTTGTCAGCAGCAAAGAGATATTTTCCCCTTCCAGGCGGTAACAGGGGATGGTGCCTTGGGTTTCACCGGTGACGGTGAGCGCATCCTGGGAGAGACCGCAGAAGGCTGCGCCCTGGGTGAGGGCCTCTTCCGGAGACAGTACGGGCAAAGACTGAAGGGCCAGCGGCTCCAGCTGATCCAGATGGTCGGAAAAGGGGCCATCATAGGTGAGAGAAGGATAATCCTCCTGTTCCGGGGCATCGGTGTCAAAATCCCCGGCGGATACGGCCTGCTGGGGAAAATGCAGGTTTTGTCCCAGATCGGCCTGGGTGGACAGAAGCTCCAGGGAGAGCCGGTCGGCGGCCTGATGGAGCGAGGTGAGTGTGTCATATTCCTGCCCTGTCAGGGCCGTGTCCCGACCGATGAGGGTATAGGCATATTCTCCCGTCTGGTTGATGAATTTCTGAACCGAAGCAAGTCCTTCCGTTTCCGGCGGCAGGGAAGAGAGGGCTTGGGAAGCCGCGGCGGCTTCCCTCCAGATCTGGGACGACATCTGTGAGAGCATGGATGATGTGCCGCAGCAGCGGGCCTTCTGCAAGGCGGTCTCCAAAGAAGAAACGCTGCTGACCAGCTGGGAATAGGCTTGCTGACGCAGCTGCACCTCACGGCGCTGGGACTCTTCCCAGCGGAAGCGGAAGAAAAAAGCGGCAGTCAGAGAAAGAAGGCTGACACAAAGCAAAAAGCTGATCAGACGCTTTTGGGGGACGGTCTCATACATGACAATAAGCTCCCTTCACGGCAGTTTCAAAAAGCATATTCTTATCTTTTGTAAAAATGGAGGAATTATCCCGGTAAAATCCCCAAAGCTCTTGTCCCAAAGGACCCCATGTGTTAAAATCACTTTATATGCCTGTGGGACATTTCCCCAAGGAGGAAAGGAAAAATGGAGTTTCATTTTTTGGATAGATTTCAGCAGATGGCTCCGCCGGCCGGCGGCGATGTGCTGAAAATGGCATCGGCCCCCGGGGTGATCCCCTTTTCGGCGGGCAACCCTTCGGCGGAGACCTTCCCGCTGAAGGAAATGGAGCAGGTGACAAAAGAGCTGTTTGCCCGGCAAGGAGCGGCCGCCCTGTTCCAGTACGGCCTCAGCGAGGGCTATGGTCCTCTGCGGGAGCTTCTCCAGAACCGGATGGTGGGCAAACACGGCACGGGCCGGGAATTTGACCAGCTGATGGTCACCAGCGGCGGACAGCAGGTCATTCAGCTGTTCACCCGTCTGATGGTGGAGGCGGGGGATGCTGTGATCGTGGAAGAACCCACCTTTATGGGAGCGCTGAACACCTTCCGCTCTGCCGGTGCCCGCATTCGGCCGGTGCCCATGGAGCCGGACGGTATGGACCTGGATCGGTTGGAAAACCTGCTGAAAGAAGAAAAGCAGATAAAGTTCATCTATGTGATCACCACCTTCCAGAACCCCACCGGCTTTTCCACCAGCATGGAAAAGCGGAAGGCTATCTATCAGCTGGCGCAGAAATACGATGTGATGATCCTGGAAGACAATCCTTATTTTGAGCTGCGGATCAGCGGAGAATACCAGCCGCCCCTGAAAAGCCTGGATGAAGAGGGCCGGGTGATTTTTGCAGGGTCTCTTTCCAAGATATTGTCTCCTGGCGTGCGTCTGGGTTACGCCCAGGCCCACAAGGATGTGATCGCCCGTATGACAATGTTGAAACAGGCCGGGGATGTCCATTCCAACCTGTTTTTCCAGGCGGTGGCGGCGGAGTATTTTGCCCGGTACGATCTGGATGCCCATATTTCTGCCTGCACAGCTCTTTATAAGGAAAAGCGGGACCGGATGCTGTCGCTGCTGGAAAAGAATCTTCCGGAAGGGGTCACATTCTCCCGGCCGGAAGGGGGCCTGTTTGTCTGGCTCCAGCTGCCGGAGGGGCTGGATGGGACAGATCTTGCGGCCCGCTGCGCCCAGAACAAGGTGGCCGTGGTGCCGGGGGCTGTTTTTCTGGCTGACAGCACACAGGTTTCGGCCGGTGTGCGGCTGAACTATTCCACCCCCAGCCATGAGCAGATCGACAGAGGCGTGGAAATACTGGCAGGATGTGTCAGAGAGATCATGGGTTAGGATGTGAAAAATAATGATGGAAGAAAAAATAGAACAGAAACAGGAAACCCAGGCCCAGCAGGCTCCCCGGCCCAAAACGGTGTTCAGCGGCGTGCAGCCCTCGGGTAAGCTGACCTTGGGCAATTATCTGGGAGCCATGGGCAACTGGGTGGCTTTGCAGGAGGAAAACCGGTGCATTTTCAGCGTGGTGGATCTTCATTCCATCACGGTGCGCCAGGAGCCGGCGGCCCTTCGCCGTCAGACCCTGGAGGTGCTGGCCCAGTATATGGCCTGCGGCATCGATCCGGAAAAAAGCCTTCTGTTTATCCAGAGCCATGTGTCGGCCCATGCCGAGCTCTCCTGGGTGCTCAACTGCTATACCATGTTCGGCGAATTGTCCCGCATGACCCAATTCAAGGATAAATCCAAAAGCCATGCCGATAATGTGAATGCGGGATTGTTTACCTATCCTGTGCTCATGGCTTCCGATATTCTGCTGTATCAGACCGATTTTGTGCCGGTGGGGCAGGATCAGAAACAGCATGTGGAGATTGCACGGGATATTGCCGAGAGATTCAACGGCATTTACGGCAATGTGTTCACCGTGCCCGAGCCCCGCATTGCGGGAACCGGCGCCAAAATCATGTCCCTGGCCGATCCCACAAAGAAGATGAGCAAATCGGACAAAAACCAAAATGCCTTTGTGCTTCTGATGGACAAGCCCGAGGACATCATGCGGAAATTCAAGCGGGCCGTCACCGACTCCGGCAGCGAAGTGCGCCGGGGAGAGGGAAAGCACGGAGTGAACAACCTGATCGCCATTTACAGCGCGGCCGTAGGCTGTACGCCGGAAGAAACCGAAGAACGCTTTGCCGGCAAGGGCTATGGCGACTTTAAAAAAGCGGTGGGCGAAGCGGTGGTGGAAGTGCTGCGCCCGGTGCGGGAAAAAACAGAAGATCTCCTGCGCAACAAGGATTATCTGGAAAAGGTTTATACCCAGGGCGCAGAAAATGCGTCCCGCATTGCCGGGCGCACCCTGGAAAAGGTCTATAAAAAAGTCGGGTTTATCAAGAAACCCTTCTGATGGGAGCTTTGAATAGAAATGATAGACAATAGTGTTTTGATCACATCCTTTTTTGCCTTCAGTGTGGCGCTGGCCATTTCTTTTGCCATGACGCCCATTGTCAAGCTGTTTGCCAAAAAGGTAGGGGCCATCGATGTGCCCAAAGACGCCAGGCGGATGCACAAGGTGCCCATTCCCCGGCTGGGAGGCCTGGCTATTTTCCTGGGTTTCCTCATCAGTATTCTGCTGTTCGGCCGTATCGATCCCCAGATGAAATCCATTTTGCTGGGTGCGGTGTTCATCGTCATGCTGGGTGTGGTGGATGATATCCACCCCCTCAAACCGCTGGTGAAGTTCGGCGGTCAGATCGTGGCGGCTCTGATCCCGGTACTGTCCGGTGTTGTGGTGCAGCGGCTGATGAATCCCTTTGGCGACGGGAAGTATTTTGAACTGGGGCTTCTGGCTGTGCCTCTGACGGTGATCTGGATTGTGGGCGTCACCAACGCCGTCAACATGATCGACGGTCTGGACGGTCTGGCCGTGGGCGTTTCCACCATCGCCACCGTGACGGTGTTCACCATTGCCGTGCTGGTCAGCGAAAGCTATATCGCCGTGACCATGGCCGCTCTGGCCGGCGCCTGCATGGGCTTCATGCCCTATAACATGAACCCTGCCAAGATCTTCATGGGGGATACCGGCTCCATGTTTCTGGGATATTTGCTGGCCACCATCTCCATCCAGGGCCTGTTCAAGTTTTATGTGGGCATTTCCTTTGCCGTGCCCTTTATCATCCTGGGGCTGCCCATCTTCGATACCACTTTTGCCATCATCCGCCGGCTGCTGAAGGGCCAGAGCCCCATGCACGCCGACCGGGGCCATGTGCATCACCGGCTTATCGATATGGGCTTTGACCAGAAGCAGTCGGTTGCTATTCTGTATATGCTCTCGGTGGTGCTGGGCCTGTCCGCTGTGGTGCTGGCCACCAGCGGTGAGGTGAAGATCATCATCCTGGCCGTGGCCATTCTGGCTTCGGTGCTCATCGGCCTGAGCGTCACCGGCCACGATCAGAAAAAGGAAAAAGAGCAGCTGGAAAAAGAGCAGGACGAGGGGACGGACGACGCCCCGGGAAGCGAGGAAAAGCATGGATAAGATCAAAGTGATGTCGGTTTTCGGCACCCGGCCGGAAGCCATCAAAATGGCGCCTCTGGTGAAGGAACTGGAGAGCCGGGAGGAAGTGGAAAGCATTGTTTGCGTCACCGCCCAGCACCGGGAAATGCTGGATCAGGTGCTGGAGGCTTTCCAGATCGTCCCGGACTATGATCTGGATATTATGGAGCCTTCCCAGACATTGATGCGCATCACCGTCAAAGCCCTCACCGGCCTGGGAGATGTGCTGGAAAAGGCAAAGCCCGATCTGGTGCTGGTCCATGGCGATACCTCCACCACCTTTGTGGCGGCTCTGGCTTCTTTCTATGCCAAGGTAAAAGTGGGCCATGTGGAAGCGGGACTGCGGACCTTTGACAAATATTCCCCCTTCCCGGAAGAGATGAACCGGACCCTGACCACCGATATTGCCGATCTGCATTTTGCACCCACCAAGGCCAATGTGGCAAACCTCCATCGGGAGGGTGTGGAGAAAAATGTCTATATCACCGGCAATACCGTCATTGACGCGCTGAAAACCACAGTGCGGGACAGTTACACCTTCCAGTGCCAGCGGCTCAATGAGATCGACTATCAGAAGGAGCGGGTGGTGCTGCTCACAGCCCATCGCCGGGAAAACTACGGCGAACCCTTCCAGAATATCATGGACGCCGTGCGTATGGTGGCGGAGAAAGAGCCGGATGTGCGCTTTGTCTATCCGGTGCATCTCAGCCCCTATGTGCAGCAGATGGCCCGGGACAACCTGGGGAATATACCTAATGTGGACCTGGTGGAGCCGTTGGGCGTGATGGATATGCATAACCTGATGGAGCGGGCCACCTTGGTGATGACCGATTCCGGCGGTATCCAGGAGGAAGCGCCTTCCCTGGGCAAGCCGGTGCTGGTGCTGCGCCGGGAGACCGAGCGGCCCGAGGCTGTGGAGGCCGGCACAGTGCGTATGGCCGGCGTGGAAGCCAAAGAAATTGCAGAGAAAGCATTGAAATTGCTGAACGATCCGGAGGAATACGGCAAAATGGCCCGGGCAGTCAACCCCTATGGAGACGGTGAGGCCTGCCGCCGCATTGCCGATGCGATTTTGTATGCCTTTGGAAAAGCAAATCAGCCCCCCGAGGATTTTACGCCGGGCACCGAGGAATAAGGGAGACCCATGAAAAAGGGGAAAATGGCTCAGGCGGTGGCGGCCGTCACCGCCTTGCTGCTGGTAGCGGTGCTCATCAGCTTCTATCTTTCTATGGTGGAGATGGAACCGGCCGGGACGATCACCCTTCCTTCTTCCCAAGGTTCTGTTTCTGCCGATCCGGACAAATTGGGGGAAAATGGGCCGTTGGTGGACGGGGTGCAGGTGAATGAGTCCAATGTTCTTTCTGTCATTGCCGCGCTGCACCGGCCCAAGGAATACACCTATGAGCTGGAGAGTACCCTTTCCTATCACAGCGCAGAGGATGTGCTGCGCATCAAAGGGGCCGTGCAAGGCCGCCGCAGTCATATCCAGCAGCTTTCGGAAGGCGGATATGTGGAAAAGGAGATCATTATTGCGCCCTCCGGTTATTATGCCTGGCGCAGCGGACAGGTCAATCCCTATGTGGGGACACTGGGACAGAGCCTTCCTCAGGATGGGGAACTCACCGCATTTTATGATGATGCCAGCCGGGTGCCCACTTATGAATCGGTACTGGAGCTGGATCCGTCGCAGATCCTGGAAGCCGGATATGTGGAAAAGGATGGAGAAGCCTGCATTTATGTGAAGGTGGAAAACGCTCTGGCCGGTACCCAGGACAGCTATTATATCGCCGTTTCCAATGGCCTTTTGTACCGGGCGGAAAGTGAGAAAAAAGGCATGACCACCTATTCCATGAAGATGATCCGGGTCACAGTGGAGGATGTGCCTGAGAGCCGGTTTCAGCTGCCCAATGGTCAGATCGTGGAAGAGGAGTAACGGTTCTTCCGGTGTTTTTGCAAGATCTTGATTGCCATGAAAGAGTCGGTTATGTATATGGCCCCGGCGATACTGCCGGGGCTGGGTGCATCGAAAAAAGTGTGAGAACCACTTTTTTCGGATTTTTGCAAGGGTCTGCGTGCACGCCTTGGGCGCACACTGGCCCCTTGAGAAGTGCAAAAAGCCACGCGCAGGTCGCGACTTTTTGCGAATCCATAGGGAGAGGACGAACGGTTTCTTTTCGTATATGGATTTTCGAGAGTTTATGCCCCGGCGATACTGCCGGGGCTGTTTTTGAGTCAGATTGTTTTGGGGGACAACAGAACACAATGACAAATGACATGACAAAAGGCAGCCCCATGAGGCTGCTGCTGGCCTTTTCCATTCCTCTTTTTATCGGGAATGTGTTTCAGCAATTTTACAGCATGGCCGATACGGTGATCGTGGGACGCACCATTGGCGTGCAGGCTTTGGCGGCGGTAGGAGCTACCGGTGCCATATCCTTTTTGATCCTGGGCTTTGCCCAGGGGCTGACCAGCGGCTTTTCGGTGATGGCAGCCCAATGCTTTGGCGCAGGAGAAGAGGAACGGCTTCGGGACAGTGTGGCCACTTCCGTTTTGCTGTGTGTGGGAAGTACTTTGGTCATCACCGTTTTGGCGGTGGTCACCGCCCGGCCGCTGCTGGAAGTGATGAATACTCCGGGAGATATCATCGACGATGCCTGGCGGTATATTGTGGTGATCTATTACGGTATTGGCGCCGCCATTTTTTATAATATGATCTCCGGCATTATCCGGGCGGTGGGAGACAGCCGCACGCCGCTGTATTTTCTCGTCATCGCCTGCATCATCAACATTATTCTGGACTACGCTTTTATCACCTTTTTCGGCATGGGCGTGGCCGGAGCTGGTTGGGCTACGGTCATTGCCCAGCTTCTGGCCGGACTGATGTGCCTTTTTTATGTGAAGCTCCGGTTCCCTGTGCTGCACCTGAAAAAACAGAACTGGCATTGGGACAAAGGCTTTGCCTGGCAGCATCTGCGGGTAGGGTTGCCCATGGCTTTTCAGTTTTCCATCACAGCGGTGGGGGTCATGGTGCTGCAAACGGCCCTCAATGGCTTCGGGTCTACGGCGGTGGCCGGGTTTACCGCCGCCACCAAAATCGAGAATCTGGCTACCCAGGCTTTGGTGACACTGGGGGCGGCCATGGCCACCTATGCGGCGCAGAATTATGGCGCGGGGCAACCCCGGCGTATTCGTCAGGGCGTGCGGGCCAGCGGAAAACTGGCTCTGGTGTTCAGTCTGGTGGGCGGAGCTCTGGTGATGATTTTCTGCAAGGGACTGGTAAGCCTTTTCCTGGGAGAAAACGACGGCGCTGTAACGGCCTATGCCCAGACCTATCTGAACATCGTAGGGCCATTCTTCTTCATTCTGGGGCTGCTGTTTATTTTCCGCAATACCTTGCAGGGAATGGGATTCGGAGGCATTCCTCTGCTGGCCGGTGTCAGTGAGTTGGTAGTTCGTGTGGCGGCGGCCATGTGGCTGGCCGATGCCTGGGGATTTGACGGTGTGTGTGCGGCAAGCTCCATTGCCTGGGTACTGGCCACCGCTCTTTTGCTGGGTGGCTATGTTGTCATTTTGAATAAAGTGGAACGGTATCCGGCCCAATATGGCCGTATGCCTGCAAACAAGGAGGAGCAGGAATGAAGCTGCGGGAATACCGGCCGGAGGATTGCACACGGCTGATGGATCTGTTTTGGGACTCGGTGCATGGGGCTGCTTGCCGGGATTATACCCCGGCCCAGCTGGATGCCTGGGCTCCCCGGGAAATGGACGAAGAGCGCTGGGGCAGAATCTTTTCCCACCACCGCACCTTTGTGGTGGAGGAAGGGGAAAAAATCTGGGGATTTGCCACTTTGGACGGGGATTATTTCGATCATCTTTTTGTCAGCAGCACGGCTCAAAGGCGGGGCGTGGCCAGGTGCCTGGCCGATCGGATCGAGCAGACCGCCAAAGAACAGGGCTTTTCCTGTATTTCGGTGCACGCTTCCCTCACGGCCCGGCCTTTTTTTGAGAAACGGGGCTATCGGATGCTGAAAGAGCAGCAGGTGGAGCGCCGGGGCCAGCGGCTGACCAATTTTGTGATGGAAAAGGATCTGTAAACAAAAAGGCCCCCAAAGGGCCTTTTTTCATACTGTCAAGAAATTTATGCAGCAAAAAAACTATCTGCCCTACCCCTCATCAATCTGTAAAAAACGGCGACCTGTGCGTCGGTTTTTACACCTCTCAAGGGGCAAGTGTGCGCCAAAGGCGTGCATGCAGACCCTTGCAGAAGCTCGAAAAAGTGGTTTCAACCACTTTTTCGATATTCTAAAAAAGGCCCCAAAGGGCCTTTTTGTCAAAATCCCAGCAGAAGCAGAGCCCCTACAATGAGCAAAGTATCCGCCAGATTGGATTTTTCACCGTTTTCATCGGTATCCGCCAACAGGAAATAGACCAGCACCAAGAGCAAAATGGTGTCGCTGTCCAGCTCCGGCAGCTTGATGCGTTGGCCCAGACTTCCCAGCAGGCCGCTTTTTCTGGGCGGCTTATTTTCCGGTCGGACTTGGGGCTCGGGAGCGGAGGAGGGCGGTGGAGGAGGCATTTGAGCCGCCTGAGGGAAGAAGGCTTCAAAACCATCTCCCTGAAAATAGCGGTCATACATGGGCTCATCTCCTTTCCAGCCCGCCCAGGGCTTCTTGGGCTGCCCGGGCCAGATTGGCCATTTTCACCGCCCGGTCGATGTCCGGTGCCCGCCGCTGCCCCAGATAGGGCTTGAGGGCCCGCAGCAGATTGACCTTTTCCGGCTTGAGATAATTGGCGTCGCCGGAAAAAGCCATCATCAGCCGGGGGAGCAGGGCCGGATCCATTCCCCTTTGTTTTTCCGTGTTTTCTTCGGCGGAGGAAGAGCCCTTTCCAAACAGCGAGAACAAAGAGGAAAGATCCAGACCTCCTTCTTTTTTTTGCTCATTTCCGGCAGGCGGGGAAGAAAGGCTCTTTCCCAAAGAGGCCAGAAGAGAAGAGAGATCCCCGCTTTTTGGTTCCTCGGATGGGGGCTTGGGTGTTTGCGCCGGAGAAGGAAACAGGGCTCCCAGCCCTCCAAAGTCAGGGGATGGGCTGGGGGCAGCATCCTGTTTTTGCAGCGCCGGAGCCAGGCCGGCGGCCAGATCGGTGACTTTTTTCATGCTTTCCGGATCGGAAAACAGTTTTTGAAGGGCATCCTGGATGTCGGCCATGGGTTCCGTCCTTTCTCCGCCCTTTCAGGAAAACACCCAGGCGGCCGGCGCGGAAGGCCGCCTGGGAGCAAAAGTCAGCGGCCCACCACTTCGATGATTTTAGCTGCCAGCTGTGCCCCTTCCGGGCTGGAAAGCAAAGTGGAGAGCAGCACACGGGCCTGATCCTGGTCGCCGCTGGCCGCGGCTGCTGCGGCGTTTTTGATGGCGTCGCCACCGTCGCTGGCCAGCATGGCAATGAGCTGACGGCCGCTTTCGGTGCTCACCACACTGTTGAGCTTATCCAGACTTTTTACAATTTTGGCCCCTTGGGGACTGGCCATGAGGACCTTGGCAAGGTTTTCGTAATCGTTTTGCATGATGTATCTCCTCCCATGGGCTTTTCAACACAGTATATGCATTGAAAAACCCTTCGGTTCCGAAAAAACGAAAAAATTTCCGCTGCCCCCTTTCTTTTTTCATGCAAGTGATGTATCCTAAAAGCCAAGATCAAACAAAACGGAAAAGAGGAGGGATGGGATGAAGCTGTGCGTGGCTTCCGACTCCCACGGGAATTTCGATGCACTGTGCCGGATGTTGGAGAAAGAAAATCCCCACTGTCTGCTTTTTTTGGGTGATGGTGTGCGGGACGCAGAGGATGCGGGAATGCTGTTCGGCTGCCAGGTGCTGGCGGTGGCGGGCAACTGCGATCTGATGTGCCAGGAGCCTTTGACCAGGACGCCTCAGCCGGAGGGGGTGCGGCTTTTTCTCAGCCACGGCCACCGTTTTGGCGTCAAGGATGGGCTGGATGAATTTCTTCGGGCGGCCCAGCAGGCTGGTGCCCAGGCAGCTTTTTTCGGTCATACCCATCAGCCGGTAGCGCTAGAAAAGTGGCCGGTCCCTTTGTATAATCCGGGAAGCATTGGTTATGGAGGTACTTATCTTCGTCTGGAGATCGACCAGGGCCAATTTTCCTGTAGTTTAGAAAGGATCGATAAGGATGTATAAACAGATTTTGCAAGGCTTCCACCGCAAGGCGGTGCCCTTTTCCCTGTGGGTAGGTTTTTTTCTGCTGATGATCAGCTTTTATGAGGCCATTTGGCAGACTCCCTACGCCACGCCGGTGCATTTTCTCATTCCGGCGCTGCTGTTTTGTCTGGTCACGGTGGTGATCTGCGGTTATTCTTTTGTATCCTATGAATACCGGCTGATGCACGATCACCTGTTTATCCGCCTCCAGCTGATGGGACATCCTATAAAGGCCAAAGTGATTGCGTTGGGAAACCCGGAATGTATTCTGGTGGAGAGCTGCTCCATCGGCAGCACGCTGGGGAGAGGCAAACAGCATTACTATCTGCCCCTCATTGGCCGGGATCGGTGCTGTATGCTTCGTTACCGGGACAAGGGCGTACTGCGGTATTTGGTGTTTCGTCCTTGCTCTGTGCTGGTGGATATGATCCGCCTTCAGCTGGAAAGCGAGCGGGCCAGCCGGAGAGAAGAGGAAGAAAAACGGGAAAATGAAAAATAGGCTATAGATGCAAGAGCAGGGAGAGGAAGTGTTTCCTCTCCCTGCTCTTTACTTTTGGATATGGCGGTGATATATTGAAATTAGTACAGAAAAATATAACTGCATTATGGTGAGGAGGTATGGGTGTGAAGAGGAAATGTTCTTTGTTGCTGGCCATCCTGTTTTGTCTTACATTGCTGCCGTTTTCGTCCTTGCCGGCGCAGGGCGCGGGAGAGACCGAAAAAACGCTGGATTTTCAGAACCAGCGCACGGTCACAGAAAATTATTTTGTCATGGAGAATGGGGACCTGTATCATGGGAACTCCCGGGCGTATGAAGGCCAGCTGACAGAAGGGTCAAATACATACACGGGCCAGTGCCAGTTTGAAAAAGTAGAAGGAATTTCCAATGTCATCCATGTGGCGGAATCGCTGAATCAGACCCTGGCCGTCACAGAGGATGGCAGCCTGTACACCTGGGGGAAAAATCACAATGGGCAGTTGGGCCTGGGTGATACAGTGGATCGGGATACTCCTCAGAAGGTGGAAGGTCTTCCTCCTGTGATTTCGGCAGATATTTCTGAGACGCATGGGATTGCCGTCACAGAGGATGGCAGTGTCTATGTGTGGGGAAGTGTCTACATGGGAGACGATGCAAAATGGAACCCGATCTGGAAAAAGTACACCTCACCCCACAAAGTGGAGGGTGTTCCTGCTGGCCTCCAGGTTTCCACTGGAGGGGGTAATTTCACTTTGGTGACCCAGAATGGTGATCTGTATACCTGGGGCGTGGGTCAAAATGGCTATGCAGAGGGGCTTCCTCAATACAGCCCTGTGCCAACAAAGATTCTTTCCAATGTGAAGATGGCAGTGAGCAGAAAGTGGAGTAGCTATGCCATTACCAACAATGGGACTTTATATGGCTGGGGTGAAAACTGGGATAGCTCTCTGGGGCTTTCGGGAGGGAAAGTTTGGGAGCCCACCCGAATTATGACCCATGTGAGCCGGGTGAGTATGGACTGGTATAAATCTGCCATTGCTATTACTGAGAGCGGAGAGCTTTATATGTGGGGATTCTATGGCGATAGAGCCTATGAAAATCATGAGATGGATGAATGGTCCTTCTCTATCCCCGAGAAGGTTGACTGCGGCGATACCGCTGTGGCCGATGTGGTGGCCCAGGGGACAGACACCCTGATTCTCACCCAGGACGGCGGGTTATATCTGTGGAATATCGGTCCGGTCTATGATGTTGGCTGGGATCTCAAACAGGTGACCACCGGCGTGATGGTGCCGGAGCAGCTGCAAAGGGAGCCGAACCCGCCGGAGGAACCTGGAAACCGCCCCTTGGATCAAAAAGGAATCTTTGATGCAGAGTATTTTGTGGACCCCGCAGGGGATCTTTATTCCTTTGGCGATGGGAGTGAAAAGCAAGTGACAACCCCTGGCAAGGTGGCCTATTGCGATGATGACCTGATCATCACCCGGGATGGCAGCCTGTATCTGTGGGAAGGCAAGTGGGTGAAGAAGGAGGGCCTGCCTCCTGTGCTCAAGGCAGACCGTTGGAAAGAAAACGGCATAGCGATAACGATGAACGGGGTCTATGTCTGGGGAAATGTGTATACCGGGGATGATGCAAACTGGAATCCCATTATAGAAAAATGGGACACGCCCCAAAATATCAACTGGTCCGCTGCGGATGTGGCCTGCGGCCCTGGTGTTTTTGCCCTTGTTACAGCAGATGGAAAACTGTATACCTGGGGCATGGGTCCCATGGGTGAGACCGGCTATGGGGAAGGAAATCCCAAGAACAGTGCAGAACCTCGTTGGATTCTTTCCGATGTACTCACAGTGCAGTGTGATGAATACACCTGCCAGGCTCTCACCGAAGATGGAGACCTTTATGTGTGGGGCGGCAATTTTGAACATCGGTCTCTGGGGATGGATGACTTCTATGTGATGGAGCCCACCCGGCTGATGCGGAATGTGCAGCAGGCCGAGCTGGATCGCTTTTCCGGCGCAGCCCTGACCCAGGATGGACAGCTGTATCTGTGGGGCTATTACCAGGGAAAGGACAACGATCCTCAGGAAGAGCAATACCGGCTGCCGGAACCCACATTGGTGGATACGGGCGATCTGCGCTTTACCGAGCTGGCCTATGGCGGAACCCGGAGCGCCCTTCTGGCCACCGATGGAACACTGTGGCAGTGGAACATCGATGGCGTGACAAAGGATCAGCTGGGTAAACAGAGCCTGACCAAGGTTGCAGAGGAAATCAGGATGCTTGGTGCCGCTTGTGGGTCGATGGACAATTTTGTTCAGGAGCGGACCTATCAGCAAGGTCAGTTCTCCGATGTGGATGAAAACGCCTGGTATGGGGCGAATCAGCAGGGCGCCATTCAGGGGGCCTATGAGCTGGGCCTGATGGATGGCATGGGAGATGGAACCTTTGCCCCGGGAGAGTACTTGTCTTGCAGCGAAGCCATTAAAATGGCCAGTGTGGTGCGCAGCATTTATACAGATGATGGTGTGGACCTGACTGGCGGGGAACCTTGGGATGCTCCCTATCGGGCTTACAGTATTTTGGAGGGAATCATCCCCTTTGAAAGGAAGAGTGAATTTTATTGGCGGTGCAGCCGTAGCCAGATGGCCTATCTCTTTGCCCGCGCTCTGCCGGAAGAGGAACTGGAACCGGTGGAGGGTGCGATCCTGCCGCCCGATGTGAGTGATGACCAGACCTACGCCAAGGAGATCCGGCTTTTGTATCAGGCAGGGATTTTGCAGGGAAGTGATGCAGAAGGCAACTTCCATCCCGGTGATTGGATCACCCGGGCGGAAGCGACCGCAATTCTCAACCGGCTGTGCCAGAAGGATGCACGGATAGGTGCATAGCAGCAAATTGTTCATGGAAAACATCCATCCAATAGAAACAGCCCGGACAGAAGCCTGTCCGGGCTGTTTTTGTGAAAATGAGACTATTTCTGGTTTTCAGGGAAAAGCTCTTCCAGCAGCTCTTCTGCCTGCGTTTTGCTCTTCGGCGGGACATGAATCCGGAGCCGCTCCTGCACACCGCCCCGCATGACAAGACCAGCACCATAGACTGGCACAGAGGTGGCGGGAATACCTGCCTTTTGCAATGCTTCCATCAGCATTTCTGCCCACATGGCCTCTTTTTCAGTGAGAAAAACATAACTGGTTTCCATCCTGTTCCTCCTTTCTTGATGGGGGGGAGCTTATGCTTTTTTCATCGTTATCACTTGGTGATAATCTTAGGTTTGCCATTTTGATAGAAAAGCCAAATGGACGATACAAGTGCGGCAATCAATCCCACCGCCAAAATCCAATTTGCCTTGATGACAAACATGGAAAGCATCAGGTTTGAAAATCCATGGAAGATTGCACAGCAAAATACACTGGCCGTCTTCTGGTACAGCACAGCAAGCCAAAAACTCAGAATCAAACCGTAGATGCAATACAGACCGAAGTGGATGTTTTGGTGAGACATGCCTTCTATGAACCAAAGGGGGATATGCCACATCATCCATACACAGCCGGTTATCAATGCTGCAACGGGGAATGGGAACTTTTTTTCAAGCTCAGGCTGCATCGTGCCGCGCCATCCCAGCTCTTCATTGCCGCCGCTGACCAATGTGGCAGATAACAGCACGACCGGCGCTGTATACCAGGGGAGCTGAGGGTTGAGTTCCATGGAGGAAAGGCCGATGACGGCTGCCTGTATAACACAGAATAGCAGCAGATACCAGAAGCTATTTTTTTGACAGGAGAAAATGAAGCGCAACACCGGTTTGGGCCCTTTTTCAGGCAGCAGCAAGATGGCAGAAATCGTCGGCCCGAAACCACCGATGGCAAACAAAAGAGTAAACAGGCCTTGGGAAGAATGAAGAATGTTCCGGTTTGTTAGCAATGCCAGGCCCCACCAGAATGTATAGGTGATGGCAAAGGTGATCACTATATATGTGATGATTTTTTTCCTGTTCATCGGTGTCACTCCTTGTGTGAATAGGTATATGTAGGCAGGGCGGCAGAACAAAAACAGCGGTGCAGCCCCTTCTTATTTGCGGGCACGGCTGGTATCCGTCCTTTTATTTCCCTTGCCCCTGGGGACAGATGTCCAGCAGGAAACAGGCAGTGCATTTGGGAGAGCGGGCGGTGCAGATATCCCGGCCAAAGTGGACGAAACGATGACAGGTGTCGTTTTGATCGGCTGGAGCAATGAGCTTTTTCAGATCCATCTCCACCTGATAGGGGTCCTTGCTTTTGGTCAGCCCCAGCCGGCCGGAGATGCGGATACAGTGGGTATCGGCCACAATGGCCGGCTTACCGAACAGATCGCCCAGGATCAGGTTGGCCGTTTTGCGTCCCACACCGGGCAGTTTGAGCAGTTCCTCCATGGTGTCGGGGACTTTGCCCTCATGGTTTTCCAGCAGAGCCTGGGCGCATTTTTGAATATCCATGGCCTTGACCCGGTACAGGCCACAGGGCTTGACCACTTCCATCAGTTCCGAAAGATCGGCTCCGGCGATGGCCTCCAGGCTGTCCCAACGGGAAAACAGTTCTTTGGTTACCACATTCACCCGGGCATCGGTGCATTGGGCCGACAGCCGGGTGGCAAATAAAAGCTCATAGTCCTTCCGGGCCACCAGGGAACAGGAGGCAGGATAATGTTCTTTCAGGGCTTCGACGATCAGAGCTGCTCGTTCTTTTTTTCGCATAGCGATTCACCGTCCAAAGAAAATATTTTGTCACATGGTAGCTCATTCCGTTTGCAGCGGGAAAAGGTCGGGCAAAATGCACAGGGCACCTGGGGATTGCCTTGGAAATTTCGACGAAGAAATGGGAGAGATGTGGGGAAAACCCGTTTTTCCACATTTTACACCGTCAAATATGGCCGAAAATAAGAATTTTCATAGGAATGAGGGGATGGATTCCATTATAGCAAAGAGTTGAAATAAAAACAATTCGAGTATATAATGGAACCAAGGTTTCGGCCTTTGATCAATGAAAATAAGGAGGTTGGATGCGCCATGTTTCGAGAGAATATGGATTTGGTGAAGCAGTTCGATCCGGAGGTGGGCCAGGCCATTGAGCAGGAATACAACCGGCAGCGCCGCAATATCGAGCTGATCGCGTCAGAAAACATCGTCAGCCCCGCGGTCATGGCGGCTATGGGTACAGTCCTGACCAATAAATATGCGGAGGGATATCCCCGCAAACGCTATTATGGTGGTTGTGAATGTGTGGATGTGGTGGAAGACATCGCCCGGGACCGGGCCTGCAAGCTGTTTTCTGCTGATCATGCCAATGTGCAGCCCCACAGCGGTGCTTCGGCCAACATTGCCGTTTATTATGCTCTGGTCAAGCCCGGCGATACCGTTCTGGGCATGAACCTGGCCAACGGCGGTCACCTGACCCACGGCAGCCCGGTAAATATTTCGGGTAATTATTATAATGTGGTTCCCTATAACCTGAACCCTGAAACCGAGACCATCGATTATGATGAGGTTCGCAAGCTGGCCAAGGAGCACAAGCCCAAGATGATCATCGCCGGCGCTTCTGCCTATCCCCGGGAGATCCGCTTTGATATCTTTGCCGATATCGCCAAAGAAGTGGGCGCCTATCTCTTTGTAGATATGGCCCATATCGCCGGTCTGGTGGCAGCTGGTCTGCATATGAGCCCGGTGCCCTATGCCGATGTGGTGAGCACCACCACCCATAAGACGCTGCGGGGTCCCCGCGGCGGCCTGATCCTTTGCAAGGAAGAGCTGGCAAAGCAGATCGACAAGGCCGTGTTCCCCGGCACCCAGGGCGGTCCGCTGGAGCATATCATCGCAGCCAAGGCCGTCTGCTTCGGCGAGGCCATGAAGCCGGAGTTCAAGACTTATCAGGAGCAGGTAGTGAAAAACGCCAAGGCTCTGGCCGATGCGTTGCTCAAGGAAGGATTCGACCTGATGAGCGGCGGCACAGACAACCATCTGATGCTGGTGGATCTGCGCAACTTCCATGTTACCGGCAAGGAGATGCAGAAGCGGCTGGACGAAGTGTATATCACTGCCAACAAAAACTCCATCGCCAACGATCCGGAGAGCCCCTTTGTCACAAGCGGCATCCGTATCGGCACACCGGCCATTACCACCCGGGGCTTCAAGGAAGAGGATATGCCCAAGGTGGCTGAGCTGATCAAGCTGGCCGCGGTGGACTTTGAGAACAAGGCCGATTATATCCGCAGCGAAGTGAACAAGCTGTGTGAAAAATATCCCCTGTTTGATTAAATGAGAAAGAAGAAAGGGCGCAAGGCTGGGCCTTGCGCCCTTTTTGTTCCTTTTGAGAGGAGACGCCAATGGAAAGACTACGAAATTTTCGCCGGGCCATCGGCTATGTGCTGATGTTTCTGGCGATCCAGTTTGCCTGTACCCTGGCAGCCGGCATCGGTGCACAGGTGTATTTTCAGGCGGTGGCGCCGGATGGAGCGGCAGAGCTGTATGAGGCCTTTGCCAGCGATTACAGCACAGTGATTTTGCTAAGCAGTCAGGTGCTCACCATTTTGATTATTATGGCCTTGGCCAAGCTGCGGGGGATGACGCTGTGGGATCTGGTGCAGGGCGGACAGAATATTGGGCGGCGGCAGGTAGCCTGTTTGCTGCTGGCCGGTGCCTGCGGCAATATTCTGGTCTCCGGTGCTATGGATCTGCTGCCTTTGCCCCAGCAGTTGATGGAGTCTTACAACCAGGCTTCCCAAGGACTGAATACCTCCCTTTTGTGGGCCGATCTGCTGTCAGTGGCTGTATTTGCCCCCCTGGTGGAAGAGATGATTTTCCGGGGATTGGTGTTTTCCCGGCTGCGGAAAGCCTTGCCTGGCTGGTTGGCGGTGGTTTTGCAGGGGTTGGTGTTCGGCTTTGTCCATGGGCAGCTGGTGTGGATCGTCTATGCCACATTGTTCGGCCTTCTGCTGGGGTATGTCCGCCTGCGCACCGGCAGTCTCAAAGCCAGTATTTTGCTTCATCTGGGATTCAATTTATCCTCCTTCTTCATCGGTATCGTCTTTTATCTGGCTCCTCAGAATTTCCTGGGCCAGCTTTCGGTGACGCTGCTGGGCGGCATTATGCTGGCTGGTTTTTTGTCCATCGCCTTTCAGGGGCTGGAGCAAGAGCCGGATGAGCAGGATCCGCCGGAGTGGGAAAACTGAAGATTGCAGAAAAAGCCCGCACCTATGGCGGGCTTTTTTCATTGGTATGAAAGCAGATCGCCGGCCTGCCGGCAGCAAAGGAGTCACCCCACGGAAAAGATGCCGCCTACGGAAACAAAGAAAAGGATGGAGTCCAGGCCAGGGGCCTGTCTTGCTTTTCCATGGCTGGGAGAGCTTGGGGGAAAGGATATTTGTATACCTTTTCCCTTGTGTCAAAAGGGAAAATAGGGTAAAATAAGCGGTGTATATTTGATATAGAGAGGGATGTCGGTTATTCGTATCAAAATTATGGCTGTGGCCTTTGACAATGTGACCATGGATGAAGCCGTGGGCTATGCCATGGAGCAGATCCAGAGCCGGAGCAAATGCATGGTGGTCACACCCAATGCAGAGATCGCCCAGGCTTGTGTCACCAATGACAAGCTGCGGGACATCGTATCCCGGGCGGGATTGGTGCTGCCCGATGGGATCGGCGTGATCTATGCCTCCCGCATCCTTCGCCGTCCCCTGAAGGGCCGGGTGCCCGGGGTGGAGTTTGGAGAAAATCTTCTGTCCGCCTTGCGGGATACAGGAAAGAGTGTCTATTTTCTGGGCAGCAAGCCGGGGGTGGCCGAAGAAGCCGCCCGGCGGATGCAGGTGAAATACCCCGGACTGAAAGTGGCCGGCTGCCATGACGGCTATTTTAAAGAAGACAGTCAGGCAATCGAAGCGGTGAATGCCGCCCATCCGGATGCCTTGTTTGTCTGTCTGGGGTCTCCCCGTCAGGAATATTTTATCGATGAACATTTCCAGGAGCTGAATGCCACTCTGATGGTGGGTCTGGGAGGATCCCTGGATGTGTATGCCGGAAAAGTGGAGCGTGCGCCGGATCTTTTCATCAAGCTGGGCCTGGAGTGGCTGTACCGTCTGCTGAAGCAGCCCAGCCGCCTGGGACGCATGATGAAACTGCCTCAATATATGTTTGCGGCTTTCCGCTGGCGCATTAGGGGAGAAGAATGATATGACGCCAAAAGTGACTTTGCTTTCTCATACGCCCCAGCCGGAAAAGCTGGTGGCCGCCGCGGCCCGGATGTGCTATTCCGCTGCCAGTGCGGACACTATCTGGGAGGGGCTGGACGAGGAAAAAACACAGAACTTCATCGATATGCTGGCGGAGATCGGCCATGAAAGCCCGGTGGAGCACGCCAGCTTCACCTTTGCCATCGAAGGGGTATCCCGTTCGCTGCTGGCCCAGATCACCCGCCACCGCATTGCGTCTTTCAGCGTGCAGTCCCAGCGATATGTGCGGGAAAAAGCATTTGAATATGTGCTGCCTCCTTCCATTGGGGACGATCCTCACTGCCGGGAGATTTTTGAAAAGGCCATGGCGGAGGATCAGCGTCTGTATGATGAGCTGGCTGCGGCCCTCACAGATCGCCATGCCGCCCGTCTGGAAGAGCAGGGAATGGCCCCGGAGGAAGCACGGAAAGCGGCTCGGAAAATGGCCAATGAGGATGCCCGGTTTGTGCTGCCCAATGCCTGCTGCACCAAAATGATGGTGACCATGAACACCCGGTCACTGTATAATTTCTTCCGCCTGCGCTGCTGCAACCGGGCCCAGTGGGAGATCCGGGAGGTGGCCCGGCAGATGCTGGAGGAGTGCCGCAAGGCGGCGCCCCATCTCTTTCGGAAGGCCGGCCCGGCCTGCCTTTATGGCCCCTGCCCGGAAGGGAAGATGAGCTGTGGTAAAATGGCTCAGGTGCGCCGGCTGTATGGGGTGGAGTGATGGCAGGACAGCTGATTGTCATTGAAGGCACCGACGGGTCGGGAAAATCCACCCAGTTTGCCCGGCTGTGTCAGCGGCTCCAGCAGGAAAAGATCGATTTTCGCAAAGCGGTTTTTCCCCGGTATCACCAGCCCTCGGCGGCCCTTCTGGAGATGTATCTGGGCGGGGCTTTCGGCACAAAGCCGGAGAGCGTCAATCCCTATGCGGCATCCACTTTTTTTGCGGTGGACCGGTATGCTTCCTATAAGACCGATTGGCAGGAATACCATCAACAGGGCGGGCTGATGCTTTGTGACCGGTATACCACCTCCAATGCAGTGCATCAGGCCGCAAAACTTCCCAAAGAGGAAACCGGGCCTTTTTTGGATTGGCTCTTTGATTTTGAGTATAATAAACTTGGGCTTCCTGCGCCCACTCTGGTTTTTTTCCTGGATATGCCGGCCCATCTCACATTCCAGCTGCTTTGCAAGCGCCAGGGGAACGAGGGAGATATCCACGAAAAGGATCACGATTATCTGGCCCGCTGCCGGGAAGGGGCGCTGGAAATCTGCCGGCGGTATGGCTGGCAGGTCATCTCCTGCGCACAGGAAGGGACACCTTTGACGGTGGAGCAGATCCACGGGAAGATCTGGGATCGGGTGTGCCATCATCTGGGCCAGGCCGGACAATAACCCATCAAAACTGAAAAGGAAAAATGGTGAAATAATGCTTCCTTTCCGAGAAATTTCCATAGAAGACAAGAAGCAGATCGAAGAAAAGCTCAATCTGGAACCGGCACGCATGACCGAACGGTGTTTTACCGATTTGTTCATCTGGCGCTGCCGGTACCGGACATTGTTCGCCATACAGGGCGAATTTCTGTATATGCTCTTCCTGGGAGAGGACGCTCCCTGCCTCATCTATCTGTTCCCTGTGGGAAAGGGGGACCGGAAAGCCGCTCTTCAGGTCATTGACCAGGATGCCAGGGAACGGGGAAAGCCTTATCGGATTCTGGGCTGCACCCAGGCCCAGAAGGAAGAAGCGGAAAAACTCCTGCCCGGCCGATATGCCTTTACAGAGGACCGGGACAATTTTGACTATATTTACTCCACAGAAGATCTGGCCACACTCAAAGGGAAAAAGCTTCACTCCAAGCGGAACTTCATCAATCGTTTTTTGCAGGAGCATGAAAACAACTGGCATTATGAAAAGCTGGAGCCTGCAAAGCATCGGGAAGAGATCCTGAAATTCCATCATCTCTGGTGCGAGCGCCACGATGCAAACACAGCGGATACAGTGGTTTACGAACACTGTGCGGTGTGGCAGGCGCTGGAGCATTACGAGGCTCTGGCCATGCGGGGCGGGGTGCTTTATGTGGATGGGCGTATGGCCGCCTTTACCATGGGAAGCCCATCTTGCAGCGATGCCTTTACCGTGCAGATCGAAAAGGCCATGGCCGACATCCCCGGGGCCTATCCCCTGATCAACCGGGAGTTTATCGCCCATGAGGTCATGGATTTCCCCTATGTGAACCGGGAGGAAGATATGGGCATCGAAGGACTGCGCAAAGCCAAGCTTTCCTATCGGCCGGTGGAGCTGACGGCAAAATACCGTATGGAGCCTCTGCCATGATCCGCCTGGGGAAAAAAGAAGACCGAAAGGGTCTGGAAGAGCTGTTTGATCTGTGCTTTCCCGGGGAAAAGGACTTTACCCACTGGTTTTTTCAAAGAGTCTGGAAGGCGGAAAATACGCTTCTCTATGAAGAAGGATACATCCAGGCCATGCTTCAGGTTCTTCCGGTGCAGCTGCGCCAGGGAGAGTTCCATGGCCGGGGTCTGTATGTATATGGAGTGGGTACGCATCCCGCCTGCCGGGGCAAAGGTCTGGCGGGCGCACTGCTGGAGGAAGCCCGGAAAGAGGGGACAGAGCGGGGAATGGATTTGCTGATGCTCATTCCTCAGGAGCCTTCTTTGTTTGATTATTACCGGCGCTTTGGTTACCGCACCGCCTTTTGGGTGGAAGAGCGGCAAGTCAAGGCCCGCAGGGAGGAAGAAGGCCGGTTGTCTTCGGCCGGGCCGGAGGATCTTCCGGAGGTGGCAGAGCTTTATGGCAAGGCTCTGGGCACTTTGTTTTCCGTGGATCGCACGCCGGAGGACTTTGCTCTTCAGCAGGAGCTTTACGGGGACAAGGCCCTGGTGCTGCGGCGGGATGGCCGCCTTACGGCCTGGGGATGTATCGAACCGGCGGGAGAAGCCTGGCGGGTCTGTGAAGCTCTGGGGCCCGATGCTTTGCGCCTGGCCGCTGCTGCATTGGAGCGGGTGGGGGCCCAAACAGGGCTGTGCCGGTTGCTGCCGCAAAACGATCCCAAGCCCTTTGCCATGGCGCTGCCTTTGACACCGGCCGGAGAAAAACTCCTGGAACAGAAGGCAGGCTACTGCAATCTGCTGTTTAACTGAGAAAAAGGAGACCATGGATGGATAAAAAAGAATGCCGCCGGCAGGCACGGTCCCGGCTGGCCAGCCTTTCCGATGCCGATGTCCGGGGGAGAGGGGAAGCCTTTGCCCGGGCACTGGGGGAAAGGCCGGAATACAGGCAGGCCGGCACTGTTTTTTGCTATTTGTCGGTGGACAGAGAACCGGACACCTTTGCCTTTCTCCGCATGGCGCTGGAGGACGGGAAACGGGTGTGCGCGCCGGTGTGCATCGGCAAAGGCGTGATGCGGGCCAGGCATCTTTCCCATCTGGACAGGCTTCAGGAGGGGAAGTACGGTATCCCGGTGCCGCCGGAAGGAGAAAGCTGGGTGGAGCCGGAAGAAATCGATTTTGCCGTGATTCCCTGTGTGGCCTGCGGCGAGGATGGCACCCGCCTGGGTCACGGCGCCGGATTCTATGACCGGTTTTTGCAGAAGGGGCGGTTTTTCCGGGCGGCTTTGTGCCATGAGGAATTGCTGCTGCCCCATGTGCCGGTGGAAGAGCATGACGAGAAGATGGATTTGATCTGCACCCAGTCCCGGGTCCTTACCTTTGGGAAAGGTCGGGATGGACAATGAAGGCTCTGATCTATTCCCTGATGCCGCCGGTGGCCATGGGCATTTTGCTCATTCTGGGTGCGCTGCCGGAAAACAACCGATGGCTTTCTCCTTTGGCCATGGCGGCCCTGGGAGAAGTGGTGGCTTTTTTTCTGTCTCTGCTGGTATTCTGGCTGTTGGGAAGAAAAGGCCCATGCCCGATGAATCTCCGCTTGGGGAGAAGCCGGCTGCGGTTTGCTCCCTTCGTCTTTTTTTCCTCTCTGGCAGTGTCCCTTTTGTCCTTTTTCCTCAATTACCTGGTGGCTCTTTTTACTGGCGGCACATTGCTGGAGGACACGGCATACAGCGCCTGGAGCCAGTATGGAGGCACCCCCACCTGGATTTTGGTGCTGGTCATTGCCTTTTTGCCCGCTTTGACGGAAGAGCTGTTTTTCCGGGGCGGATTGCTTTCCGGCCTGGAAGGGTGGGGACAGACATCGGCTATTTTGATTTCGGCCCTGTGCTTTGCCATGATCCATGGCACAACGGCCAATTTCCTGGGGCCGCTCACGGCCGGACTGCTGTTTGGATATATGACCGTGATCACCGGCTCGGTGTGGCCGGCGGTGTTTGGCCACTGCTTCAACAATGTGTTTTACCTGGTGGTGAGCTATTTGTTCAAGCGGTATGCCGCTTTCGGCATCTGGCCCTACTTTGTCATGCTGGCCGCAGCGGTGCTGTTTCTCAGCATCTATGGAGCGGCGTCCTGCCTGGAAAGCCTGATCGAAAAAGGGCGGGTACCCCGGCTGCGGGGCAGCGGCGGCGCCAAAGCAGTGGTGCGTTCGGTGCTTTGCCCCGGTGTGCTGGCTGTGGCGGTGCTGTTTGTGCTGAAAGCCCTGTTGACTTAACCGATAACCAATAGGAGGTGTATCATGAGCCGTACCAGCGGAGAATATGAGCAGAGCCCGGCTCCCCGGGCTGGCAAGAGAAGAAAAAAACGCCGGAAAAACCGGGCGGGGAGTATGATGCATGCGGTGAGCTATCTGGTGTTCATCCTGGGTGTCTCCCTGATTCTTTCCGGTTTCGGCATCTACATAGCAAATGATATGTTTGCTCTGGTCAAACCGGAAAAAACAGCCATGCTGGAACTGAGCAAGGACACCACCCATGGAGAGGTGGCAAAAATGCTCAAGGAAGAAGGGATCATCCGCTGCCGGTGGGCCTTCACGCTGTATGCCAATTTTTCCAATGGAGACAAAACCTTTGACTCGGGAAAATTTGAAGTCAGTGCAGATATGGACTATGGCCAGATCATCAACACCCTCAACCGGGTGTCCACCTATACCGAGGTGGCCGAGGTGACCATTCCCGAAGGCTATACCATCCAGCAGATTGCCCAGCTTCTGGAAGATGCCCGGGTGTGCGGCGCCGAGGATATCATTGAAACGGCCAATACCTATCCCTTCAAGCATGAAATGCTTCAGGATGTGCCCATGGAGGAAAACCGTCTGGAAGGGTTCCTCTATCCCGACACCTATCAGTTCTATATCAATGACAATCCGGTGCGGGTGCTCAACACCATGCTGAATAACTTCAACAACAAATATACTTCCGAAATGCGGGAACTGACCGAGCAGTCGGGCTACTCCATGCGGCAGATTCTCACCATTGCTTCCATGGTGGAGCGGGAAGCGGTGCTGCCTGAGGAACAGGCCACCATTGCCGGGGTCATCTATAACCGGTTGAATGATCCTCAGAATTTCCCCCATCTGGATATCGATGCCACCGTGCAATATGCTCTGGGAGAACACAAGGAAAACCTGACCTATGAGGATCTGGAGATCGACAGTCCTTATAATACCTATAAGGTCACCGGTCTTCCCAAAGGGCCCATCTGCAATCCTGGTGTGCCTGCTATTCTGGCGGCATTGCAGCCGGAGAATCACAATTATTATTTCTATGTGGCCGATCCGGAAGACCAAAGCCATCTGTTTGCCCAGACTTACAGCGAGCATGAAGCCAATGTGGCTGCCATGCAGGAAAAGAAGGAGCAGATGGGATGAGAAAACCGGAACTGCTCAGCCCGGCCGGAGACTTTGAACGGCTGGAATACGCCCTTGCTTATGGGGCGGACGCCTGTTATCTGGCGGGCAAGGATTTTGGGATGCGTACAGCACCGGGGAATTTTACCGGTGAAGAATTGGAAAAGGCCTGCAAGCTGGCCCATAGCCTGGGAAAACGGGTGTATGTGACGGTAAATACCATGCCCCGCAGCGAAGAAGCCGAACGAATCCCCGCTTTTCTGGATTCCCTCCAGCAAGCGGGGGCCGATGCTGCCATTATCGCCGACCTGGGCGTGCTGGAAATGTGCAAGCAGTATGCCCCGCGCCTGGAGCGGCACATCAGCACCCAGGCCAACATCACCAACTACCAGGCCGCAGAAGCCTGGCACAAGCTGGGGGCTCATCGGGTGGTGCTGGCACGGGAACTTTCCCTTGGGGAGGTAGCTCTGATCCGGGAAAAGACTTCGCCGGAACTGGCCATTGAAGTGTTTGTTCACGGGGCTATGTGCATGTCTTATTCCGGCCGGTGTTATCTGTCCGCTTATCTCACTGGGCGGGACGGAAACCGGGGAGCCTGTGCCCAGCCCTGCCGCTGGCAGTATTCCCTGGTGGAGCGTCAGCGTCCAGGCCAGGTGATGGATGTATTCGAAGGGGAGGAAGGGGCCTACATCCTCAACTCCAAGGACCTTTGCATGCTGGATCACATTCCGGAACTGATCGAAGCCGGGGTGGACAGCTTCAAGATCGAAGGCCGGGCCAAAACCGCCTATTATACTGCCATTACCGCCAATGCCTATCGCAGGGCCATCGACCTGTATTGCAAAGATCCAGCCGGATATGTTTTGCCGGACTGGGTGCGGCAGGAAGTGGAGAAGGTCAGCCACCGGGAATATTACACCGGTTTCTATTTCGGAGATACGGACAGCCAGCGGCCGGAGGACGGTGGATATCAGCGGCCTTGGGAGGTGAGTGCCCTGTCTCTGGGAGAGCAGGGGCCCTATGGGCCGGTGTTTCTCCAGAAAAACCGGTTTTCCCTGGGGGATGCGCTGGAGCTGATCGACCCTGTGGGGGCGCCGGTGGCCTTCCAGGTGGAAAGACTTTTGGATGAGGAAGGACAGGAACTTACCTGCGCTCCCCACCCCCACCAGCGTCTGGTGCTGCCTCAACTGACACAAGTGCACGAAAAAGCCTTTTTACGCCGCCGGGCGAAAAAGGAAGAAAAATAGCAAGGATGGAGAGAAGAACCATGGAAAAATTGGGACTCAATGAAATCAGAGAGCGGTTTCTCCGCTTTTTTGAAAGCAAGGGCCACCTGCGGCTGAAAAGCTTTCCCCTGGTGCCCCAGAACGACAATTCCCTGTTGCTGATCAATGCCGGTATGGCGCCGCTGAAGCACTATTTCACCGGTGAACTGACCCCGCCGGCCAGCCGGGTCACCGACTGCCAGAAGTGCATTCGCACTCTGGACATCGACAGCGTGGGCAAGGATGCCCGCCATGGCACCTATTTTGAGATGCTGGGCAACTTTTCCTTTGGCGATTACTTCAAGCGGGAAGCCTGTCAGTGGGCCTGGGAGTTTATTACCCAGGAAATGAAGATGCCGGTGGACAAGCTGTATGTATCGGTGTTTCTGGACGATGACGAAGCCTATGACATCTGGACAAAGGAGATCGGCGTCCAGGAGGATCACATGGTGCGCCTGGGCCGGGAGGACAATTTCTGGGAGATCGGCTCCGGCCCCTGCGGCCCCTGCTCGGAGATCTATTTCGACCGGGGCGAGAAATACGGCTGCGGCAGCCCGGACTGCGCCCCCGGCTGCGACTGTGACCGGTATGTGGAGTTCTGGAATCTGGTATTCAGCCAGTTCAGTAGCGACGGCAAGGGCAACTACACCCCTCTGGCCCGGAAGAATATCGATACCGGTATGGGCATTGAGCGTCTGGCCTGCATTATGCAGGATGTGGACAGCCTGTTTGATGTGGATACCGTTCATCGGATCCTGGATCATGTGGCGCAGCTGGCCGGCGTCACCTATGGCAAGGACAAGAAGCAGGATGTATCCCTGCGTATCATCACCGATCATATCCGCAGCAGCGTTATGCTGGTGTGTGACGGCGTCATTCCCTCCAACGAAGGCCGGGGCTATGTGCTGCGCCGCCTGCTGCGCCGGGCCGCCCGTCATGGCCGCCTGTTGGGACTGACCCAGCCTTTCCTGGCGGAAGTGGCCGAAACGGTCATCCAGGAGAACGAGGGCGCTTACCCCGAGCTGCGGGAAAAAGAAGAATATATCAAAAAGCTCATCCGCACCGAGGAAGAGCGCTTTGCCGCCACGGTGGAAAGCGGTCTTGTAAAGCTGGATGAGATGATCGCCGCTCTCCGGGGCAATGGGGATACCCTGTCCGGTGAGGACGCCTTCAAGCTGTATGACACCTATGGATTCCCGGTGGATCTGACAGTGGAGATCCTGGAAGAGCAGGGCTTTAAGCTGGCCCAGGAAGCTTTTGAAGAGATGATGCGCGCCCAGCGGGAGCGGGCCCGCCAGGCCCGGGGCAACACGGTAGGTCTGGGCTGGGCCGGGGACGATGTGTCCCTCAAGGAGCTGCCTGCCACTGTGTTCACCGGCTATGACAAGCTGGAGGATATGGGAAAGGTGCTGGCCATTGTCACCGAAGGGGAACTGGCCGGTTCCCTCAGCCAGGGGGCCCAGGGCACTCTGGTGCTGGATCAGACTCCCTTCTATGCAGAAAGCGGCGGACAGAGCTGGGATACCGGTATGCTGAGCCGGGAAGGAGTTATGCTTCGGGTGTTGGCTGTGCGCAAGACGGCCGACGGCAAGTTCCTCCATCAGGTGGAATCCCTGGAGGGAACGGTGAATGTGGACGACACTCTGTGCGCTCATGTGGATGAGTCTCGCCGCCGGGCCATTATGCGGGCCCACTCGGCTACCCATCTGCTGCAGAAGGCGCTGCGCAGTGTGCTGGGCAACCATGTGGAGCAGGCCGGTTCCTTGGTGGAGCCCGACCGTCTCCGTTTTGACTTCACCCATTTCAGCGCCGTTACCCCGGAAGAGCTGATGGAAGTGGAAAAGCAGGTGAATGAGGAGATCCTGCGGGATGATCAGGTGGACATTTCGGAAATGCCCATTGACGAAGCCAAGAAGCTGGGGGCCATGGCTCTGTTCGGCGAGAAATACGGCGATCAGGTCCGGGTGGTCCGGATGGGCGATTATTCCATCGAGCTGTGCGGCGGTACCCATGTGCCCAATACCGCACGGGTAGGTCTGCTGAAGATCGTCAGCGAAGCCTCGGTAGCCGCCGGGGTCCGCCGTATCGAAGCCGTTGTGGGCAGCCAGGTAACTGCCATGCTCCATGAAAAAGAGCAAACCATTGCCCAGGCTGCGGCGGCCATCAAGTCCTCTCCCATGGAACTGGTGAACAAGGCCCAGCAGACCATGAACGAGCTGCGCCAGGCTCTCCACAAGGTGGACAAGCTCAGCGCCCGGGTGGCTGCACTCCGGTCGGTGGAAATGCTCAACTTTGCCCATACTGCCGGGGACAGCGATATCAATGTGCTGGCCATGAAGGTGGACGATATGAGCGCCGATATGCTGCGTACCCTCAGCGATGATCTGCGGGATAAGGCTCCCAATCTGGTGAGTGTGCTGGCTCTGGTCACAGAGGAAGGCAAGATCAACTTTGTGGCGGCCTGCGGCAAGGAAGCGGTGAAGAAGGGGGCCCATGCAGGCAACATCCTCAAGCAGGTGGCCAAGATGACCGGCGGTGGCGGCGGCGGACGCCCGGACAGCGCCACAGCGGGCGGCAAAGACCCCTCCAAGCTGGAAGCGGCTCTGGAAGCAGTGAACAACATCGTGGAAGAAATGGTAAAGTGAGGGATTTGTAATGGATTGCCTGTTTTGTAAGATCGTAAAGGGAGAGATCCCTTCCAAAAAGGTTTATGAAGATGAGAAGGTCTATGCCTTCTATGACATCGAGCCGGCAGCGCCGGTACATTTCCTGGTCATTCCCAAAGAGCATATTATGAGCTCCTGCAATGAGGTGACCGAGGAAAACAGCGCCATCATCGGCCATATTTATCAGGTGATTGCCAAACTGGCCCGGGAGCTGAAGCTGGATAAGGGCTATCGGGTGGTGACCAACTGCGGCGAAGATGCGGGACAGACGGTGCAGCACATCCATTTCCATGTGTTGGCCGGCGGGCCTCTGGGCAAGATGGCCTGATTTGAGATGAAGCAGTGGCTGGAACGGTTTCCGGTGCAGCGGCCCCTTTGCTGGGCCGCTGCCGGTGCTGTCTGCGCCATGTTTGGCAGTGCGCTGGCATTTTGCCACGGCTTCGCTTTGGGAAAGCTGGCATTGGCCGCAGCACTGTTTTTCGGTTTGTTTCTGCTGACCCTGCCTTGGGGCCGCCGGAATGGGCTTCTGCTGTGCCTGGCCTTTGTGGGGCTGGGCACAGCCTTTTTCGGATTTTGGCGTCTTGTCCGGGCTGAAGCCCAGCTGGCCTTCAGCGGTTGGTCGGGGGCCATGGAGTGTATGGCCTTGGAGGAGGCTCAGGGTGAAGGCAGCTATGGGCTGGTACAGGTGCGTGCTTTGGCTCTGGGGGAGCAGGAGGTGGATTTTTCTCTGCCTCTTTATCTGGAGGACGCCTCTCCTGAAATAGAGGCCGGAGAGCACCTTACAGTGGAAGTGCGCCTGTCCAGAGCACCTTTGGAAACCGAGCGGGGCTTTTCACCGGAGGGGATCTTTTTGCAGGCATCCCAGACCGGAGCACTTGAGAAGAGGGATGGAGAAAAGCCTTGGCGGCTTCGTTTGCAAAGTTTGAGCCAGCAGGTGTCAGAAGTGGCTGGGAAATGGCTTCCTCAAAGGGAAAGTGCTTTGCTCACCGGCATCATCACGGGCAATAAGGAGGACTTTACTGCCCAGCAAAGGCGGGATCTGAATCTGAGCGGAACGGCTCATTTGGCAGCGGTGTCCGGGCTTCATGTGTCCAGTCTGCTGGGTGTAGCTTTTGCCTTTTTCGGAAAAAAGGGCGGAAGTCTTGTGGGCATCCCGCTTTGTCTGATGATGATGGCCTTGGCCGGAGGAACACCTTCGGTGCTGCGTGCGGTGATCATGGCCTTTTTAGGTATGGCTGCTTTTTGGATGGGCCGGGAAAAGGACACGCTGACTTCTCTTTCGGCGGCGCTTTTGCTGCTGCTTATGATTTCGCCCATGGGTGTGCTGGATGTGGGATTGCAGCTTTCCTTTGCTTCGGTACTGGGAATCGCACTGCTCTTCCCGCCGATGCAGCAGGCCATACAGGAAAAATTGGGCGGAAAACATCCCCTGTGGAGAAAAGCTTTGGAGAGCATGGCGGTGACGCTGGCGGCTCAGGCTTTTACTCTGCCCATTTCCGTGCTGGTATTTCAGAGGGTATCTCTGGTGGCTTTGGTTTCCAACCTGCTCGTTGTACCGTTGCTGGCGCCGGTGCTTTTGCTGGGGTTTTGCTTTGTGTTGGCCGGAAGTTTCTGGCCTGTATTGGGAAGGGGATTTTCCTTTGTGCTTTACCCCATGCTGCATCTGATCGATCTGGTGCAGCGTAAAACTGCGGCACTCCCTTTTTCTTCGGTGAGCAGTGGCGGTGTGATGCTGTTCTTTTCTCTTTTGGGATTGGGCGTGGCTCTTTTCTTTTTCCGAAAGAAAGAGGGCGTGGTACGAGGGCTTGCCACTTATTTTCTCTGTGGGTTTCTCTGTCTCAGCGGAATCGGAATGGAACAGACGCTGACCCTTTCTCTGTCGGTTGTCAATTGCGGCGGAAGCGGACTTTTGCTGGTGGGAGAGGCGGGACAGCTTACCGCATTCAGCGCAGGGGATCTGAAAGGGGACGATTTTTATCAGGGTGCGCAGAATACCTTGGATCGGATGGGGCTGGCCCAGGTATCCCGTTTGTGGCTGACAAATCCAGACGGAATCGCTCCCATTGCACCGCCGGAAGACCGGTGGGCCGGAGTGCAGCGGGTGATTGCGCCCAAAGGAGTCCATCCTTCGCTGCTGTTGGGGGAAGAAACACAGGTCTATGAGCAGGGAGGACGCTTTTTCTTTCAGGGAGGGGAAGGTGCTTTGATCCCTGGGACAAAAGGCTATTTGCTTCAGCTGGCTTTGCCCGCCTGTACCGTGCTGGCCACCTGTGGTCAGGAGATGGGAAAGGTGCTGACGGCGGTAAAAGAGCAGTCTCTCCAGTGTGAGATCTTGCTGGTGGATCAAAAAGCGGCAGAAGATCTGCCCCGGCTGACAGCCATTTGCCGCCGCACCGGCTGTGAAACGCTGGTGTGTGTC
This sequence comes from Intestinimonas butyriciproducens, assembly GCF_016901775.1. GTDB lineage: Bacteria > Bacillota > Clostridia > Oscillospirales > Butyricicoccaceae > Pseudobutyricicoccus. Next base: position 78,817 of record NZ_JACJKW010000010.1, read on the forward strand.
CGTTCCTCTTACGGAGAGGAAAGTGTCTCATTGGGAGCAGCCTTTTCCGGGCCTATTCTTTACTTGGAAGAGGGGGAGCGGATGGATATGGAGATGTGGGCGGCTGGGGCCGCCAGGGAGGGAGAAGGATGAAAAAGGGCGAAAAGAACACGGCCTATGATAAATTGCGTCAGGATGTGGATCAGGGCAGTCTGGAAAAGCTTTACCTGTTTTTCGGGGAAGAAAGCTATCTGAAGGAGCATTACCGGGACAGGATCTTTTCTCTGATAGGAGGAGAAGGCTTTGCCCAGTTCAATCAGGTGGTGCTGGATGGGGACAGTCTGACCCTGGACGAGCTGATCGACAGTGTGGAGAGCTTGCCTGTGATGAGCGATAAAAAGCTGATCTTCATCCGGGATCTGAATCTCAGCCGTCCGCCGGCCGGGCTGCGGGAGCAGCTGCCAGAGATCTTTGAAAATCTGCCGGACACCCTGTGCATGATTCTCTATTTTGACGCTCTGGAATATAAGCCGGACAAAAGGCTGAAAACCTGGCAGGCCGCTTTGAAAGCCGGGCAGGCGGTGGAATTTTCCAGGGCACCCCAGCAGGAGCTGACGCCGTGGATCAAGCGGCGCTTTGCTGCATTGGAAAAGGAAATTGACAGCAGAGAATGTGAATATCTCACTTTTGTCTGCGGCAGCCTGATGACCAATCTGGCCAGTGAAATTGATAAAATTGCCGCTGGAACCATGAAAAAACAGATCGACCGGCAGGCCATTGACCAGCTGGCATCACGGGCGTTGGAAGCCCAGATCTATCAGCTGACAGACTGTGTTTCCAAAGGGGATACGGTGGCGGCCATCCGCACATTGCGGGATCTGCTGGCGCTGAAATTTGAGCCGGTGGTGCTGGCCGGGGCCATCGGCAAGCAGGTGCAGAAGCTGTACGGGGCAAAACTCACGCAGCAGGCAGGTCTGGGAGAGAGCGCCCTCATGGAACTGTTCCATATGCGCTCCAGTTATCCGGCCAAGCTGTTGCGCCAGGCGGCAGGAAAACGCAGTCTGCCCTGGCTGCGCCGGGCGCTGCTTTTGTGTGATCAGGCCGACAAAGAGCTGAAAAGCAACAATGCAGATGGCGCTCGGGTGCTGGAACTGCTGCTGCTGCGTATGGCGGCAGAAAAGGAGCGGGTATCGTGATATCCATTGAACCGGTCATCATTGTGGAAGGCCGTTATGACAAGAATAAGATCAAACAGATTTTTGATACAGTGGTACTGGAGACAGCAGGGTTCGGCATTTTCAAGGACAAGGAAAAAGCTGCCCTCATTCGCCGTCTGGCCCGGACACGGGGGATTTTGGTGCTCACCGACCCGGATCATGCCGGTTTTCTCATTCGGGGATATCTGAAAAACATTGCAGCAGAGGGAAAGGTGTACCATGCCTATATTCCCGATCGTCTGGGGAAGGAAAAGAGGAAAGCCCATCCTTCCCGGGAGGGAAAGCTGGGAGTGGAAGGGGTTACCGAAGAGGAAATCATTCAGGCGGTGCGGCGCAGCGGTGTGGCCATGGACGGCCGGCAAGAAGCAAGAGAAGAAACACCAGTGACCAAAGCCGACCTTTATGCCTTGGGACTGTCCGGCGGCCCGGACAGCAAGGAGAAACGCCGCCTGCTGCTGAAAAAGTTGGATCTGCCGGAGAATATGACAGCAGGAGCCCTTCTGGAGATGATCAACATCCTGGGCGGGGCGCCTCTTTTGAAGCAAGTGATGGAAGAAATCTGAATATGCAGCAAAAAAGCCGCCAGAATGGCGGCTTTTTTGCTGTGTGAGATGATGAGGATAAGAGTACAGAAGGATCTCCGCCTGTCCCAGAGGGCAGTCCGGGAAAATAGCGGAAACGGATGGCATAAAACCGGGGGCTTGATACCACCCGTTTCGGTTATTTTGGAAGCAAGGAAGGAGAATATCCTCAGTTTCCTGAGGCCAGAGGCATGGGATAGGGCAAAAGAGCGGTAAGAGCCTGCTTTCCTTCGGGAGAAAGGGAGGAAACTACAGTCATGGCTTCCTGCTCTGCCGATTGGGGAGAAAGGCCCAGCTGGACAAACAGACGATGGAAAGTCTGTTGTTCTCTTTGGTACTGGAGGGCCAATCGCCGGCCCAAAGGGGACAGGCGCGCCTTGCCATAGTGGGCTTTTTCCACCAAGCCTTCTTCCGTAAGCTGAGAAAGGGTTTTGGCCACGCTGGAACGGGTTACATTCAGCTGACGGGAAATGGCCACCGAAGGGATGGGGCGGTTGTCCGGACTCAGACGATGAATGATGAGCAAATAGCGAATCACAGTGGATGAAAGCATAAAATTCACCTTTTTCAGAAGGAGGACGGCAGGGGCCTTCCGGCCCCCGCCGGCGGAGATCATCCCCGCTAAACAGTAAGATCACATCAAAGGATCCAGGATCAACAGAGAATCCAAAATCAGGCCAGTGCTTTGCCCAGGGCAATGCAGCGGGCTTCGTCCTCACCAGCAGGAGCGCCACAGACAGCTAAACCCTCACCGCCGACGAGAGAGGCCCCGGCGGCCAGGCACCGGTCCTGCCAGGAGCGCATCCACTCTCCGTCGCCCCAGCCGAAGGAGCCGAAAATAGCCAGAGTGCGCCCTTGCAGGTGGCTTTCCAGCTGGGTGAAGAAGGGTTCGAACTCGGCTTCCTCCAGCACTTCCGCGCCCATGGCCGGGCAGCCCAGAGCCAGTCCGTCATATTCCAGAGCCTGCTCCGGTGTCAGGGAGGATACCGGCATGCATTCCACCTGTGCTCCCCCCTCCAATGCGCCCTGAGCAATCAGCTGGGCCATTTGCTGGGTGTTGCCCGTCTGGGACCAATAGATCACAGCGACTTTTTTCATAGGTATATTGCCTCCTATATCATAGATGGTATACGATCAAGCACATTCAAGAACCTGGGGAATGGTTTCACCCCGGGCCACGCGGGAACAGAGATAGTCCCGACAGGAGTCGTAGCGGCGGAAGAGAAGCCTGGCACGGCATAAGCCGGAATAGACCTTCCAATAGCCGCACAATTTGCAGCATCGTCCCTGGTTTTGCTGAAAAGCCAGTACATCTCTGGGAGGATACCCCAGAAAAAGACCGATCTCATGGGGGAAATCCTGGCTTTCTGCCAGCCGGGATTGGAGGAAAAGCAGCTGATGGCTCAGCTCATCCAAAGGATATCCCTGCTGAAAGAGCATCCGGCGGCAGGACTCCTGATCCAGATGCCGCTTTAAACCGGCAGGGGAATAGATCAGTAGCAGAACGGTTTCACACCGGCGGGTTAAGGTGAGAAACCGCAGTCCACGCTGGCGAAGCACATGGCTGTACCAGGCAATCTGTGGAGCCAGAAGCCGGTATTCTTCCCAGGTCAGTCCGATCAGATTGGCAGGTTTGACCCCCAGAAGAGCCGGGGCACAGTGGCGGGCCAGCAGCCGGTCCAAGGATTGTTCCATGAGCACCTCCTGTGGTTAGCGTAAGCTAACCTTAACTGAAAAAACAAAGGGAGACCACTCCCGATTCATCCCGTGGTTAGTCTTTGCTAACCACGGGTACATAATACCATGCCAGATGGAGAATGTCAAGGGGTATTTGGCTTTTTTTCAAAGACATCCGATTGCCCGGGAAGGCATAGCGTGCTACAATAGAATCAGATGGAAACAGGTTTGGCGGCTCATTGCTGCCAAAGGGTAAAAAAGAGAAAGGATGATCCTCATGAGTGTGATGGAAGCCATTTTGCAGCGGAAGAGCATTCGGGCCTACCAGGATAAGCCCATCGAGCAGGAGAAGCTGGAAAAGATCCTGGAAGCCGGTAGAATGGCGCCTTCGGCCACAAACCAGCAGGCGTGGAAGTTTGTAGTAGTCACCGATCCGGCCCTGCGCCATGAACTGGTGGCAGCTTGCCGGAATCAGGCTTTTGTAGAGCAGGCCCCGGTGGTCATGGTCCTTTGCGCCGACGAAGTGCGGGATATGGCCTGCGGACAGCCGGCGCGCACCATTGATTGTTCCATCGCTCTGTCCTATATGCAGCTGCAGGCGGCTGAACTGGGCATTGGAAGCTGTTGGCTGGGGGCTTTTTCCGCACCGGATGTGGCAAAACTGCTGAAGATCCCTGCTGGATTCCAGGTGGTGGCGGTATCTCCTTTTGGCTATCCTGCCGAAGAAGGCCGGGTGCGCAGCCGCAAACCCATGGATGATATTGTGCGGTATGATGCCTGGGAAACGAAAAATAAATAAGGTTTTGTAACAAAGAAAAGACCCCAAGAAATGTTCTTGGGGTCTTTTGTAGTGAAAGGCCATAGAGCAGAGAGTGTTCTTGCATTTTAAAAGCCGGCCTTTTCAATATGGGCTTTCAGTTTTTCAAAAGTTTCATTGCTGATATCGTGTTCCATACGGCAAGCGTCTTCGGCGGCCACCTCAGGGGACACTCCCAGAGCCGTCAGCCATTTGGTCAGCAGCCGGTGGCGTTCGTAAATACGGGAGGCCACTTCCATACCGCTTTCCGTCAGCTGAATCCAGCCTTCCTTGTCCATGGTGATGTATCCGTTTTCCCGCAGAAGCCCCATGGCCCGGCTGACGCTGGGTTTGGAGAAATTCATTTGCCGGACAATATCGATGGAACGGACCGATCCTTTGCTTTCTTTCAGCATCAGGATGGTTTCCAGATAGTTTTCACCAGATTCCAGTATTTTCACTTGATGACCTCCTTGGGAAATGGATTGGCAAATTTTATTGTATCACGAATCTTGTTTCTGCTCAAGGGTGGAAGGACTGTGCATTTGTTCCTGTTGGGGAGCGTTGGGCCGGGCCCCCAGCTTGTTGACCCCGTAAACGCCCAGCAAAATCAAAGCAACGGCAATGACCTGCAATATGGAAAAGGGTTCATGGAGCAGCAGCACGCCGGCCAGCACCGATACCACAGTAGTGAGATTGCTGAAAGAGGCGGTAACGGTGACGCTGATATGGGTCAGAGCGTAGTTGATCATCAGGAAGGCTATCACCGAAGAGATCACCGACAAATAAAGGATGGCTCCCCAGAAAGAGAGGGAGGACAGGGCCTGGGCTGTGCGATGGAAAAGCTCACCCCGGTTTTCCACAATGGCCAGCAGCACGAAAGAACAGGAGGACACTGCAAAGGTCACATAGGTCCGGTCAAAGGCGGTGAAATCCTGAGAGTATTTCCGGGTGAGCAAGGTATAGCAGGCGCTGCTGATGACAGCGCCGATCAGCAAGAGAAAACCGGGCAGAGTGACGGTGCCACCCTTTTGCCCCCACACCGATATGAGAATCACACCGGCAATGGAGCAGAGCATGGAAAGGGTTTGCAGCAAAGTGGGTTTTTCTTTGAGAAAGACGGCGCCCAAAGCCATAGCGGCCACCGGAATGAGAGCAATCACTGAGCCGGAAAAAGAAGCGGAAGTCCATTTGATGCCGTAGCTTTCACAGATGAAATACAGAGTGGGCTCCAGCAGACTGACCAGGAGCAGTTTGCGGATATCCCGTCCGCCGATGCGCAGGCGTACCACTTTGCACAAAACCAGCACATTCAAAAGGGCAAATGCCAGCAAAAAGCGGATGGACAGGGCAATCATGGGGCTGGTTTGGGAAAAAGCAATTTTGGAAAAAAGGAAGCTGAAGCCAAAGATCACATTGGCGGCCAGCAAGCAAAGCAAAGCCTTGTGTTTTTGGGACACAGGAAAACACTCCCTTCTCAGGTGGAATAAAAAGATAGAAAGAAAAGGCGCCGGTTTCCCGGCGCCTTTTTCAAAGGTATCAGATTTGATTGTTGTTAGAATACACGACCGGCGCCGATGTAATTTCTGGTGTAATAGCTGCTGTTCATGGATTCGATGCACACGGTCTTGCCGCTGGAGGGGGAATGGATAAACTGGTTGTTGCCTATGTACATTCCCACATGGCTGACGCTGCCGCTTCCGAAGAACACCAGATCGCCAGGCTTCAGCTCGCTGCGGCTGACTTTGGCCAGGTAATTGTACTGGGCCGAAGAGGTACGGGGAAGGGTGATGCCGAACTGCTTGTACACATAGCCGGTATAGCCGGAGCAGTCAAAACCGCTGGGGGTGGAACCGCCATACACATAAGGGGTACCGATGAACTGCTTGGCATAATCCACAATGCTGCTGGTCACAGAAGTGACAGTGGACTGGGGAGTCTGGGTGGCAGGAACCACTTCCACATAATCGGGGCTGATATAACCCTGCACGCCGTTGTATGTAACCCGGTACCAGCCCCGGTTGACGCCGTCAATGGTGGCCACAGCGCCCTGAGGAATCTGGGTGAGCACGGTGCTGCTGGTGGAAGGATAGGAGCGAACATTCAGGGAAGAAGCGGTGACCTTGGCGCCGCCGCCGTTCACATCCATCACATCCAGGATGTCCAGATATTCGGCGCTTACATAACCGGGATTGCCGTTGCAGGTGATGCTGGCCCAGCCATTGTCGATGCCGAGAATACATACTCTGTAATCGTCGTACAGACTATCGATTATCGACGCCGACTGAGAGGGGGCGCTGCGGAAATTCAGAGAGCTGGTGGTGTCCACAATACCGCCCTTGACTCCTGCGGCCTGGGCAGTGGCCATGACGGTCACGGCCAAAGCCGCAGTCGTCATAGCCGTTTTCAAAACCTTGATACCTTCGTAAAGCATTTGTACCTCCTATGGTTGCAAAAGACGGATTATTTCTGGTGAAGCGCCCGCTCCAGCCAGATGGAAGCGATGTCCATGGCATTGTAAAGTCCGTCTTTCTCGGTGGATTTTACGACCTTGTCTGTGGCAGAAATATCGGGATCGGTGAGCTGGAGTTCCACCCGGACTTTGGTGCCCACAGGCAAGTCCTTGTTTTTGGCACTCTCCAGAACCTTGAGCATGATGATGTATTTTTCGGTCATGCTGCCATAGTAGATCGTGTCGTCTTTTCTCATCAAAGGGCGGCCCTTGTAAGTGAGGGGCCACTGCGCTGTTGTGTTCTTTGTCGTCATGTGCTTACCTCCGACAGTAATTATTATATCAAAAGAGTAACAAATGTCAAACAAAATAGTTACAAAAGATAAACAAAAATTCTGTTACTTTTTTGTAACCCGTTGGGGCCCAAGGGGTTTGGAGGTACAAAATGCAATAAATTGGCAAAAGGCAAAGGCGGTATTTTGTTATCAATGTGCATTGTTATGCGGGAAAACGCATGATAGGCGGCAAAGGGACCCCTGCCTGGGCGGACAGGAGTCCCCGCTGAAGCCGTAATGGATCAATCGTTGAGATAATGGCGTACCAGTTCCTGCAGCAGCTCGTCCCGATCGATGCGGCGGATCAGGCTGCGTGCATTGTTGTGGTTTGTGATATAGGTGGGATCCTCAGAAAGGATATAGCCTACGATCTGGTTGATGGGGTTGTAACCCTTTTCCCGGAGAGCATCATACACCGTGGTGAGGATGCGCTTCATCTCTTTGTCAGAGTCATCCATGATGGCAAATTTTCGTGTTCCGTCAAACAAGTTGGTGCCCTCCTTTTGTGGGTGTGTATCCCAAATGAAACCCATAGTCCATTATACACAGTTTTGGTACAAATGTAAAGGCGGAGACGGGGGAAATCCATGGGCACTGGGAAAAAGACCGGCTCTTTTCATAAAAGAGCCGGTCTTGAAAAAACAGGTCGATCAGCGGCGGATCAGAGCACCGCACTCTTTTTCCAGAGCATGGAGTACACGCTGCATCACTTCATCCGACTCTTTGTCGGTGAGAGTGTGGTCGGGGGAGCGCAGGGCCAGGGAGAAGGCTACGCTCTTCTTGCCCTTTTCCACCTGCTCGCCCTGGTATACATCGAAGAGCTCCAGATGTTCCAGCGGATCTCCGGCCGCCTGACGGATGGCCTTTTCCAAAGCCAGAACCGGCAGCTTTTCGTCGCAAAGCAGAGCCAGGTCACGGGTGACGGCGGGGAACTTGGGCAGAGGCTTGTATTCCTTCCGCCGGTCTACCAGCCCGAAGAGGGAAGGAAGGTCCACCTGGCACAGATAGGTCTCGCTGCCCAGGCCATACTCCCGCATCACCAGGGGATGAGCCTGGCCCACCGTGCCCAGCTTTTGCTCGCCGGCCATGATGGAGGCAGTGCGGCCCGGATGATAGGAAGGATCGTTTGTGCAGGGTACAAACTCAATGTTATGGATGGAAAGCTGCTGGAAGACGGCTTCCAGAGCACCCTTCAGAGTGAAGAAATCACCGCTGCCATACAGACCCATTACCAACTGGGGCCGTTCGTCGGGCAGGGTATCCAGATCGGCTTTGCCCTCCTTCACCTGGGGCAGATAGATTTTGCTCAGCTCAAAGAACCGTCCGGCAGGGACCCGGCGGTTGTAGTTGCGGGCGCAGATCTCCAGCATGGCAGGCAGGGGAGTGGTGCGCATCAGGCTCTGGTCCTCGCCCAAGGGGTTCTGGATCACTGTGGCGATGCGCAGAGGGGAATCCTCGGGCAGGCGCAGCTTGTCAAAGGCTTTGGGACTGAGGAAGGACAGAGAGATCACTTCGTTATACCCTGCGGCCATGCAGGCGCCTGATACATCCCGCTCGAACTGCTGGTAAGGAGTGAGGCCGCCCTGGGTGGTGGTGCCGGCAAACAGGGTGGGCTGGATCTTGTCATAGCCATAGATCCGGGCCACTTCCTCGGCAATGTCGGCCATGGTTTCCACATCGTCCCGCCAGGAAGGCACGGTGATGGTGCGGCCTTCTACGGTGAACTGAAGATCACGCAGATAGCGGACCATATCTTCTTCGGAAATCTGAGCGCCCAGGAAGCGGCAGATCTTCTCCGGCTCCAGGGGCAGCTGGCGCACCTGTTTGTGCTCCGGGTAGGCATCGATGACACCGGTGATGATTTCGCCGGCTCCCAGCTCTTCCACCAGCTGGCAGGCCCGCATCAGGGCCGGCATGGTGTTTTCGCAGTCCAGGCCCTTTTCATACCGGCCGGATGCCTCGGTGCGCAGGCCCAGCTTCCGGGATGTCACCCGGATGGAGGGGCCGTGGAAAGTGGCCGACTCAAAGACGATCATCTGGGTGTTTTCGGTGATCTCGCTGTTGAGACCACCCATGACACCGGCTACGCCCACCGGCTTTGTAGGATCGGTGATCAGCAGCATATTTTCGTCCAGCTGCCGCTCCACGCCGTCCAGAGTGGTGGCTTTTTCTCCGGCATGGGCCCGGCGGACGATGATGGCGTCCTCAGCGATGCACCGGTAGTCAAAGGCGTGCATGGGCTGGCCATATTCCAGCATGACAAAGTTTGTGATGTCCACGATGTTGTTGATGGGCCGCACACCGGCTTCCCGCAGACGGTCCCGCATCCACTTGGGAGAGGGAGCGATCTTGATGTTTTTGGCCATGGCGGCACAGTAACGGGGGCACAGGTCGGCGTCCTCAATGGTCACCTTCAGCAGGTTTTCGATTTCCCCCTTTTCTTCCCGGGCCGGAGGGGCGGGAAGATTCAGCGGCAGTTCGAAGGAAGCGGCGGTCTCCCGGGCCAGGCCGATGACACTGAGACAGTCGGGACGGTTGGGGGTGATTTCAAACTCAAAGACGGTATCATCCAGGCCCAGGGCCTTGGTGACGCTTTCACCCAGCACTGCTTCTTCCCCTTCGTTCTGGTATACCAGGATGCCGTTGGGGTCGGCATAGGGCAGGTCGTTGTGGGTCAGGCCCAGTTCGGCAAAGGAGCAGAGCATGCCGTTGGATTCCACGCCCCGCATATCGGTTTTCTTGATTACAACGCCCCCGGGGAGTTTGGCGCCGTCCAGACAGGCAGGCACCACATCGCCCACCTTCAGGTTCTTGGCGCCGGTGACGATCTGCACCTGCTTTGTGCCCACATCCACCTGGCAAACTACCAGTTTGTCGGCATCAGGGTGCTTTTCGATGGAGAGGATTTTTCCCCATACCACATTTTCGATCGCATCGGCGGCATTCTCCCAGCCTTCGATCTTGGAGCCGGTCATGGTCATACGGGCGGCATAGGTTTTGGGATCTTTGTCGATCTTTACATAGTCATTGAGCCATTTGTAAGGCAGATTCATTTCCCACTTGCTCCTTTCACTTAAAACTGGGTCAAAAACCGCAGGTCGTTTTCATAGAACAGCCGCAGGTCATCGATCTTGTACCGCTGCATGACGATACGCTCCAGGCCGATGCCGAAGGCAAAGCCGGAATAGACCTCCGGGTCGATGTCGCAGCCCAGAAGCACCTTGGGGTGAACCATGCCGCAGCCCAGGATCTCAATATAGCCCTCGCCTTTGCACAGAGGACAGCCTTTGCCGTGGCATTTGAAGCAGGTCACATCCATTTCGGCAGAAGGCTCGGTGAAGGGGAAGTGGTGGGGACGGAAGCGCACGCCGGTGTCCTCGCCATACAGGCGCTTGGCAAATACTTCCAGGGTTCCCTTCAGATCGCCCATGGTGATGCCTTTGTCCACCACCAGGCCTTCGATCTGATGGAACACAGGGGAGTGAGTGGCGTCCACGGCGTCACTGCGGTAAACACGGCCGGGAGCGATGACCCGGATGGGAGGGCGCTGTTTCTCCATGGTGCGCACCTGCATGGGGCTGGTCTGGGTGCGCAGGACGATGTTGTCATTGATATAGAATGTGTCCTGGGTATCCCGGGCCGGGTGGTTTTTGGGGATATTCAGGGCTTCGAAGTTGTAGTAATCGTATTCCACTTCCGGGCCTTCAGCGATGGAAAAGCCCATGCCGGTGAAGATGTCATAAAGTTCGTGAAGCACGGTGTTCAGGGGATGCTGTTTGCCCAGAAGCACCTTCTGGCCGGGCATGGTCACATCGATCTGTTCCTTTTCCAGCTTGGCCGCGATGAGACGCTGGGCCATGTCCTGCTGGGCCTTTTCGATGGCCTGCTCGATCTGCGCCCGCACCTCGTTGGCCAGCTGGCCGATCACCGGCCGCTCTTCGGCGGAGAGTTTGCCCATGCCCCGCAGGATGCCGGTGAGTTCTCCCTTTTTGCCCAGGAATTTCACCCGGACCGCTTCCAGCTCTTGCTGAGAAGTCACCGAAGACACCTGCCCAAGAGCCTGGGAAAGGATCTGGTTGAGCTGCTCTTTCATGTTCTGCACTCCTTTTGTGAGTTTGGATAATTTTGATGCTGCCGCCAGGGGCAGGTATAAAAAAAGCCTTCGCCCCCAAAAAGGGACGAAAGCCAAGCTTCCGCGGTACCACCCTGATTCCCGCCTCAAAAAAGCGGGCACTCCACAGCCTTAACGCGGCCGGACGCCGTGGCCTACTCCGTTCAGCCCGGTGCTCAAAAGTGAACTTCGCTGCGCTCTTCCGCAGGCGGCTTACAGCCGGTGACCGCCATTCTCTCGCCGGAGGGGGCGCAGGTACTCTCTTTCTCATCGCATTTTCCAGTTGTTTGCGGTAAAAAATACATCTCCATTATATATAGCACAAGGGCGAAAAAATTGCAAGCCCCCCGGCATAAAGCCTGGCAGGTGCCGTATAGATAGGGTGGAGAGTGATGAAAAGTGGTGAAGCAAAAGAAGAATATTTTTGTTGTTTTTGTTTTTCTGTGGATTTTGCTGTTGGCCTTTGCCGGATGCAAAGGCCAGGAAAGCCCCCAGCAGAAGGTGAGCGAATATTATAGCTCCCTGACCCAAGGGTCGGTGGGGGCCATTGTCACGGCCGACTCCGGTGTGATTATGGAATATGAACTGTCGGTTTCCTGGGAAGGGGAGGAAAGCCAGTGCACTGTGGTATCCCCGGAGGAGATTGCCGGGGTCAGCTGCCACATCAGCCAGGGGGGAGCCACCCTTCAGTTTGAGGATGTGCAGCTGGATACACTGCTGGCTCCCATCCGGGGATTTACGCCGGTGGACTGCACCGACGGCCTTCTGCGGACCCTGGCCGGGGCGGCGCCCACCCAGTGGGGAAGGGAGAAAAAGGAAGGGCAGGAGTGCATCAGCCTGACTTATGAGATGGAGGCTGACGGCAGGCAGGCCGTCAAGCAGGTGTGGCTGCGGGAGGACACTTTAGAGCCGGTGTGCGCCCGGTGGTTTCTGGAGGGGGATCAGATCATGCACGCTGTGTTTTCCGGATTTTCCGGGGTGAAAGAATAAAAATGGCATTTTTCCGGGAAGGTTGCTCCGGGGAGAAAAGTATGGTACACTAAAAAATAAGTTCGGCTTTCAAGGGAAGCACCGGACAGTCTCCCTTTGCATAAGATGCAAACGGGGGAAGATGCTGCGCGCCGCCCACCGGTGCAAATTGCGGTGAAGATGATTAAAACCGGGATTTGCGTGGAAAAATAAAAAAGCGGTTTAACCGACTTTACCGGCGGAGCGTGAGTGAAATTGGATCATTTTTCTTCCAATGTCAGACGAGGTGACATTTATTATGCCGACCTGAGCCCGGTGGTGGGCAGCGAACAGGGCGGTATGCGCCCGGTGCTCATTGTGCAGAACAATGTGGGCAACCGGTATAGCCCTACCGTCATCGCGGCGGCCATCACCTCGCAGCTGAACAAAGCAAAACTGCCTACCCATATTGAAATCGAGGCCCGCACCTATGGCCTTTCCAAGGATTCTGTCATTTTGCTGGAGCAGGTGAGAACATTGGACAAACGGCGGCTACGGGAAAAGATGGGACGCCTGGACGAACAGGTGATGGGACAGGTGGACGATGCCATTGCCGTCAGCTTCGGGCTGCGAAGCGGCGGACAGGAAAGAACCCAGCGATAAGGAGCGACTGCAATGAAGAGGAAGTTTATGGTATCGGCCATGGGCGCTTTGTGCGTGCTGGCCATGGGGGGGATCTTTACGGCGCTGGCGGCCGGCGGATATGGTTCCCAGGATGATCCTCTGGTGACCCTGAGCTACATAACCGATGTAGCGGTGCCGGAGGCCAACGCCCGGATCGATTCGGTGTTTTCCCAAAAAGAGACGGCGGTCAAATTGGATATCCAGAGCAAAATGGATTCGGTACGCTCTCAGCTGGAAAGCCAGATCTCCCAGCTTCAGAATGTGAGCCAGGACACCATCAACCAGGTGGTAGAGCTGGTGAAGGACCAGATCGGCTCTTCCTCCGGCAGCAGCACCTGGAAGATGATCACCCTGCAAAATGGCCAGCAGATCAAGGCCGGTGTGGGTACCCAGCTTCTTTTGCGCCGGGGCAGTGCCAACTGTTATTCCGGCATGATCAATCTGTCCAGCGGGGAGATCCTCACCCATGGACAGTCTGTGCTTCAGAACAATATGTATCTTGTCGGCACCGACGGCTGCGGATTCATCGCCAAGGGAGAATGTACCGTTCTGGTGGATGGAACCTATACCATCGGCTGAGACGCATGGTTTCAGAGCCTTCTGCATACAATGGTGTGCAGAAGGCTTTTTCTTTTGCGGCGATGACAGAGGGAAAGGGGGAGACCCCATGGAGCAATGGGATCTGTGGTTGGGAGAAAAGCGGGTGGGAACGGTCTCCGGCCGGGAAACCGGATGGGGGTATACCCTTTTGGCCGTTTGCCCGGCGGAAGAGGGGTATATCTACCGGGTGGCATTGGACCGGGAGAATGAGAATGTTCTGGTGGCCGGGGTCATGCTGCCCCAGGGCCAGGAGTTTTGGCTGGAAAAAAAGATGGATGGGCATTTTGCACCGGAAAAAGTAAGAGGCGCATTTATCCTTCGGTCAAAGCCCGGGGAATATACCGGGTTCAGTCCGCTGCCTTTTCCCCTGGAAAAGTTCCGCCCTTTTGCTCTTTCCCACCCGCCTTGGGAGAAAAGCCTGTTGGGCAGTCTTATGGCCCACGAAAAGACCAAGGTCTGCCAATATCAGGACCAATGGTATGCGGCGGCGCCTCTGGAGAAGGGATTGCCTTTTGCACTGGCTCCTTTTTTTCAAAAAGTCACGCCTTTAGAAATAAATGGGAAACTTTATGGTTTGGTGGTCTGCGACGAAGAAGGCCAGGTTTCTTTGGCGCATAATGTGAAAGAAGCCAGGGAATACTGGAAGGGAAATCAATGAAAGGAAGTGGCCTTATGCCCGAGCTGACCACAAAGGAACTGGCTTTTCTCAAAGAGCAGTTGAAGGGAGAACAAAGCGAAGTGGCCCAATTCAATCTGATGGCCCAGCAGTGCACCGATCCCCAGCTGAAAAATATGCTGGCCGGCATCGCCTCCCGTCATCAGAGTCATTATGACACTCTGTACCGTTTCCTGCAGAATTGAGAAAGGAGAAAACGCCATGTGTAATGACCAGATCATCATCACCAATGCCCTCAACACCCAGAAACATCTGACTTCCCTGTATAATACAGCGGCAGGGGAATGCTGCCACAATCCTCTGCGCAGCGCCATGATGGAGCTGCTGCGGGACGAACACGAGATCCAGAACGATATCTTCACCGGAATGAGCAGCCGGGGCTGGTATCCGGTGCAGCAGGCCACGAACCAGGCCGTAAACCAGGCCATCCAGGAGCTGAACGGCCAGAACTGATGGTTTACTTTGCCGGACTTTGGGGAAATTTCCCCAAAGTCCGGTTTTCTTTTTGCCCATTTTGTTTGAAAAAAGCGGCAAGATAGTGTAGAATGAATCCATTCAATCAAAGGCCAAAGGGCCTGTTTCCGGGGAAGGAAGGAACCAGTATGAAATGGGGAACAAAAATGACAGCGGCCGCTCTGGCCCTGACTTTGGCTGCTGCCTCTGTGCCGGCCAAGGCATATAGCCTGCCCTATGAAGATGTCAGCGATCAGCATTGGGCGTATGCAGATATTTTGTATGCCAGCCAGTGGGGGCTGCTCCGGGGGAGGGAGGACGGCAATTTCCATCCGGAGGATGCGCTGACCCGGGCGGAGTTTGTATCCATTCTGGCACGGGTGGGCAATGTGCAGCTGAGCCGGTATCCGGGCAGCGATTTTCAGGATGTGCCCGAAAACGCCTGGTATGCCCAGGCTGTGAACTGGGCCAATCGTATGGGGGTTGCATCCGGTGTGGGCAATGGCCGCTTTGATCCGGGTGGCGCCGTCACCCGGGAACAGATGGCCACCATGAGCTATCAGTTCCTCAAAAGCATGGGCATTACCTATGGCAATGACAATACCGTTCTGCCCTACTCGGATGCCGGCTCCATCAGTGATTGGGCACTGGACGCAGTAAAAGCCATGTACACATCCAAGCTGATTACAGGCCGGGAAGACGGCTCTTTTGATCCCTTTGCGCCCACCAGCCGGGCGGAAGCTGCGGCCATGATCCGCCGTCTGTATATCAATCTGGATGACCAATCTGCTCCTGCTCCCGATGGAGGAGAGGATAATACCGGTGGACAGAATCCGGGAGAGGATACAGGGGAAGATACATCCGGCAATTAAAGAGCAATCCGATGGAAATCATGGTTATGTGAGGTCTGGATGAAAACAAGATGGTATATTCCATTGCTTGCAGCGTGTATTGTATGCGGTGTGATTTTTGGTGTATTGCAGGGAAGGGAACTGGGCCGCAAGGAAGCAATCCGGCAGATGGCCCAGACCAGTGCTGCCAGCGCCTGTGAGGAATTTGCGGAATATCAAAGGAAGGGACATGACAGCAATTACTGGTATGGAGTAGCGGAATTCCGGGCTTTCCAGATGGCGTATCATATGCTGGTGGAAGACACCAATAAGGCACCGAACTTTACTTTCTGCAATGAGGTTTATGGAAGTCTGGTCCTGGAACCGGAGAAGAGCCGGAAGCATATGGAAGAGATCGTGGCCGTTATGGAGATCCTGGCAGCCGATGTGGAAGACGATACCGGATATGCCCGGATGGATGAATTGCGGCATCGGCTGAGTAAATAGTATCCCGTATCCCGAAAGGACCTTTTGCAGGGAAAACAGACTGTAGTACAATAAAATCAAAAGGGCGCTTGTCCTTTTGTATTTCCATGGATCAAAAAAGAAAAGAAGGTTTTTTGTGGATCTGCTCATTGCATTTGTGGTATTTTTATTGTCCATGGTGGTCTGCCTGACCACCGGCGCCTCCATGCTTATTGCTCTGGCCATCGGGATGGTGTGCTTTTCCGCTGTGGCATTGAAAAGAGGGTTCCCTCTGGAAGATGTGCTGCGGATGATTCTTTCCAGCACTCGTAGGTCTTTTATCGTGCTGCGGGTGCTGTTGCTCATTGGCCTGGTCACGGCTTTGTGGCGCACCAGCGGCACCATCGCCTTTTTTGTCTATTACGGCGTACAGCTGATTACGCCTCATTTTTTTGTGCTTATTGCCTTTGTTCTTTCGGCCGTGCTCTCCTATGCCCTGGGCACCAGTTTCGGTGTGGCCGGAACGGCTGGGGTGATTTTTATGACCCTGGCCCGCTCCGGCGGAGTCAACGAGCTGGTTACGGCGGGGGCGGTGATCTCCGGGGCCTATTTTGGCGACCGGTGCGCCCCTTCTTCCTCTTGCGCCAACCTGGTGGCCGCTGTCACCGAAACCAAATTGTATGACAATGTGCGCATGATGTGGAAAACCGGTGCACTGACCACTGTGCTGACATTGGTGGGCTTTGGGATCTTTTCCTATTTTCACCCTATTTCCCAGGTGGACCCGTCCATTGTGTCGGCATTGCAGAATAGCTTCGATCTTTCCTTTTGGGCTCTGGTGCCTGCCGTGCTGATGCTGGTGCTGCCTCTTTGCAATGTGCCGGTGGGATGGGCCTTGTGCGCCAGCATCCTCTCGGCTTTCGGGGTATCGGTAGTTGGTCAGGGCATTTCTGTGAAAGAGACCCTTCTGGCGGCTTTTTGGGGGTATGCACCGGAAAATCCCGCTCTGGCTTCGGTGCTTTCCGGCGGAGGTGTGGTGTCCATGGTCAGCGTGGCGCTGATCGTGCTGCTTTCCGGTACATTCTCCGGTATTTTTCAGGGAACCCGTATGCTGGACAGCGTGCAGGACAAAATTGCCCAATGGGCGGGAAAAATCGGATTGTTCCCCACCATGGTGATCACAGGGATCTGTACCAGCGGAGCCTTCTGCAATCAGGCCATTGCAGTTATGCTTTCCACCCAGCTGCTCACCCGGGTCTACGATGACTCTGGCGCATCCCGCAGCTTGCTGGCCATGGACATGGCAAACTCGGTGGTCACCATTGCCGGATTGCTGCCCTGGTCCATTGCCTGTGCCGTACCTTTGCAGATGCTGGGCGTGGGATCCGGCGCCATTCCTTATTGCTTGCTTTTGTGGCTGACCCCCTTGTGCTACGGCTTTGTCACAAGGCGCCTGTGTTTTGGACGAAAAAAGAATTGAATATTTATCAAAGTTCCCTGTCAGCTGTGGTTGACAGGGAACTTTTAATGTGCAATAATTGTTGTATAACATATGTTTTATAATGAAGAGAGGAAGAGCAGGATGCCGCCGAAGGTGAAGATCACAAGAGAGATGATGCTCGATGCCGTATTGGCCCTTACCAGAAAACAGGGATTTGAATCGGTGAATGCCAGAAATATTGCAACTGAGCTTGATTGCTCCACCCGTCCTATCTTTACTGTGTATCAGAATATGGAAGAGATGAAGAAAGATTTTTTGGAGTTTGCCTATTCCTTTTATTGCAGTTATGTGGAGCAATATAAAAAGAAAAGCGGTGTGGAAGACGATCTCCTTTGGCCGTTGTCCTATTTGTCCTTTGCTCAGGAAGAGCCAAACCTGTTTCAGCTGCTGTTTGTGGATGATATGGCGCTGGATCTGGGCAAGGCCATGGATTTCTATCAGGAAATGGAGAATGGTGAAAAAGCCGACGCTTTTGCTCAAAGACAAGGCCTGGAGCGGCAGAAGGGCCGAAAGGTTTTTCTGGATTTGTTTCTGTATGCCCATGGGATGGCGGTGCTGACCGCCATAGGAAAAATGCATTTGCAGCAAAAGGTGCAAGCAGCCATGGTGCGTACCATGCTGGAAGCCAGGATTCAGTGGGAGAAAGGAGAGAACATGGGATGAAGGAGAGGGATTATTTAACGGCATTTTACAGTGAGTATGACGAAGAATCCCGCTTGCAAAGCCGTCATGGTTCTGTGGAATTCATTACTACAATGCGGTATATTGAGAAATATATCAAACCTGGAGACCGGATTCTGGAGATTGGTGCGGCCACCGGTCGGTATTCCCATGCCCTGGCACGACAGGGATATCAGGTGGATGCAGTGGAACTGGTGGAACATAACATCGCAATTTTTAAGAAAAACACCTTGCCCCAGGAAAAGGTGACCATCACCCAGGGAAATGCATTGGATCTTGGAAATTTCCCCAACGATCGGTACGACATCACATTGCTTTTAGGGCCGCTGTATCACCTGTATACGGAGCAAGATAAGCGTCAGGCCATTGGAGAAGCTCTTCGGGTGACGAAACCAGGAGGTGTGGTTTTTGCCGCCTATGTGATTTCAGACGGGTGCTTGTTGGATGAAGGGTTTCATCGGGGGAATATTGATGTGGCAGGATATATTGAACAGGGCCTTTTGGATGGAGTGACCTTTGCGGCCCATTCTCTGCCCAAAGATCTGTTCGAATTGGTGCGCAAAGAGGATGTGGATCGGCTGATGGAGGGATTTCAGGCCGTGCGGCTCCATTATGTGGCTACCGATGGCAGTTCCCAGTGGCTGCGGGAATCGCTGGAAAAAATGGATGAGAAAATTTTTCAGCTTTATTTGAAGTACCATTTGGCAACTTGTGAGCGGGAAGACTTGTTGGGGATCACCAGCCATGCGGTGGACATTTTCCAAAAACAATAAAAGGAAAGACCCAACGCTTAGCGTTGGGTCTTTCCTTTTATTGTAAATAATTTCATTTTTGTTTGTTTTTATGTTTCTGCTGCCTATGGCATTTTCCGGCCATGGGACAAGCGGAGCAGCCGGCAGAGCAGGAGGAGCTGCCCCGGCGGACTGCCCGGAAAGCCAGCACGGCACACAATGCCAAAAGCAGAAGGAGAAGAAGGTCGGCAAATCCCATAAGCTCACCAGATCAGAAGAGCCAGCCGGTAGAAAAGGAAGGCAGCCACCCAGGCCACAGCGGTTTGGTAAAACACCACGAACAAGGCGCTTCTGGCGCCGCCCATTTCCCGCTTGACGGCGGCGATGGCGGCCACGCAGGGAGTATAGAGCAAGGTGAACACCAGGAAGGCCAGGGCGGCAGGGAGGGGAAGGGCGCCGGAAAGAGTCTGGGGCAAAGTGGCCATGGAAGAGCCGGTGAGCACAGCCAGGGTGCTGACCACCGCTTCTTTTGCGGTAAAGCCGGTGAGAAGGGCGGTGGACATCTGCCAGCTGCCGAAGCCCAGAGGGGCAAAGAGGGGAGCGATGAGCCGGCCGATCTGGGCCAGGAGGCTCTGGCTGCTGTCGGACACCACATTGATCCGGCTGTCGAAGGTCTGAAGCACCCAGATGATGATGGTGGCCAGGAAGATCACGGTAAAGGCCCGGGTGATAAAGTCCTTGGCCTTATCCCACACCAGCCGCATCACGCTTTTGGGAGCCGGAAGCCGGTAAGCGGGCAGTTCCATCACAAAGGGAACCGGGTTGCCTTTGAAGGCGGTGCGGCCCAGGATCAGGCCGGAAAGGATGCCCAGCAGAATGCCCAGCACATACAGGCCGATCATCACCAGTGCTCCATATTCCGGGAAAAAGGCGGCGGTGAACACGCCATAAATAGGCAGTTTGGCGCTGCAGGAAATGAACGGGGTGAGCAGGATGGTCATTTTCCGATCCCGGTCGCTGCTCAGGGTACGGGTGGCCATGACGGCAGGTACCGTACAGCCAAAACCGATGAGCATGGGCACAAAGGAACGGCCGGAAAGGCCAATCTTCCGCAGCAGTTTATCCATTACAAAAGCCACCCGGGCCATATAGCCGCTGTCTTCCAGCAGGGAAAGGAAGAAAAACAGGGTGACGATGATGGGCAAAAAGGACAGTACGCTGCCGATGCCTGCAAATACGCCGTCGATGATGAGGGAATGGACCACCGGATTGATGCCGTAAGCGGTGAGCCCTTGGTCAGCCAGGTTCGTGACCCAGTCGATGCCCAGAGACAGCAGATCACTGAGGAAAGTACCCACCAGGCCAAAGGTCAGCCAGAAGATCAGCAGCATGATTCCCAGGAAAATAGGGATGGCCAGGAATTTGTGGGTGAGGAAACGGTCGATGCGCACCGAACGCTGATGCTCTTTGGATTCGTGGGGACGCACCACCGTGGCGGCACACAAATCGTCCAGGAAGGTGTAGCGCATATCGGCCAAAGCGGCGTTGCAGTCCATGCCGCATTCCTCTTCCATTTCCTCCACCGAGTGCTGGATCAGTTCCCGTTCGTTGGGGGAGAGGGAAAGCTGGGCCATCATGGGTTCATCGCCCTCCAGCAGTTTGGTGGCGGCAAAGCGGGCGGGAACACCGATGGCGGCGGCATGGTCCTCGATCATGTGGCTCACCGAGTGAATGGCCCGGTGCACGGCACCCTGGCAGAAGTCCAGCCGCTTGGGTTTCTGACGCTGCTGAGCGGTGCGCAGCACCACATCGATCAGCTCGCTGACACCTTCGTTTTTGCTGGCGGTGATGGGAACCACCGGAATGCCCAGCTCCTGGGACAGTTTGGATACATTCACCGAGCCGCCGTTTTGCCGTACTTCGTCCATCATGTTCAGGGCAAGGACCATGGGGATGCCCAGCTCCATCAGCTGCATGGAAAGGTACAGGTTGCGCTCGATATTGGTGGCATCCACGATGTTGATGATGCCGTCCGGTTTTTCTTTCAGCAGATAATCCCGGGTGACGATCTCCTCGGCGGTATAGGGGGAAAGGGAATAAATTCCTGGCAGATCCACCACCGTCACATCCTCGTGCCCCCGGATGATGCCGTCTTTCCGGTCCACCGTTACGCCGGGAAAGTTCCCCACATGCTGGTTGCTGCCGGTGAGCTGGTTGAAAAGAGTGGTCTTGCCGCAGTTCTGGTTGCCGGCCAGTGCCAGTTTCATACCGGTGCGCCCTCCTTTTCTGTCGGATTTCCGCTGTGATGGCCATGGTGGCCGTGGTGCCGCGAGGGGGTAAAGGAGGGCACCGAATCGCATTTTTCACGGCGGGAACAGCTGTCGCAGCCCTTTTCTCTGAATTGCTGAGGCAGAGGACAGACAGTGATGGTGCGGGCATCATCCAGGCGGATGGTCAGCTCATAGCTGCGGACATGAAGCTCGATAGGGTCTCCCATCGGGGCTGTTTTGCGGATGGAAACCAGCGTTTTGGGTGTCAGTCCCATGTCCAGCAGCCGGCGGCGCAAAGCCCCTTCGCCGCCCACAAAAGTGATGGCGGCGGTATCGCCGATGGGCAGTTGGTCCAGTGTCATGAAAATTCCCCCTCTTTTTGGTAAAAAACAAATGGGAAAAAGGATCTTCCCGAAGTTAGCCTATGTAAACATTCTAATGGCTGTGCCTATTCCCGTCAAGCGGAATATCGCACAATCCACCAGAGAAAAGAGAGAGGGATGCTGGGTGCAATATACAGAAAAGGCCCCGCCCGAAAAAGGGGGGACCTCAGAATGGAAGGGGAAGGATCAATCGGAATAGGGGGTGTTTTCAACGCCCTGGGCGTTGAGCCGGCGCACCAGTCGGTCCAGAAACCTTTTCCAGAAGGCGGTGAACCAGGGGTTTTTCCCCAGCAGCCGGACCAAAGAGGGACTGACGGCGTAATAAAAGCGTATGAAAGCTCGCCCCGGCCATGCGGCGGCCAGGGTATTGTCCCGGAAACGGCGCAGCGTCCAGACCGGAGGACAGTCATAGGAGCCGTAGACCGCTGTGGCGATATAGCAGCCTTTGCCGGAAGACTGCCGGGCGGAGTGGCCGTCCAGCAGGTTGTTCAGCTGATCTTCGGCGGAGTGTTCCGCCTTTGTTTTACGCTGAAATTCAGCCTTCTGATTGCTTTGTTCCCACTCAAATTCCTCCTGCATTTCGGCAAAAAAACGGCGGAAGGCATTGGCAGCTTTTTGAGGATCGCCGGTATAGGGATTGAGTTTTTCCAGGGCGGCTGCCGGACTCAAGGGGTAGAGCCGCGGCCCGCGGGAGGCATAAAGGGAAAAACCGTAGGGAATAGTGGGAAAACGGTAGACGCCGTTTTGATAGGGGAACTCCGTCCTGGAGAAAAACTCATAGGCCCGGATAGGGTGGTTATCCTCTCTCTGTTCGATGACAACGATAAAAGGATAGTGATCCGATGGGCCGGTGGTACGGAGCAGGATTTTTGCATCGGAAAAATCCACCTTAGGGCCGCTCACAGCAGTGGAGCCGGTGCCAAGGGTGGGAAGGTAATAATAAAGATGCTCCAGTTTCATTTCGAAATAAGACCGTTTAATGTTTTTTGCCATGTTTCCATCTCCTTCCTGTTTTGGGGGATAAATACCGGTCCAGGATTTTTTCTGCCTGTTTCTCCCGGGAAAGCAGCCCGGTTTCCTCCAGAAAAGTCTGGAAGGACAGGTAGTGGGAATTGGGATTGATTTTGCGGATCGCCCGGGCATCCAGCAGGTTTTTTCCCGGAGCCGTGAGTTTTTCCATGTGGGAGATCAGGGAAGGGGGAAAATCCTGCCGCTCCAGATAGCGGATATACCGGGGAAAGTAATATTCGGTCATTACATAGGAATTGCCGGCCAGCCAGCAGAGAAAAAGATGATAAAAGCAATAGATGTCGCTGTCCCGGTTGACCATGGGGCGGCCGTTTTGTTCCACATATTTGCCGGGGATATCCGGCGCCAGACGGGGGACGGTGAGCTGGAAGCCGTCCCGGAGGGAAAAACCATCGATGTCGATGAGATGAATGCGTCCTATGGGATCCACCAGCGCATTTTCTCCATGCAGATCCCCGATGAACACATCCTCCGGCAGAGCGCAAATTACTTCGGCCAGCTGAGCCAGGACATCCAACTGCCCGGTTCTCCCGAGACTCGGGTCCGCCAGATAGTCGGTGAGGGTGCGCCCCGGGATATAGGGCATGGTATAGCCGATGGGGCGGCCCTCCAGGCAGAAGAGGGAGAGGGGCATGACCAAAGCGGGAATGGCCTTCAAGGCGGCGTGGTTTTGTAGCAATCGAAGGTTGCAAAGATTCTGCCGGGTCAGCTCCGGCTGATCCACAAAAAGCTTGGTCACTCGCTGCCGGTCTGTAATAAAAAGGCGGGTGTAGGCATTCGGATTGTTTTCCTGGGAGATCTCTTCTTTTCCCACCAGCCATTCGTCCAGCGCCGCCGGGGTGTAATCCTCTGTGGGGAACAAACAGGCCCCTCCTTTTTCTCCGGCCGGAGACCGGGAATGAATATTACTGTTATACCATGGCGGCCTTTATTTTTCAATCTGCCCTCCATGAGAAAGAGAAAAGCCCCGGCTGCTTCATCCAGGCAGCCGGGGTTTTTTTGTGCTCTGAAAACCACTCGCTAGGCGAGTGGTTCAAAAAAAGACTTATGTCGATAATGGCGAAATAAAAACTCCCTTTGCTATAATAGGAGTGCGGTCTGCCAACTGCACAAACAA